>CAKZOU010000038.1 GCA_937138255.1 uncultured Paracoccaceae bacterium
GCGGAATGACCGAGATATAAAGACCCGAGACGCGGAATTTCATCTTGAAGGGCAGGTTGTGCACCCAATTGTGCTTGCGGCGTTTGGCCGGTGTCCTGCCTTTGCTGGAATGGCGCAGCGTATTGATGCTCTCGACAAACATCAGACCGCCGATGGCGCCGAGGAAGACGACATAGAAAATCTTGACGAGTAGATCGACCTGCCCGAGCGCCTTGAGATAGTTGAACACGATTATGCCGAGGCCGGAGCCGACGAGACCACCCGCCTGAAGCACCAGACCCATCTTGATATCGACCGTCTTGCGCCGCAAGTGCGCGAGCACCCCCGAGAAGGACGAGGCAACGATCTGGTTTGCCTCGGTCGCCACGGCAACAGCGGGCGGGATGCCGATGAAGAACAGGAGCGGCGTCATCAAGAAGCCACCGCCTACGCCAAACATCCCCGAAAGGATACCAACGATCCCGCCGAGGCCGAGGAGCAGAAAGGCGTTCACCGAGACTTCGGCGATAGGGAGATAGATCAACATATAATGATCCGCGCACGCATTGTGCTGTCCAAAAAACGCCTTTCCAATGTGCCTGTCAAACCCTCGCGCGTCGTGCAGCTTCTTTTTGACGCGGATAGAGTCAAAAAGTCCTGAAAAGGGGCGGTGTTTTGCTCTCTAGAGCCCTTTGAGGAACTGCCGCAGGATCTTTTCAAGCTTGGCCGCGCCGAGGGGGGCCATCGCCTTGGTATGCTCGTGGCTGATGGATTCCGTGCTCATGCCCGCCGCCATATTGGTGATCACAGAAGCCGCGGCCACGCGCAGGCCGAGGAAGCGGGCGAGGATGACCTCGGGCACTGTAGACATCCCTACGGCATCTGCGCCCATGCCGCGGATCGCGCGGATCTCGGCTGGCGTTTCGAACGAGGGGCCGGAATACCAGGCATAGACACCCTCGGCCATCTCGACGCCCGCGGCCTTGGCGGCAGCCGTCAGACCCGTGCGAAGCTTGGGGTCATAGGCCTCGGTCATCGGCACGAAGCGGGCGTCCGACGGCTCGCCGATCAGGGGGTTGAGACCCGAGAAATTGATGTGGTCATTAAGCGCCATGACCGAGCCTGTGGGCATATCGGGGCGCATCGAGCCTGCGGCATTGGTGGCGACCATGATCTCGGCGCCGAGCTCTTTCAGAACCTCGAGCGGAAGGCGCATGGCATCTGGCTTGCCCTTCTCGTAGTAGTGGGAGCGCCCGCCAAAAACGGCCACGCGCACTCCTTCCAGAGAGCCGATCACCAGCTGCGGCACATGGCCCGAAACGCCGGCATGGGGAAAGCCCGGAAGCTCGGAATAGGGGATGGCGATGCCATCGACGGCGCCGGCGATATGCCCAAGCCCCGAGCCGAGGATCAGGCCCACGCGCACCGGCGCCGAGCCTGTCCTTTCCCGGATCAGATCGGCGAGATCAGCGCTCTTTGACATAGGGTTCGCCTCCGGCGCGCGGCGGGATCGCTTTGCCGACGAAACCGGCGAGGATCACGACAGTCAGAATGTAGGGCAGAGCGTCCAGAAGCTGGACTTGAACCTTCAGACCGATCGCCTTCTCGATAATGTCGGGACGCAGGGCAAGCGCCTGAAGATAGCCGAAAAGAAGGGTCGCGCCCAAAGCCTGCCACGGCCGCCATTTCGCAAAGATCAGTGCGGCAAGGGCGATATAGCCCCGCCCCGCCGACATTTCGCGGACAAAGCCTGCCTGAAGGGCGGTCGACATATAGGCACCGGCGATGCCGCAAAGAACGCCCGCAATCATGATCGCGCCAAAGCGAAGGCGGATCACCGAGATACCGGCGGTGTCCACAGCGGCCGGATTCTCGCCAACGGCACGGAGCCGAAGGCCGAAACGGGTGCGGTAGAGAATCCACCAGGCCAAGGGCACGGCAAGAAGGGCGATATAGACGATGATCGCGTGGCCCGAGATGATCTGGCTATAGATCTTCGTCGGCAGGTTCGCCTGCAAGAGATCGCGAATACGGGTCAGCGCGCCGGGCCAGATGATCGGATCGAACCGGGCAGCGCCCGAAATCTGGGGCGTCCGCCCGCCCTGACCAAACCAGCTTTGCGCCGCGACAACCGTTATCCCCGAGGCGAAGAAGTTGATCGCCACACCGGAAATCAGCTGGTTGCCGCGGAAGGTGATCGAGGCGAGGCCGTGAATGCCAGAAAGCATCAGCGATCCGGCAATGCCCGCAAGAAGGCCGATCCAGACGTTGCCGCTTGTGTAGGCCACAGCGGCCGCCAGAAAGGCCGAGAGGAGCATCTTGCCTTCGAGGCCGATGTCGAAGATCCCCGCGCGTTCCGAGAAAAGACCGGCAAGGCAGGCCAGAAGGAGCGGCGTCGCCATGCGGATCGTCGTGCCGAGAACCGAGGTGTCGAGGAGAAGAAGAATATCCATATCAGGCCTCCTTCCGCCGCAAGGCAAGGAAGATGCGTTCGACCGGGCTGCGGACCATATGATCGAGCGCTCCGGTGAAGAGGATCACCAGCGATTGGATCACGACCACCATCTCTTTGGGGATCTGCGCCTGAATGGAAAGCTGGGTGCCGCCTTGATAGAGGAACCCAAAGAGGATCGCGGCAAGCACGATCCCCACCGGATGGTTGCGCCCCATCAGGGCAACCGCGATGCCGATAAAGCCCGCGCCCTCTGCCGAGTTCAGCACCAGACGCTCGGCCTCGCCCATCACGTTGTTGATCGACATCATGCCCGCGAACATGCCCGACAGGATCATCGAGATCATGATGATCTTGGTGGGCGACACGCCGGCATAGCGGGCCGCGCTCTCGCTCTCGCCAAACTGGCGGATCTGATAGCCGATGCGGGTGCGCCAGATCAGCGCCCAGAGGAACAGGCAAGCCAGAAGTGCTACAAAGAAGGCGATGTTGGCAGGTGCATCCATCGCAAAGTCGATACCCACAAGGCCAAGAATATCGTGGAAGTTGGGCAGGTGGGCAGCTTCCGGGAAGCTCGCGGTGGCGGGTTCCATGACGCCTGCGGGCTTCATCACGTTGACCAGAAGATGGTTGATCAGCGAATAGGCGATGAAGTTGAACATGATCGTCGTGATGACGATGTGGCTGCCGCGCTTGGCCTGCAGGAAAGCGGGAATGGCGGCCCAGACCGCCCCGAATATCCCAGAAAGAACTATCGCGCCCAAGAGGGCGAGGGTCCAGTGCGGCCAAGGGATATAGAGACAGGCCACAGCAACGCCGACCCCGCCGAGAAGCGCTTGGCCCTCGCCGCCGATGTTGAACATCCGCGCATGGAAGGCAACGGCCACGGCAAGGCCGGTAAAGATGAAGTTGGTCGCGTAATAGAGCGTATAGCCCCAGGCCCGGCTCGAGCCGACCGCGCCGTCAAACATGATGACGAGCGCGTTCAACGGGTCTTTGCCCGTTGCCAGCAGCACCAGCCCCGAGATGATCGCGGCCAGAAGGATCGAGATCGCCGGGATCAGGATCACGTCGGCCCATTTCGGCATTTTTTCCATCAGGCTGCCTCCCCGCTGATACCGGCCATCAACAGACCCAATTCCTGAACCGTGGTATTCTCGGGATCCCGCTCGCCCATGATCCGCCCATCGAACATGACGGCGATGCGGTCCGAGAGCGACATGATCTCGTCAAGCTCGACCGATACCAGAAGGATCGCCTTGCCCGCATCGCGCAGCGCCACGATCTGTTTGTGAATGAATTCGATCGCCCCGATATCGACGCCGCGCGTGGGCTGGCCCACGAGCAGGAGATCGGGGTTCCGTTCGATCTCGCGCGCGACGACGATCTTTTGCTGGTTGCCGCCGGAGAAGCTCTTGGCTCTGAGCTCTGGCAGCGGTGGCCGCACATCGAAGCGCGCCATCTTTTCTTCGGTGTCTTTGCGAATGGCCGCGTTGTCCATGAAGAGCGCGTTCTTCTGGTATTTCGGGTCGTTGTGATAGCCGAGCGCCACGTTTTCCCAGGCGGTGAAATTCATGATCAGCCCTTCGGACTGGCGGTCTTCGGGAACGTGGGCGATGCCCCGCGAGCGCCGGGTCTGGCCATCGGAATGAAGGCCGGTCAGGTCGATCGCCTCGCCGTTGAGGATCACTTCGCCAGTGGCCTTCTGATAGCCGCCCAAGACCTCGAGAAGCTCGGACTGGCCGTTGCCTGCCACGCCCGCGATGCCGAGGATTTCACCGGCGCGGATGGTCAGCGACACCTCCTTGAGACGCTTCACCCCCCATTGGTCGGTGACGCTCAGGTTCTTGACCTCAAGGATGGTGCGGCCCGGTTTGGCTGGGGCCTTGTCGACCTCGAGAAGCACCTTGCGGCCCACCATCATCTCGGCCAGCTCGGCGGGCGAGGTCTTGGCGGTGGCGACATGGCCGACCATCGTGCCGCGACGCATGACGCTCACCTCGTCGGTGATCTCCATGATCTCGCGCAGCTTGTGGGTGATCAGGATCACGGTCTTGCCCTCGTCCTTGAGCCTTTCAAGGATGCGGAACAGCTGGTCGGCCTCGGCCGGGGTCAGAACCCCGGTCGGTTCGTCGAGGATGAGGATTTCGGCCTTGCGATAAAGTGCCTTGAGAATTTCGACGCGCTGCTGCTGGCCCACGCCGATATTCTCGATGATGGCATCGGGATCGACGTTGAGACCGTAGTCGTCGGCGAGCTGCTTGAGCTGCGCGCGGGCCTTGCGAAGGGAAGGGGTCAGCATCGGGCCGTCTTCGGCGCCAAGGACGATGTTTTCAAGCACCGTGAAGTTCTCGACCAGCTTGAAGTGCTGAAAGACCATGCCGATGCCGGCAGCGATGGCGTGCTGGCTGTCGGGGATCTCGGTCTTGTTGCCGTTGATGAAGATCTCGCCGGCATCGGCCTTGTAGAAGCCGTAGAGGATCGACATGAGCGTGGACTTGCCTGCGCCGTTCTCGCCGATGATGCCGTGGATCGTGCCGGGCATGACCCGGATGTTGATATCTTTGTTGGCCTGAACGGGGCCGAAGGCTTTGGAAATGCCCTTGAGTTCAATGGCGGGTGTGGTCACGCGTCAGGCTCCTGTCCCGTTAAAGCCGACCAGATGTGCAAGCTGTCCGCCATGCACAAACCGGCCGTAGTATTGTCCCTGCATCATGGTCTTGCCGTCCTTCAGGAAATTGACGGTCGCCCGCGCATGGCCGTGATGTTCGGTGAAATCCGCCACCTCGGCGCTGGCACCGGGCATCATCTGGCCGAACATCGCCACATAGGCGTCGAGGGCGTCCAGATCCTTCAGGTGGCCGGGCGCATTGGGATCGACGTAGCTGAAGTCCGGCGAAAGCGCCCGCTCCAGTTTTTCCCGCCGACTTTTGGGATCGGTGTCCCCCCAGGCGGAAAAGAAGACTTCCATCGCGTCGTCCATTCCGGTGCCCCCCAGCACAGAGTTTGCAAAAAGGGCCGCGCCGACGGATCAGCGCGGCCCGATCTGGAATTGCCGCCTGTCTTAGAACGACAGGGCGTCGCAGCTCTCGTCGCTCATGTAGTCGTGGACCGAGAGCGCGCCCGAGGAGATGTCGGCAGCGGCCTGATCGACAGCGGCCTGCATTTCGGCCGAGACGAGCGAGGCGTTGTTCTCGTCGAGGGCATAGCCCACGCCACCGTTGGAAACGCCCATCACGTTGAAGCCAGGGGCGAGATCGGCACCGGCCGTGAAGGCATCATAGACGGCGTTGTCCACGCGCTTCATCATCGAGGTCAGAACCTGACCCGGGTGCAGGTAGTTCTGGTTCGAGTCGACGCCGATCGACAGGATGCCCTGGTCGGCAGCGGTCTGCAGAACGCCGACACCGGTGCCACCGGCAGCCGCATAGACCACGTCAGCGCCCTGGCTGATCTGGGCGAGGGTCAGTTCCGAACCTTTGACCGGGTCGTTCCAAGCCGACGGGGTGGTGCCGGTCATGTTCGAGATCACGGTCGCATCGGGGTTCACGGCCTTGACGCCCTGAGCATAGCCGCAGGCAAACTTGCGGATCAGCGGGATGTCCATGCCGCCGATGAAGCCGACGGTGCCCGACTCGGAGGCCATCGCAGCCATCATGCCGACAAGGAAGGAACCTTCATGCTCGTTGAACACGACCGAGGTCACGTTCGGCAGGTCGACAACCATGTCGATGATCTCGAACTTGAGATCCGGATAGTCTTTGGCAACGGTCTCGAGCGGGGTCGCCCAGGAGAAGCCGGCCATGACGATCGGGTTGTTGCCGGCCTCGGCGAACTGGCGGATCGCCTGCTCACGCTGCGCGTCAGAGGTGATCTCGAACTCGGCGAAGGCGCCGCCGGTTTCATCTGCCCAACGCTGAGCGCCGTTGAAGGCCGCTTCGTTGAACGATTTGTCGAATTTGCCACCAAGATCGAAAATGATCGCCGGGTCGGCGAGCGCGGCGCCTGCCGAAAGGGCAAGGGCAGCCGAAGCGCCAAGGAATTTCGTCATAAGGGTCATTTCATACTCCCGAATACTGTTGTTAACCTGGTCTGGCCAGTTGAGGCCCCAAGTTACTGACATCTCTCGTGTCAGAGTCAATTTAGCGCGTGAAGGTTCCTTGGGGTCAACTGAATTTTGTTGAGAAAACAACAATTTTTGACCGAATGATAAAAGGGATAATGGCCGCGATTGAGCCAAGCCAGCTCGGTTGGGTCATAATTGGTCAGGGAATCAAACCACCCACGATTCGCACTGTGACGAGCTTCAGATCAGATTCAGAGCGGGCGGCTGAGGATGACCGCGTCGGCAGCTGTGCCATCTTGCCTGCGATAATAGTCGCGTCGGCGGGCGACCTCGGTAAAGCCGCCCCCGAAATAAAGCGCCAGTGCCGCCTTGTTATCGGCGGCCACCTCGAGAAAGGCCGTATCTGCCCCGCGCACGGCGGCTTTCTCGACAAAGAGGCCGAGGGCGGCCGCGGCACGCCCTTGGCGGCGACTGTCCGGGTGGGTGGCGAGGGTCAGGATTTCCGCTTCGTCGAGGACAACTCGGGCCAGCAAGAAACAGGCGGCATCACCGATGTGAAAGACCGACGGGTCGGCAAGAAGGCTGCGGAACTCGTCGGCGCTCCAGCTGCGGGTATCCTCAAAGGCCAGCGCGTGGGTGGCGGCAAGGGCCGCGGCCAGATCGCTCACGGCAGGATCACCGGAGGCGCATCGCGCGAGGGGGCGGCGTCGGCGGCGCGGACGTAAAGGGGTGCGGGGCGTGTAGCCTCGGTTTCGTATCGCTCGGACGCAATCCAGGCGATGTTGGCGATCATCTCGCGGGCGGGACGGGGCAGAGCGGGGACCTCTGGGCGCGCATCCTCGGGGGTAAGTAGGCGAGGCGCCTCGGCGCCGGTCTCGGTCAGGCGCTGGGCGTAGGCCTGATCGCGCGGCGCGGGGATCAGGACGTCCACAGGGCGCGGAAGGCCATAGGCGGCAGCGTCGAAATTGCTCACGCCCACCGCCGGAATGCCAAGGCCGAGCGCCAGCCCGCGCGCGGCCGCCACAGAGATGCGGATGCCGGTAAAATTGCCGGGGCCGGTGCCAACCCCGATGGCGTCGAGGTCGCGCCATGCGAGCCCGTGGGCCGCCAGAACCTCTTCGAGCATCGGCATCAGGTGTTCGGCCTGCCCGCGCGCCATTTCGTCGATGCGGGTGTGGATCTTGCCCGCACAGAGCAAAGCGGCGGCGCAATGCGCCGCCGATGTGTCAAACGCCAGAAGGATCGGATCAGGCCGCAACCGGCCGAACCTCGGTCACTTCGGGGATATAGTGGCGCAGGAGGTTCTCGATGCCCATCTTGAGGGTCAGCGTCGAGGAGGGGCAGCCCGCGCAGGCGCCTTGCATATGCAGATAGACGATGCCGCGATCAAAGCCGTGGAAGGTGATGTCGCCACCGTCTTGGGCCACAGCCGGGCGCACGCGGGTATCGAGAAGCTCTTTGATCTGGTTGACGATCTCGGAATCCTCGCCGCTATGTTCGGCATGGCCTGCATCGCCGCGACCGCCTTCCATCACCGGCTGGCCGGACTGGTAATGCTCCATGATCGCGCCGAGGATCGAGGGCTTGATGTGGTCCCACTCCACCTCTTCGGCTTTCGTCACCGTGACGAAATCATTGCCGAGGAACACACCGGTTACGCCGGAGTTCGCGAAAATCCGCTGCGCGAGCGGCGACGCGCTGGCAGCTTCGGCCGATGGGAAATCGGCGGTGCCCATCTCGAGCACGGTCTGGCCGGGCAGGAACTTGAGCGTCGCGGGGTTCGGCGTGGATTCGGTCTGGATAAACATGGGGGCCAACCTTTTTTGTCAGGTTTCAGATATGCGCTCGGCGGCGTATCCAGTCAAGGTTTGGAACGATTCTAAATCGCTTATGTGATCGACTCGAGCCGTTCCTTCGACATCTCGCCCGGAACAAGGGTGATCGGGATCGTCAGGCTGCCTGATTGGCGGGTGAGTTGCGTCACCAGCGGGCCGGGGCCCTTGTTGTCGGTGCCCGCGCCCAGAACCAGAACGCCGATATCGGAATCCTCGCGGATCTGAGCCAAAATTTCCGGCACAGGCTCGCCCTCGCGGATCACCAGCTCGGGGTCCACCCCCTGCTTGTCGCGCATCCATTTGGCGAAGACCTCGAAATGCGCGTGGATCCGCTCCCGCGCCTCTTCGCGCATGATCTCGCCCACGCCGATCCAGTGGTTGAATTCGTCAGGCGGGATGATCGAGAGGATCTCGACGCCCCCTCCGGTCTTGGCGGCCCGCATCGCGGCAAAGCGCATCGCGTTGAGGCATTCGCGGCTGTCATCGAGCACGACCAGAAACTTACGCATGGTGATCTCCTCTTCACAGGCGATATTGGCCGAAGCCCGTGAGGCTGGCAACGGAAGATAGCTGCGCGATTTTCCCGCAGGCGGCGGGCCGCCCGCTTATTTGCCCGAGTGCGCCCAATCCCAATAAAGCTCGCGCACCTTCCGCGTGATCGGGCCAACCTGATACTGGCGGTCGTCGAAAGCGACGACAGGTGTGACCTTGGAATAGTTGCCGCTGAGGAAGACCTCGTCGGCAGCGCGGAAATCGTCATAGCTCAGCACGGCCTCGCGCACGGCCATGCCTTCGTCGGCAAGGTTTGCCATATGGCGGGCTCGGGTGATGCCGGCAAGGAAGGTGCCATTGGCGATCGGCGTCAGGATCTCGCCATCGCGGACCATGAAGACATTTGCGGTCGCCGTTTCAGCGACATTGCCCATCACATCGGTCACAAGGGCGTTGCCAAAGCCCCGGCCATTGGCCTCGGCCAGCATCCGCGCGTTATTGGGATAAAGGCACCCCGCCTTGGCATTGACCACGGCCGACTCGAGCGTCGGTCGGCGGAAGCGGGTGGTGGTGAGCGTGGTCGTCCGGTCCGGCGCGGCCATCGGCGCCTCTTCAAGGCAGATGGCAAAGCCGGTTTCCGTCTCTTGCGGGATGATCGCGGTCGCATCGCCGTGGATGCCCCAATACATCGGGCGGATATAGACCGCCGAGCCGGAGGCAAACATCCTGAGCCCCTCGCGGGCGATCTCGACCATGGCCTCGGTCGAAACCGTGGGCTTGATCATCAAGGCCCCGGCCGAGCGGTTGACGCGCGCGCAATGCGCCTCGAGGTCGGGCGCCACACCTTCGAACCAGCGCGCCCCGTCAAACACGGTCGAGCCAAGCCAAGAGCCGTGGTCGGCGGCGCGCATCACCGGGATGTTGCCGTCGTGCCATGTGCCGTTGAAATAGGTTTTGACGTTGTCGCTGATGCTCATCGGGGTCTCCTTGTCGGGCAGACCCTAGGCGCGGGCGGTGGCAAGGTCCAGCGCCCGATCAGCTCCGCAGGAGGCCGACGATATCGTAGGTCTGTTTCAGGATCGGCGCGGCGATCTCGCGGGCGCGTTCGGCGCCGCGGCCGAGGATACGGTCGATCTCGGCGGGATCGTTCATCAGCCGCTCCATCTCGGTCGAGATCGGCGCGAGCTTCTCAACCGCCAAATCGGCCAGCGCGGGCTTGAACCGGCCCCAGCCCGCGCCCGCGTATTCGGCGATCACCGCCTCGGGGGTCATGTCGTTCAGGGCCGAATAGATGTCGACAAGATTGCGCGCCTCGGGGCGATCCTTCAGTCCGTCGAGCGTTTCGGGCAGGGGTGCGGGATCGGTCTTGGCCTTCTTGAACTTCTTGGCGATCGTGTCGGCATCGTCGGTCATGTTGATGCGTTCCATGTCGCTCTCGCCGGACTTGGACATCTTCTTGGTCCCGTCGCGCAGGTTCATCACGCGCATGGCGGGGCCTTCGATCACCGGCGTGGTGAGCGGGAAGAAATCCACCTTGAAGTCGTGGTTGAACTTGGCGGCGATATCGCGCGTCAGCTCGACGTGCTGCTTCTGGTCCTCGCCCACGGGAACGTGGGTCGCGTGATATAAGAGGATGTCGGCGGCCATCAGGGAAGGATAGGCATAGAGGCCGAGGCTGACCTTTTCGGCATTCGATCCGGCTTTGTCCTTGAACTGGGTCATCCGGTTCATCCAGCCGACGCGGGCCACGCAATTGAAGATCCAGCCAAGCTCGGCGTGCTCGTGCACCTGCGCCTGATTGAACAGGATCGATTTCTCGGGGTCGATCCCCGAGGCCAGATAGCCCGCCGCCACCTCGCGGGTTGCGGTCTTGAGCTCGGCCGGATCCTGCCAGACGGTGATCGCGTGCAGATCGACGACGCAATAGACGGTCTCGAAGCCCGCGCCCTGCATCCCCACGAACCGCTTGATCGCGCCAAGATAGTTGCCAAGCGTCAGGCCGCCGGACGGTTTGATGCCGGAAAAGACGCGGGGGGTGAATGTGCTCTCGGTCATCTGATCGGTCCGGGGCTGGATTTCGGGTTCGGGCTGGCTTACCCATGCTGGCAATTCCCGTCAACATCTGGCGGAGCGGAGGCCCCATGCAGAGCGAAAGCCCGTTCAACTCGATCCCGCCCGTGATTGTCATCATCGTGCTGGCTATCGCCGGGATCGAAGCGGTCATGACATTGGCCGAGATGGGCATTGCCGGGGGCGGCGATGCCATCGGCTGGCGGATCGCCGCGCTCGACAAATACGCCTATTCGCCGGCGGTTCTCGACTGGATCGTGGCGCGGGGGGATATGTCCTTCGGGATGCTGCGGCGGTTTGTGACCTATGCCTTCATCCACGGCAGCTTTGTTCACGCACTCTTCGCCATCGTCATCCTTCTGGCCCTTGGCAAGTTTGTGGGCGATGCGTGGAACCCTGTCTCGCTGATCCTCGTGCTTTTGGCTTCGACCATCCTTGCGGCGGTCGCCCACGGGCTTCTCGATACCCGCAATACGCCGCTCTACGGCGCCTATCCGACGATCTATGGCCTGATCGGGGCCTATACCTATGTGATGTGGCTCAGGTTCAAGCGGGAAGGGAAGAACAAGTGGTGGGCCTTCCGGCTGATCGGTGTTCTTCTGGCGGTGCAGCTGTTCTTCGGCGTGACCCTCGGCGGCGCGCCGCACTGGATGGCGGATGTGTCGGGCTTCGTGATCGGCCTTGGCCTGTCACCGATCCTCGGCCCCGGTGGCTGGACCGGCTTCCTCAAGCGGATGCGCCACCGCAGCAACTAGCGGCGGAGCGCGGCGCGGATGTCGGCCATCTGGAAGGCGCCGACCAGCTGGCCGATGCCGAAATAGCCGATCATGCCAATCCCCACGAGGATCGCCAGCGCTCCGTAACGCAGCGTCGGCAGATCGAGGAACGGCGCGAGGGCCAGCGCGGCGACCCAGAGAAGCCCCCCCATGAGGCCCGAGGCCAGTAGGATCCGCCAGAACCGATTGCGGAAGCGGTGATCGAGCGTTGCCGCCACGCCCATCCGGCGCGAGGCAAACCACAGAAGCGCGACACTGGCCCAGCCGGACACGGTTGTGCCGATCGCCGCGGCGATGAAGCCGAAGGTGGGCATCAGGCCGATGGCGATACCGGCATTCACCACGAGCGAGGCCAGCGCGAAATAGAACGGGCGGCGGGTGTCTTCGCGGGCGAAGAACAGCGGCTGGAGCGCCTTTTGCAAGACAAAGCCCGGCAGGCCGAGGCCATAGACGGCGACGGCTAGGGCGGTCGCAGCGGTATCTTCCGGGCCGAAGGCTCCGCGCTGGAAAAGAACGCTGACGAGCGGCAAGGGGATCACGCAGAGCGCCACGGCGGCGGGGATGGTGAGCGCAAGCGAGATTTCGGCCGCGCGGTTAAAGGCGTTGCGGCCGCCTTCGGTATCGCCCGCCCGCAGGCGGCGGGAGAGATCGGGCAGGAGGACGACGCCCACCGCGATGCCGACAACGCCGAGCGGCAGCTGATAGAGCCGGTCGGCATAGGAGAGCCAGGCCACCGCGCCCTCATAGAAGCTCGCCACCTGACGGCCGACGAGAAGGTTGATCTGCACCACACCACCGGCCATCGCGGCGGGGGCGGCGATCAGGGCAAGGCGCTTGAGCTCTGGCGTCATGCGCGGGCGGCGCGGTTTGAGGTTGAACCCCGCGCGCTTCGCGGCCAGCCAGACGAGGGCAAGTTGGGCGAGGCCCGCCACCGGCACGGTCCAGGCCAGCGCGTCACCCACCGGCCAACCGGCCTTTGTGGCAAGGATCATGGCCGTGATGAAAAGCACATTGAGCAGGACCGGCGCTGCGGCGGCGGCCGTGAAGCGGCCCGCGGCGTTCAGAACGCCCGAGAGGAGTGCTGCGAGCGAGATGAACAGGATATAGGGGAACGCGATCCGGCCAAAGCCGACCGCAAGATCGAAGCGCTCGTCGCCGGCAAAGCCGCTCGCCATCGCCAGAACGAGCCACGGCATCGCCAAAAGGGCGATCACCGAAAAGACGATGAGCACAGCCGCCAGACCCGCAAAGGCATCGCGGGCGAACCCTTCGGCATCCTCGCCTGCCTCGAGCTTCTTCGAGAACATCGGCACGAAGGCCATGTTGAAAGCGCCCTCGGCAAAGAAGCGGCGGAACATATTGGGCAGGGCAAAAGCGATCAGAAAGGCTTCGGCCACCGGCCCCGTTCCAAGGAATGCCGCGATCATCATGTCGCGGGCAAAGCCCAGGATGCGCGACAGAAGGGTCCACAGACCCACGGTCAGAAAGCCAGAGACGAGACGGATAGGCTTCATGCCCGTGCCCTTTCGGCGCCCTGTTCGATGGCGTCTTTCAGTTTCTTCTCAAGCGCCAGCCGCCGGTTTTCGGCGTGAAACTTCAGCCCGAACATGTCTTTCACATAGAAGGTATCGACCGCCTGTTCGCCGAAGGTCGCGATCACGGCGGAAGCAATATAGACGTTGTTGGCCGCCAGCGTGCGGGTCAGATCGAAGAGAAGGCCGGGCCGGTCGCGGGTATCGACCTCGATGATCGTGTAGATCTCGGAGCCTTCATTGTCGAAGGTGATCGAGGTCGGCACCCGGAAGGCCTGTTCGCGCTTCTTGATCTTGTCGCGCTCTTTCAGCGCCTCGCGCGCCACCACCTCGCCCCTGAGCGTGCGGCTAATCATCTGCCGAAGGCGCGGCAGGCGCACCTCTTCATAGGGATGCCCGTCGGCATCCTGAATCCAGAAGATCGCGGTCGCGAAACCGTCTTTCGAGGTATAGGTCCGCGCGTCGACGATATTGGCGCCGACAAGCGCCAGCGCCCCCGTCATCCGCGAGAATAGGCCCGGATGGTCGGCCATGGCGAAACAGGCGCGGGTCGCGTCGCGGTCGGTGTCGAGCATGAGGTCGATGCGGATCTCGTCGTTCGGTAGCTCGCGCAGGAGATTGGCGAAGATGACATGGGCCGCCGTCGACAGCCCCTGCCAATAGGGGCCATAGTGGCGGGCGGTCTCGGTCCGCAGATCCTTGGCCTCCCAACCGTCGAGCGCCTCGCGCAGCGATTTCTTGGCCTCGGCCTCGCGTTTCTCGCGGTTGAGATCCTCCAGCCCGTTCTCCAAGGCATCGCGCGTGGCCTTGTAGAGCCCGCGCAGGAGCATGGCCTTCCAGTTGTTCCATGTGTTGGGGCCGACCCCGCGGATATCGCAGACGGTGAGCACCGTCAGAAGATCGAGCCGCTCGACGGATTTCACCGCCTTGGCGAAATCGCGCACGGTGCGTGGCTCGGCGATGTCGCGTTTCTGGGCGGTGTCCGACATCAGGAGGTGATAGCGCACCAGCCATTCGACCGTTTCGCAGTCCTTCTTGGTCAACCCCAGCCGCGGCGCGACCTTGCGGGCGATCTGGGCGCCAAGGACCGAGTGATCAATATCGCGGCCCTTGCCGATATCGTGCAGGAGAAGCGCCACATAGAGAACCTTGCGGTTGACCCCTGCCTTCAGGATCGAGGAAGCAACGGGCAGCTCTTCGATCAGCTCTTCACGCTCGATCATCGCGAGGTTCGAGATGCATTGGATCGTGTGCTCGTCGACCGTGTAGGCGTGATACATATTGAACTGCATCATCGCCACGATCGGCGCAAACTCGGGGATAAAGGCGTCCAGAACGCCCAGCTCGTTCATCCGCCGCAGCGCCCGCTCGGGGTTGCCGTGCTTGAGCAGCAGGTCGAGGAAGATGCGGATCGCCTCGGGATCCTCGCGCAGCTTGGCGTCGATGAGATGCAGGTTAGCCGCCAAGAGGCGCATGGCATCGGGATGCAGAAGCGTGCCGGTCCGCAGCCCCTCTTCAAAGATGCCCAGCATATTGATCGGATGTTTGAAAAACGCTTTCTCGTCGGCCACGGTCAACCGGTTCTGCCGGATCGCATAGGGCGCGCGGGCGCGTTTGCGGCGGGCCAGAAGCCGTGTGAGCATCGGCTCGGCCTTGGTGTGATCGGCCTCAAGCGAGGTCAGGAAGATGCGGGTCAACTCGCCGACGCGCGTTGCATGGCGGAAATAATCCTGCATGAAGAACTCGACCGCCCGCCGCCCGTCATGGTCGGTATAGCCCATGCGTTCGGCCACCTGCACCTGCATGTCGAAGGTCAGCTGGTCCATGGCGCGGTTGGCGATCATGTGCAGATGACAGCGGATCGCCCAGAGAAAATCCTCGGCGTTGACGAAGGTCGCGAACTCTTCTGGGGTAAAGACCCCGCGTCCGACCAGTTCCTCTGTCGTGCGGACACCGTTGACGTATTTGGCGATCCAATACATCGACTGCAGGTCCCGCAGGCCGCCCTTGCCTTCCTTGACATTGGGCTCGACCACATAACGCTGCCCGCCCTGCTTGGTGTGTCGCGCGGCGCGCTCGGCAAGCTTGGCCTCGACAAACTCGGCTGCGGTCGATCTGAACAGGTCAGTCCAGAGGCGCTTTCTGAGTGTTTCCGCCAGATCCGCGTCGCCTGTGAGGAAGCGGAATTCAACAAGGCTGGTGCGGATCGTGTAATCCTCGCGGCCCAAGCGCAGGCAATCCTTGATGGTGCGGCTGGCATGGCCGACCTTCAGCTTGAGATCCCACATCATGTAGAGCGCGGATTCGATCAGGCTCTCGGCCCAGGGGGTGATCTTGTAGGGGGTGAGAAACAGAAGATCGACATCCGAGAAGGGTGCCATCTCGCCCCGGCCATAGCCGCCGACCGCGATCACCGCGAGGCGTTCACCCTCGGTGGGCGTGGCCAGCGGATGCAGGCGGGTGTGGCAGATGTCGAGAACGGTTTTGACGATCTGATCGGTCAGCCAGCAATAGGCGCGGGTGGTGGGGCGGGCCCCGAAAGGTTCGGCGCGAAAAGCGGCCTCGATGGCCGCCGCCCCGCGGCTGCGGGCTTTGCCGAGAATCTCCACCACCGCCTTGCGGACAGCCATCGCATCAGATGCCTCGGCAAGCGCCGCCATCAGATCGGCGGCGACCGCAACAGGATCGAATATCTCGGCTGCCGGGCAGATCAGATCGTCCGGCAGGGCGGCTGACGCCTCAGAACGGGGTTCTGGCGAAGCTGCGAGGGGCTGGATCAACGATGACCACCTGATTGTTCTGGATTTGCGCCACGGCGAGACCACGTTCGTTGGTGCCGTCGGGCAGGAGACGGAAGATGCCTGCCGTGCCCTGGAAGCCCTGCGACTGTGTCAGGGCGGCGGCGGAGAGCGCATTGCTCTTGCCGGCCGCGACCAGAGCACCGATGGCGGCGATCCCGTCATAGGCAAGCCCGGCAAGAGGGTGCGGCAGGCCGCCGAAGGCGGCGGCGTAGCGGGATTCGAATTGGGCCGAGACACTCGTGTCCGGCATCGCGAAAATGCCGCCCTGAAGCCCCGGCAGGGTCAGCGCCTGCGGAGTGATATCCCAGCGCGTCAGGCCGATATAGCGGACCGTTGCGGGATTGATCCCGTGCTCGGGCAGCATCGTCGCCACGATGGGCAGATCGGCGTTGACGCTGGCGGTGAGGAACAGGGCATTGGCGCCATTGGCGGTCGCGTTTTCGGCGATGAGCGAGGAGGCCTCGAGAATACCCTGCTGCGAGAGGGGGTAGGATTCGACGCCCGCAAGGGTCGCGCCGGATTTGACGACAGCCTGAACGATGGCGTCGCGGCCGACCGCGCCCGGCACATCGTCGCCATGGACGACCATGATCCGGTCAAATCCGGTCGAGGCGGCATAGGCGGCGAGGCGCTTGGCTGTGTTTTCGAAGGTCGCGCCAAGGACGAAGACGTTGCCACCGGCGATCGAGGTGTTGTTGGAGAAGGCCAGGACGTTGACGCCCCGGTTACGCACGGCGATGCCGGCGGCATTGGCGGCCTCGGCATAGAGCGGGCCAAGAATGATCTTGGCGCCTTCGTCGGCAGCCCGGGTCGCTGCGGCAGCGGCCTGTGTTGCGTCGGCACCGGTATCGTAGACGCGCAGATCAATGGCCACGCCCTGAAGGTCGGCAATCGCCATGCGGGCGGCATTTTCGAGATTCTGTGCGAGGAAAGCGTCAGTCGCATCGCCGGTGCCGATTGGCACGAGGAGGGCAACCTGCACCGGAGCGGAGGTGTTGATCATCGGGGTCGGGCCGGTTGTCGGTGTGCACGAGGCAAGCCAGGCGATCAGGCCAAGGGAAAAAATCGACAGGATCGCCTTGCGGGCGGTCGACAAAAGGGCAAACATCAGACGGCAACTCCTCATTGGTCGGGCCGGCGGCGGGCTCCTGCGCTGGGCCCGGTCCGAACGTGGCTATCATACGGCGAGGGCTGGAAGGGTCTAGGCATGAATTTCGACCGCAAGCCCCTCTCGGCGGGTCTTTACTTTGTTTCAACCCCGATCGGCGCCGCGCGCGATATGACGCTGCGCGGCCTCGACATCCTTGCCTCGGCCGACATGATTGCCGCCGAGGATACGCGGACCGCCCGAAAGCTCATGGAAATTCACGGCGTTTCCCTCGCTGGCCGGCCGGTTGTGTCCTATCATGACCATTCCGGCCCGGGGGCACAGGCGCGGCTTGTGGATGCGGTCCGAGAGGGCAAGTCGGTCGCTTGCGTGTCCGAGGCCGGGACCCCGCTGGTCGCGGATCCGGGTTATGAGCTTGGGCGGGCGGTGATCGAGGCAGGGCTGGTGGTGACGGCTGCGCCCGGTGCCTCGGCTGTCTTGGCGGCGCTCGCGGTGTCTGGACTGCCGAGCGACCGTTTCATGTTTGTGGGTTTTCTTCCGCCGGGCAAGACCCAGCGCGAGACCGAGATCGCCCTGCTGCGCGACCTGCCGGCGACGCTGATCTTCTATGAATCGCCGAAACGCGTTGGGGAAATGTTAGCTTCCTTGCGCGATATTCTGGGGGAAAGCAGGGAAGCGGTTGTCTGCCGCGAACTGACGAAACGGTTTGAAGAGGTCCGGCGCGGCACTTTGGGCGATCTGGCTGGCGAGTTTGCCGATCGGGCGGTCAAAGGCGAGATCGTCGTTCTGGTTGGTAGGGCAGGTTCGGAAACGGTGGCCGAGGCAGATGTGGAGGGCGCGCTGCGCGAGGCGATGAAAACGATGCGGATCAAGGATGCGGCGACGGCGGTGGCCGGTGCGTTGGGTTTGCCCCGACGGCAGGTCTATCAGGTCGCTCTGGGGCTGGAGAAAGAGTGATGGGCAGATTGGTCGGATATCATGCGGGGCTTGCCGCCGAAGAGATCGTTGCCGCGGATTATGCGCGGCGTGGCCTCAGGCTTGAGCGTCGGCGCTGGCGCGGCAAGCGCGGCGAAATTGACCTGATCGTTCGTGAAGAAGACCGAGTGATTTTTGTCGAGGTCAAAAAGAGCCGGGAATTCGCCCGCGCGGCCGAGAGCCTCTCGTATCGGCAGATGCAGCGCATTCTCGGCGCGGCGGAGGAATTTGTCGCCGGAGAGCCGAAGGGCCTTTTGACAGAGATGCGCTTTGATGTGGCTCTTGTTGATGCCGTCGGCAGGATCGAGATTCTGGAGAACGCCTGCCTCGCTGCCTGACGCCCGGCCATTGAACCTTGGATGGCGATGCGCCATGTATCGGGAAACGTGACGCAGGAGTTCCGATGCCGCTCAAGGTTGCTATCCAGATGGACCCGATCGCGCCGATCAACATCGACGCCGACAGCACCTTCCGCATTGCCGAAGAGGCGCAGAAACGGGGGCATTCCCTGTTTTACTACACCCCCGACCGCCTCGCTTATCAGGAAGGTCGGATCACGGCGCGGGGCTGGCCATTGGAGGTTCGCAGGGTCAAGGGCGATCATTTCTCGCTCGGCGAGGAGCAGGAGGTCGATCTTTCGACGTTCGACGTGGTCTGGCTGCGGCAGGATCCACCCTTTGACATGGGCTATATCACCACGACCCATCTTCTTGACCGGATTCACCCCAAGACCCTCGTGGTCAACGATCCGTTCTGGGTGCGGAACTATCCCGAGAAGCTCCTTGTTCTCGAATTCCCCGACCTCACGCCGCCGACTGCCATCGCCCGCGATCTTCCGACGCTGCGGGCCTTCCGCGAGAAGCACGGGGATATCATCCTCAAGCCGCTTTATGGCAACGGCGGCGCGGGCGTGTTCAAGCTCACCTCGGGCGACGGCAACCTCGCCTCGCTTTACGAGATGTTCACCGGGATCAACCGGGAGCCATTGATTGTGCAGAAGTATCTGCCCGCCGTTTCCCAAGGTGACAAGCGCGTGATCCTTGTCGATGGCGAACCAGTGGGCGCGATCAACCGGGTTCCGGCGCAGGGTGAGACGCGCTCGAATATGCACGTCGGCGGGCGACCCGAGAAAGTGGGCCTGACCGACCGCGACCGCGAGATTTGCGCGCGGATCGGGCCGTTGCTGCGCGAGAAGGGCCAGATTTTCGTCGGCATCGACGTGATCGGCGAGTGGCTGACCGAGATCAACGTGACCTCGCCCACCGGCATTCAGGAGCTTGAGCGGTTCGAGGGCACGAACGTGGCCGAGAAGATCTGGCGCGCCATCGAAAAGCGGCGGGCCTGATGGCCTCGCTGCGCCTCCGGTCCTATGGGCTTGTGGCGCGGCTGACGGTCTGGCCTGTTCTGGCCTATCTGAAGAAGGGCGAGGCGAGCCGGAGGCTCCTTGACCTCGCCGCCGCACTCAGCGGCCGCTATCCGAGTGGCACCACCCGCAAAGAGGCAAAGATTGGCGGCAGGCACGGCTTGCGCGTCGGGGCCGAAGGTGCGGCCCCGGGGCGGGTGATCCTCTATTTTCATGGGGGCGCCTATTTCTCAGGCTCTTCGAAAACGCATGGGCCGATGCTTGGCCAGCTTGCGCTCGACTCGAAAACCGATGTGGTTGCGCAGGATTATCGGCTGGTTCTCGAGGCGCCGTTTCCGGCGGCGTTCGAGGATGCGGTGGCCGCTTGGGATGATCTTCGGGGGCAGGGGCTGGGCCCCTCGCAGATCCTGCTCGCGGGCGATAGCGCGGGTGGCGGGCTTGCGCTGGCGCTTCTGGCCCATCTTCTTGCCCGCGGCGAAAGGCCAGCGGGGCTTCTTGCCCTGTCGCCATGGACCGATCTGACCCATTCGGGCGAGAGCATCCGGCGCAATGCCCGCCGCGACGCGATGCTGCCGGTGCGGCGGACGAATGCCGCATCGGAGCAGTATCTCGCCGGGGCAGACCCGACCGACCCACGCGCCTCGCCCCATTTCGCCGAGTTTCCGAACCCGCCGCCGGTGATGCTGCAGGTCGGCGATCAGGAGATCCTGCTCGACGATGCGCGGCGGATGGCGGCCAAGCTCGAGGAGGCTGGCGGCGAGGTCCGCCTCGACGTTTGGGAAGGGGCGCATCACGTCTGGCAGCTGGCCTTTGGCTTTGTGCCCGAGGCGGCGGAGGCTCTGCGGCAGGCGGGGGCTTGGGCTCAGGAAACCTTTGAGAAAGCAATGCGATAGCTGGCCGCCTCGGCTACATGAGGCCGTCGGACGCTGGCCGACCCGTCAAGATCGGCAATCGTGCGCGCCACCCGCAGGACGCGGTGATAGCCGCGTGCGGAGAGGCCAAATTTCTCGGCGATCTTGAGGAGAAGCTCGCGCCCCTCGGTATCGGGCGTTGCCACTTCTTCAAGCATCGCGCCTTCGATGTCGGAGTTGGTCGCGATGCCCTTGGCTTGCCCAAAGCGCCGCCCCTGAACGGCCCGCGCCTCGGCCACCCGCGCCGCGACGGTGGCCGAGCTGTCGCCTGAAGGGGGCAGGTCGAGGTCGGTGAAGGCCACGGGCGGGACTTCGATCCGAAGGTCGAAGCGGTCCATCAGCGGACCGGAAATCCGCCCGAGATAATCCTCGCCGCATTGGGGAACGCGGGCGCAGGCGCGGGCGGGGTCGGCCATATGGCCGCAGCGGCAGGGGTTGGCGGCGGCGACGAGCAGGAATTTGCAGGGATAGCGCACATGGGCGTTGGCGCGTGCGACGACGACCTCGCCGGTCTCGATCGGTTGGCGCAGGGTTTCAAGGACGGGGCGGGAGAATTCGGGGAGTTCGTCGAGAAACAGGATGCCATTGTGGGCGAGGCTGATCTCGCCGGGCTTGGCGCCGCGCCCGCCGCCGATGATCGCGGCCATCGAGGCGGTGTGATGCGGCTCGCGGAAGGGGCGCTGGCGGCTGATCCCGCCATCGGTGAGAAGGCCGGCGAGCGAGTGGATCATCGAGGTTTCGAGCGCCTCGGTGGGCGAAAGCGGCGGCAGGATGCCGGGAAGGCGGGCGGCCAGCATGGATTTGCC
>CAKZOU010000039.1 GCA_937138255.1 uncultured Paracoccaceae bacterium
CGTTCTGGCCGTTGTCGCCGCCATCATCGTTGCCGCTCTGGCCATTGTCGCCGCCGTTGCTGGAGCCATTCTGGCCATTGTCGGAACCGTTTCCGTCACCGTTCTGGCCGTTGTCGCCGCCGTTGCCGGAGCCATTCTGGCCATTGTCGGAGCCGTTGCCGTCACCGTTCTGGCCGTTGTCGCCGCCATCATCGTTGCCGCTCTGGCCATTGTCGCCGCCATTGCTGGAACCGTTCTGACCATTGTCGGAGCCGTTGCTGGTGCCGCCATTGCTTTCACTTGTGGTATCAGGCGAACCGGAGCCAGTGCCGGTCGAACCCTCGTTCGAGGTGCTGGCCTGTGCGCCGCTGCCGGCGCCGTATCCGTAAAAGAGTTCGCCTTTGCCCGAGCAAGCCGAGACAGAAACGGCGAAAGTAGTGAGAAGAAGTGCTTTAACAATTTTCATGATGATCCCTCCTCACCGCAGGCAATAGATCTCGACGCGGCGATTTTGCTGCATCCCGTCTGCGGTTGAATTACTGGCGCGCGGGCTACGCTCGCCAAAACCACGCACGTCGACGACGCGCGCACCCACTTCCCGCGCAATATTGGCAACCGCGTTGGCCCGGTTCATGGAGAGAACCATGTTGTATTCGTCCGAGGCACGGCTGTCGGTGTGGCCATAGATCAGGAAAGCAACCGCATTCGCTTCGGTGAAGAAGCGGCGAAGGCTTTCCCGGCCACCTGCGCTGACGTAGTACTTGTCTGTCGCAAAGAGCTGATCCGTCGGGACAAGCCCGCAGATTTCGCTTCTGTGGCAGACAGCGGAGCCGTCGCGTCTGCGACGAGCATCCATATAGCCCTCAGCACCGTCGTCCATGGCCCAGTGTTCGCAGCCGTCAGGATCGATCCAAATGGTGGGGACATAGCGTTCGCTACTCACTACGCGGGATTCCTGGGCCGATGCCGTTCCCATGAAAGCGGCAATGAACAGTGCGGTCGCGGCGCCCCCACCGATGACCGAACGCATCATTCCTTGCAGCTTCTTCTGGTTCTGAACGGCCACGGCTGGCCTCCCTTTTACTCGGATCACTTGGCCAACCGGCCAGCGCCCGAAACACACAAACGCCAGAATTCCATCTCAATTTTGCCGTGGTTCATGCAAATTTTGCCCATTTTCGCCCCATTTTTGTGGGCGAACGGAGAACAATACCGAAGGAAGGCCCCGATTGTGCGGGAGCCCGGCAAAGTCGATTCAAAATGTGGCAGAAATGGGTCGTGCGGCGACTCGGCCGCGACTCAGTCGATCAGGACGCCGCCGAGAGAATTTGGGGCGCTTTCGGTGATCCGAACGCGACGGATCTGACCGAGCGCCTCGATCGGCGCTTGAACATAAACGGCATGGAGATGATCCGACTTGCCGATCATCTGACCCTTGAGCCGCCCCGCCTTTTCAAAAAGAACCCCGACCTCGCGCCCGACCATGCCGTTCTGCGCCGCGCGTTGTTGCTCGGTCAGTAGCGCCTGAAGGCGGGCAAGACGTTCGTTTTTCACCGCCTCGGGAAGCTGCGCCTTTTCGGCGGCAGGGGTGCCGGGGCGGGAGGAGTATTTGAAGGAATAGGCCTGCCCGAAATTCACGGTGCGGATCAGGTTCATCGTATCTTCGAAATCCTCATCGGTCTCGCCGGGAAAGCCGACGATGAAATCGCTCGACAGAAGAAGGTCGGGGCGGGCGGTGCGGATGCGGGCGATCAGGTCGAGATATTCCGCCGCCGTATGCTTGCGGTTCATCGCCTTGAGGATGCGGTCGCTGCCCGACTGAACCGGCAGGTGCAGATAGGGCATAAGTTTGTTGCAGTCGCCAATCGCGGCGACAAGCGCGTCATCCATGTCATTGGGATGCGAGGTGGTGAACCGAATCCGCTCGAGCCCGTCGATCGCGGCAAGCGCCCAGATCAGGCCGGCAAGCCCGCCCTCGTGGCCGTGATAGGCATTCACGTTCTGCCCCAGAAGCGTGATCTCGCGCACACCTGCGTCCACAAGCTCCCGCGCCTCGCGCAGGATGCGATCCGCTGGGCGGCTCACCTCTGCCCCGCGCGTATAGGGCACGACACAGAAGGCGCAGAACTTGTCACAGCCTTCCTGAACGGTGAGGAATGCGGTCGGGCCGCGATACGCCTTCGGTCGGCCCTTCAGCGCTTCGAACTTGTCCTCTTCGGGGAAATCGGTGTCGAGCGCCTTGGCGCCCCGCTGCACCGCGTCCTCCATCGCCGGTAGGCGATGATAGCTTTGCGGCCCGACCACCAGATCGACGAGCGGCGCACGGCGCATGATCTCTTCGCCCTCGGCCTGGGCCACGCATCCGGCAACGCCGATCTTGAGATCGGGCTTGGCCTCTTTCAGGGGCCGCAGGCGCCCGAGATCGGAATAGACCTTCTCGGCCGCCTTCTCGCGAATGTGGCAGGTGTTGAGAAGGATCATGTCCGCCTCTTCCTGCACCTTGGTCTCGACATAGCCCTTCCCGCCCAGCGCCTCGGCCATGCGTTCGCTGTCGTAGACGTTCATCTGACAACCATAGGTCTTGATGAAGAGCTTTTTCGGTTCGGACATGGACGGCGGCTTCTGGCATCTAGATCGGGAATTGGCTGTACCTAACGCCTCGCCCTTCGGCTTGCAATGCGGACCCGTATCCTCCTAACGTCTGGAAAATCGAGAGACCGAAGCAGTGACCCACCATCCGAGCCTGGACCATTTCCTCAAGGAAGGTGTCGAAAGCCTTGCCAAAGGGCCGGTCGCGCTTGTTCTGGCCGAGGACGAGGTCGAGATCGCCTCGACGATCCGGCATCACCTTGATCTCGGGTTCAAGCAGGTCATTTTGTTTGCCGCCCATGATCTGGCTCGTGACCTCGCACTTCCGGCAAAGGTACAGCGTGTCGATCAGGACGTCCGAAGCGATTTGGCAGCCGTCGATACGATCAATGCAGTGATCAACGCCGCGCCGGGAATCTGGCTTTATTACTGTTTCAATGCGGAATACCTGTTCTTCCCGTTTTGCGAACATCGCACGATCGGGGAAATGCTGGCGTTTCATACCGAAGAGCGGCGCGAGGCGATGCTGACATATGTCATCGACCTCTATGCCGGCGATCTCGACGCTTATCCCCGCGCCGTCAACCTGGACGACGCCTATCTCGATCGCAGCGGCTATTATGCGCTGGCCCGCAACGATGAAGACAGCCATCCCCGCGAGCGGCAGCTTGATTTCCACGGCGGGTTGCGCTGGCGGTTCGAAGAATTTGTTCCGGTCGAAAAGCGCCGGATCGACCGGATCGGCATCTTTCGGGCGAAGCCGGGGCTGGAGCTTCGCGTCGGGCACACGCTCAACGACGAGGAGATGAATACCTATTCCTGCCCTTGGCACCACAACCTGACTGCCGCGATCTGTTCGTTCCGTACAGCCAAGGCCCTCAAGCGGAATCCAAGTTCAACCTTTGCTATCCAAACCTATAAATGGCGCAACTCTGTTCGCTTTGACTGGCATTCTCAGCAGCTTCTGGAGCTCGGGCTGATGGAGCCTGGACAGTGGTTCTAGCGTAGAATTAGCCGCGCCGCAGGCGGATCACCACGTCCACACCCGAGATTCTTGAACCAGCCGGAGCAGGCGGCAGGTTGTCGATTTGAAGATCGGCAACAGGCGCATCGGCGAATGTTCCAGTGTCTTCCCAATAGAAGTGGGGATGGTCACTGATATCTGTGTCGAAATAGCTCTTAGAGCCGTCGATCGTGATTTCGCGCAACAGGCCGGCATCGCAAAACGCCCGAAGCGTATTGTAGACCGTCGCAAGGGAAACGCCTTCCCCGGCTGACTGCGCAGCCTCAAAAAGACTCTCGGCGGTTACATGGCGGTTTTCGCCATCACCGACGAGTAGGGCGGCCAGCGCCAGCCGCTGCCGCGTCGGTCGGAGGCCGGCTGTCGTGAGCCAGCAGCTTCCGCGCTTTTCCATAGTTTCGTTCATCAACGCAAAGGACCCAGGTTCATTGCTCTAAGTCAAATTACATAGAATGCGTCTGAAAACCAGTCGCAATCAGCCCATGGTCAGGCTCGTGCCCTTGCCCAAGTTTGTGGCAAGGTGCTAGACGGTCCTTAAACACGCTGGCGAAAGGAACCCAACAGCATGGCGCAATTTCCGAGCAGCTTTAGCAAGGACGACCTCCTCAAATGCGCCCGTGGCGAGCTTTTCGGCCCCGGCAATGCCCAGCTGCCCGCCCCGCCAATGCTGATGATGGATCGGATCACCGATATCTCGGAAGATCGCGGCGAGCATGGCAAGGGCCATGTGGTCGCTGAGTTCGACATCACCCCCGACCTGTGGTTCTTCGATTGCCACTTCCCCGGCAACCCGATCATGCCCGGCTGCCTCGGCCTTGACGGGTTGTGGCAGCTCACCGGCTTCAACCTTGGCTGGCGCGGCTGGCAAGGGCGCGGCTATGCGCTTGGCGTGGGCGAAGTGAAACTGACCGGCATGGTCCGCCCCGACCGCAAGATGCTTACCTACAAGGTCGACTTCACCAAGGCGATCCAGACCCGCCGCCTGACCATGGGCGTCGCCGATGGCATCGTCGAGGCGGATGGCGAGGTGATCTATGTGGTCAAGGACATGAAGGTGGCGCTCAGCGAGAGCTGAGGGG
>CAKZOU010000040.1 GCA_937138255.1 uncultured Paracoccaceae bacterium
CGGGGGAAGGGGTGTTGGCGGTCTGGTCCGGCTCAGTCACGCGAGCCGTGCCGGTCCTGTCGTTCATCAGGTTGTTGGTGGCCTTGGCGCAGACCGGGTGGTGACTTGGTGAGGTGGGTTTGCGTTCCTCAGCGCTCGCCGGTTCCAGGATAGCTGCTCTAGGTTGCTCGCCGGACCCTGCACGGACCAGCCAATCCTCGATCGACTTGGCGGCAGTCCGTGCAACGGCTGTCGCCTTTTTTTATTGAGAGGCCTTGGGAAGAGAATGAACCCTGCGCCCTATTCGTAGGTGCAGATACCATTCTCGAGATAGCCGTTGTCGCCGCAGTCATGGCTAGGCTGCAGGACGAACCATGCGGCAAAGGCTAGCCCTACCATCAGCAAGATCAAAAAGGTCTTCATGGTGGGAGCTCCAGTCACTTCGGGGATCAAGCTGCAATCACGCTAACCTGAAACGGGGTTCCGGACCAGTGGACCGGGGTCCCTCTTGCCGCGCCACAGCGCAAGAGCCCCGTCTTGCGGCGGCCGCCGCAGTCAGCGCATTCCGCTACAATGCCAAGGAAGATACTATGAACGATGACGCAACCTCCGCGCGCCTCACCAATATCGAGCGCAAGATCGACAAGATCACCGAGATCCTTGTTTCTCTCGCCAAGCTCGAAGAAAGCCTGCAAGCCCAATCAAACAGACAAGATCTCGTGGATCAAAGGCTGAATGACCAGTCGCGCCGTTTGGAGCGGCTAGAGCGGGCCGAGGCGGCACGGTCGGCCGTTCTGATGCGGCTTGAGCGCCTCGGCTGGGTTCTCTTCACCGCACTGATGGGGCTCGCGGCCTACTGGCTGCGCAGTCTAGGCGCCTAAGCCGGCAACATTGATCACAGATTCCATGCAATTGAAAAGCCGCCGCAGAGAGCGGCGCAAGGAGGCCTGTTCCATGACACCGGAGACCCAAAAAGTTCTGTCCCACTTTAGCGAGTTTGATACGAGGAGCTGGCGCTGGAAGAATTTCTCCCCCGCCGAAATTGCCTGCCGCGGTACCGGAAAACTTCTGATCAACGAGCCCGCGCTCGATAAGCTCCAGGCGCTGCGCGATCGGCTGGGCAAGCCGCTGATCGTCCGCTCCGCCTATCGCAGCCCGGAGCACAACCGCGCCGTTGGCGGCGCATCGCGGTCGAAGCATTTGGATTGCTTAGCCTTCGACATTGCGATGGCGAACCACGACCCGGTGGCGTTCGAAACAGCAGCGCGGGAAGTCGGGTTCCTCGGTTTCGGCTTCTACCCGCGCTCGGGCTTCATGCACATCGATCTCGGTCCTGCCCGGCAATGGGGCGAGCGCTTCCCGGTGCGGGCGATGGCGTTCGCCGCGGAAACGCCGCCCGTGCGGGAGGTTTTGGCCGAAAGCCGGACGTTGCGCGGCGCCGGAGCCGCGGGCGCTGCCACCTTCGGCGCGGCCGGAATCGAAGTGGTACAGGGCGTGCTGACTGAGGCGCAGGGCGCAGTTCTGCCGCTGGTGCCTTACCTCGACAGCCTGCGTTGGCTGTTCATCGCATTGGCGCTGGCAGGAATTGCCGCGACCATCTACGCTAGGCTCGATGATTGGCGAAAGGGCCGACGCTGATGTGGGGCGGCCTATTCGACGGTATCATCTCACGGGCGTGGGCGTGGCGGTTGGCGGGTCTCGTCCTCGTCGCGCTCACTATCATCCTCTTTCTGTTCAACCTCCGCCGTACGGCCGAACGCGCGGGCCGCGTCGCCGAGCGGATCGAAAACCTGGAACGTGCAAATGCCATTCAACGCCAGATGTTGGCCGCCGCAAGCCGCCGCCCTCGTCATCGCGATGATCTCGTTGAGCGCCTGCGTGACAGTGGTTTCTGACAGACCTACGTCAATCTGTCCGCTGGTCGTCGAATACAGTCGGGAAGATCAAGGGCAGTTGGCCAATGAGTTGGCTGCGCTGCCGGAAGGGGCTCTGATAATCGATTGGTTGGCTGACTACGAGGTGCTCAGGGCGCAGGTTAGGGCTTGCGCCAGATGATTGTCTAAGCTTATCCGACGATCCTGCATGTTCCTCGAGGGGGACTTCTTCAAGCAGAGCTGCGCCAACGAGTTTGCCTTCAATATGGGCATAATGCTGGCGGCCGTCTGGCATTTGACGGGGATGGTGGTGGTTTCAGCGTTCAGCGAGAGAGCATGACCTTTGCCAAATAGAGCGGCACAGAAACATCTACTCCAAGCTGTCAGGCCCTGGTCGCGATGAAATAAGGCCCGACACTTTGCCGGACCACGACACTCGAAGCGCCTTCTTTGCCCGGGTTGCCGCGACATGCAGAAGCGATCGATACTGCATCACAATGTCTTCCCGATCCGCCGGGTCAACGGCTGCCCTGAGCGCACCCGATGGCGGAAAGGCGGCCTCGGAAAGGAAAGGGATTGCCACGGCGAAGAACTCAAGCCCCTTCGCACGATGCATTGTGGTAATCCGCACCCCCGGAACAGATCGATCATCCGCGCCGGACTGGAGCATCACCGCCGCGATGCCAGCCGTGCGCAGAGCTGCCTCTACTCTGTCTGCATCTGCACGACGCACGCAGAGGACCCCAATGTCGGAGAGCTGGATCTGTTCGGGCGGCAGGTCCTTGACCCAGCCCACTAGCCCATCCAGCTCCTCAGCCTCAGACCTGCAACCGACCAGCTCTGGGGTGACTCCACGCATCAGGCTGACGTAGCCGCGCAGGGTGTCGGTTCCCTCATCCAAGTCGTCAACACTGACCCCTTCAAGGACTGAGACAGCCCAAGCCCGGATTTCTTGTGTGGTTCGGTAATTGAGGCGAAGCCGCTTCGAGCGGCCCCGAACGTTGATCCCACACGTGGACATGGATGCCCGCCGCCCATAAATTCGCTGGTGGGCGTCCCCAACAATGAAGAGCGAGTTTCGGTCCCCCGAGGGGGTCTCCGGCACGATTGCACGGATCAGCCGAAACGCCTGCTCGCCCATGTCCTGGGCCTCGTCTACGATCACCGCAGTGTAAGGCAAGCTCGGCGCCTCGGAGCTTAGGATCTCTGTCGCCTCCCGGTAGGCGTCATCAGGCTCCGCGAGCCCCTCGCTGATCAGCCGAGCCCGGTAATCGGCGAAAACCTCCCAGAGCAATGCCCTTTTCTTTCGGTCAAGCGGGGTGCCGCGCCCAGCCCGGGACGCCTTCAGGTAGGCTTTCTGGTCGATCAGCCCCTTAGCCTGGACGATCTGCGCCCATTCCGCGCGGACGAACGGCTCGGACAGCCCCTCGGGCAGTGCATGGTCGTCGAACACCTCCCGCCAGACCTGGTCCAACCGCTCGCGTGCCTCTCCGAAAAAGGCGACCTCACGCGCGAAGTTTTTGCGCTTCAGGAACTGGGAAACCCAGCGATCGAGGTTGATCACCTCGATCCGGGGGGGGCGGGCGTCAAGATGGGTCGGACACAGCGTGCGCAGGTTTGCCTCGATGTCATGTGCGAGACTGGTCGTGAATGTGGTCAGAAGGACCCGCTGACCCGCACGGGTCGGATCCTTTTCGATCTGATCCGCGAGGTGCTTGGCCCGGTGCATTGCAACGACAGTCTTGCCGGTTCCGGCGCCCCCCCGGACCAGAACCGGCCCGTTGTAATCCCGATAGGCGATCTTGCGCTGTTCCGGGTGCAAGAACACCCGCCACCCTTCGAGACCCTCCTCGAACACCCGGCGCAGTTCCTCCTGACTTTCAGGTATAAAAATGGTCTGGCGGCTTTGCTCCGTCTCGATGAGCTTATCGAAAGTCAGCTCGGTCGCAGGTTGTTCTGGCTCTTGGTCAGGTTCTGCCCCCACGCCGGTGAGAGATCGGATTTCCTCGTCTTCATAGCCGGCCGCGACCGCGTAAAGGATCTGGTAGGTGAGCGGGTCGAACCGATCCTCAACACCTTCAAGCGCCTCAATCGTGAGGATGAGGCGCACTGCGTCAAGTTCCTCCTCCGGAACGCCAAGGGCGCGCAGTCGTGCATCGGCTACGTCGTCGAAAAGGCGCGGTACTGAGGGGGCTGCGGCAGCTACCGGATCCGCAACTGCGTCGATCTCCTCGATCACCCGGATCCGGTTCGTTTCCGGGTCGAGTTTAACCCTACGCCCGGCAGCCCAGCGATACGCCTTGTCGTGCTCATTGACGTGCACGAACATGATGTCACGGCCAACCTCGAAAGCAATTGCACGGTACCCCTGGTCGACCCGAAGGGATTTGATCGAGCTGTCCTTCGACCCCTCGACGGTCTCAAGGTTCAGCCCGTTCGCCGACGGATCTGACATATACTTGGTCATCAGGTCCATAAACCTGATCGCCACGCGGTCGGGCAGTTTCCTCAGGCTCTTCATGCAGCCGATGTCGTAGGAGACCCGTTTCGTCATTGTATCTGTCATGTCCGTGCCTCCTGAAGGGCAGTGATAATCCTAGAGACCGTCTCGCCCACCTCGTCCGTCTCCGGGTCGAACCGGACCAACGTCCAGCCGACACCCTCATGGACGATCTCTGCGACGGCGACGCGCTCCTCCGCCCAGCCGAACTCAATCGCGCCCACCACACGACCGCCAACGGTCAGGTCGTCGCCGAGATGCTCCGGGCCCCGCTCCTCAGCCGCGATCAGCGCATCGATCAGTGGGTGGAACGCCTCGTCGCAAAGCGCGCGCGCCTCCTCCCAGGCAGCGGCTGCAGCGGCGTTCTCTGCCGAAGTGTCAGGCTCTGTCATATCCGGCGGGGCCAGTGTGTCGAGCCCGTCAAACTCGACATGCAGCCCGCGTGATCCCTGGAACAGGTTGACGAGCCGCCAGAGGCCACGCCAGGCCTCGGTATAGAGCGCCTTCGCGGCTGGGACCTCGCCGGGGTCCGGCAGAGTTGCGCGCAGCAAGAGCCGTACATCACCGTCCGACTTCAACCAGTCCGCAACGGTGACCTTCTTGCAAGCCAGGTAGAGGTCAAGCGCCCCGGCACCGACGTGCTCCGCCGCCTCAGGCCCGGCTAGGAAGAGGCGTCCCGCCTCGGTGAGAGCCGCCTGCCGCGGGAGCTGATCGAGCGGCCTCCCGCCTTTCACAAGTCCTCGGATCAGCAGAGACCGGATCGCCGTGTTCTCCTCGACGTCGCCGTCCAATAGCGACTTCAGCGCCTCGAGGGCGCTAACCTCTTGAAGAGCACGGACCGCGTCCGCGTGGGGTGCGAGGAGCGGATGCGCCAGCGCCCTGCCTAGCGGACCAGTCATTTGCGGCCCGAGCGCGGTCTCAGAGAGCGGGTTTAGGTAACCCTTGTCCTCCGGGTCGAGGTCTCGCCAGGACAGGGTCCAGACCTGAACCTTCCCAGACCGGATCATCAGCATCCGGTCCAACAGGTCCTGGGCAACCGTGCCCGCGTGATACTCGATCCCATCCATCTCGATCACAACCGGTAAGCTGCCGCCGCGCCCGACTGGCGTGAGCAGGAAGTCCACCCGTTTGCGGGGCAGACCACGGAACCGGGCATCGATCTGCACCTGCGGCTCGATCGTCCATAGGCGGGGCGCGCCCAGCCGACCTGCGCGCAGCACAAAGCCACGTCTACCGCCTGGCAGGACTTGTGGCGTGAGCGCCTCGTCCCCGTAGAAGACGCTGAGGGCGCGCAGGAGCCGCTTCTCCAGAACGCTCTCGACCAATGCCCCCCGGATCGACTCGTCAATCCCGGTTTCGGTCCGGGTCAGGCTATCCCATTTCTGAAGGATCGCCTCCATCATCTGTCGAGCCCGATCCCGATCCGGCTCCCCTGGCCCGAACTGTGATCGGTAGGGTTTCACACAGCTGAAACATCCGTTCCGGTCCGGTTCCTGGTTACAAGGGCAATCCCGGAGCGCTTCTGCGGCGCGGGAGATCACGGCGCGCATCGTATCCGGGTGCTCTGCAATCTGGCGCAGATAGCCTGACCCACCCGGGACGGAGTCATATAGATAGAGACTGCGTACGGTGGTCATTCCGTTCAGCTGCGCCTGGAAAATGGTTGACCGGATATGGTCGACCTTGCCCGCGAAATGGCGTCGCATTCCGAGGTTGATCGCCGCGACGAAACTCTTGAGGTCATCGTCATCCGCATCGCCGACGACCGGGATCACGATCCGGATCGCCTCAGTGTCGAACTTGCGCATGAGGAATACGCCGGTTTCCCACTGGTCCCGGGGAAGGTCCTCATCTCGCATCACGAGGCAGTTCGGGGGATGGGTTCCGCGGTCATCCTCGCCGCGAGGCATGCCCTGAAGGGAACCGCAGTGGCGACAGATCCGGAATGGCTGTGCTGGCCGCCGCTCCCCCGCGATCCGCGGTCCGGGAAGGGTAGACTTGGTGCCGAAATTGAAGTCACGGAAGGTGCAACTGGGCAGGAATTCAAACCCAAACGGCGCACCGCTCTCGCGGCTTGTGAACCAGGAGGTGGCAATGTCTTCCGGCCCGTGGAAGGGCATGAGGACACGATCGAACTGACGCTGGTCCCGCTGATCCCCGTCCCGGATTGCTGCCTTCTCTTCGCTGTCGATCGCGATGACGGACTTCAGTTGAACTACATCATGCTCGGAGCCACTATCCGACCACATCTCGTCCCCGCATTGAGGACACGTGCGGGTCTCTGCCCCTTCAATCCGATGCGCAACATGGGAACAGGCTGGGCAGAACGTC
>CAKZOU010000041.1 GCA_937138255.1 uncultured Paracoccaceae bacterium
CGTCGGTCAAATCGACCCGCAAGATCACCAAGGCCATGCAGATGGTGGCCGCCGCGAAACTGCGGCGGGCACAGGATGCGGCCGAGCAGGCCCGCCCCTATACCGATCGCTTCAATGCGGTTTTGGCGGGGCTTGCCGCCTCTGTCGGCGGATCGGACTCTGCCCCCCGGCTTCTGTCGGGAACGGGGTCCGACAAGGTCCACCTTCTGGTGGTCATGACGGCGGAACGCGGCCTCTGCGGTGGTTTCAACTCCTCGATCGTCAAGCTCGCCCGCACCCGTGCGGCCGAGCTGGTCGCGGCGGGCAAGACCGTCAAGATCCTCACTGTCGGCAAGAAGGGCCGCGAACAGCTGCGCCGCGATTGGGCCAGCCACTTCGTTGCTCACGTTGATCTGTCGGCCGTTCGCAAGCTTGGCTACACCAACGCGCAGGACATCGCCCGCGACCTTCTGGGCCGCTTCGATGCCGGCGAGTATGATGTCGCCACCATCTTCTTCAGCCGCTTCCAGTCGGTGATCGCCCAGATCCCGACCGCACAGCAGATCATCCCGGCCAAATTCGAAGAGGCCGAGGCAGGCGCCGCAACGCTCTATGACTATGAGCCGAGCGAAGAGGCGATCCTGGCCGACCTGCTGCCGCGCGGCGTGGCAACGCAAATCTTTGCGGCGCTCCTCGAGAACGCAGCGTCCGAACAGGGCGCGCGGATGAGCGCGATGGACAACGCAACCCGCAACGCCGGTGACATGATCGACCGTCTGACCATCGAGTTTAACCGCTCGCGTCAGGCCGTCATCACCAACGAGCTGATTGAAATTATTTCGGGCGCGGAAGCGCTCTAACGGAACTGGAGAAATCCCATGGCTAAATCGAAAGGCAAAGTGACCCAGGTCATCGGCGCCGTCGTGGACGTGCGGTTCGAGGGCGAACTGCCCGCGATTCTGAACGCGCTGACCACCGAAAACAACGGCAAGAAGCTGGTGCTCGAAGTCGCCCAGCACCTTGGCGAAGACACCGTTCGCACCATCGCTATGGATGCGACCGAAGGTCTGGTTCGTGGTCAGGCCGTTGCTGACACCGGCGCCCCGATCTCGGTCCCGGTTGGCGATGCCACCCTCGGCCGCATTCTTAACGTCGTCGGCGAGCCGGTCGACGAAAAGGGCCCGGTCAAGGCCAAGGAACACCGCGCCATCCACCAGCCCGCACCCGAGTTTGCCGACCAGTCGACCGAGTCGGAAGTTCTGGTTACCGGCATCAAGGTCGTTGACCTTCTCGCCCCCTACGCCAAGGGCGGCAAGATCGGCCTCTTCGGCGGCGCCGGCGTGGGCAAGACCGTTCTCATCATGGAACTCATCAACAACATCGCCAAAGTGCACTCGGGCTACTCCGTGTTCGCCGGCGTGGGTGAGCGCACCCGTGAGGGCAACGACCTTTATCACGAGATGATCGAGTCGGGCGTTATCGTCCCCGATGACCTTGAGAAATCGAAAGTGGCCCTTGTATACGGCCAGATGAACGAGCCGCCGGGAGCGCGTATGCGTGTTGCTCTCTCGGGTCTGACCCTTGCCGAGCAGTTCCGCGACCAGTCGGGCACCGACGTTCTGTTCTTCGTCGACAACATCTTCCGCTTTACCCAGGCGGGTTCCGAGGTGTCGGCGCTTCTCGGCCGTATTCCTTCGGCCGTGGGCTATCAGCCGACGCTGGCGACCGACATGGGCGCTCTGCAGGAACGCATCACCTCGACCAAGGCTGGCTCGATCACCTCGGTTCAGGCCATCTACGTTCCCGCCGACGACCTTACCGACCCGGCTCCGGCCACCTCGTTCGCCCACCTCGACGCAACCACCGTTCTGAGCCGTGCGATTTCGGAACTCGGCATCTATCCCGCCGTGGACCCGCTCGATTCGACCTCGCGTCTCATGGATCCGGCGATCGTCGGCGAAGAGCACTACAACGTCGCCCGTTCGGTTCAGACCATCCTTCAGCGCTACAAGTCGCTGCAGGACATCATCGCCATTCTCGGCATGGACGAACTCAGCGAAGAGGACAAGCTGACCGTGGCTCGCGCCCGGAAGATCCAGCGTTTCCTCTCGCAGCCGTTCGACGTGGCCAAGGTCTTCACCGGCTCGGATGGTGTTCAGGTTCCGCTCGACGTCACGATTTCCTCGTTCAAGGCCGTTGTGGCAGGTGAATACGATCACCTCCCGGAAGGCGCCTTCTACATGGTGGGTGGCATCGACGAAGTGATCGCGAAAGCCGAGCGTCTGGCCGCTGCTGCGGCTTAAGGAGGCAACATGGCAGATACGCTGCAATTCGATCTCGTCAGCCCCGAGCGGAAGCTTGCTTCCGTCGAGGCTCGCGAGGTTCAGATCCCCGGCGCCGATGGCGACATGACGGCCATGGCCGATCATGCCCCGATGATCACCACCCTGCGCCCCGGCGTTCTGCGCGTGGTGCATGGCGGCGGTTCGGACGATTATGTGGTGTCCGGCGGTTTCGCCGAGGTTACCGCTGGCGGCGTTTCGGTTCTGGCTGAACAGGCCCTGCCGCGCGCCGAGGTCACGCAGGCCGTCTACGACGAGATGCTCGCCGCGGCCCGCGCCGCGCAATCGAGCGCCGCGTCGGATGCGACCGACGCTGCCGCCAAGACGGTTGCCGATATGGTGGCCGTTGGTGAGCAGCTGGGTCTCGCCGCCCGCTGATTGCGCCAAGCGAATTGAAAAGGCCCCGCGTATCCCGCGGGGCCTTTTTCGTTGTTGAACCTTGGCACAGTTCTGCCCAAGGTCCGGCAAAAGGTTTGTTCAGATGAATTTACGCGGTGCTCAGGTTTTCATTCTCGCCACGGTGCTGATCGATGCGATCGGGATCGGGCTGATCTTTCCCATCATGCCCGATCTGATGGACCGCGTCGGCGCGTCCTCGACCGCAGACGGAGCCTTCCTCGGCGGCATCCTGATGGCCGCCTATGCGGCGATGCAGTTCATCGGCTCGCCGGTGATCGGCGGCCTGTCCGACTCTTTCGGGCGGCGGCCGGTTCTCATCCTTTCGCTGGCGGCGCTGGTTGTTGACTATGTGATCATGGCGCTGGCGGATACCTTCGCGCTTCTCCTCATCGGGCGGCTGCTCGCGGGGCTTGCAGGCGCAAGCTATGTCACCGCGATGGCCTATCTGGCGGACATCTCCACGCCAGAGGAGCGGTCCGCGAAATTCGGGCTTGTGGGGGCGACCTTCGGTGTCGGTTTCATCATTGGCCCGGCGCTCGGTGGCCTCGTTGCCGGCTGGAGCCTTTCCGCGCCATTCTGGCTCGCCGCCGCATTCTCTGCAGTCAACGTCCTTTTCGGTCTCTTCGTCCTGCCGGAGAGCCTTCCGCCCGAGCGACGGCGGCGCATGACACGGCGCGATTTCAATCCGTTCGGTGTCATCTTCGACGCGATCCGCATCCCCGGCATCATCATCCCGCTCATAATCCTATTCGTCTTTCACTTTGCGACCATGGTCTATCCCACCGTCTGGTCCTTCTGGCTGCGCGAGGTTTTCGGCTGGGAAGCCGCGCTGATCGGCCTTTCGCTTGCGGCCTATGGCGTGGGGGCGGCGCTGAGCCAAAGCGTTGTTCTGGGGTTTCTGGTCAAGCGCTTCGGTGATTATCGCACGCTGTGGTTTGCCTTGATCTGCTGCTGTATCGCTTTGCTGGGATATGGCTTTACCAATGCAGCGTGGATGGTTTTCGCGATCATGGCTCTGGCCTGTCTTGGCGATATGACCATGCCCATCGCCACCGCCATGTCTGCCAATCTTGCCGACGAGGATCGGCAGGGGGTCGTGCAAGGGGTCATTGCCAGCATGGGATCGATTACCGCCGTGATCGCGCCCTTGGTGGTAACTTGGATCTTTCAGACATTCACCGCTGAGGGTGCGTCAATTCACTTCCCCGGCGCCCCCTATCTTTTTGGCCTTGCCCTGACCATTCTGGTTTTGCCGCTGGTCCCGCGCTTGCGCCGGGCGGCACCGAAGACGGAGGCATCATAATGCATCTTTCCATATCCGGCCCCCTCGGGATCGAGGACGGTGAGATCATCCTCTTTTCGGACTATGAGCACGATGGTCCGATGTGGTCGGGCACAGGCCCTCGCGAGGTGCGTAAGCCGGTCGTGTTCAAGGCGCCATTCAGCGTGCCGCCTTCGGTGCGGGTCTGGCTGACCATGGTCGATATCTCGAACGAGGGGAACGTGCGGATGGACGTTCAGGCCGAGGCCGTCAATGCGCAGGGCTTTGCCGCCGTGTTCCGCACATGGGGCGACACGCGCATTGCGCGGGTCAGGGTCGGCTGGCAGGCGATCGGGGCAGCAAGCCACCCCGACAACTGGCAGGTCGATTAGGCGGAATACATGCCCTCATAGATCGGCGCGAGGGTCTCGTGCTCGAAGAGCGAGGAGACCGAGGTGCCGTTCCAGATATTGAGGATCGCCTGAGCAAACATCGGCGCGGTCGGAACGATACGGATGTTGGGGCAGCTTTTCACAGCCTCGCTGGCCTCAATCGAGTCTGTGATGACAAGCGATTTCATCACCGAATTGGTGATCCGCTCGACGGCAGGGCCAGAAAGGACGCCATGGGTGATATAGGAATGCACCTCGGTCGCGCCATGTTCCATCAACACTTCGGCCGCCTTGCACAACGTGCCGGCGGTGTCGCAGATATCGTCGACGATGATGCATTTCTTGCCGCTGACGTTGCCGATCACGGTCATCTCGGCGATCTCGCCCGGCTTTTCCCGGCGCTTGTCGACGATCGCAAGAGGTGCGCCGATCCGCTTGGCAAGCTCGCGCGCGCGGGCCACGCCGCCGACATCAGGAGAGACCACCATCACATCCTGCAGGGCGCCCTTGAAGTGATGCATGATATCGAGGGCAAAGATCGGCGAGGCATAGAGGTTGTCCACCGGCATATCGAAAAAGCCCTGGATCTGGGCGGCGTGCAGATCCATCGTCAAAACCCGCTCGATGCCGGATTCGGCGATCATGTTGGCGACGAGCTTGGCGGTGATGGGCGTCCGCGCCTTGGTGCGGCGGTCCTGACGGGCATAGCCGAAATAGGGGATCACAGCGGTAATGCGCGCAGCCGAAGATCGGCGCAGCGCATCGGCGATGATCAAAAGCTCCATCAGATTGTCGTTGGCGGGGTTCGAGGTCGGCTGGATGATGAACATATCCTCGCCGCGGACATTCTCGTAGACCTCGACAAAGATCTCCTGATCGTTGAACCGCTCGACCCGCGCATCGACGAGCCCCACGTTCATCCCCCGGTGCATCGACATCCGGCGGGCGACCGCCTTGGCGAGGGTTTGGTTGGCGTTGCCGGAAATGAGCTTGGGCTCGGTCATCGTGGCCATGTGTTTGTCCCCAGACTGGCAGATCTGAATTACGCGATTCGTGGCGTTGACACCGCCTAGCACAGCGCTACCGTTTGAGAAACTCGTTCAGCCGGATTTGGGGTGCAGAAATGCCGCATATTGAATACTTCTTCTCGACCGTCTCGCCGTTCACCTATCTGGCCGGGCAGCGGCTTGAAGAAATCGCCGCCAAACATGGCGCGACGATTGCCTACAAGCCCCTCGATATCGGAGCGCTCTTCGCCCGCAGCGGTGGCACGGCGATGAAAGACCGGCACCCCAACCGCCTGGCCTACCGCCTGCAAGAGCTGCGCCGTCAGGCGGCGAAGGCCAGGATGCCGATCAACCTCCAGCCCGCCTTCTGGCCGGTCAACGGCGCACCTGCGGCCTATGCGATCATCGCGGCGCAGAAGGACGGCGGCGGCGATCTGGGAAACTTTGTCCACTCGATCCTGCGGGCCACTTGGGCCGAGGAGAAGGACATCTCGCAAGACGAGGTGATCCGCGCCTGCCTTGTGGAGGCTGGCTTTGACGCGGACGTGGCCGACAAGGGCCTCTTCACCGCCGCCGATACCTATGAGGCGAACCTCGAAGAAGCCATCGCCCGCGGCGTCTTTGGCTCGCCCTTCTACATCACCGACCAAGACGAACGCTTCTGGGGGCAGGATCGGCTGGATGATCTTGATCTGGTGCTGTCGGGGGGTATCTAGGGTCTGCCAGAGAGGAGCCCCGATGTCATTTCGGCTGCGCCTGACATTACATAATCTCTTGTCGGGTCTCGGTCTTGGGGCATTCCTTGCGGTTCAGGGCGTGTTCATGGGCGAGCACGGGGCCGAGGTCTGGCAGATCGGCCTTATCATCGGGCTCTTTGCAGTGATTGTGGCGATTGCCGAAGTGCCTTTGGGCGTTCTGGCCGATACCCGCGGGCGCATAGCCTTCTTCCGGCTCGCCCTCGTCTTGCAGGCGCTGGCTGGCGCGATCCTTGTCTTGCTGCCGAATTTCTGGGGCCTAATCGCAGGTGCGTCTGTGCTTGCCCTTTCAACGGCTTCGGCAAGCGGGACGATCGATGCTTGGGCCGTCGAGCGGGTGAAGGCCGAAGGCCACGAGGAGCGCCTCCAGCAGTATCTTGGCGGCTTTCAGGCGGCGATGGCGGCTGGCGTTACCGCAGGCGCGATCCTCGGCGGCTATCTACCTGAGCTGACCGCCAATCTGCCGCGTCACGCGCCGACCTCTTGGAACGCCGTGTTCATGGCAGGGATGGCGGTGGTCCATCTGATCCTGTCGCCGTATCTCTACCACGAGGGCGAGACCCTTTCCGACGTTGACGAAGAGGAAAGCCATCCTGCCGGCAGGATGCGGGCGGCCATTTCTTTCGCGGTGAGGACATTCGACGTGCGGGATATCCTGATCCTCGGGGCAATGATCGGTGTTGGTCTGGCGATGGTCGAAGGCTATTGGCAGCCGCGCCTGATCGAGATCGACACTTCGATGGCCTACGACCGTTTTGGCTGGATCACAGCGGGCTATTTCGCCATGGCGATCCTCGGCCCGCTTCTCATTGGCGCCTTCGCGCAGGTGTCGGGCATCTCACCTCGCGCCCAGCTTCTGGTTCTTCCCGCCATCATCGCGGCCGCGCTCTGGCTCTTGTCTTTCCAAACAGGCTTCTGGGCCTTCGTTGCCGCCTATCTGGGCCTCATGCTGGTCACGACCATGGCAGGCCCGGCGGAATCGACCGTGATGAACCGCGCGACGCCCGACAGATACCGTTCGTCGGTCCACAGCCTGTCTAGCCTGATGATGCGCGGCGGGGCGGCAGTTGCGGTGCTTCTTCTCGCAGTCGTGGTCAAGACCTACGGCATCGACACCGGCTGGAAAATCGCGGCAGGCATCCTCGGTGCCTATGCTGTCCTGCGGTTGATCGTCCTGGGCCGCCGTCCGCCTAGCCCGCCAGCAGAGACAGGAACTGGTCAATAGCCTCGGGTGTCATCGACCAGTCGCACACAAGGCGGCCAGTGAGGATGCCAGCGGGATCGCCCGCGGTCACGTCGCCATCCTCGACGTAATAGACCGCACCCGCGCCCAAAAGGCGCTGATGCAGCGCGCGGGGGGCCTCGAAGAAGATGATGTTGGCCTGCGGTTCGAAGGCAAAGCGGATATCGTTGCGGCCTTGCAGGCCCGCCACAAGAAGGCCCGTCGCGGCATTGGCGGCGCGGGCGAGGTCGGTCCAGAGGCCGCCTTCGAGATAGGCGTCCATCTGGGCGGCAAGGAAGCGGTGCTTGGAGAAAAGATGCGCGGCGCGTTTGCGCCGCAGCTCGAATTCCCAAGCGAGGGTGGGATCGAAGATCACGCTGGCCTCGACCCCCATGCAGCCGTTCTTGGTCCCGCCAAAGCTCACCGCATCGACGCCCGCTTTCCACGACATTTCCGCAGGCGTGGCGCCAAGGGCGACCATCGCATTGGCAAAACGCGCGCCGTCAAGGTGGAGCTTCAGCCCGTATTCTTTCGTCACAGCCGAGATCGCGCGGATCTCCTCAAGCGAATAGATCGTGCCGCGCTCGGTCACCGTGGTGATGGACACCGGCCCGCGCTGCGGCCCGTGCACGCCGCGATTGCCTTCGTTGTCCAGCGCTTTGCGTAGGCTTTCGGGCGTCATCTTGGCGGCCCGCGCCTCAACCAGCGTCAGCTTCGCGCCGCCCATATAGAACTCGGGCGCATTGCATTCGTCGCAATTGATATGCGCCATGGGCGTGCAGAAAACTGTCTCCCAGGGCTTGGTCATCGTGGCGAGGATCAGAGAATTGGCCGCCGTTCCGGTCGGCACGAGATAAACCGCCGCCTCGGGCGCCTCGAAGGTATCGCGGATCTTCTGGGCGACGGATTTGCTGAAGGGATCGTTGCCATAGCCCATCGCATAGCCCGCATTGGCGCGGCCAAGGCTCTCGAGGATCGCGGGATGAACCGGACCGGAATTGTCGGATGCGAAAAACATGTCAAGTGGGCTCCTCGATGATATGGTCTTCCCAGTCGTCGTCGTCGACCTCGAATTCCGGTATGGTCAGGCCCCGCACCGAGACCCCCGCCGCGTGGACTGTCTCGGGATCGCCGGACAGAAGCGGGTGCCAAGGGTAGAGCGGGCGGCCCTCGACGACCAGCCGATAGGCGCAGGTCTGGGGCAGCCAATAAAGATTGTCGCGCAGGGTTTTCGGCGTCAGGACGATGCATTCGGGCACGAACTGATGCCGGATCGGATACTGGCTGCACAGGCAGCTTTCGTCGTCGAGAAGGCGGCAGGCAAGGCGGGTTAGGGCGACCTCACCGGTTTCCTCGTCCTCGAGCTTGTTGAGGCAGCATTTGCCGCAACCGTCGCAGAGCGCCTCCCATTCGGCGCGGTTCATCCGGTCCATCGGCACGGTTTCCCAATACCGGTGGCGTAGGCCGCTGCGGTCGATCTTGTCAGACATCGGCGAGGATCCGGCGCGCCTGATCGCAATCGGCGTGCATTTGGGTGATCAGGGCGTCGAGGCTATCGAATTTCTCTTCGGGGCGGAGGTAATCGACCAGCGCGACAGAAATATCGGCCCCGTAGAGATCGCCCTTGAAATCAAAAAGGTAGGTCTCGCAATTCGGGTGATTGAAGCCAAAGGTCGGGCGCACGCCGATGGATGAGGCGCCGTCATAGGTGCCCTCATGCGGGCCGCCCAGCACATCGACCTTGACCGCGTAGACGCCATGGCGCGGCGGGTGCAGCCCTTCGATCGAAATATTGGCGGTGGGAAAGCCAAGGTCGCGCCCTCGCTGATCGCCGCGGATCACCTCGCCGTCGATCCGGTGCCAGTGGCCCAGCATCGCCGCCGCATCGCGCGGGCGGCCTTCGGTGAGGGCGTTGCGGATCGCGGTGGACGAAACCTCGCCTTGCGCCAGCTCGACAAGCTCGGCCACGGTCACGCCAAAGCCCAGCTCGGCCCCGAACGCCACAAGATCCTCGGCCGACCCGGCGCGGCCCTTGCCAAAGCGGAAATCGGCGCCGACGACGATATGGGTCAGGCCGAGGCGCTGATGGATCACCGTTTCGGCGAATTCGCGGGGCGTGAGCGCCGCAAGGCCCGTGTTGAACGGCACCTCATAGAGCTTTTCGACACCCAGTTTGGCCATCCGGTGCGCCCGCGTTTCGGCGCTCATCAGCCGGAAGGCGGGGGCGTCGGGGGCAAAGAATTCGCGCGGGTGGGGTTCGAAAGTCATCACGCCAAGGGGCACGTCAAGGCGGCGCGCCTCGGCGCGGGCGATGTCGATCACCGCCTGATGGCCAAGGTGAACCCCGTCGAAATTGCCGATCGCCGCGGCGGCGCCACGGTCGTAGGGATCAAGGAACAGGGTGTCGCGGATGATACGCATGGGGCCTTGGGTAGCCGCCCCCGCGCGGCGGCGCAAGATCAGTCGAACTTGCGGCTCGGGGCGAGGACCGTTGCCTCGCCGATCAAGACCTTCTTGCCATTGACCAGACAGCGCGTGTCCATCGTCACGCGGCGCTTGGAATGGTCGATCCCGGTGACCTCGACCTCGGCCAACACCACGTCGCCGGGGCGGACGGGACCGAGGAATTTCAGCGTCTGGCCCAGATAGACGGTGCCATGGCCCGGAAGCTGCTCGCCGATCACCGCCGAGACGAGGCCCGCGGTCAGCATCCCGTGGGCGATGCGGCCTGCGAATATGGTGTCCTGTGCGTAATCGTCGTCGAGGTGGACCGGATTGCGGTCGGTCGAGACCTCGGCGAAAAGTTCGATATCCCGGTCGGTAACCTCCTTGCGGAGCGACCGGGTCATGCCGATTTCGATGTCTTCGATGCAGATCGTTCCGCGTGGGGCGTTATCGAGCATCCGGCACTCCGAAAGTAATAAATGGTCAGCAATGTGAGCTGATTTGTAACATAATTACTTTGCAGTTGCAGAAAGATCAACCCCGAAAACTTTAGCGAAGGAAGCCGATCGCATAGGTTGCGGCGATCTTTTCCCTGTCGAGATAGGCGTTTAGCGCTTCAGCGTCAGGCTGGTTCTCAGTCTTTGTCTCAGCGGCAGCAAGGCCGCCGGTGATGAAAAGGGAATCGATTCCCTCGCCCATCGCGCCAAGAATATCGGTGCGGATGCCATCGCCGATGGCGATGATGCGCGGATCGGCGGGGGCATCGGGCAGGGCAGCAAGCCGCCGCACCGCAAGATCATAGATCGGCGGGTGCGGCTTGCCGAAATAGAGGCTTTCGCCGCCCATCTCGGTATAGATCGCGGCAATCGCACCGGCGCACCATTCGCGGCTTTCGCCACGGTCGACGACGATATCGGGATTGGCGCAGAGGAGCTTCATGCCCTTCTGCTTGGCATAAAGAAGCTGCGGACGGACAGAGGCGGGGTCGGCGAAAGGATCAAAGGGTCCGCAGCAGACAATGCCTTCCGCCTCATCAAGCTCGACCCGCTCAATGGCGACGGGGTTCTCGATAATGTGCATCGGCTCAAAGAAGGGCATGTCGTGCGGCTCGCCCATGAACCAGACCTTCTCGCCGATTGCCCCCATGAACATCGCCGCGCGGGCGCTGTCGCCACTCGTCGCGATTGCATCCCAGGCGTCCGAAGGCACGCCCATCTTTGCGATCTGCCGCTCCACATGGGAGCGCCCCCGCGGGGCGTTGGTCACGAGGATGACCTTGCCGCCTTGGGCGCGAAACGCCTGCAAGGCGGCCACGGCTTCAGGGAAGGCTGTGATGCCGTTGTGCACGCATCCCCAGAGATCGACATAGGCGGCATCGTAATCGCCGCTGATGTCGGAAAAATGCTGTATAATCTGGGTCATGGGGCGGCCTTCGCGGCGTTGAGATCGGAAAATGAAAGGGGCGCCGGAGCGCCCCGTTTTGGGAATGGCCGGTCAGACCTTCAGGTTCGGGATGATCTGCTTCTTGCGGCTCATGATGCCGGGCAGAACGACCGTGTCGCCGGTGACGGTGGCGCCAAAGCTCTTCTCGGCGACGGTTTTCACCAGATCGTTCGGGACAAGCAGGGTTGCCTCTTCCTTCAGAATGTCGACGACGAAGAGAAGAACCTGATCGGCGCCATCCTCGGCGGCTACGGCCTCCATCGATTTCATCAGGCTGTCTTTACGGTCGAGCACGATCTTCGGGGCGGTCGTCTCAAGGACCGAGACCCGGAAATCCTTGCCGCCGACGGTATATTCCTTCGAATCCATCCGCAAAAGCTCGGCGTCCGAAAAGGCCGAAACATCGGATTTGGCTTCGAACATCTCGGTCGCCAATTCGGGGATCGAGACACCAAGATCGGCAGCAAGGCTCTCGGCCAGCGCCTTGTCGGTCGGCGTGGTGGTGGGCGAGCGGAACTCGAGCGTGTCAGACAGGATGCACGACAGCATCAGCCCCTTGATCGGATCGGGCATGGCCGCGGCATCGGCGCCCATCAGCCCGTGCATGACGGTGACGGTGCAGGCCAGCGGGCGGATGGTAATGTCGATCGGGCCCTTGGTCTCGAGGCCGCCGACCAGCTTGTGGTGGTCGATGATCGCCTGAACATCGGCGTTGTTGATATTGGCCGGAAGTTCGGCGGGGTTGTTGGTATCGACCACGACGCAGGGCTGGCCGTCCTCGACATCGGAAATCACCGGAGGAAGTTCGAAACCCCAGCGTTTGGCGACAAAGGCGGCTTCGGTGTTCGGGGTGCCCAAAAGCCGGGCTTCGGCGGGCGTGCCCTTGTGGCTGAGATACCAGGCCCAGATGAGCGGGGCGCCGGTAGAGTCAGTGTCCGGAGATTTGTGGCCGAAAACCAGCGTGTTCATGCGGATGCCTTTCAGTGGCTTGGATTTGACGGCGGGCTTATAGGCCGTGTGGAACCGCTTGTCACGAGGGCGGGCCAAAGTTGAACGCCATTATTCTGACCCCATCAAAAACCGGGGGAGGAGGCGCGAATCTCACCCCCTCCAAGACGATAATGAAAGCAATGGTGCCGTAGGCGCCCGGCGCTCAGAAAGATTGCCATTGCCCTGCACGATTGTCGCCGCCAAGGGCCCTTGCAAATTGCAGGTTTTCCAGGTCGGCCACTGGATCAGTTGTTGTTTTGGCGACTGTCGCTCCCGACGATCCTTCATCCGAAAATGAGGGCGAGGCCTTGGTTGAAGGTTCTGAGAATTTGACCCGGAATGACGCCACCACAGCTGCAAGATCGACTGCTTCTCGGTGCAGGTCATTGCTGGCAGCTGTCGATTGCTCGACCATTGCTGCGTTTTGCTGGGTGACTTGATCGAGCTGGTTCATGCCAGTGTTGATTTCGGCAATTCCCGCGGCCTGATCTTTGGTGCCCGAAAAGATTTCGGACACAAGGTCCGAGATCCGCGAAACCGTACCGGCAATCTGGGTCAGGGCTTGACCTGCCTTGTTGACCTGATCATTCCCAAGCGCCACGTGTTCTGCCGATGTGCCGATCAACACCTTGATTTCCTTTGCGGCGTCGGACGATCTTTGGGCAAGGCCGCGCACCTCGGAGGCAACCACTGCAAACCCTTTTCCGGCTTCGCCGGCGCGTGCCGCTTCAACACCGGCATTCAAGGCGAGCAGGTTGGTCTGGAAGGCGATATCTTCGATGGTGCCGATGATCTGTTCAATCTGCAGAGACGATTTCCCGATCTCGCCCATCGCTGCGATCGCATTTTCAACCACCGACCGGCTTTGTTCCGCTTCAAGGCGGGATTTGCCAACGATGTCTTCTACGCTGAGCGCCGTTTCCGCCGCTGCTTTAAGGGATGTGGTTAGTTCATCCAGCGCGGCAGCGGTTTCTTCGAGAGCAGCGGCCTGATTCTCTGTCCGGTGCGACAGGTCGTCCGAGGCAGAGGCGATCTCGCTCGACCGGCTGCGGATGCTTTCCGAGCTTTGGACGACCTGACCGATCATCTCCGAAAGCTTTTCAAGAGCGGCGTTGAAATCGAGCCGCAGAGAATCGTATTCGGTCTCAAAAGGCTCTTCGAGTGGCTTGCGGAGGTCGCCCTCTGCAAGGCTGTTGAGCCCTGCAGACAGGTTCCCGACCACTTGCTGCAAGGTGAGGCGTTCCTGCTCCTTCTTTTGCGCGGATTTCGTAGCAGCGGCCTTGCTGGACTCCGCCTCCTGAAGCAGCGCATCGGATGATGCGAAGAGCCGCGTGAGAGTGGTCGAAAGCCAGATAAGCGGCGCTGCTTGGATGATGAGCACAACCGCATGCATCAAAACCCGACCGAAAGAGGCCTCGCCGGGAAAAACCGCTGAGGTCAGCGCGAAATTCAAGGCCAAATGGTGGACAGCGATGATCGCCGCATAAGTGACGATCGGTCTCCAGTCACAGAAAACTGCGGTTAGAGCGAAAGCCGCAAAGAAGAGCATGTGAGAGTCTGGCTGCCACTCGTGGCCGGACATCAAATAGACAATCATGGAAACGCCAATCGCCAAACCCGCTGCTGCGGACAGCTGCGCGGGCAGGCCTGCGCCGTTGCGCCGCCATTCGAAGGTCGTGACGACAGAAACAGCGGCCATAATCCCGACAGGGAGCAGAATTCCTTTGCCAAGAATAAGTGCCAAACCGGCGAGAACCGGGAGGTGAGCCCAGAGCAATAGCACCGCATAATATATGGCGCGCGTTCTCAGGTCTTGGATTGTCGCGATCATGTCAGATTCTTTCATTGTCGGGGCGACAGAGAAGTGCTCCGGTCGCATCCAGTAGCCAAAGATTCATTTCTTGCAGTCTTGGGAGAGCGTCCGGGTCGCTACCAGTATCAAGGACGATGATCCGCCGACCCCAATGGAAATCGACGATTGCAAGCCCGGTCGCCGCCGCGCGGAGAAGCCCGTCGCCTTGCCACGGCGGTACAAGCATGGCGATCCTCGTCGAATCGGGTTTCACGCCAAACTGCAGGGCTGCAAGGCCCATAATTCCGAAAGCGGCAATCAGAATGCTGCTGACATAACTCGACATGGGATCTCCCTTCGGGTCGACAGTTAGCACCGATCACTGAAAGGAAGATTAAGCGCAGAAGATCTGGCTTTGGCACCGCAGGCGGATCAGCCCGCCTGCGGCTTTTCTCCGGCCTTGGCCCGCATGAGCCACCAGCCAGCGCGCATCAGCGCCTGGCCGAGCCTCAGGCGCAGGCCGACACGGCGTGGCATGGCCCGCGCCTGAAAGCGCGGATCGCTGGCCAGTGCGACCAGCTTGGCCCTGCGCGCTTCGGGTGAAGGCACAGCCGGGATATGTGCCTGGGCGGGGCCGTGGGGCGCGTCGTGCCGCGAGCCCGCGAAGCCCAGGGCTTCGGGGCGGTTGCGGCGGATGATGGGGCGATCCCGGTGCCGTTCAAAGGCGGGTGCGGGATCGGGGCCGATACGGTGATCGACCACGAACAACGGGGGGTGCATCTGGATATTCCTGATCGAAGGGACGTGGCGGCAAAAGCCGCGACAAAGGGCTGGGACCCTGCGCTAGCAGGTCGGTCGTAGGGTTCCTTTCATCATGTCAGCCTCCTATCAGGCGCGCACATCGCGCGGTGTGTGGGAGGGCAAATAGCCGCCCCCGCCGATTCCTCAAAACGAAAATCCCGCCACAGGCCGCCTCGGGCGCAAGCCGTGACCTTTTTGCCCCGCTTTGCCTTGACTCATCTCAGACCCTACCCTAACTCTTCGCCGTTAGCACTCGCACGAAGTGAGTGCTAACGGCCCCCAACGGAGGGGCCAACGAGACAACGAAAGACAGTTAGGAGCTGCAAGCATGGCTTTCAAACCGCTGCATGACCGCGTTCTGGTCCGTCGTGTGCAAGGCGATGAAAAAACCAAGGGCGGTCTGATCATCCCCGATAGCGCCAAGGAAAAACCCGCAGAGGGCGAAATCGTCGCCTGTGGTGAAGGCGCCCGCAAGGACTCGGGCGAGCTGATCGCGATGGCCGTCAAGGCTGGCGACCGCGTCCTGTTCGGCAAATGGTCGGGCACCGAGGTCACCGTCGACGGCGAAGAGCTGCTGATCATGAAGGAAAGCGACATTCTCGGCATCATCGCCTGAGATCGCCGCACCCTTTCAAAACCAACTAGATAGACGAGGAAAACAGCTATGGCTGCTAAGGACGTCAAGTTCGATACAGATGCCCGTAACCGTATGCTCAAGGGTGTCAACATCCTTGCCAACGCGGTGAAGGTGACCCTCGGCCCGAAAGGCCGCAACGTGGTCATCGATAAATCCTTCGGCGCCCCGCGCATCACCAAAGACGGTGTGACGGTTGCCAAGGAAATCGAGCTCGAAGACAAGTTCGAGAACATGGGCGCGCAGATGGTGAAAGAAGTCGCCAGCCGCACCAATGACGAAGCCGGCGACGGTACCACCACTGCAACGGTTCTGGCTCAGGCCATCGTTCAGGAAGGCCTCAAGTCGGTTGCCGCCGGCATGAACCCGATGGACCTCAAGCGCGGCATCGACCTTGCCACCGCCAAGGTCGTCGACGCCATCAAGGCCGCTGCCCGCCCGGTCAGCGACTCGGCGGAAGTCGCTCAGGTCGGCACCATCTCGGCCAACGGCGAAGCCGAAATCGGCCGCCAGATTGCCGACGCGATGCAGAAGGTTGGCAACGAAGGCGTCATCACCGTCGAAGAGAACAAAGGCCTCGAGACCGAGACCGACGTTGTCGAGGGTATGCAGTTCGATCGTGGCTACCTCTCGCCCTACTTCGTGACCAACGCCGACAAGATGACCGCAGAGCTGGAAGACTGCATGATTCTGCTGCACGAAAAGAAGCTTTCGTCGCTGCAATCGATGGTTCCGCTGCTTGAATCGGTGATCCAGTCGCAAAAGCCGCTTCTGATCATTGCCGAGGATATCGAAGGCGAAGCCCTTGCGACCCTCGTCGTCAACAAGCTGCGCGGTGGTCTCAAGATTGCTGCCGTCAAGGCTCCGGGCTTCGGCGACCGCCGCAAGGCCATGCTGCAGGACATCGCGATCCTGACCGGCGGCCAGGTGATCTCGGAAGATCTCGGCATGAAGCTCGAGAACGTCACCATCGACATGCTCGGCTCGGCCAAGCGTGTTTCGCTGACCAAGGACAACACCACCATCGTTGATGGCTCTGGCGAGAAGGCCGAGATCGAGGCCCGCGTGGCCCAGATCCGCAGCCAGATCGAAGAGACCTCGTCGGACTATGACCGTGAGAAGCTGCAAGAGCGCGTGGCCAAGCTGGCCGGCGGCGTTGCCGTGATCAAGGTTGGTGGCATGACCGAGATCGAAGTGAAAGAGCGCAAGGATCGCGTCGATGACGCGCTCAACGCGACCCGTGCAGCCGTTCAGGAAGGCATCGTGGTTGGCGGTGGCGTAGCTCTGGTTCAGGCAGCCAAGACCCTTGACGGCCTCAAGGGCTACAACAGCGATCAGGACGCCGGCATCGCCATCGTCCGCCGCGCCCTTGAAGCTCCGCTTCGCCAGATCGCCCAGAATGCGGGCGTTGACGGTGCGGTCGTGGCTGGCAAGGTTCGTGAATCGAGCGATGCCAAGTTTGGCTTCAACGCCCAGACCGAAGAATATGGCGACATGTTCAAGTTTGGCGTGATCGACCCGGCCAAGGTTGTCCGGACCGCTCTGGAAGACGCAGCCTCGGTTGCGGGCCTTCTCATCACCACCGAAGCCATGATCGCCGACAAGCCCGCCAAAGAAGGCGCTGCCGGTGGCGGTATGCCCGACATGGGCGGCATGGGCGGCATGGGCGGCATGATGTAATCTGCGGCAAACGCTGATAGAAATCGGGGGTCGCCTGCGGGCGGCCCCTTTTTCATTTGAGGTTGTCCCATGCCGCCGAGTTTCCAGCGCCCGATGAACCCCGGCGAAATGCAGGCGGTCGAACGCCTTTTGCAGCGGGCGTTCAAAGGATCGGACGAGGCACAGCTGGTGCGCAAGCTGCGCAAATCCCGCCAGATCGCGGGCGAGATGGTCGTTCCGGGGGAAGGTGGGATCGTTGGCTATTACGCGCTGTCGCGGATGGTCGAGCCGAAGGGCTGGCTGGTGCTCGCGCCGGTGGCGATTGATCCCGACTGGCAGGGCAGGGGGATAGGCCGGCGCATGGTCGGCATGGCGGCCGAATGGGCGCGGTTGAGCCAGACGATGATCGTGGTTCTTGGGGCCGCCCTATTCTACGAACGCGCCGGTTTCAGCGCGGCGCGGGCGGCGAAACTCACGTCGACCTATCCTGTCGACCATCTCCTTCTGGCTGGCCCCGGAACAGATGTGCCGGAAAAGACCTTGGTCTATCCCTCGTCCTTCGATGGGCTGTGATCTGAATTTCCTTGCTTTGTGAAAGGCGCGGGCGCACCAAACCCCCATGCGCCTCTTTCTTCTCACAGCCCTGACCATGACGGCCTTCGCCGCCAATTCGGTGCTCAACCGGATGGCTGTGGGGCATTACGGGATGCCGCCCGAGAGCTTTGCCATTGTCCGCGCTCTGTCTGGGGCCATCGTCCTTTGGGCGCTGGTGGCGGCGCGGGGGCGGAAGCTGCCGCTCTCGGACTGGTCGGGCCGTCTGATCGGGGCCGGGGCGCTGTCGCTCTATCTCGTGGGCTTTTCGCTCGCCTATGGCCGGCTCGATGCCGGGATCGGGGCGCTGATCCTCTTCGGCGGCGTGCAGCTGACGATGTTTGGCGGGGCGCTGATCGGCGGTGAAGCAATCCCGGTGCGGCGCTGGATTGGCGCGGCCGTGTCATTGGCGGGCCTTGCCTACCTCGTCTGGCCGCGCGGCGCGGCCGACACTCCGGGGCCTGAGATCGGTTTCATGGCGGCGGCGGCGCTGGGCTGGGGCATCTATTCGCTGAAAGGGCGCGGGGCGAAAGACCCGCTGGCCCTCACTGCGGCCAACTTCGTGATCTCGGTGCCGATCGTGGCGCTCCTCCTTTTCGTCGCGCCTTTCGAAACCACCCCCGCCGGAGCTGCCTTGGCTATCTTTTCGGGCGCTGTGACGAGCGGCCTGGGCTACGCTCTGTGGTATGCAATCCTGCCGAGCCTCGGCGCGACCCGCGCGGCGGTGGCGCAACTCAGCGCACCGGTGATCGCGGCGCTGGGCGGGGCGCTTTTCCTCTCCGAGCCGGTTGGCGCGAGACTGATTATCGCCAGTGTTCTCGTCCTTGGCGGCATCGGGATCTCCCTGATGCCCAAACGCTAGGGCAGCGCTTTCACAAGCCTCTGCGCCAACTGGGTCTTCGCGCCGATGGTGATTTCGCGCGGGGGCAGGGCGGCGGCAAAGCCCTCGCGTTCCCAAAAGGCGCGACCTTTCACATTGGCGAGCAGGACACCGACATAGAGCCGCTTTGCGCCTCGGATGCGGGCCTCGGCCTCGATATGCGCCAAGACCTGCGGCCCCAGCCCGCCGCCCCGCGCGTCTTCGGCAAAGGCTAGAAGGCCGATGTAGCCATCCTCGGCTTCGGGAAAGCCGAAATCCACGCTGGCGACGCCGATCAGGCGATCCTCGTCAAACACCCCCAGCCGCATCCGCTTGGCGGCATCGGCATTGGGCGGGGCGTCGTGGAAGAAGCCTTCGGTCTGCCGCGCGTGATCGGTCCGCCCGCGCTCCATCTCCGAGAAATCGCGGCAACTTTCCCAAAACGCACAGACGGTGGCATGGTCGGCCACGGGATCGAGCGGACGGATCATCGCAGGATCGGCTCGAGCGGGTCATAGGCCGGAGCGCCTGGGTCTTTCCAAGCCACGGCGGCGAGGCTGTCGGGTTTGACCGTCAGCGCCGCCATTTCCGCGCGCGTCACCCAGCGGCGCATCGAGACGATGCCTTCGGGATCGGTCCAGTCGCCGTCAGGATCACCGGCGATGAGCGTGCAGCGGAAATAGACATCGACCTGATGGAAATCGCTATCGGGATCGTGGAATTCGTTGACGAGGCAGGGTGTGCCGACGCGGACAGTCAGCCCCGTTTCTTCGTGGATCTCGCGGGCGAGGTTGTCGGGCAGGCTGCTGTGCGGCTCGACGCCGCCGCCGGGGGCGCACCAGATGTGATCCTTGCCCTTCCAGGCGTTGACCAGAAGGAGCCGCCCTTCGCGCATGACGATGCCGCGAACTGCGAGGCGGGGAGGGCGAGGCTTGGGGTTCATAGGCGCCAACCTGCCGTCTGACGCAGGGTCATTCAAGCCCGCCGTGGCAGTTTCACAATTCAATGCTATCTGAGGCCCATGTTGGCCCGTCTCCTTGCCCTTCTTGCCGCCTTAGGCTTTGCCACGCCCGCCTTTGCTGCCAATCCCGACGAGGATTGCGTCGTGCTGCTGCATGGCCTTGCCCGCAGCGAATACTCGATGACGCCCCTGCAGCTTGTGCTCGAGCGGGCGGGGTATTTCGTGGTCAACTCCGGCTATCCCTCGCGCGACTATACGATTGAAGAACTGGTCGAGAACTGGGTCACAACGGATGTGGCCGCCTGCGGCAAGCGGCGGGTGAATTTCGTCACCCATTCGATGGGGGGAATTCTGGCAAGGCTCTGGCTAACCCACTACCGCCCTGAAAACATGGGCCGCGTGGTGATGATGGGGCCGCCCAATCATGGCTCTCAGCTGGTTGATATCTTCGGCGAATGGGAGCCGTTCCAGTGGGTCAATGGCCCGGCGGGGCTTGAGCTGTCGACCGCGCCCAGCGGCATCGCCAGCGAGCTTGGCTTTCCAACCTTTGATGTCGGGATTATCGCCGGGGATCGGTCGATCAATCCGGTCTTCTCGAGGCTCATCGACGGGCCTGACGATGGAAAGGTCTCGGTCGCATCAACCCGCCTTGAAGGGATGCGCGATCACCTTGTCCTCTCGGTCTCCCACACCTTCATGATGATCGACCCGATCGCCATCGCCGAGGTTCTCTTGTTCCTCGAAGAGGGCCGGTTCGATCACGACATGACGATCCGCAGCCTAGTCACCGGCTTCTTCTAGCCTTTCGCCGGCCCGACGATCCGGTTGATGTGCCCCATCTTGCGGCCCGGCTTGGCCTTGGCCTTGCCGTAGAGGTGGATCGCCGTGCAGGTCTCGGCGATCTGGGGAATGCGGGCCACGTCCTCGCCGATCAGGTTTTCCATGACCACATTCGAATGGCGGCTGCCGTCGCCCAAGGGCCAGCCCGCCACGGCGCGGATATGCTGTTCGAACTGGTCGATGACACAGCCGTTCTGGGTCCAATGGCCGGAGTTGTGAACACGCGGGGCGATCTCGTTGACGACGAGGCCCTCGGCGGTGACGAAAAGCTCGACCCCCATCACGCCCACATAGTCCAGCGCGTTGAGGATCTTGGCGGCGATCAGGATGGCGTCCGACCGCTGCGAGGGCGACAGCCGCGCAGGCACGGTGGTGGTGTGCAGGATGCCGTTCAGATGAACGTTCTCGCCCGGATCGAAACAGGCCACCGAGCCATTGAGCGCCCGCGCCCCGATCACCGAGACCTCGTGGCTGAAATTGACGAACCCCTCGAGGATCGAGGGTGCGCCCGCCATATCGGCATAGGCCGAGGCGGCATCGTTCAACGCCATGATCCGCGCCTGCCCCTTGCCGTCATAGCCGAAGCGGCGGGTTTTCAGGATCGCGGGGGCGCCGATGGTCTCGAGCGCGGCGGCGAGGTCGGCCTTGGAGGCGACATCGGCGAAGGGCGCGGTCATCAGGCCCAGATCGCGCAGGAAGGTCTTCTCCGACAGGCGGTCCTGCGACACGGCCAGCGCGGTGCGGCCGGGGCGGATCGGGCGGATTGCTTCGAGGATATCCAGGGCGCTCGTGGGGATGTTTTCAAACTCGTAGGTGATCACATCGACCGAGGCGGCGAAGGCCCGCAGCGCGGCCTCGTCTTCATAGGGCGCGGTGGTCACCGTATGGGCCACCTGTCCGGCAGGCGGGTTGGCGCCCGGCTCGTAGATATGGGTCTTGAAGCCAAGCCGCGAGGCCGCGACCGAAAGCATCCGGCCCAACTGGCCGCCGCCGAGAATGCCGATGGTGGCGCCGGGCGTGAGCCGATCAGTCATCTTGCGGCTCGTCCGGGATCGAGGCCGACAGGGCGTCGCGCCAGGCGTCAAGCCGCGCGGCGATGCCCGCATCCTCGTTGGCAAGGATCGCGGCGGCCATCAGGCCCGCGTTCGACGCGCCAGCCGCGCCAATTGCCATGGTGGCGACGGGGAAGCCCTTGGGCATCTGCAGGATGGAATAAAGGCTGTCGACACCTGAAAGCGCCTTGGTCTGGACTGGCACGCCGATCACCGGCACGCGGGTTTTCGAGGCCATCATGCCAGGCAGGTGCGCCGCACCGCCAGCGCCAGCGATGATCACCTTCAGGCCCCGGCTCGCAGCCGTCTTGCCGTATTCCCAAAGCCTGTCGGGCGTGCGGTGCGCCGAGACGATCTTCTTCTCATAGGCAATGCCCAGCTCATCAAGGATATCGGCTGCGTTCTTCATCGTGGCCCAGTCAGACTGGCTGCCCATGATGATCCCGACGGTTACTCCGGCCATAACGGTCCCCTTGCAAAGGAAGCGGCACTATACTCAGCGTCGCCTCGGAGGCAACGGGCGATCAGGTCGCAGTCAGGCGATGATATCGGGTAGAAGCTTGTCTTCGAGAAGGGCGATCCGGTCTTTCAGCATCAGCTTCTGCTTCTTCAGCCGCCGCAACGTCAGCATATCGGCCGATCCTTTTTCGTGAAGTGCATGGATCGCCTCGTCGAGATCACGGTGCTCGCGCTTGAGGACCTCGATCCTCACCTTGAGAACCTCTGTCTCGTCCATCTCGGCTGATGAGTTCATGTCCGGCCCCGATATTTCCTGACAAGAAGATAGGAGCCAGCAGAGGCTTTCGCCAGCCCGCACTTGCACAAGCCGCTGTCTCTGCCCATATTTTCCATGAACGGGCTGCCGCTACGGGGCCTGCACAGACGGTCGCTTTAGACAAGGACGTGTCGGATGACGAAATTGACCTTGGGAACCCACCCCTATCTTCTGGGCTTTGAACAGCTTGAGCGTCTTGTCGAGCGCACCGCCAAGACTGGAAACGATGGCTACCCCCCTTATAATATTGAACAAACCTCGCAAAACTCCTACCGCATCACCCTCGCGGTGGCGGGCTTTGGCGAGGAGGATCTGGCGATCACGGTCGAGGACAATTCCCTCGTGATTCGCGGGCGCCAGCGCGACGACAGCGAAGACCGCGTATTCCTGCACCGCGGGATTGCGGCGCGGCAGTTTCAGCGCTCTTTCGTTCTGGCCGATGGTGTCGACGTGGGCGAGGCGATCATGGAAAACGGGCTTTTGCACATCGACCTGACCCGCAAGGTTCCCGAAAGTGTGGTTCAAACGATCAAGATCCGGAAAGGAGGCGCGAAATGAACAGCAAGCACGATCTCGCGCGGATGGTCAGCGATATCGTCTATGTAAAGCCTGTGGCTGTGGCCGAATTGCCCGAGGATATGCGGGCGCAGGCGGGCGACCGTGAGCAGATCTTCGCGGTCTGCGATGCCGATGGCCAGCAGCTGGCCCTTGTGGCAGACCGGAGCACCGCCTTTTTCTTCGCACGGCAGAATGACCGAACACCGGTCACAGTCCATTAGAAATCTTTCAGGCAGGGCGACGGAACTTCCGTCGCCCTTCGTTCAACAGGCACGACTTCTCAACAGGGCCCCCAAAATGTCGACCAAGACTCGTTATGATCTCTCGCAGATCGTCCTTCACTGGCTGATCGCCATTCTGATCGGCGCCAACTACCTTCTCGGCGATGCCATGAGCGATGCCTTCAAGGCGCTCGTTCGCTCCGGAGGAACGGGGTCGCTCGACGGCGGAGCCAATGCCCACAGGGCGATCGGCGTGGCTGTCGTGGTGCTTCTCCTTCTGCGCGTCGTGTTGCGTGTCTGGAAGCGGGCCCCTGCCGAAGTTCCGACGACAAAGCTCATGCAGCTTGCGGCCAAGGCAGGGCATCTGGCCCTCTACGTCCTCATGCTCGCCGTTCCGGTTAGCGGCTTTCTGGCTTTCAATGGCCTCAACCGCGATCTGGGAGCGGTGCACGAGGTGTTGACCAACCTCCTGATGCTTCTGGCCTTCGGTCACGCATTATTGGCCTTCTATCACCACTACATCCTGAAAGACGGCCTTCTAACCCGGATGATCCCGGGCAAATAGGCCCGGCCACCGAAAAGCGAAACGCCGCCCTCGGGGCGGCGTTTCCTTTTGGTGCCTATTCCTTCGCACTTAGTGCGCCGCAATGAGGCCCATGCTCTCAAGCTTGAGCAGCACCTGATGCGCGCAGGTATCCACGTCGGCGTTTTCGGTCTCGATCCGAAGCTCGGGGCTTGCCGGAACGTCATAGGGGTCGGAGATGCCGGTAAACTCCTTGATCTTGCCCTCACGCGCGAGCCTGTAGAGGCCCTTGCGGTCCCGCCGTTCGCATTCCTCGATCGAGGTCGCCACATGGACCTCGACGAAGGCGCCGAAGGCTTCGATATCCTCGCGCACGGCCCGGCGGGTGGTGGCATAGGGGGCAATCGGCGCACAGATGGCGATGCCGCCGTTCTTGGTGATCTCGGACGCGACATAGCCGATGCGGCGGATGTTGAGATCTCGGTGCTCTTTCGAGAAGCCCAACTCGCTTGAAAGGTTCTTCCGCACGATATCACCATCGAGAAGCGTCACCGGACGGCCGCCCATCTCCATCAGCTTGACCATGAGCGCATTGGCGATGGTCGATTTGCCCGAACCCGAGAAGCCGGTGAAGAACACGGTAAAGCCCTGCTTGGAGCGCGGCGGCGAGGTGCGGCGCAGCTCGGTCACGACCTCGGGGAAAGAGAACCATTCAGGGATATCAAGCCCCTCGCGCAGACGGCGGCGCAGCTCGGTTCCCGAGATATCGAGAACGGTATCGCCCGCCGGGACTTCGTTGGCCGGATAGTATTGCGCCTTCTCCTGCACATAGACCATGTGCTTGAAGTCGACCATCTCGAGGCCGATCTCGGCCTCGTGTTTCTTGAACAGCTCCTGCGCGTCATAGGGGCCATAGAAATCTTGCCCCTGGCTGTTCTTGCCGGGGCCGGCGTGGTCGCGGCCTACGATGAAATGGGTGCAGCCGTGATTGCGGCGGATGATCCCGTGCCAGACCGCCTCGCGCGGGCCGGCCATCCGCATGGCGAGGTTGAGAAGGCTCATCGTGGTGGTGGCCTGCGGGTATTTGTCGAGCACCGCCTCATAGCAGCGCACGCGGGTAAAGTGATCGACATCGCCCGGTTTGGTCATGCCCACCACGGGATGGATCAAGAGGTTGGCCTGCGCCTCGCGGGCGGCGCGGAAGGTCAGCTCCTGATGCGCGCGGTGCAGCGGATTGCGGGTCTGGAAGGCCACGATCTTGCGCCAGCCGACTTTGCGGAAATAGGCGCGCAGCTCGTTGGGCGTGTCGCGGCGGGCGCGGAAATCGTAGTGGACCGGCTGCTGGATGCCGGTGACAGGGCCGCCGAGATAGACCGCTCCGGCCTTGTGATGGAGATAGTTCACCGCCGGGTGGGCGATATCGTCGGCTCCGAAAACTTTCTCGGCCTCATGTGCCTTGTTCGGCACCCATTTGTCTGTGACGGTCATCGTCGCAAGGATCACGCCTTCCGCGTCGCGCAGAGCAATGTCCTGACCAAGTTCGATGGCTTCGGCGAATTTCTCCGAGACATCTAGGGTGATCGGCATCGGCCAGAGCGCCCCGTCGGCAAGCCGCATATCGTTGACGACGCCGGTATAGTCCTCTTCCGAGAGGAAGCCTTTGAGCGGGTAGAAGCCACCGTTCATCAAAAGCTCCAGATCGCAGATCTGGCGCGGGGTGAGGTCGTGGCTGACGAGATCGCCGGCCGAGACCTTCAGCTTCTGGGCGGAATCGTAGGAAACGTATAGCTCGGGGATGGGGGCAAGATTGGGGAGCATCAGGGGGGTCCTTTTCTTCAATGAGAGAAGCCCGCTTTCAGTGCCGGTCAATTCGGCGTGCAGGGCGTCATATTCAGCGAGCTTGCGCTCGAGAAAACGGTCGGTGAGGCGGGCTTTGGTGGCCGCGCCGCGGGTGGTCAGGGCATAGGCAAAGCGCTGGCGGCGATCGGGGCCGGAGCGTTCGGAGATTGCAATCAGGCCAGCCGCAGTGGCGGCGCGGAGGTGGTTGTTCAGGGTTCCAAGGCTGACACCGATGGCCTGTGCCGTCGCGCGTTGCGAGGCATCCGGCGCCAGATCAAGCTGGCGCAGAAGGCGGAAGAGCGGGTCTTCCTCCGGCAGCGCGGCTTGGGTTTCTGGCGAAATCATCGGTGGTCTCAAATATGTTCAACGATGAACATATCTCACATTTCGCCGCGTCTGGGAAGGGTTTTCTTGGGGGACTAGAAGGGCAGTGCGGCACCTGCGGCGGTGAGAGCGGGCGATAGCAGATCGAAAGCCACGATATGGGTCAGATCAGGCCGCGAGCGCGAGGAATAGAGCATCGCTTGCCAGCCCTCGGCACGCAGCCGGTCCGAGATCACCCAAGTGGGCGAGGGGCCGCTCTCGCGCAGGTCTTGCCAGACGATGCCGAGTTCTGGCCGCCCGGTCATGTCGATCACCCGCTCGGCCTTGAGGTGGAGCGGGTGGATCAGGCGGGGCGGATCATCGGGCGCAATATAGCGCCGGATCGCAACGCGGCATCCCTCAGGCGTCAGTGAGGCATAGAGCGCCGTCTGCCCACTATGATGAAACCGCCCTTCAGGGGCGGAGGCCGGGATCAGCGGCGACTGGCCCTCGAAGGCCGCCCGCCAGATGATCCCGGCGAAAGCCGTCACTTGTGGTGGGCAAGCCAGCGCTCGGCGTCGAGCGCGGCCATGCAGCCCATCCCGGCGCTGGTCACCGCTTGCCGATAGACGTGGTCGGTCAGATCGCCGGCCGCGAAAACGCCTTCGATCGAGGTGCGGGTCGAGCCGGGCTGAACCTTGACATAGCCGCCGTGGTGCAGCTCGAGCTGGTCTTTCACCAGCTCAGACGCCGGCGCATGGCCGATGGCGATGAACACGCCCTTGGCGGGGATCTCGGAGATCTCGCCGGTTTGGGTGTGCTTGACCCTGATGCCGGTCACGCCCATCGGGCTGTCTTCGCCGACAACCTCTTCCAGCGTGTGATGCCATAGCACTTCGATCTTGGGGTTCTTCATCAGGCGGTCAATCAGGATCTGCTCGGCGCGGAATTCGTCGCGGCGGTGGATCACGGTGACTTTGGAGGCAAAATTCGTCAGGAACAGCGCCTCTTCCACAGCCGTGTTGCCGCCGCCGACCACGACGATTTCCTGCCCGCGATAGAAGAAACCATCGCAGGTCGCACAGGCCGAAACACCGAAGCCCTTGTATTTCTCTTCCGATGCGAGCCCGAGCCACTTGGCCCGCGCACCTGTCGCAAGGATCACCGCGTCGGCGGTATAGACGGTGCCGCTATCGCCCTTGGCGGTGAAGGGGCGCTTCGACAGGTCAAGATCGGTGATGATATCCATGATGATCTCGCAACCCATGGCGCGGGCGTGCTCTTCCATATTGACCATCAACTCGGGCCCTTGGATCTCGGTCTTGCCCGGCCAGTTCTCGACCTCGGTCGTGGTGGTCAGCTGTCCGCCCGGCTCCATCCCCTGAACGAGGATCGGCTGCAGCATCGCGCGGCTGGCATAGACCCCCGCGGTATAGCCGGCAGGGCCGGATCCGATGATGAGAACCTTGGTGTGGCGGGTCTGGGTCATGGCAGCTTTCCTCTTGAGTCAGAACCCGATATAGCCGCGCTGCGCTGCGGTTTAAAGGCTGTTGGCACGAAACACATAGCAGATATGAAATGTGTGATGTGGCGTAATGATATTGCGCCATGTTGAAAGATTATTGCGTATTCTGCGGCAATAGCGTAGTCTTTGTGAAATTTCCTGAGGAGGGGCCATGCCCGGCAGCAAACTCGACGAAATCGACCGTATGATCCTTGCGGAGCTTCAGGCCGATGGGCGCATGACCAACGTCGAACTCGCCAAGCGGGTGGGCATTTCCGCGCCGCCCTGTCTGCGCCGGGTCCGCACGCTTGAGGAGCAGGGTTATATCCGTGGCTACCACGCTGTCGTCGATCCGAGAGAATTGGGCTTTGAGGTTCAGGTCTTTGCCATGGTCGGACTGGTGAGTCAGGCCGAGGTCGATCTTTCTGCCTTCGAGGCAAAGTGCAAGGGTTGGCCCTTGGTGCGCGAGTGCCACATGCTCAACGGCGAGGTGGATTTCATCCTCAAATGCGTCTCGCCCGATCTGCGGACGTTCCAGACCTTTCTGACCGAACAACTCACTGCCGCGCCGAATGTGGCCAGTGTAAAAACCAGCCTCGTCATCCGCGATGCGAAAGACGAGCCCGGGGTTCCCTTCGAGGTTCTGGAAGAACGGCTCCGCCGCGACGCCTGATCAGGCGGCGTGAAAGAGGTCGAGGTCTTGCAGCCTGAGGCGCGGGGCCATTGGAGCGCCGAATTCCGTGAAATCCAGCATCTGCGGGAAAAGCGTCATGAACAGGCGCAGCAGATCACCGCGCAGCGGGAAGCGGTGCGCCAAGCCGGGGTGGTAGCTTTCGACCTCGATGCCGCCTGTAACAAGCCGGTGGTGTTCTTCAAAGGCCAGGTGGAAGACTTGCACCGAGGTCATCGGTGTCAACTCAACAATATTGACGCCGTCGATGAAATCGCGAAGCGGGACCAGCGCGAGGGACTGGCCGGTTAGGGTCTTGATTCCGGTCGCGCGGTGGGCAATCCGGGCGGATGGGCCAAAGACGGTGTCATTCGCGGGCCGACCAAGTCCCATGGCTTCGGCCGCCATCCGGGTCAGGTGTCGCATCTCCGGGGATTGCCCCTCGGCGCTCGGAACGAGCATCATCGAGCCCTTCCATGTGAGTTTCTCAAACTCTCCATCGGCCGTCAGAACCATGTCGCCCGGCAGCAGGTCTTCAACGGCGATCGGGCCCGCTTGGGTCTGAAAGATGGTTCCGCGGGCGAAGGCTGAAAAGGCTTCCTCGAATTGCGGAATGGCGGGGGCAATGTGGGAATGCTCCACGATATCGCCATTTGATGCCAGATGGACGGCCTCATACCTGCGCATGAGAGGCTGAACGCGCTGAGGCCGTCCGTCGGGACGAGCGTTCTGGCCCTGACGGGCCAGAGAGGAAAGGGGAAGGTCCAGCCTTGGGCTGGAGTCGGGGGTCATGGTCATGCGGGCACCCTTTGTGCTCGCCATCAGTCGGCCCCCACCGACAACGTCCGGCTTAATGAACGATTACCGTCAAAATCGACAATTGGTGGCAGTCTGTCAAAAGACCTGCGTGATCAGAGTGTTGGGGGGAACCAATCGTAACCGGGGTCTGGGATTGTCCGGCGATGGTGAACGAAATTGCCACATTCCGATTCGCCATGTCCAAATAAAAACCGCCCGGATGGCCGGGCGGTGAAGGTGCCGCCAAAGGGCGGTTGGGGAAGTGAAACTCAGGCCGAGGCAGACGAGGTCGCGTCGGGTTGGGAGGTGGCCTCAGCGGCCTTGCGGCGGGCGATCATGGCCTGACGGCGGGCACCGCGGGCCCAAGGCATCTGGTGCTGCTCGCATTTTGCGGCTTCTGCTGCGAGAGATTTGATCCAGCGCTTTTCCGTCTTCATGGTCGTTCCCCGTCTGTTGGTGTGTGCCTCAGTGATTTCAATCTCGCTCCGCTTCGCGGCGGATTCTGGCGGCAAAAAAGGAATTTCCGTGAAATCTCACCAATCCCGTTGATCGGGTGGGATTGTAGCTGAATCGGGCAACAATGCTGGTTTTGCTGGGGTTTTTGCGAGAATCGTTCAGGTCTTGCGTCCGAACGGCCCGCGCCGGCGAGAGATCCGCCCAAGTTGCGCCATAATCAAAGGCGGATGGCCGAGATCAGGCGGCCATAGTCAGCCTCTTTGGCTTTCGTTGTCCTGCGATAGCTGAAGAACCTGTCTGGATCGGAAAAGGTGCAGTGCCTCGTCCACTCCGCATTGGCTATTCCCGCCTGCCTGAGAAGGTGCAGCCCCAGCGCCGGCAGATCAAACATCATCCGGTCGCCTTCGCCGCCGGCGAAAAAGCGGGCGAAGGAGGGATCTTCGGCGATGAACGCGTCAAAGAACTCGGGGCCGACCTCATAGGCGCGCTGGCTGATGGTCGGGCCGATGACGGCATTGATCCGGTCCCGTTGCGCGCCCAGAGCTTCCATCGCATCGACAGTCTTTCCAAGCACACCCGCGAGCGCGCCTTTCCAGCCAGCATGGGCCGCGCCGATAACACCCGCCACGGGATCGGCAAAAAGGACCGGCTGGCAATCGGCGGTCAGAACCGTGAGCGCCACGCCGGGCAGGTTTGTCGCCATCGCATCGGCCGAGGGGCGGGGCGTTTCGGGGTCGGTCACCACGACGACATCCGCCGAATGGATCTGATGGACGCCGATAAGCCGGTCCGCCTCGAGCCCAAGCGCCGCAGCAACCCGCCCTCGGTTTATCGCGACCGCCTCGTGCTGATCCGAGCTGCCATAGCCACAGTTGAGGCCCCCGAAGATGCCCGACGAGGCGCCGCCCTGACGGCCGAAAAATCCGTGGCGCAGGGGCGCGAGGCTGTCGGAGGTGATGATGTCGAGCGTCATGGATCGCATCCCGGCGGCGGCACGCGCCCTGCGGGATAGAGCGCGATTACCTTGAAGAGGTCGCCCATTTCGTCGGGATGGGTCAAGCGGCGATGCGCCAGAACCACATGCTCGAGATCGGCGCCGGCCAATTTCGAGGCAAGTTGCTGGGCGCGCGTGGTGATCCCGAGCCGCTCCAGAAAAACGCCTTGGGTCGTGAGCTTGCTGAATTTGGCCGGGGTAGCAGAAAGGGCGATGGCCTCGAAATCCACATGGGCTGTCAGATCGGCCTCGCCCGGATCGAGGAAGGGATCGGTTGCCTCATGGGCGCGGATGGCTTGAAACGTATCTCCCAGCGAGCGCCAATCGCCATAGTCGATGATCAGCGCCGCGCCGCCATGGGTGCCGATCCTGCGGCCGATGTCTTGCACAATGGCGGGCAGGGCGAGGCAAAGCTCGACGAGATCCCCGTCGCGCGTGTCCTGCAGGCGGTGGGCGAGAAAGCCATGGGTCGTCTGATCGCCAAAGCCCGGTTGTATGTCGCCATGCCGCAACCCGACGATCCGCTCGCGCCACCCCGGCCCTTGCCGGACGAATTGGCGGATCGGCAGCGCATCGAAAAATTCGTTGGCGACGAGCCAGAGCGGCCCTTCCGGCAAATCGGCCATCGTGTCGTGCCATGTCGCATCCGGCACCCGCAGCGCCTGCGCCTTCCGCAGCTCGGGCGAGGTCTCTACGAAATGCACCTCGGCCGCATCGACAAATCCGGGCACAGATCTGGTTGCCCTCAGGACGTCCGACATGAGCGTGCCGCGCCCCGGACCAAGCTCTGCAAGGATGAAACGGTCGGGCGCCCCCTGATCGAGCCACGATTGCGCCATCGACAGGCCCACAAGCTCGCCAAACATCTGGCTGATCTCGGGCGCGGTGATGAAATCGCCCGCCGCGCCGAAGGGATCGCGCGTGGCGTAATAGCCGTGCTCGGGGTGCATCAGGGTTTCGGCCATATAATCGGCAATGGTGATCGGCCCGGTGGCCGCTATCCGGGCGCGAAGCACATCCTCGATCGCGCTCATGTCTTGCGCCTTGGCCAAAGCACCAGAACAAGGCCGATCAGGATCATCGGCAGCGAGAGGGTCTGGCCCATGGTCAGACCCCAGTCACCCCATTGATAGGCATAGCCCAGCGGGTTGCCACGGCTGACGAACTGGGCATCGGGCTGGCGGAAAAACTCGACGATATAGCGTGAGAGGCCATAGCCCAGGAAGAACAGGCCGGTCAGGAACCACCTCTTGCGAAGTGCGCCGCGTTTGAGTGCGAGCCATGCGATCAGCGTGCCGAGGACAAGCCCCTCGAGCCCCGCCTCGTAAAGCTGGCTCGGGTGGCGGGCACATTCGGCAACCATGATGAGACAGTTCTGCGCGGCCTCTCCGGGGAACACCACGGCCCAAGGCACATCCGTCACCCGCCCCCAAAGCTCGCCATTGATGAAATTGGCGATCCGTCCAAGGAAAAGGCCGAGCGGCGCGACGATGGCCAGAGAATCCGCGACCGAGCCGAGCGGAAGTTTGTATCGGCGGGCATAGAGGATCGTCGCCACGATCACCCCGGCAAAGCCGCCGTGGAACGACATCCCCCCTTCCCAGACCCGGATGATCGACATCGGATCGGCGGCAAAGGCATCGAAGGCGTAGAAAAAGACATAGCCGAGACGCCCGCCAAGGATCACCGCGACGATGATCCACGTCATGAAATTCTCGAGAAGCGTTGGCGTCATCGGTGGCGTGCTTTCGGGCCAGAGCTTGGGCCGGCGCATCAGCCAGGCGATGATCTGCCAGCCGGCGACGATGCCGACGATATAGGCCAGCGCATACCAGCGCAGGGCAAATTCAAAGCCGCCGACGGAAAAGGAAAAGATCTCGGGCGAGATATCGGGAAAGGGGATCGAAGCACGCATGAGCTAGTCCTGCGCGGGGGGCGGGCCGCTGTCAACTCCCGCCCTGTTGCCTTGGCGGCGAAGCGCCTCCATATAGAGCCTTGTTAACACCGGAGGCCACGATGCAGACCCGCAACAAGATCATGGACGACCTGAGCCAGTTGATGACCAACGCCATGGGCGTGGCGCAGGGCGCGCGCGATGAGGCGGGCAATGCCATGAAGTCTCTGTTGGATCGCTGGCTGGCCGAGCGCGATTTCGTGACCCGGGAAGAATTCGACGCCGTGCGCGCCATGGCCCAGAAGGCCCGCGAGGAAAATGCCGCCCTCCTCGCGCGGATCGAAGCGCTCGAAGCCAAGAAGAAGTAGCGCCCGCGAGGGTTAGCGCTTTCCTGCCAAATAATGGCCGACAATCGCATTGGCATGGCCGTGGCCCAGCCCGTGTTCCGATTTCAAGTGCGCGACAAGCTCCATATGCCTTGCGGGCATCTGCCCCTCCACAACCCCGAGCCAATGGCTGATCGGCTGGCCGTATTTCTTTTCGATCGAGGGAAAGTAGGACGCGGGTCCTTTGATCTTTTGGTCTGACACGTGATCTCTCCGAATGTGCGGGCGCTTCATTGCCCGTTCGCGAACCGAAACAGATTAGACATCCGAACGCTCGGCCGCGCAAGAATCCTTGTCGCGCAGGCAACGCCCGCCGAAGTGACTTTATTGCAGGTTAAATCGAAAAAATTCCGAGTCTCTTTCGACTTATCCCCAAGAAACTGCTTTACAGACGCCCCTCGGCCCACCACCATATGTCGTAGGGGCGGAACGATAAGCCCACCGTCCCTTGAGCAGGCACCTAGCGCTTGGGGCGCTGCCATTACCCCGGCGCTATAACAAATGAGGCCGAGCACATGGCATTGACCGAGCACTTCGTTGACGAAGGCGATATCCACCCGATTGACCTCGTGGAACACATCGCCGAACACCACGCCTGGGAATTCGACAGGATCGCAGATGACCAGATCGCCATGGCGGTCGAGGGTCAGTGGCGCACCTATTCGATCACGCTGGCATGGTCGGCCTATGATTCCACCCTTCGTCTGATCTGCACTTTCGAAATGGAGCCCCCCGAGGAGCGCGACCAGCTACTTTATGAGGCTCTGAACCGCGCCAACGATCATTGCTGGGCGGGCAATTTCACCTGGTGGTCCGAGCAAAAGCTGATGGTCTATCGCTATGGCCTGATCCTCGCCGGCGAGCAGATCGCCAGCCCCGAACAGATCGACACGATGATCGGTGCGGCGGTGATGAGTTGCGAGCGCTTCTATCCGGCCTTCCAGCTGGTGACATGGGGCGGGCGCACGCCTGCCGAGGCGATGCAGATCGCCATCTCCGAGGCCTACGGTCGCGCCTGACGCATTTCGCCCGCTCCGGCTTGAACCCCCTCGGGGCGGGCACTAACCTCTGCCGAAACGGCAATGGGGGATCATCCGATGAAAGACGTGGCAGAACGCGGCCTTGTCCTTTTGGGCTGTGGCAAGATGGGGTCTGCCCTATTGGCGGGCTGGCTTGAGGGCGGGCTTTCGCCCGAGGCGGTCTGGGTTCTTGATCCCAATCCCTCTGACTGGCTCGCGCGGACCGGCGTTCATGTGAACGAGGGCGTTCCCACTGATCCGGCGGTCGCCTTGGTGGCCGTCAAACCACAGATGATGGGCGAGGCGCTGCCGACGCTTCAGGCGCTGGGCAATGGCGCGACGCTCTTTGTCTCGATTGCCGCCGGCACGCCGATTGCCGCCTTCGAGGCGGCGCTTGGAGAACAGACGCCAATCATCCGTTCCATGCCCAACACCCCCGCCGCCGTGGGCAAGGGGATCACCGCGATCATCGGCAACGCCCGCGCAGGCGAGGCGGATATGGCAACGGCTTCGGCGCTTTTGTCGGCGGTGGGGCAGGTCGTGCGCCTCGAAGACGAAAGCCAGATGGACGCCGTGACCGGCCTGTCCGGCTCTGGCCCGGCCTATGTGTTCCTGCTGATCGAGGCGATGACTGCGGCTGGCATTGAACAGGGGCTTGCCCCCGAACTCGCCCTGCAACTCGCGCGGGCCACCGTGGCGGGAGCGGGCGCTCTGGCCGAAGGCTCTACCGAAAGCCCCGCGCAGCTGCGTGTCAACGTCACCTCGCCCAACGGCACCACACAGGCCGCGCTCGAGGTCTTGATGCATCCCGAAAGCGGCCTGCCTCCGGTGGTCAGCCGCGCCATCGCGGCCGCCACCCACCGCTCCAAGGAACTTGCCCGTGGCTGATCCGATTACCTTCGACGATTTCCTCGCGGTCGATATCCGCGTGGGCCGCATCCTGCGGGCCGAGCCTTTCCCCGAGGCCCGCAAGCCCGCGATCAAGATGTGGATCGACTTCGGCCCCGAGATCGGCGAGCGCAAGACCTCGGCGCAGGTCACGGTCCACTACACGCCCGAAAGCCTGATCGGCAAAGAGGTCATGGCGGTCGTCAACTTCCCGCCGCGCCAGATTGGCAAGTTCATGTCCGAGGTTCTGGTCCTCGGGCTTCCTGACGAAAACGGCGCCATCGTCCTGATCGGCCCCGACCACGATGTCCCGCTTGGGGGGAGAATGCATTGAAGAAACTTCTGATCACCCGCGTCGTCGCCCAGCCTGTGCTCGATCAGGCGGCGGAGTTGTTTGACCTGACGATCCGTGGGGACGGCAGCGGCATGAGCGAAGATGAATGCGCCGTGGCGCTGATCGCCTATGATGCGATCCTGCCGACCCTCGGCGATCAGTTCACCGCCGGGGCCTTCCAGAAGGCGCAGGCGGGTGGCCTCCGCTGCCGGATGCTCGGCAATTTCGGCGTGGGCTATAACCACATCGACGCAGCCGCCGCCGCCGCCGCAGGCGTGATCGTCTCCAACACGCCCGATGTCCTGACCGCCGCCACCGCCGATATCGGCATGACGCTGATCCTTTCGACCTGCCGCCGCGCGAGCGAGGGCGAGCGGATGCTGCGGGCGGGCAAGTGGGGCGGGTTTGGTCCGAAATCCATGCTCGGCACAGAGGTGAGCGGCAAGACGCTCGGCATCGTCGGCATGGGCCGGATCGGGCAGGCGGTGGCGCATCGCGGGCATTATGGCTTTGGGATGCCGGTGATCTATTTCAACCGCTCCAAGAAGGACGCGGGCTTGCCCGCGCGGCAAGTGGCAACCCTGCTTGATCTGATGGCCGAGGCCGATATCGTCGTCGTCACCGTGCCGGGCGGCGGGCCCACCACCAAGCTCATCGACCGCGCCGCGATTGCCGCGATGAAGCCTACGGGCATCTTCGTGAACATCAGCCGTGGCGAAGTGGTGGACGAGGAGGCGCTGATCGACGCGCTCGAAGCAGGGGCCATCGCCGGCGCTGGCCTCGATGTCTATGAGAAAGAGCCCCACGTCCCCGAACGCCTGCGCGCGCTCGAGAACTGCACCCTCCTGCCGCACCTCGGCAGCGCCACGGTCGAGACCCGTCAGGCCATGGGCCAGATGGCGCTCGACAATATCATCGCTTGGGACAAGGGCCTCGAGCCGCCGCAGCGGGTCAACTAGGGGAACGGTCGCCCACGGCCTCGCGCCAGTGGCGTCGGCAGAGCGAGACATAGCGATCATTGCCGCCGATCGAGACCTGATCGCCGTCGGTCAACACATGGCCCGCCGCGTCCTTGCGCACGACCATCGTCGCCTTCTTGCCGCAGTGGCAGATGGTGCGCACCTCGCGCATCTCGTCGGCCAGCGCCAGAAGCGCGGCCGATCCGGGGAAGAGCTTGCCCAGAAAATCGACGCGCAGGCCAAAGGCCATGATCGGCACGCCCAGATCATCCACCGCCCGCGCCAGTTGCCAGACCTGCGCGGGTTCGAGGAATTGCGCCTCGTCCACGAAGATGCAGGCGCAGGGGCCTTCGGTAAGGCGCTTTTCGATCTTGGCAAAGAGATCCTCACCGGGCGCGAAAGTATCCGCCTCCGCACCGATGCCGATCCGGCTCGCAATCCGCCCCTCGCCCGCGCGGTTATCGAACTGGGCGGTGAGCAGAAAGGTCTGCATCCCCCGCTCGATATAGTTGTGCGAGGCCTGAAGCAGCACCGTCGACTTGCCGGCGTTCATGGTGGAGTAGTTGAAGTAGAGCTTTGCCATGGGGGCTACTATGCGGCTTGGCGAGGTGCGCGCAAGCGGCCTTTACCTTACGCCCGCTGAACGATCACCGATCCCACCGAATAGCCCGCACCGAAGGAGCAGATCAGACCCTTGTCGCCCGGCGCGAGGTCGGCCGAATGCTGCGAGAAGGCGATGATCGAGCCGGCGGAGGAGGTGTTGGCATAGTCCTGCAGGATGTTCGGCTGTTCGCCCGGCTCGGGATCGCGGCCAAGCACCTTGCGGCCGATATAGTCGTTCATCGTCTTGTTGGCCTGATGAAGCCAGAGGCGGGAAAGGTTGGCGGCCCGCACGCCCTCTTCCGTCAGATGATCCGCGATATGCTGGCTGACGAGCGGCAGCACCTCTTTGAAAACCTTCCGCCCGTTCTGCATGAACGGCATATCACGGCGGTCTTCCATTTGGTCGTGAGTGCGGCGCAGGAAGCCGTTGTTGTTGCGGATGTAGTTGGAAAACTGCGTGGCGCAGCGCGTCGAGAGCACCTTGAAATGCGGCCGGGCCAGATCCTCGTCACGCTCGATCACCACGGCGGTGCAGACATCGCCAAAGATGAAATGGCAGTCGCGGTCGCGCCATTCGAGGTGTGCGGAGCAAATCTCGGGGTTGACCATGAGCGCGCGGCGCACCGCGCCGGTCTTGACCATCTGTACGGCGGTCTGGATGCCGAAGGTGGCCGACGAACAGGCTACGTTCATGTCATAGGCAAAGCCGCCCGCGCCGATCAGTGACTGGATTTCCACCGCAATCGCCGGATAGGCGCGTTCGTGGTTGGAGGCGGCGCAAAGGACGAGGTCGATATCCGCGCCGGTCAGCCCCGCCTCGGCCAAGGCAATTTCGGCGGCCCTGAGCGCCATTTCGGCCATGATCGAGGGGTCGTCGTCGGCCCGTGCCGCAAGCCGTGGGAACATCCGCTTGGGATCGAGGACGCCGTCCTTGTCCAGCACGTGCCGCCGTTCGATTCCCGAAGCGTTGACGATAAAGTCAGCTGCGGAATGCGGCTTGGCTTCAACTTCGCCTGCCGAAATGGCCGCCGCATTTTCGGCATTCCAAAGATCGGCATAGGTGTTGAACGCCACGACAAGCTCGTCGTTGGTGATGACCTCGGACGGGGTGAAAACCCCGGTTCCGGTGATGGCGGCGCTGTGCATCGGCTTTCTCCTTGACTTCGGGTCAAGCTAGAAACCGGCGATGTGGCTGTCCAGCGTAACGCCGGGTCACCCCTGCAGCGCCCTCACATCCAGCTCGCCCTCTTCCCGTGCGACCATCGCCAGCGCGGCAGCGTGGCTGGCGGCGGCGGTGGTGAAGTAGGGGATCTTGTCATAGAGGGCGACGGCGCGGATGTCGCGGCTGTCTTCGACCGCTTGCGCGCCTTCGGTGGTGTTGAACACCAGCGCGATGTGGCCGTCCTTCAGGCGGTCGACGATCGTCAGGCCGCCTTCATAGACCTTGTTGACCACTTCCGCCTCGACGCCGTTCTCGGTCAGCCAGCCGGCCGTGCCGCGGGTGGCGACGATGCTGAAGCCGAGGCCGGTGAGGGTGCGGGCGGTGTCGAGCATTTCGTCCGTCTTGTCGGCGTCGCGGATCGAGATGAACACGGTGCCTTCGGTCGGCAGGTGCGTGCCGGCGCCCATTTGCGCCTTGAGGAAGGCACGGGCAAAGCTGCGGTCCCAGCCCATGACCTCGCCGGTCGAACGCATTTCCGGCCCGAGGATCGTATCGACGCCGGGGAAGCGGGCGAAGGGCATCACGGCCTCTTTCACGCTGAACCACGGGGTCTTGGGATCGGCGAGGGTGAAGGGATTGCCAAGCGGCAAGACGGTCATCGGATCGGCGGCCTCGGGGTAGGGCGGGCGCAGCGGGAAGTTGGACAGGGGCTCGCCCGCCATCAGCCGCGCCGCGATCGAGGCAATCGCGCTGTCGGTCGCTTTGGCGACGAAAGGCACGGTGCGCGAGGCGCGGGGGTTGACCTCGATGAGATAAACATCGCCGTCCTTGACCGCGAACTGAACGTTCATCAGGCCGACAACGCCAAGCGACAGGGCCAGCGCCTCGGTCTGTTTGCGGATCTCGGCCACGATTTCCGGCGAAAGGGTGTGCGGTGGCAGGCAGCAGGCGCTGTCGCCCGAATGGACGCCCGCCTCTTCGATATGCTGCATGATGCCGGCGACATGGGTGTTCTTGCCGTCGCTGAGGCAATCGACATCAACCTCGGTCGCGCCCGAGAGATAGCTGTCGAGAAGCACGGGGCTGTCGCCAGACACAACCACCGCATCGCGGATATAGCGGCGCAGCTGGTCCATATCGCGGACGATTTCCATGGCACGACCGCCAAGCACATAGGAGGGGCGGATCACCAGCGGGAAGCCAATGTCTTCGGCGATGGCGAGGGCCTCTTCGTCGGTCGAGGCGATGCCGTTGACCGGCTGCTTGAGGCCAAGCTTGATCACCAGCTGCTGGAACCGCTCGCGGTCTTCGGCAAGGTCAATGGCATCGGGCGTGGTGCCGAGGATCGGGATGCCCGCGTCATTCAGCGCATTGGCGAGTTTCAGGGGCGTCTGGCCGCCGAATTGAACGATCACGCCGTGCAGCGTGCCGTTATCCTGCTCGACCCGCAGGATTTCCATGACGTGTTCAAAGGTCAGCGGCTCGAAATAGAGGCGGTCCGAGGTGTCATAGTCGGTCGAGACGGTCTCGGGGTTGCAGTTGATCATGATGGTTTCATAGCCCTGATCGGTCAGAGCGAAACAGGCATGACAGCAGCAGTAATCAAACTCGATCCCCTGACCGATCCGGTTGGGGCCACCACCAAGGATGACAACCTTCTTGCGGTTGGACGGGCGTGCCTCGCACTCCACATCGCCCATCGCGGCGGTCTCGTAGGTCGAATACATATAGGGCGTCTGCGCTTCGAATTCGGCGGCGCAGGTGTCGATCCGCTTGAAGACCGCGGTGACGCCAAGGTTGATCCGGGCGCGGCGCACGTTGTCTTCGGTGCGGCCAGTAAGCTTGGCGAGGCGGGCATCGGTAAAGCCCAGCATCTTGAGCGCGCGCAGGCCCTTTTCGGTGAGCGGCAGCCCCTCTTTGCGGACCTGTTCCTCGGCTTCGATGATCTCGCGGATGCGGGCGAGGAACCACGGATCGAAAGCGGTGATCGCCTGAATTTCGTCGTTCGAAAGCCCATGGCGCATGGCCTGCGCGATGGTGCGCATCCGGTCGGGCGTGGCTTTCGACAGGGCGGCGGTGATCGCCGATTTCTCGGGCGCGCCGGGAATGGCGATCTCGTCAAAGCCGGTGAGGCCGGTTTCCATCGAAGCCAGCGCCTTTTGCAGGCTCTCGTGGATCGTCCGGCCGATGGCCATCGCCTCGCCCACCGATTTCATTGCGGTGGTCAGCTCGGGCTTGGAGCCGGGGAATTTCTCGAAGGCGAAACGCGGGATCTTGGTCACGACATAGTCGATGGTCGGCTCGAAAGAGGCGGGCGTGACCTTGGTGATATCGTTGTCCAGCTCGTCGAGCGTATAGCCCACCGCGAGCTTGGCCGCGATCTTGGCAATCGGGAAGCCGGTGGCCTTGGACGCCAGCGCGGACGACCGCGACACGCGCGGGTTCATTTCGATCACGACCATGCGGCCGTCCTTGGGGTTGATCGCCCACTGAACGTTGGAACCACCGGTCTCAACCCCGATCTCGCGCAGCACGGCAATCGATTGATTGCGCATGATCTGGTATTCTTTATCGGTCAGCGTCAGGGCAGGGGCCACGGTGATCGAGTCGCCGGTATGGACGCCCATCGGATCGACGTTTTCGATCGAGCAGACGATGATGGCGTTGTCGGCTTTGTCGCGGACAACCTCCATCTCGTATTCTTTCCAGCCCAGAAGGCTCTCGTCGACGAGGATCTGGCCCACCGGCGAGGCATCCATGCCCGAGCGGCAGTAATATTCGTATTCGGTGCGGTTATAGGCCACGCCGCCGCCGGTGCCGCCGAGGGTAAAGGCGGGGCGGATGATCGCCGGAAGGCCGATGTCTTCGAGCGCGTCCATTGCGATGGCGAGGCCGGCCTTGAGGTCTTTGCGGCCCTTGGCGTCCTTCGGCGCGGTGACGATGGTGGCGCGGGGGTTCTCGATGCCGAGACGGTCCATCGCCTCGCGGAACAGCTTGCGGTCTTCGGCCATCTCGATGGCCTCGCGCTTGGCGCCGATCATCTCGACGTTGAATTTCTCCAGAACGCCCATATCGGCCAGCGCCAGCGAGGTGTTGAGGCCCGTCTGGCCGCCCATCGTCGGCAAAAGCGCGTCGGGGCGTTCCTTCTCGATGATCTTGGCGACCACCTCAGGGGTGATCGGCTCGATATAGGTCGCATCCGCCAGCTCGGGGTCGGTCATGATCGTCGCCGGGTTCGAGTTGACGAGGATCACGCGATAGCCCTCCTCGCGCAGGGCCTTGCAGGCCTGAGCGCCGGAGTAGTCGAACTCGCAGGCCTGTCCGATGACAATGGGCCCCGCTCCGATGATCATGATCGACTTGATGTCGGTTCTCTTCGGCATGGCAGTTCCCCTCGGATAAGGCGTGTGGCAGCAGAGCGCACGGCAGGCCGCGCCCAAATTGTCCTGCGTTATAGGGATCGAAACGTTCGGCGCAAGGGCCGAATGCCCGGCAAAAGGCGGAAAATGACCCCCTAGACGCGGTGCCGCACCCGCCAGAGAGCGAGACCGAGGGAGGCGACCCCGACTGTTCCAAGAACTGGGTTCACGAGAAAGCCATCGATTGGTTCGGAGAACAGCCAAAAGACGACCGGACTCATCGGCAGGAGAATGATCGCAAGGAGGGCCGCCCCCCGCGCAGGACCGAGGGCGACGAGCAAAGCGGGCGCAAACGCCAGGGTCGACAGGAAATGATAGCCCCAACTCAACGGTGCCAGAAAGGCTAGAAGTGCCAGGAATGCCGGATAAGTCAGTATGACCAAAGGGCGGGCCGAACGCCACGCGTGCAGAGCGGTTGCGACTGTCATGCCCAAAAGTGCAGTGGTCGTAATCAGGGGCCAAACGGGCCCCTTTGCCAAGACCTTCCATCCATGCGGATGTGCGATGCCGATCGGATTATCTCGACTGGCAACAAAGACCAGATCGTCGTACCAAAAGATCTGGGCAAGCGCGGAGTCGAGGTCGTAGTTGAACGATGTCACCACCACGCTCTCGCGCAGGAGCGCGATGAGCCCAAGATATTCCGTGTGGAGCGGCCATCCGGCAACGGCAATTGACGACACCCCGAGAAGCGCCCCGACGACCCCAAAAGTGGCCAATGACCGCCAGCGTCTTTCTCCGAGCCACAAGACGGCAAGCAGCGCAGGGTAGAGCTTGATCGCGGCGGCGAGTGCCAGGAGCGCCCCCGCGGCCTTCCAAGCTCCGGCTCGATCCCGTTCGATGGCGGCAACGACCAGGAACGTGACGAGGATCTGCGGCTGGTTCTGCTCGATGGCGACAAGGCCAATCGAGGTGGCAAGCGGCGCCACGATCCCGGTCGCGAGCCACAGCAGCCGAGGTCTGCCAGTCACGCCGCAAGCACGCATCGCAAAGACGGACGTTCCCAATAGCAGGATCGGGTTCAGAAAGCCAAAGATGGCGACAAAGCCATCCATTCCGATGTAGCTGCCAACCTCTCCGGCAGCCCAGGCCCAGAGCGGAGGATAGAGGAACGGATAATAGATCCCCTCACGACCCTCTGATTTCAGAAAGTCCCACCACGCTTCGGGGATCAGCATGGTGAAAACCCCGTCATCCTTCGGATAGACGAGTTCGCTTTGGCTCGATCCAAAGAAATGTCCGGCAAGCCATGTCGCTGCCAGGTCGGGAGAGTGCGCGACGCCGAACCAGACATAGACAAAGGCCAGAAAAGCCAGCGACAGCGCAACCAACCATCGGTTTTCTGCCCTAGTCTCCGTCTGCATCATCCCCCAACCTCTGCTGCCCCGTGCCCGCCATGAAGGCGACCGGCAGAACCAAGAGTGACAAGATGGCGGCGACGCTGCCAAGCGATATTCCCGGCGCGAGCCAGATGACAATCAGACCTGTCGGCAAGGACAGCCCGACGACAATCGGCATCAGAAGCAGCAGAGCTTGACGCCGCGGGTAGAGACAAAGAACAGTCGGCAGCAACAAAATGGGCCCCACAGCATAGTGGGCCCAGCCAAGAGGGCCAAAAACTGAGAGAAGGCTCCAGATTCCGATAAGCCGAAGGGGGAGGGCGTCGGCGAATGCCAGCCTGCGGGTTTTTGTAAGGATCAGGAGAGAGCCGAAAAAGAGCAGAAGATAGCTGAGCCCCGTGGTCCATGCCACAGCCTCCATTCGCACGAAGGACTTGTCGTTCAAAAGGTCGGCCGGTGTTCCGCTAACGATGCCCCAAGCTGCGGTCAGAAGGCCCGCGGCCGAATAGCTCAGCGGTGTAAGCAGGTGCGACCCGCCCGCCCGCCCGATCTGGGCGAAAAAGGCGAGCTGCATCTCCGGTCCGGTTACTGCGGTTCCCACAATCGCAAAGGCGACCGCCCCAAGTGCAGTCGCCGCTGCGGCGCGCCAACGTCGATCCGCCAGAAACACGATCCCAAGGAAAAGAGGTGCCAACTTGATCGAGCCGGCGATGGCCAGAACCAGTCCGGCCGGAACATCCCAGCGTTTTCGGTAAAGAACGAAAGCTAGCAAGATCATGGAGGTGATGATGATTTGCGGCTGGGCGTGAAAGAAGGCGTTTTGAACCGCTATGGTCGGCAGGCCGATTATCAGGCTGGCAATGGCCCAATGCGCCGCCGGCAGCCGATTTGCGGCCAATGACCGTGCCAAAAGCACCGAAAGGCAAAGGCAGAACAGCTCGAGCGCCACACCTTTCTCGAGGAATTCGACCGCGCCTAGGGTCTCTGTCAGTGGTGCGAAGATTGCGGCGACCAGCGGTGGATAGACGAATGAAACCAGAGGTTTCCCCGCAAGACCCTGAGACTCGGCCAGTGAAATCCATACGGGATCTTCGATCAGCGCACCGAAGAAGACCGAAGGGGAAGCATAGACGCTCTGCAATTCGCCGGCCGCATAGGCGCTCGCGCCGAAATAGATCGCTGCGAGATCGGGAGCCCAATGGTGGCGCAGAGCGGAAAATGCGACGCCAGCTGCCACGCCAAGCAGCAAAACCGCTGCCAGAAAAGAAATGAATCGACTGCTCACGTTGGCCTCGGCCCGTAATCTGGTCCGATCTTGCGAAGTTGTCGCAACCTCGCGCAACTCAAATCGAGGCATCTTGGCGGAATTCTTCGAAGGGGCGGGGTCGGGATCGGTGGGTCCGGCTCCGTATTCCGCCTACACTTCCCAGGCTCGCGGCGTTAGGGAACAGGCGAAAGCTGACAGGACTCTCGATGCGACTCCGCTTTGATCAAGCCCCGGAAGGCGACCGCGCCGCGCTGTTTGATCAGCCGCGGGCGATGATCTCGGCTGCGACCGCCGCCGAGGTTCCTGCGGCGCTGGCCGCGCTCGACGCGGCGCGTGCCCAAGGCCACTGGATCGCAGGCTATGCCAGCTATGAGCTTGGTTACGCGCTTGAGCCTCGGCTTGCGCCATTGATGCCAGATGGGCGTCGCCTGCCGCTTCTCCGGTTCGGGGTCTATGATGCGCCGAGTGCAGCCAAGCCCCTGACAAACGGAAGCGCCAAACTCGGCGACCTCGTCCCCCAGCGCTCGCGCGACGATCACCTTTCGGCGGTTGGCCGCACGCGCGACTATATCGCGGCGGGCGATATCTATCAGGCCAACCTGACCTTTCCGCTCGGACTTGCTGCCCAAGGCGCGCCGGAGGCTCTCTATGCCGCGCTGGCCGCCGCCCAGCCGGTTGGGCACGGGGTGCTCGTTGAACAGGAGGGTCTGCCCTCGATCCTGAGCCGCAGCCCCGAGCTGTTCTTTGCCACCGATGCCGCGGGCCGGATCGTCACCCGTCCGATGAAAGGCACAATGCCCCGCGGCGCGACCCCGCAGGAGGACGAGGCCATCCGCCTCTTCCTTGCCACTGACGCCAAGAACCGCGCCGAAAACCTGATGATCGTCGATCTTCTCCGCAACGACCTTTCGCGGGTGGCCGAGGTCGGTTCGGTCAAGGTGCCTCGGCTCTACGAGGTCGAAAGCTATGCCACGGTGCATCAGATGGTGTCCGAGGTCGAAGGGCGGCTCCGCCCCGGAATTGGCCTTGCCGAGATCTTCGCCGCACTCTTCCCCTGCGGGTCGATCACCGGTGCGCCCAAGGTGCGGGCGATGGAGATCATCCGCGAGTTGGAGATCGCCCCGCGCGAGGTCTATTGCGGCACCATCGGCTGGGCCGCGCCGGACGGGCGGGCAAGCTTCAACGTGGCGATCCGCACATTCCTTTTGGAAGGCGACGGAACCGCGCGGCTTGACGTGGGCGGCGGCATCGTCTGGGATTCAACGCCTGAGGCCGAATACGAGGAGGCGCTGTGGAAGACCCGCTTCGCCAGGATCTGACCGATCCGCCGCAGATCATCGAGACGATGGGCTGGCGGCCCGGCGAGGGCTTGCGCTGGCGCGACGACCATCTGGCGCGGATGGTAAGGACGGCCGCACGGCTTGGCTATGCGTTTGATCGGGCGCAGGCGCTGGCGCATCTGGCCGGGATCGGCGGCGAAGGCCCGCTGCGCTGTCGCCTGACGCTCGATGCGAAAGGCCAATTTGCCCTGACCACCGCCCCCCTCGCCCCCAACCCGCCCCGCTGGCGGGTGGTTTGGGCGCAAGCGCGGCTTGATCCCGCCGACCCGTGGATCGCCGTCAAGACCACCCGCCGCGCCCCCTATGACGCGGCCCGCGCCGCCCTTGGAGAGGGCGAGGACGAGGCGTTGTTCCTCAACAAGCGGGGCGAGGTGGCCGAGGGCACGATCACCAATGTTTTCGTCGAAACAACCGATGGCCAGCGCCTGACCCCACCTCTTTGGGCCGGTTGCCTGCCGGGAATCCTGCGTGGGCGTCTCTTGGCCGAGGGCTGGCAGGAGGGCCGCCTGATGCCCGCCGACCTCGCCGCCGCCCGCAAAATCTGGGTCGGAAACGCGCTTCGGGGCCTGATCGAGGCCGATCTCGCGCCCTTCGCTTGACATCCGCCCTGCGGTTCTTTCTATCACCGCAAAGCCCAAGACCCCGAAAATCGACCCAAGGATCGCCAAGATGCACGCCTATCGCTCCCATACCTGCGCCGCGCTCACCAAGAGCCATGTCGGCCAGACTGTCCGCCTGTCGGGATGGGTCCACCGCGTGCGCGATCACGGCGGCATCCTCTTCATCGACCTGCGCGACCATTACGGCGTGACGCAGGTTCTCTGCGATCCCGACAGCCCGGTGTTCAAAGAGGTCGAGAAGGTCCGCTCGGAATGGTGCATCCGCATCGACGGCGAGGTGAAGGCCCGCGCCGCCGACCTCGTGAACCCCAAGCTGCCGACCGGCGAGATCGAGGTTTTCGTGCGCGACATCGAAGTTCTGGGCGCGGCCTCCGAGCTGCCGCTCATGGTCTTTGGCGATCAGGAATACCCCGAGGAAACCCGCCTGCGCTATCGCTATCTCGACCTGCGCCGCGAGAATATGCAGGAGAACATGAAGCTCCGCTCGGATGTGGTCGCCTCGATCCGCCGCCGGATGTGGGACAAGGGCTTCCGCGAATACCAGACACCGATCATCACCGCCTCCTCGCCCGAAGGCGCGCGCGATTTCCTCGTGCCCTCGCGCCTGCATCCGGGCAAGTTCTATGCCCTGCCGCAGGCCCCGCAGCAGTTCAAACAGCTGATCATGGTCTCGGGCTTCGACAAGTATTTCCAGATCGCCCCCTGCTTCCGCGACGAAGACCCCCGCGCCGACCGCAGCCCGACCGATTTCTATCAGCTCGACATGGAAATGAGCTTTGTCACCCAGCAGGACGTGTTCGACACCGTCTCGCCGGTGATCGCGGGCGTCTTTGAAGAGTTTGGCGGCGGCAAATCGGTCGATGCGCCCGCCGAGTGGCCGCAGATTTCCTACCGTGACGCGGCGCTCTGGTATGGCACCGACAAGCCCGACCTGCGCAACCCGATCAAGATGCAGGTCGTGTCCGAGCATTTCGCGAACTCGGGTTTTGCGATCTTCGCCAAGCTTCTCGAGCAAGAGGGCACCGAGATCCGCGCCATTCCCGCCCCTAAGGGCGGCAGCCGCAAGTTCTGCGACCGGATGAACGCCTTCGCCCAGAAAGAAGGCCTGCCGGGCATGGGCTATATCTTCTGGCGCGCGGCCGAGGACGGCTCGGGCATGGAAGCGGCCGGCCCCTTGGCCAAGAACATCGGCCCCGAGCGCACCGAGGCGATCCGCCAGCAGCTTGGCCTCGGCCTTGGCGATGCGGCTTTCTTCCTTGGCGGCAAGCCTGCCACCTTTGAAAAGATCGCCGGCAAGGCCCGCACCGTCATTGGCGACGAGCTTGGCCTGACCGAGAAAGACCGTTTCGCCTTCGCATGGATCGTCGATTTCCCGATCTACCAGAAGGACGAGGAAACCGGCGGCTACGAGTTCGAGCACAACCCCTTCTCGATGCCGCAAGGCGGCATGGAGGCGCTTGCGGGCGATCCTCTGGCTGTGCGCGGCTTCCAGTATGACCTCGCCTGCAACGGCTACGAGCTTGTCTCCGGCGCGATCCGCAACCACCGCCCCGAGATCATGTTCAAGGCCTTCGAGATCGCGGGCTATGGCGAAGACGAGGTGCGCCGCCGCTTTGGCGGGATGGTCAACGCCTTCACCTATGGCGCCCCGCCGCACGGCGGCTGCGCGGCGGGGATCGACCGGATCGTGATGCTTCTGGCGGATGAGATGAACATCCGCGAGGTCATCATGTTCCCGATGAACCAGCGGGCAGAAGACCTGATGATGGGCGCCCCGTCCGAGCCCACCAACGAACAGCTGCGCGAACTGCGCCTGCGGGTTCTGCCGCCCGAGGCCTAAGGGTCTTTGATCCCGAGATCGGCACGAAGCCAGTCCCGAAACCTGAGAACTCTCGGGTCCGGGGTGGCTGTTTCTGGAAAGACGACCCACATTCCGCGATCCGTCCTGATCGTCGTGGGGTGAATCTGCACGAGATGGCCAGATGCGATCCCGGGCCCGGCCACTGTGAGATCACAAAGCACGGCGCCGTGCCCCGCAAGGGCGAGATCAAGCATTCGGGCGTGGTTGTCGTATTCCATCATCACGCCGGACGGCGATCCATCGTAGCCGGCGGCCTCGAACCATTTGGTCCAGTCCTCGCGGCGGCCCCGATCTTAACCTCGGGTCATCGCGGCGATTTCGGCCGGTTTGAGAGGCAAGCTGCGTCCGGCGACGTATTCTGGCGTGGCAACAGCGGCGAGCGTGTCGCGATGCAGGAGAAGCGTGGTGAGCCCTTTCCATTCGCCTGCACCATAGCGAAGTGCTGCATCTGTCTCATCCGTCTCGAACTTGGCAAGGGCCGACGACATCTGCGGCGATACCCGGAGGCCCGAATGGACGTTGTGGAAATTGGCGAGGCGGGGCAGGACGATCCGGTTTCCATAGAAGGGGGCAATGGACAGGGCGATCTCGCCCGCCAATTCACGGCGGGTCAGGGCATTTGCGGCCTCTGCGATTTCATGAAGCGCTGCGCCCGATCGGTCTGCGAAGGCGCGCGCGTCTTTGGTCGGCGTGACCTTTCGGATCCCTCTTTGGAAAAGTCTGATCCCGAACGCCTCTTCGAGCGCTTTGATCTGATGGCTGATGGCAGCCTGCGTGTCGTTGAGTTCTTGCGCCGCCCCTTTGAAGCTTTCGAGCCGAGCGGCGGCCTCGAAGGCCCGCAGTTGATTCATGTTGGGAAGGCGATGGCTCATTTCGGCCTCGCATAGATTAGCTCTGCCAAAGCATCCTGTGAGAAACCATCGTTTGTTGTCGACAGGCACAAGGGGCACGATCGGGTCAGACAAGATCCTCAACAACGGAGACCGCCATGACCGCAACGCCCCCCGCCTCACCGACCCGGATTTGATGATGCTTGGCCGCTTTCGGACAGTGTCATTCCGAGAAAGCCGCAGCCGCGGAGGGCGCCCTCGCCGGGGCGACAGAGCCGCCTAAGCTGCGTATTTGGATCGCTGAGGTGTTGCGTAAACTGGCGCAGTCGGTCGAGGGGCGAACCATGCCGGCCCGCACTTCGGCGCAAATCTGACTTCGCATGATAAAGTAAAGTGGAAATACTAGAAAATATATACCATATTAGGCGACGCCAAATGCGCTGACCGCCGTTGCCCCAAGCGCGATCACAAGAAGCACAGCACCACCGACGAACACTGTCCAATCCAGAACGGCGCTGCCATTCTCTTCGGCCCAGAAACGATCGATAAGCTTTGCCATGTCTCTACCCTCAACAGTCCACAAGGATGCTAGGGGCCAACGTCGCGGCAAAATGGGACGGGATTTGGGCGGTCTTAGGGCCTCTTCAGGGAGATAGCCCCGCCGTTTTCAGGAACTTCGCCAGGCTAGAAACTGGGCGTGGCGGCAATGCGGTCATGTATCATCGCGCTCAAACGCCTGGCGGCCGGTGCTTCCGGCAGACCCTCGCGCAGAGCGGCGAGGAATCCGTCAGCGGCATCTTCGAGCGTCCGGTCGCCGAGGTCATGCGCGAGGCTGGCGGCGAATTGGGCCGCATATCCGGCGCCCCCGTTTCCTTCAACGTCACCAAGGGCCGCACGGATCGTAGCAAGATCTTCGCGCAGGGTCAGAAGGTCGGGCTGGATCCTGTCGTTGACGATTTCGCGCAGGCCGTTGGGCCTGCGGCTTATGGGCAGGAGCGATAACAACTTGTTTTGAAAGTAGGAAATTCTGCCGACAGGCTTTGCCAGAAAGTCGTCGGCCCCCGCCGCGCGTGCCGCCTCCTCGGTGGTGGGATCTCCGCTGAACCCCAGGATCACGTCAACCCGCGGATGCGCGCCGTTCAGCTCAGCAATCAGATCAGCGCCGGACCCGTCCGGCAGACCCATATCGACAATCACGACACCCGGCCGATAGGTCCTCAGGTGCAGGCGCGCGTGGGCAATCGTATCCGCCCGCCGCAGACGTGCACCCGACCTCTGGCACAGAAGCCGCATCGCCTCGCTCGCATAGCGGCTGTCCTCGACGAGAAGCACAGTCAGCCCCATGAGCGGGCGATTCGGTGTCGGTGTGTTCAAGATCAGGAAACTGTCCTCGGCTGGCATGGCGACTCTCCTTTGGCAGCGGATGCACGATCCTCGGCTTGTCAGGGTAAACGGGCGGTTAAAGCAGCCTGCGCTGAATCGCGCTCCGTCGAGACATTGCGCTGCCCGCCGAGACAAAGGATAAGCAGGCAAGCAATCTGAGAGGTTCCCATGATCGGTCGTTTGAACCATGTCGCCATCGCCGTCCCCGATCTCGAGGCCGCGAGCACCCAATATCGCGATGCCCTCGGGGCAACGGTCGGCGCGCCGCAGGACGAGCCGGATCACGGCGTGACGGTCGTGTTTATCGAGCTGCCGAACACCAAGATCGAGCTCTTGTACCCCTTGGGCGAGAACAGCCCGATCAATGGCTTCCTCGAGAAAAACCCCTCGGGCGGCATCCATCATATCTGCTATGAGGTCGAGGATATTCTTGCCGCCCGCGATCACCTAAAGGCCACCGGCGCGCGCGTGCTTGGCACGGGCGAGCCCAAGATCGGCGCGCATGGCAAGCCTGTCCTCTTCCTGCATCCCAAGGATTTCAACGGCTGCCTGATCGAGCTTGAACAGGTCTGACCCCACATTCAGGAGGCCCATATGGGACCGACATCCGCCCTCGTTCTTTTCGCCGTGATCTGGTTCATGGTGTTTTTCATCGTCCTGCCGCTGCGCCTCAAGACCCAAGGCGACGTGGGCGAAGTGGTGCCGGGCACCCACGCCTCGGCGCCATCCGAACATAACCTCAAGCGCAAGGCATGGATCACCACCGGCATTGCCGTGGTTCTTTGGATCCTGATTGCCGGAACGATTCTGTCAGGCGTGATTTCGATCCGCGATCTCGACTGGTTCCACCGGATGTCGACCCCGCAGGGCTAGGCCTTGCGCGCCAGCCGGTGGTAGAGGTGGGTGAAGGTCGCCGCACCAAGGACCGGGATCAACAGGTTGACCAGCGGAATGGTCAGAGGCAGCGCCATGAGGCAGCCCGCGATCCAGATTTCCGTGCCGTGCTTTTTCCGCATCGCATAGGCCCGCTCGCGCCCTTCGCGGCGGATGGCGGCCATGGTGAAATACTCGCGGCCCAGAAGGAAGCCGTTGAGAAGATAGAAGATCAGCACCGAGGCGAAGGGCAGGATCACATAAAGCGCGAAGGCGAGGATATTGGCGCCGATCAGCACGCCGAGAAAGCTCAGCGTATCGCGCAACGCCTCGGTGAAGCCGACCTTGGGGGCGGCCGGAAGGCCCGGGTAATGCACCTCTTCGACCGCTTCGGCCACGGTGTCGAGAAACATCGAGGTGATCGCCGAGGCAACGGGGATCATCAGGAAGAACGACAATAGAAGCATCAGCGCGAAGGAGCCGACCGAGAGGGCGGTCCCGAGCCAGTCGATCTGGCCGAAGAAGGGCAGGGTGATCGACGAAGGATCGAAAAGGCCGATCAGGAATACGATCAGGGCATAGGCGCCGATGAAAAGCGCAAGGCTCAGGCCAACGCCAAGGCCGATCACCCGTCGAAAGCGCGGGTCGGTGAGCTGGGCCAGCGCCTTGAGGAAATCGCCGATAATCATCCCTCGACCCACGTCACTTTCTTGCCAAGGTCCGGGCGCGGGCGGTCGGGCGCGTCGGCTTTCATCGTTCCAAGGTGGATGATCCCGGCAACGGTTTCATGGGGCTCAAGCCCGAGGTTCTTCTCGACGAAGGTCCGGTCATGGCTGAACCAGCCGCTGATCCAGCTCGCGCCCCAGCCCGCCGCCGTTGCCGCATTGACGAGGGCGAGGCAGGCGCCGCCAGCGGAATAGACCTGCTCCGAGGTCGGGAACTTGTCGAGCGCGACAGGCGAGGAGACAACCACGACCGCGCAGCCCGCGCCTCGATAAGTCGCCACGGATTTCGCAACCTTTTCAGGGTCTTCCCCCATCTCCGGCCCGCGCATTTCCATTGCTGCCGCCAGCCGGTCAAGCGCCGCGCCATTCAGCACGATGAACCGCCACGGCTCGAGCTTGCCGTGATCCGGTGTCCGCGCTGCGGCGGTCAGCATCTCGGTAAGATCCTCGCGGCCCGGATAGGGCGCGGTCAGCATCTTGGCGGGATAGCTCTTGCGCGAGAGCAGAAAATCGAGGGCGGCCTGATTGCGGGCGGGCATGGGAACTCCTTTTGTCTTCCCCGCTAGATAGGGTCAGCCAAGCGCGGTTTCCATATCGGAAATGAGGCCGCTGACGAAAGCGTCGAACCGCGCGTCGGGTTGGCGCTGGGCCCAGATGTCGCCAAAGGGGTCGGGCGCGCGGGTCTCGCTGCCGGCCATTTCGGCGATGACCTCGTGGCCGAGGAAAGGCACATAGACCTCGGAATAGCCGCCCTCATGCACCACCACCAGCCGCCCGCCGCAGATCTCGGCCGATAGGTCGAGCACGCGGCGGGTCATCTGCCGGAAGGACTCCTGATGGCAGAGCATACGCGCCAAGGGATCGTTGCCAGCCGCGTCATAGCCGCAGGCGATGATCAGAACATCGGGCTTGAAGGCGCGGATGGCGGGCAGGGCGAGGCGGTCCATCGCTTCGAGATAGCTCACATGGCCGCAACCCGGCGGCAGGGGGATATTCAGGTTGGTGCCCAGCCCCGCGCCCTTGCCACGATCCGAGAAAAAGCCGCTATCCATCGGATAGTTGCGATCCTGATGCATCGAGATGGTCAGAACATCAGGGTCTTCATAGAAGATCGCCTCGGTGCCGTTGCCGTGGTGCACGTCCCAGTCGAGAACGGCCACCCGCTGCGCCAGCCCCGCCGCCTGTGCCGCCCGGATGGCAATGGCGATATTGGCGAGAAGGCAGAAGCCATTGGGGAAATCCGGCAGGCAATGATGCCCCGGCGGGCGGGAGAGGGCATAGGCGTTGTCCACCTCGCCCTCGAGCACCGCGAAAAGCGCATCGCGGGCGATCCCGGCCGAAAGCGTGGCGATCTCATAGCCGCCGGGGCCAAAGGGCGTGCGGCGGCCCAATTCGCCGCCTTGCGCGTCCGAGAGCGCCTTGAACTTGTCGAGATAGCTTGCGGGGTGCACCCGCAACAGCTCTTCCCGCGTCGCTGGCTCGGCCGAGGCGAGCCGCAGCTCTTTGGTCAGCCCCGTCACGTCCATCAGGTTCTTCAGCCGCCGCTTGGTCTCGGGGTTCTCGGGCAGGCCGCCGTTCGCCGCGGGCTGCACAAGCCCCCCCACCGGCAGCATCCCCGCGTAATTGCCGCCGCCGTGCCAGAAACAGCGCTCGTCCCAATAGAATCCCGTGGTCATGGTGCCCCTCCGCTTTCGCAGCCACTCTTGCCGATGCGGCAGCCCCTGCCAAGGGCGGCGAAACGTGCTAGGGCAGGGCTATGGCCGAAGACCTCTCCCACCTTGCCCTCGAGGGCGCCGAGATCGCCGTGCGGGTAACGCCAAAGGCAAGCCGCGACCGGATCGTCGTCGAGGAGGGGCAGATCAGGGTCTATGTCACCACCGTGCCCGAAGACGGCAAGGCCAATGCGGCGGTGCAAAAGATCCTCGCCAAGGCGCTGGGCATCCCGAAATCGAGGCTGACGCTCATTCGCGGCCAGACTTCGCGCGACAAGGTCTTTCGGATCGGCTGACTATTCTTCTTCGTCCGCCGCCTTCAGCCGATAGATCCCCTCGGGCAGATCGAGCGCCGCCTCGAGATCGCGCAGCTGGGTCATCGACAGGGTGATCGTCATCACCTGATCGGTGCGCGGATCAAGCTGTTCGATGGTGATGCAATCCTCGAAGGCGTTGATCGTGATATCTTCCTTGAGGGCGCCTGCGCCCTCGTCGATCAGCGTCACGACCGTCGCGTCAAACTCGTGTTCGATGGTAAACATGGCCCCAGCGTAGCGCACAGGTTTTTCTTGGCAAGTGGCGGCTCTGGGGTAACCTGACATGGGGTAAGGGAGGCCGACATGATCCTCAGGGAATGGCAGAAATTCAAAATGCGGGTGATTTGGTCAAGCGCGGGATTTGTCCACGTCTGGAAGACCGAATCCTCGCTGCATCAGTGGATCGTGCTGAACGTCATCTCGGCGCTTCTTGCGTTCATCCTGCCCCTCACCGGCCTTGAGCGGGGAGTTCTCTTGATGGGCGGCATCATGGTGATGGCGGCCGAATGCATAAACACAGCGATCGAGCGCGTGGTGGATGACATATCGACCGAGAAGCGCGACCGCGCCCGGCAGGCCAAGGATGCCGGCAGCGCAGCGGTGGCGATGATGGGGCTCGCTGTGCTGGCCGCGTGGATCTGCATCATCTTCGGGCTGGTCGCCCGCAGCTAGGCGCCGTTCTTGACGTGCCGCGTATCGGGGTGAAGCGCCTTGCCGAGGATATGATCGTCGCGGTGGATCACCTTGGCGGCGGGGCCGACGATTTCGGGGTCGGGCGGCAGGGCGATTTCGGGGTCTTTGTCGGGATAGTCGAGGGTCGAGAGGAAATGGCGCATACAGTTGATGCGCGCGCGCTTCTTGTCGTTTGACTTGATGACCGTCCAGGGCGCGTCGGCGGTGTCGGTGTAGAAGAACATCGCCTCTTTCGCCTCGGTATAGTCGTCCCAGCGGTCGAGGCTGGCCTTGTCGATAGGGGAAAGCTTCCAGCGCTTGAGCGGGTCGGTCTCGCGCGACAGAAAGCGGCGCTTCTGTTCCTCTTGCGTGACGGAAAACCAGTATTTGTAGAGCCTCAGGCCGGAACGGACGAACATCCGCTCAAGCTCGGGCGTTTCGCGCATGAATTCCAGATAGTCGTTCGGCTCGCAGAACCCCATGACCCGTTCGACGCCCGCGCGGTTATACCAGCTGCGATCGTAAAAGACCATTTCGCCGCTTGTCGGCAGGTGCTGGATGTAGCGCTGGAAGAACCACTGGCCCTTTTCCTCGGGCGTGGGCTTGTTGAGCGCGACGACCCGCGCGGTGCGCGGATTGAGGTGCTCCATATAGCGTTTGATCGTGCCGCCCTTGCCAGCCGCATCGCGGCCCTCGAACAGCAGCACGAATTTCTGCCCTGTTTCCTGCGCCCAATGCTGGACCTTCAGAAGCTCGGCCTGAAGTTTTGCCTTTTCCGCCTCATAGCTGGCCCGGTCCAGTCTTGGCGCGTCATGGGCGATGGTTTCATCGATCGTGGCATTCTTGGCGGCGGTTTGGCTCATCGAGGGCTCCTTCTTGCAATCCGCGTTCCCTATCAGGTTTCCGGCCGCCGTGCTTTGACGTGGGTCATGGTCTTCGCAAGTTGATCAGGATCAATGCGCTTGCGGCCTGTTGGCGCGATCCTGACCTCAGGGAAGCAGGAGAGTTCGATGTTCGGAGTGAAAACAGTCGCCCATCACGCGGGCCTCGTGGAGCGGATGGCCGAAACGATTGGCGCCGGGCTTGGCGATGCCATTGCGGACCACCGATTGAGCGCCTCGGAGTACCGCACGGCGGTGATCCGTTGCACGACCTGCGATGCGTCTGAGGAATGCCCGCACTGGATGGACAGCCACGCCCATGCCGAAGGCGCGCCGGCCTACTGCCGTAACAGGGATCTCCTTGATCGTCTTTCGCACGCCGAGGCTTGAGGCCGTCTGACGCCGGTGGCAGGGTCCGCCCATGCGGATCCTTGAGAATGTCATATCCGATCGTGGCTCGCGCTATGCGGTGTCGGGGGCCGATGTCGGCTCGGCCGAGGATGTGAAGGACTTCATCAAAGCCCTCTGCCGCAACAAGAAATTCGCCAAGGCCACGCACAATAGCTGGGCTGTTCTTCTGCCTGAAGGACCGTTGAAGAATGACGACGGCGAGGCGGGTGCCGGCATGGTGATCCTGCGGATGCTCGAACGCGAGGGGCGCATGGGCCATGTCGTCTGCGTCACCCGCTGGTTCGGCGGCAAACACCTCGGCGGCGACCGCTTCCGCCATGTGGCAGAAGCGGTGCGGGTCTATCTCGGGGCATTGGCCGGCGCCGCACAGGACGCCGGCCACTAGGTTTATTTCAGATTTGTCAGAATGTTATAGGCGTAGGTCAGGATGCCGGCCATAACCAGCACCTCCGCGATCGGCGCGAGCGGGAACATTGCTTCCGGGGTGATACGCTCCGAGAAAAACAAGAACAACATGACGAGCAGGAGGGTTGTCCCGCCAAGATGCAACCAGAAATGGAGGCGGGCGAGATTTGAGAGGCCGGTTTCCGGAAAGACCCGGTACAGGACGCCGAAAACCGTCATGAGCGTAAAGCCCAGAAGGTTGATATGGGCATGCAGCGGCGCGAAAGTATGATCGCCCGAACCGCCCATAAAAATGCCAAAGCTGACGCCGATGATCAGAAAGGCAGCTCCGACCAGAATGAAGCTTCTTGAGATATTCATGAATGACTCCCCTAAATGCCGGATCTCGGAAAAGTGCCCGGCTGCGTCATTCTATCGCAGCCGTTCGGGGTGGGTCTAGTGGCCGCAGATGAAGCCTAGCGCCGGCGTCTTCGAGCGGCGGCCCCGCCGCCGGCCCAGCTGGTCAGGCCGAGCAGAAAGCCGAAATCATACCAGCCGCCGGAGTTGGGGATGCCGTAGATCCCGACGCTGTCTGAGAACCAACTGATGATGAAGGCGATTGGGGCGACCGCGCCGTCGAAGAACCCCCAGAAGAAGCCGCGCGAGCCTTCGATCGCCAGGGGCGCTGTGGCGCAGGCGGTGAGGAGAAGGAGGGCGGCGAGGGGGATGAGGCGTTTCATGGGGGTATGAAACGCCGGTTTGGCGCAAAAATCAACTGGGGTCAGGGGGCTCTGCCCCCGCGCCTGGCGGCGCTCCCCCGGAGTATTTGGAGCCAAAAGAAGATCAGGCGGGGAGGCGGCCCCAGAGATCGTAGTCTCCCGCCTCGTCGACCTCGACGGTGACGATATCGCCGACCGATAGGCTTTCGGTGTTGTCGTCGATGAAGAGGTTGCCGTCGATTTCGGGGGCGTCGCCTTTGGTGCGGCAGGTGGCGATGCCGTCTTCGTCGATGTCGTCGACGATCACCTCCATCACTTTTCCAACCTTGGCGGCCAGTTTCGCCTCGGAAATCGCTTGGGCTTTTTCCATAAAGCGATCCCAGCGCTCTTGCTTGATTTCGTCGGGGACGTGACCCGGGAGATCGTTGGAGCGGGCGCCGGCGACGTTTTCGTATTGGAAGCAGCCGACACGGTCGAGCTGGGCCTCGTCCATCCAGTCGAGGAGGGTCTGGAATTCTTCCTCGGTCTCGCCGGGGTAGCCGACGATGAAGGTCGAGCGCAGGGTGATATCGGGGCAGTCGCGGCGCCAGGCGGCGATTTCGTCGAGCGTTTTTGCGGCGGCGGCGGGGCGGGCCATGCGCCGTAGCGTTTCGGGGTGGGCGTGCTGGAAGGGGATATCGAGGTAGGGCAGGATCAGCCCCTCGGCCATCAGCGGGATCAGGTTGCGCACATGGGGGTAGGGGTAGACGTAGTGCAGCCGCACCCAGGCGCCAAGGCTGCCCAGATCGCGGGCGAGGTCGGTGATGTGGGCGCGGTGGCCGCGATCCTCTTTGTGTTTGGTATCAACGCCATAGGCCGAGGTATCCTGGCTGATGACCAGAAGTTCCTTCACCCCCGCCTCGACCAGTTTCTCCGCCTCGCGGATCACGGCGTGCGCCGGGCGGCTCACCAGACGGCCGCGCATATCGGGGATGATGCAGAACTTGCAGTGGTGATTGCAGCCCTCGGAAATCTTCAGATAGCTGTAGTGCCTTGGCGTGAGCTTGACGCCCGAGGAGGGCAGGAGATCGACAAAGGGATCGGGATCGGGCGGCACCGCGCCGTGGACGGCATCGAGCACCTGCTCGTATTGCTGGGGTCCGGTCACGGCGAGGACAGACGGGTGCGCGCCGGTGATGAACTCGGGCTCGGCGCCCAGGCAGCCGGTGACGATCACCTTGCCGTTTTCCGCCAGCGCCTCGCCGATCGCCTCAAGGCTTTCGGCCTTGGCGCTGTCGAGGAAGCCGCAGGTATTGACGATCACAGCGTCGGCCCCGGCGTAGTCGGGCGAGATGGCATAGCCCTCGGCCCGCAGGCGCGTGAGGATGCGTTCGCTGTCCACAAGCGCCTTGGGGCAGCCGAGCGAGACCATGCCGATGGTCGGCTGTCCGGGCCGGGGCACATCGGTGATCAGCGCGCGCGGCGCGAGGTCGGGGCGGAGGTTGGGCGGGTTTTGCGACATGGGGGCCTTCGCCCGCTTTCCTACCGCCGCCGGTCGCGGCGGGCGCTCATCGGCTGGAAGGCCACGCCAACATGGGCCTCGCAATAGGGTTTGCCCTGTTGCACGGGCAGGCCGCAGAACCAGAAATTATCGGTCGCGGGATCGCCCACGGGCCATTTGCAGGTCTTTTCTGTCAGTTCCATCAGCGTCAGCTTCTTGGCGGTCTTCTCGACCTCGCTCACCTTGGCGAGCGCCTCGGGGCTGATCTCGTTGGCCGAAGGCTGCGGCGGCAGGGGCTGGCCGGCGGGGATGATCGCGCGGCGGGCGGCGCTCATCGGGATCGTATCACTGCTTTCCGAAGCCTCTTCCGGCTCTTTTGCTGCCGGCTTGGCCTTGGCGGCCGGCTTGGCCTCGCCTCCGGTCGGCTTGGCGGCGGTTTGCAGTGAGGGCTTTTCCTTGGTCGCAGGCTTGGCGGGGCTGGCGGCAGGGGCCGAGGGCGCGGCACCGGCGCCGGCACGGTTCGACAGGCCAAGGCGATGCACCTTGCCGATCACCGCATTGCGGGTCACGCCGCCCAGTTCCTTGGCGATCTGGCTGGCCGATTGGCCTTCGGTCCACATCTTCTTCAAGAGCTCGACGCGCTCGTCGGTCCACGACATCCTAAATTCCTTCGGCTAAAGGGCGGGGCCAACGGGGGCGTATCCGGCCAAGTACTCGGGTCAGCCCCCTATTCTAAGCATGGGAACGCGGGATACAAGCGGTCGAATCGTTTTGGACCACAAGGAGTGGACAGATGAACACAGCGCAAGAAATGGGCGTCCGCCGTTTCGGCCGGGTCAACTGGCTTGGCACCTATACGCTGGCCCGGCGCGAGGTGATGCGATTTCTCAACGTCTGGAGCCAGACGATCATGGCGCCGCTGATCAACGCGGGGCTTTTCTTGTTGATCTTTACCATCGCCATCGGCAAGGGGCGCGGCGATGTGATGGGCGTGCCTTTCATGCACTTCCTTGCCCCCGGCATCCTGACGATGACGGTGATTCAGAACGCTTTCGCCAATACCTCGTCCTCGATCACCTCGGCGAAGGTGCAGGGCAACATAGTCGATACCCTGATGCCGCCGCTCAGCCCGCTCGAGCTTGTCCTGGGCTATATCGCCGGCGCCGTGGCGCGGGGGATGATCGTGGCCGTGGTGATCGCCTTTGGCGCCTGGATTTTCCTAGGCGTCGGCATCGCCCACCCGCTCTGGACACTGGCCTTCGTCCTGGCCGGATCGGTCTTCATGGGCGCGCTCGGCATCGTCGCCGCCATCTTCGCCAACAAGTTCGACCAGCTCTCGGCGATCAGCAATTTCGTGGTGACGCCGCTCTCGTTCCTCTCGGGCACCTTCTATTCGATCACCGCCCTGCCAACGCCCCTGCAAGCCATGAGCCACGCCAACCCCTTCTTCTACATCATCGACGGCGTCCGCTTTGGCATGATCGGCGTCTCCGACAGGGCGCCCGCGCTCGGCCTCGCCATTGCGTCTGGCGCGGCGTTGGCCATTCTGGTGCTCTGCTGGCGCTGGTTCCGCATGGGCTATCGCCTCAAGCCCTAAGCTGGCTTTTCATGCTGGCACGGATCGCGTAAACGATCTCCATGATGCGCAAAGGCCTCCGATTCGACCTCCGACGCACCCGCTGACTCGCGGGCGCGACGCTTTGCGCTTCGTCTATCCTCCCAATTGAATTGACTTGCCCTTGCCCCTACGGCACCTATCGGGCTTCACTATGAAGGACCATCTGATGATCCCCTCGCTCCTGCCGACCTATAACCGCGCTCCCCTGACTTTCGTCAAAGGCGAAGGCTCCTGGCTGATCGAGGCGGACGGGCGACGGTTTCTCGATCTCGGTGCGGGGATCGCGGTGAATGCGCTGGGCCATGCCAACCCCGAGCTGGTCAAGACCCTGACCGAGCAGGCGAACGCGCTCTGGCACACCTCCAACCTCTACCAGATCCCCGCCCAGCAGGTGCTGGCCGACAAGCTGGTCGAGGCAACCTTCGCCGATACCGCCTTCTTCACCAACTCCGGCACCGAGGCCTGCGAACTCGCAGTCAAGATGACCCGCAAGTATCACTACGAGAAGGGTCAGCCCGAGCGGGTCAAGATCATCGCCTTCGAGGGCTCGTTCCACGGCCGTTCCTCCGCCGGCATCGCCGCCGCCGGATCGGAGAAAATGACCAAGGGCTTCGGCCCCCTCCTGCCGGGCTTCGTCCACCTCGCCTGGGGCGATCACGATGCGCTCAACGCCGCCGCTGCCCAGCCCGACGTCGCGGCCATCCTGATCGAGCCGGTGCAGGGCGAAGGCGGCATCCGCCCGCTCCCCGACCAGTGCCTCAAGGGCCTGCGTGATCTCTGCGACACCAACGGCATCCACCTGATCCTCGACGAGGTCCAATGCGGCATGGGCCGCACCGGCAAACTCTTCGCCCATGAATGGGCGGGCGTCACGCCAGACATCATGATGGTCGCCAAAGGCATCGGCGGCGGCTTCCCGCTTGGCGCGGTCCTCGCCACCGAAGACGCCGCCTCCGGCATGACAGCAGGCTCCCACGGCTCGACCTATGGCGGCAACCCGCTCGCCTGCGCCGTCGGCGGCCGGGTGATGGACCTCGTGGCCAACGACGCCTTCCTCGCTGACGTCAACCGCAAGGCCGGCCTATTCCGCCAGCGCCTCGAGGCTCTCGTCGCCTCGCACCCCGATGTCTTCGACAGCGTCACCGGCGTGGGCCTCATGCTCGGCATCAAATGCAAGGTCCCCAACACCGACATGATCAAGGCCGGCTACGCGGCCGAAGTCCTGACCGTCCCCGCCGCCAACAACGTGATCCGGCTCCTGCCCGCCCTCAACATCCCTGATGCCGATATCAACGAGGCCATCGCGCGGCTCGACAAGGCAGCCTCGACCCTCTGATTTCTTTTGGCTGAAAATACTCCGGGGGGAGGCCGAAGGCCGGGGGGCAGAGCCCCCTCCCGCCTCTCCCAGAAAGCGACCGACATGAACCACTTCCTCGATATCAACAAGACAAGCCCCGCCGACCTGCGGCAAATCCTCGATACTGCGCAGGCGATGAAAACCGCCCGGCACGGGCGCCCCAAGGGCACGCCCGACGACGACCAGCCGCTCAAGGGCCACATGGTCGCGCTGATCTTCGAAAAACCCTCGACCCGCACCCGCGTCTCGTTTGACGTGGGCGTGCGCCAGCTCGGCGGCGAAACGATGGTGCTCTCCGGCGCCGACCTGCAGCTCGGCCACGGCGAGACCATCGCCGATACCGCCCGCGTCCTCAGCCGCTATGTCGATCTCATCATGATCCGCACCTTCGAGGAACAGACCCTCCTCGACATGGCCGAACACGCCACCGTGCCGGTCATCAACGGCCTCACCAACCGCTCGCACCCCTGCCAGATCATGGCAGATGTGATGACCTACGAAGAACACCGCGGCCCGATCGCTGGGAAAAAGGTCGTCTGGTCTGGCGACGGCAACAACGTCTGCGCCTCTTTCATCCATGCCGCGGGCCAGCTCGGCTTCGATCTGACCTTCACCGGCCCCGAAACCCTCGATCCCGAGATGGGCTTCGTGCAAGAGGCCCGCGCCAAGGGCTCGAACATCGTCATCGAGCGCGATCCCGCCAAGGCGGTCAACGGTGCCGATCTCGTCGTCACCGATACCTGGGTCTCGATGCACGATCCGCAATCCGCCCGCGAACGCCGCCACAACCAGCTGCGCGGCTATCAGGTGAACGACGCGCTCATGGCGCAGGCAAAAGGCGACAGCCTCTTCATGCACTGCCTGCCCGCCCACCGCGACGACGAGGCCACCTCCTCGGTCATGGACGGCCCGCATTCGGTGATCTGGGACGAGGCCGAAAACCGCCTCCACGCCCAGAAGGCCATCATGCGCTGGTGTCTCGGGGCATGACCCTCGCCAAGATTCCGTGCCGGTGCGGGAAGAATTGCGCTAGGCTCGCCCATGAAGGCGGCCTGCAAGCCGCCGTGATTCCTCGGGAGAGTTTGAAATGCATAGCTACGTGATCCCGCCCCTGCTTCGCGGCCTTTCTGCCCTCTCGGGCCTTCTGACCAAGGCCGAGGCCCATTGCGCCGAGCATAGTATCAAGCCCGAGGCGATCCTCGATTTCCGCCTCTATCCCGATATGCTGACCTTTACGCGGCAGGTGCAGCTGACCTGCGATTTTGCCGCCCGCTTGCCGGCGCGGCTTTGCGTCGACGAGATGCCCTCTTTCCCTGATACCGAAGCGAGTTTTGCCGAGCTTCAGGCCCGCATCGGCAAGGTTAAGGCCTATGTCGAAGGTTACACACCAGAGCGCCTCGTCGGGGCCGAGACCCGTTCGCTCATTCTCAAGCAAAGGGCAGGCGAGATGACCCTCACGGGCCTCGACATGGCGACGCTCTATTCGATGCCGCAGTTCTATTTCCACCTCACCACCGCCTACGACATCCTGCGCCACAACGGCGTGCCCTTGGGCAAGCGGGATTACATGGGCGTCTAGGTCCCCCGCGGTTTGGCCCTGAGCGTGGGCTCGGCCACGGTCGGGTCTTCGGGCCAGGGGTGGCGCGGATAGCGGCCGCGCATGTCCTTGCGGACGTCCGAATAGGACGAGGCCCAGAAGCCGGGGATATCGGTTGTCGTCTGCACCGGCTTGCCGCCGGGCGAGAGGAGCGTCACGCGGAGCGGAGTGGCGCCGATCGTCGGGTGGCGGGTGACGCCGAACATCTCCTGAAGGCGCAGGGTGATCTCGGGCGTCTCGCCGTCATAGTCGATGGCGATGCGGCGGCCGAGGGGCGTTTCGAAATGGGCGGGGGCGGCCGCGTCGAGGGCCTGCATCTGGGCCCAACTCAGCATCGCCCGCAGGGCCTCCAGCGGGTTGAAGCGCTTCCAGTCGTCGGCGGATTTCACCCCTTGAAGATGGGGCAGGAGCCAGTCTTCAAGGGTATCGAGAAGCGCCGCGTCGGTCATGTCCGGCAGGTCGGCCCCTCCGGCGCGGACAAGCTCGACCCGCGCCCGGACCCGTGCCGCTGCCCCTTCAAGCCGTAGCCCCAGATCACGCAGCCCCTCGCACATGGCTTGGGCGATGGTTTCGGGCGGGGCTTCAAGCCACGGCCGGTCGCTCAGGGCAATGGCCCCCAGCCGCTCTTGCCGTCGGGCGAGAACGCGACGGTCGCGCTTGGACCACTGGCAGCTGGTATCCTCGGTGATCCGGTCGGCAAGAACCGCGCGGATCTGGCTTTCCGAGATCGGCGCGGCAAGGCGGATTTTGGCCTCGCGGGGATCGCCGTCGAGGTCGGTGGCGACGAGGTAGGGCTGGCCCGCCAGCGGGTCAGCGGCATCGAGGATCGCGCCCTTGCCGCCCGAGAGAAGATAGCGCGGCTGATCGCCGGGGCGGCGCTGGCCGATCCGGTCGGGGTAGGCAAGGGCGACCATTTCGGCAAGGTCCATCGCGGGCCTTTGTGTCAGGCTCGCCTCGAGCCGCGTGGCCTCGGTCTTCACGCGCTCCTTGGTCGGATGGCTGACCGTCCCCGGCCCGTCATATCGCCCCGTGAGCGCCTTGAGCCGCAAACCGAGGTCGGCGGGGGCGCCGCTCAGCAGATCGCGCTCTCCCAAAAGCGCTGCCACCGGCGCGGCGGCTTTGCCGGCTTTCAAAAGCATATGGCCAAGGCGCGGATGCAGAGGCAGAGCGGCCAGTTCGCGGCCATGGGCTGTGATCCGGCCCTTGTTGTCGAGCGCGCCGAGATCGGCCAGAAGTGCGCGCGCCTCTGCAAGTGCGCCTTCGGGCGGCGGGGTCAGGAAGGCGAGATCGTCGCTGCCCCAGAGCGCCAGTTCGAGCGCCAAGGGGGCGAGGTCGGCGGTGGCGATCTGGGGCGGGGGGAAGGCGGCGAGCGCGCCTTCCTCGCCCTTTGTCCAGAGTCTGTAACAGCGCCCTTCGGCCACGCGGCCCGCGCGGCCCGCGCGCTGGGTCGCCTCGGCGCGGGTGACGCGCTCGGTCACGAGGCGCGACATGCCGGAGCCCGGATCATAGCGGGCACGGCGGGCGCGGCCGGCGTCGATCACCACGCGGATATCCTCGATAGTGAGCGAGGTCTCGGAAATGGAGGTCGAGAGGACGACTTTGCGGCCTTTCAGAACAGGCGCAATCGCCGCGCGTTGGGCGGCGAAGGGCAGGGCACCATAGAGGGGGCGGATATCGCAATCCTTACGCAGGCGGCCTTTCAGGAGCGCCTCGGTGCGGCGGATTTCGCCCTCGCCGGGGAGGAAGACGAGGATGCCGCCCTCGGTCTCTGTCACAGCCTGTTCGATGAGCGAGGCAATTGCTTCGGGCAGGCGGGCGTCGCGGGGCAGGGGTTTGTCGAGGTGGACGGTTTCCACCGGATAGGAGCGCCCTTGGGAGGTGATCACCGGCGCGTCGCCCATCAGCGCCGCGACCGGTTCGGCATCAAGCGTGGCCGACATGGCGAGGATCAGGAGGTCGGGGCGGAGGGCTGAGCGGATCTCAAGGGTGAGGGCGAGGCCGAGATCGGCATTGAGGCTGCGCTCGTGAAATTCGTCGAAGATCACCGCGCCGATCCCCGATAGCTCGGGGTCGGACTGGATCATCCGGGTGAGGATGCCTTCGGTGACGACCTCGATGCGCGTGGCCTTCGAGACCTTGGTCTCGCCGCGCATCCGGTAGCCCACCGTTTGCCCCGGGGCTTCGCCCAGTTCCTCGGCCAGCCGTTCGGCCGCCGCCCGCGTGGCGAGGCGGCGGGGCTCTAACATGACGATCTTTCCGGTGGTCAGCCCCGCCTCGAGGAGCGCAATCGGCACCCGCGTGGTCTTGCCTGCGCCGGGGGGCGCCTGCAGGACGGCAAGCCCGCGCGCCTCGAGGGCGGCGATCAGCGGGGCGAGGGCGCCGTCAATGGGAAGGGGTTGGGCCATGGCCTCTTATGGCGCGAGAGGGGGCGCTGTCCAAGGGGGCTCTGCCCCCCGGCCTGCGGCCTCCCCCCGGAGTATTTCGGGGCCAAAAGAAGATCAGTGAATGATGGTCTCTTCCTTGACGAACATATTGGCCCAGGCGCGGTCGATGAGCGAAGGCGTCATCTGGTAGGGGATACCCTCGAATTCGCAGATGGCGATCATCTGGTCGATCAGGAAGATCGGCTGATAGTTGGCGTAGACGTTGTCGATCGTCGGGTATTTCCGCTTGAGCAGGTGCACGAGCGAAGCCTCGTCGATCGGCATCTTCTTCTTGCGGGCGACGAGGGCGAAGATCTTGAGGAAGTTTTCCTGGCTCGGCCCGTCGATCTTGATCTTGAAGAAGATCCGGCGGAGCGCGGCCTTGTCGAAGATTTCATTGGGGTGGAAGTTGGTGGAGAAGATCACCAGCGTATCGAAGGGCACTTCGAATTTCTCGCCCGATTGCAGGGCAAGGATGTCGCGGCCTTCTTCGAGCGGCACGATCCAGCGGTTGACGATCTTCTGTGGTGGCTCTTCCTGGCGGCCAAGGTCGTCGATGATGAAGACGCCGCCGGTGGACTTGAGTTGCAGGGGCGCCTGATAGGTGCGGGCGACCGGATTGTAGACGAGGTCGAGCATATCGAGGGAAAGCTCGCCGCCGGTGATGACCGTCGGGCGGTCGCAGCGAACGTAGCGGGTATCGTAGCGGCCCGAGGTGCGGCGCAGTGAGTTGGGGTCGTCTTCCTGTTCTTCGGCGGCGGAGTGCACGATCGGGTCGTAGACGGTGATGACCTGGCCTGCATATTCGATGGCGCGGGGGATGTAGATCTTGTCACCAAGCGCATCGCGGATGCCGTTGGAGATCGAGGATTTGCCGTTGCCCGGCGGGCCATACATCAGGATCGAGCGGCCGGCGGACACGGCAGGGCCGAGGTGATCGAGAAGGCTCGAGGGCAGGATAAGGTGGCCCATGGCGGCGGTCAGCTGATCGCGCGTCACCTGGATATTGCGGATCGATTGGCGTTTCACCTGTTCGGCATAGACATCGAGCGGCACCGGCATGGCGCCATAGTATTCCGACTGGGCCAGCGCATCCAGCGCACGGGCCTTGCCGCCGTCGGTCAGCTGATAGCCCATTTCATTGCCAGACGTCGCGTGCAGCGTACCTGTGGCTTCGACGAGCTTCTGGCCGCGGGCCATGTCGATGAGCTGTTGCGTCACCGGGATTGGCAGGCAAATGGCGCGGGAGAGGTCGGAGACCATGTCGATGTTCTTGCGGAACATTGTCTTGATCAGGATGTCGCGCATCATCACGAGCGGGAGTTGCATCCCCTCGATGGACTTCGGCGCCGGAGGAGCGATAACCGAAGTGGCTTGCATATTCATGTGTCTGCCTCACAGCCTTTGGCCCGCGAATTGCCACGGGATTTGCTTTTCATTGTGATGCCCGTCTAATGTGGCGAAAAAATGGACATTCGGGCACGAGAGACAGGCATGAACCGATCAAATCCCGTGTATTTCCTTGCCTTTTTGGTGGCGATCGTGGCCGCTCTGGGAGGCTTGGCCTTGGCGAAGGGCGGCTTCTATATCGGCAAGCACGAAGGCGATACGCTGCATATGGTCGAGATCATCTTCCGTATTGTTGCCGGAGAGATCCCGCATCTCGACTTTGTGACGCCGATCGGCGGGCTGGCTTTCGCGCCGGCGGCGCTTTTCGTGACCATGGGCTATGGGGTCGGAACGGCTTCGATACTGGCGCAGATCCTGATGGCGATTGTCTTTCTGCCGATGGTCTGGTGGGTCGGGATCGGGCGGCTGACGCCGGCAATCTCGGCCTTTTTCGGGCTTGTCGTCATGGTTCTTCTGCTCGCGCTTGTGCATGGCGAGGCCGAGCGCAGCACCGCTATTTCGATGCACTATAACCGCTGGGCCTGGGCGGCTGCCTATGTGGCTATTGTCACCTCCCTTGTGCCGCCCGTTCACCCGCGAAACGCTGTAATCGACGGAGCCATTGTCGGGGCAATGCTCTCGGCCCTGGCGTTGATCAAGGTGACGTATTTCGTCGCCTTCGCGCTGCCCGTGGCAATTGCGCTTCTCCTGACGGGACAGCGCCGCGCGTTGCTGGTCTCGGTTTTGACAGGGGCGATGATTTTTGCAGGCCTGACGCTTTGGTTAGGGACCGGCTACTGGCTGGCCTATCTGGGCGATCTTCTGACCGTCACCCGATCCGATATCCGCCAGATGCCGGGCGATAGTTTCGAGGCCATTCTCGGGGCGCCTGCGTGGCTTGGCGCTTCGATCGTGGGCATTCTGTCGGTGGTGTTCCTGAGACAGTCACGGGCCCACACGGCGGGGCTCGTCGTCTTGCTGCTCTTGCCGGGGTTTGCCTATGTGACCTGGCAGAATTTTGGCAACGATCCTCAATGGTTGCCCCTGCTGGTGATCCTGCTTTTTGCATTCATGCCACCGCAGGATATGACCAATGGTCTTGGCTGGAACCTTCGTAGTGCGACCAAGCTCACCGCCGTTGCCGCCCTTTCCCTTGGGGCGCCGTCGTTCTTCAATCTGGCCTACAGCCCGTTTCGTCACTACGGGGTTGTGACAGAGAATTTCTCGCCGCTCCTTCCGCGCGGTGGCGTCCATGCAGATCTTCAGACCGCCAAGATCCGGGCCATGCGGGTTGATGCCCGGATCGCGCTGGACATCGAGGCGATGGGGCTCGCGCGCTATCGCGAGGGGGCCGATCGCGAGGAAACCGCGATCTTCCGCGGAGAACATATGCCCACCTGTGCGCTCGAGCTTGGCCTGCCGTCGGTTTTTGACGCGATGGCGCGCGACATGGAAGAGCACGGCATTGGCAGGGGCGAGCCGGTCTTCGTGGCCGATCTCTTTTCTTCGGTTCTCTGGCTCTATGGTGATTTCGCTCCCCTGATCCACGGTGCGCCTTGGTACTATGGCGGCCTGCCGGGCTATGACGAGGCGCGCTATCTGGTGGTGCCGCATTGCCCGGTGGTGCAGGAGGTGCAGACCCGCATCCTGAATGCGATCACAGAGCGCGGAGGAGCAGACAATCTCAAAGAACTGCGGCGCAATGCCGTCTATACACTTTATGAAATCCTCTAAGCGAGGAAGGGCAACGCCAGATAGAGGATGAGCGTTGCCGCCAGCGGCAGACCCATTGGGAAGCGGCGGCCCGATTTCCAGCTTTCCCAATCCGGTACAAGCCTGCGCAGGGGCGAGGCGCGGACGATGCGGTGGATGACGTAGCCGCTCAGCAAACATCCGGCGAAAAGGTAGAGAAGGCTCGCGAGATCCGCGAGCGCGATATATGGCGCTGCAGCCGCGGCAAACTTCGCATCGCCTGCGCCCAGCGCTCCGATAGCGTTGAGCGCGATGCCAATCACCAAAACGACGATCAGGTGAACGTAGCGCCAGAGATAGTCTTCGAACGGCAGGGCAAACAGGCCCAGCACGGCGAACGAAATCAACAAGGCATAGACCGCAATATTCGGGATCTTCATCGCCCGCATATCATTCCACGCGACATAAATGCCGATGGGAAGTGCGGCAGGGAGAAACCAGACCGCCTCTGAAGTGCTCAATGCAAGCATCAGTTGGACACGTTCTCTTCAAGCGCCTGAAGCGAACGCACGGCCGCTTCGAAATGCTGCGGATGGGTATCAATTGCCTCACGCAGAAGGGTCTTGGCCATCGTCACATCGCCCTGCTTCACGGCAGCGAGTGCCAGCGTATAAAGAAGCTGGGCCCGCTCGACCTGGCTCATGCGGATGACCGGCAATTCATAATTGCGCTGGGCGCCGCGGGCGAGGACAAGATTGTTCTTGGCGGTAAAGAGGTTGGGATCGTGGCGCAGGGCCTCCCAGAACTTCTTTTCCGCGCCGGTGAAATCGCCGCGTGTCAGCTTGGAAAAGCCCCAGTTGTTGTAGACGCCCGCTGGTTTTGTGGTCAGGCCCGCCGCGATCTCGTAAAAGCTGTCGGCGCGCTTCCAGTCTTCATTGCTGTCGGCCACCATCGCCTCTAGGCGATAGCGGTCATAGGTCTCGAAGGTCGGCGGAATGGAATTCAGGATCTCTTCGGCCATATCCCATTCATTGTTGCGGATGAGCGCATCGACGTAGCTGATCTTGTCCTCTAGGGTCGCCTCGGGATGCTCGACCACGGCTTTCCAGATCGGCAGCGCCTCGGAGGCGCGGGCGGCGCGGATCAGCGATTTGCCAAGGCCGCGCAACAGGTCGATCCGGCTGGGATCGCTGCGCACTGCACGCTCGAAATAGGTCACCGCCTCGTTCGGATCGGCGATGGTGAGCATCACATCGTTGAGATTGCTCTCGTCGATGACGTTGACTTCTTTCATCGCGTTTTCAACGGCGTCTTCACCGTTCGGCTGGCAGGCGGCCAACGTGACGATTAGTGTCGCCGGAAGCGAAATACGAATAAACTGACGGATCATGCCCGTGTCCCTGACTGCTCTTGCCTCAAGGTGTGGTCAGGATCAGGTAGTCGCCCGCCCCGCGCCGCACCAGCTGGAATGTTCCATTCTCATTGGGTGCAGCATAGGCGGGATCTTCGACTTTTGCGAGTGCTAAGCGCAGGTTGTCGCGGATTTGATCGGAATTGCCATTATCGGCGGCAAAGGCGCGGCGGAAGGCTTCGACAGCCTCTGGATAATTTCCCATCTCGACCAGGGTGACGCCGAGGTTGTTCCAGGCGGGCGGAAACTCGGGGTCTTCGTCGACCGCCTGCCGCAGGAGTTTTTCGGCCTGCCAGAGCCGGCCCAGTTTGAGGTTGGCAGAGCCCATCGCCGAAAGCGTATCGACATTGATGCCGTGTTGGGCGGCCCCGCGGATATAGGCCTTGAGCGCCAGTTCATATTCGCCCGCCGCCATCAGGCGATGCCCGACGAGGAGCCCGTCGATATCCATCTCGCCCGCAACGCCCGGCGCATAGGTGCCATCCGAACGGTTCAGGCCGCCTGTGTTGCAGGCGGCCAGCATGGCGATCGCCATGATCAGAACCAGATTTTTGGCGTTCATGCCCTGCCCTAGAAAGCGGCGCCGTTCAATGTCTTGTAGATATTATAGATCGACGGCCCGATCAGAATGATCAAGAGCGGCGGCACCGTCAACATCATCGTGGCCAGTGTCATCTTGGTGGGCAGGGTATTTGCCTTTTCCTCGGCGCGCATCACGCGCTTGTCGCGCATCTCGCCCGAATAGACCCGAAGCGCCTCGGCGATAGAGGTACCGAACTGCTGCGACTGGATCAGCACGGTCACGAACGATGACACATCCGGCACACCGCAGCGCTCGGACATATCGCGCAGAACCTGGATCTTGTCCTTGCCGGCCTTCATTTCATAGCTGACCATCTCGTATTCCTCGGCCAGCGCGGGGAAGCCCGACCGCATCTCGCGCGCAACGCGGATGATCGACTGGTCAAGCGATTGGCCCGCTTCCACACAGACAAGCATCATATCGAGACTGTCAGGGAAACCGTTGACGATCGCTTGCTGGCGTTCGCCTTGCCGGCGGGTGACCCAGTATTTTGGAAGCATATAGCCTGCGACAGCGGGGCCGATGATCGACAGGATCGTGGCCTTGGTCGAGGGATCGCCAGTCTGGGATTGCAGGATCGAATAGCCGATTCCAACTATCAGAAGGCTGATCCCAAGCGCCAGCTGAGCGAAGTGATACATCCGCACGGCGTTCTTGGATTTATAGCCGGCCTGCAAAAGCTTGAGCTTGATCGCCGAATATTCCTCGGCGTTCTGCGGTTCGAGGAAGTTCGAGTATTTCTCGAGCTTGTCCTTGCCCGAGGCTTGGCGAAGCTTGTCTTTTTTGCTTTTCTCGGGGGCCGCTTTTTGCTGGACCGGCGCCTTTAGCTTGTCGAGCGGATCGACTTCTTTCTTGAAAAGAAGTGGAATGGTGACAAGCACCATCACCAGCCCGAGAAAGCCGACGACGATCAGCGGCCCGAACGGCCCGAGCATATCTTTCAACATCTGATTGATGGTATCGAGAAGACTCATGATGTTACCTCAGACCTTGATGTTGACGAGCGTGCGCATGACGAAGACGTTGGCCACGAGGAAAGCGGCCACAACCAGACAGGCGGGGATGAAGACGGCGGTTTCCTTGACCTCGTCATAGTAGTTCGGCTGGATCACGTTGATGCCCACGAGCGCCAGAAGCGGAAAGACCGAGAGGAACATCCCCGACCACTTGGCTTCGGCCGTGATCGCCTTGACCCGGCGGAAGAGCTTGAACCGCGCGCGGATAACCTTGGACAGACCGTCAAGGATCTCGGCGAGGTTGCCGCCCGATTGCTGCTGAATGGTCACGGCCACGGCGAGAAAGCGCAAATCCTGCATATCCATGCGCTCGGACATCGCCTTGAGGCTTTCGCCCATGTCGCGGCCATAGGCGGCCTCGTCAGAAATGACGCCCATTTCCGAACCAAGCGGATCCGCGACCTCTTTGGCGACGATGCCAACCGCGGACGAGAAGGGGTGACCCACCCGCAGCGAGCGAACCATAAGCTCGACAGCGTCAGGAAGCTGTTCTTCGATCAGGGCCGTGCGCTTCTTGGCCTTGTTGTTGATCCAGACATAGACGCCGCCAATCCCCATCGCCAAAGCCACGGCAACACGGATCGGGGCCGCGGTGCCGGTGCCGACGGTCAGGCCGATGAAGGCCACGAACGAGAGGCCCATCATGATCATGATGATCTGCGGCGGGGTGAAGGCGATGTTGGCCTTCTGCGCCTTGGAGGCGAGGATCGAATAAAGCGGGATCGACTGCGACTTGAGGTGCTGGGTCATCTCCTTGCGGAGTTGCTCGAGCACCTGCTCGCGGCCGGCGCCTTTCTCAAGAAGATCGAGGCGGCGGTTGACCTTGTTGTTGAGGCTGATCGATTTGCCAAAAACGGTGAGGTAGAGGCCTTCGACCAATACCAGCACCGCGACGAAGATCAGACCATAGATGATCGGTTCTGCCGAGATAGTCATGGCTGTTTACTCCGCCGCAAAGGGTTCAAAGATTGCCGGCGGCAGGTCATAGCCCCAGAGGCGGAAGCGCTCAGAGAAGTGCGAGCGCACGCCAGTGGCCGTAAAATGGCCGATGATCTTGTTGTCAGGGGTTAGGCCAACCCGCTGATATCTAAAGACTTCCTGCATGGAAATCACGTCACCTTCCATGCCGGTGATCTCGGTGATCGAGGTCATCCGGCGCGAGCCGTCCTGAAGGCGGCTGGCCTGAACGATCAGGTTCACGGCGCTCGCGATCTGGCTGCGGACGGCTTTGATCGGCATTTCGATGCCAGCCATGGCAATCATGTTTTCCAGACGGCTCACACCGTCGCGGGCCGAGTTGGCGTGGATCGTGGTCATCGAACCGTCGTGGCCGGTGTTCATGGCCTGAAGCATGTCGATAACCTCCTCGCCGCGCGTCTCGCCGACGATGATACGGTCGGGGCGCATACGCAGCGCGTTGCGTAGACAGTCGCGCTGGGTCACGGCGCCTTTGCCTTCCACGTTCGGCGGGCGGCTCTCCATCCGGCCAACGTGTGTCTGCTGAAGCTGAAGTTCGGCGGTGTCCTCGATGGTGAGGATACGTTCGGAGTTGTCGATGAACGACGAGAGCGCGTTGAGGGTCGTCGTTTTACCCGAACCAGTACCGCCGGAGACGATCACGTTCAGGCGCGTGGCAACAGCTGCTTGCAGATATGCAGCCATCTCCTCGGTAAACGCTCCAAATTTGACCAGGTCATCAATGGCCAACTTGTCTTTTTTGAACTTACGGATGGAAACGAGGCTTCCATCCACGGCGATCGGTCCGACCATCGCGTTGAAGCGCGAACCATCCCCCAAGCGGGCGTCAACATAGGGGTTGGATTCATCGACACGCCGGCCCACGGCCGACACGATCTTGTCGATGATCCGCAGAAGGTGGCGCTCGTCCTTGAAGGTGACGTCGGTCAGTTGCAGCTTGCCCGCGCGTTCCACAAAGATCTGCTGCGGACCATTCACGAGAATATCGTTGACCGTGTCGTCCTTCAGAAGCGTCTCGAGCGGGCCAAGGCCCGTAACTTCGTCATAGAGATCCTGATTGAGCGTTTGCCGCTCTTCCCGGCTCAGGACCACGCCCATCTCTTCGAGGGTCTCGGTCGCGATTGCGTTGATTTCCGACCGCAGATCGGCCTCGGTCGCCTTTTCAAGCGCCGCAAGGTTGAGGTTGTCGAGCAGCGCCTTGTGAAGCTCGAGCTTGATCTCGCCCAGTCTCTCCTTGCGCTTCTTTTCCTTGTCGGCGGCTGCGGGCTCCGCAGCCTTGACCGGCATCGCGCGCATCAGCGACTTGCGCTCGTCCTGAGCAGGGGCAGCGTTCGCCGCCGGCGCTGCGTTCGGCACAAGAGATGGCTTCGCGGCCGGGGTCGGGGCAGACTTTTTATATTTTGAAAACATAGGCTTGCCTTACCCCTTCTTGGAGAGCTTGGAGTCCGAAACGTTTACGTCGTGAACCGATTGCGCCAGCTTCTGGAATTCCTTACGCAGCGGGTTCTTCGGCGCACCCTCTGCCAGCGGCACGCCATGATCGGCCTGTTGCGCCACTTGGCGCGTGCCATCGGGCAACTGAACCTCGATCGAAATCCCCAAGGAATCCGCAAGCCGTTTGACTCGGCTCTTGCCGCTCAGATCCGTAAATTTCGGGGCTCGGTTTAGGATGAACCGCAGCTTGTTGAATGGCAGGTCTTCCGCTTGCATCGCGCGCTTGAGGCGCAGCGTGTTCTGGGCCGACCGCATATCGAGCTCCAAGACCGCGAAATAGACGTGCGCGGCCTCAAGAACGGCCTGCGACCACTCGACCATGATCTTGGGCATATCGACGACGACATAATCAAAATTGGTCCTCGCCAGTTCGATAAGATTGGCGATATCCCTCGGGCCGACGATATCCATGGGGATCAGGTCGGTCGGCGCGGTCAAAACATGGAGCTTGTCCTGGAAAGACTGCAGCGCCTGCATGAAGATGTCGCTGTCGATCGATTCCGCATCAGTGAGCATCTCAAGCACGGCCTCGCGACGGGGCAGGTCGAGATAGGTCGATGCGCTACCGAACTGGAAATCGAAATCAAGAAGGGCAACGCGCGGCGGGTTGGCCTTGTCGATATTGGCAAGCTCCCAGGCCAGATTGACTGCAAAGGTCGTCGACCCTACTCCGCCGGCCATGCCATGCACGGGGATGACAACGCCGCTGCGGTCGTCGGTGGCCTTGAGTTTGGTCGGCCGTTCCTTTTCTTCGACAGGCACCGGCGCAACAGGGGGAGCCATCGCACGATCAATAGCGAGCTTCAACTCACCTTCCGGAAGCGGATAGGGAACAAACTCGTCTCCGCCGTCGCGCAACAGCTGGTGAAGCGAGGCGGGGCTCACATCTTCGGTGATCAATATCACCTTGATATCTTTGCCTTTTGCCGACGAAATCACTCGTTGGACCTTGGCAAGATTACCCTCATCCTCAGCGTCGATCGCGATCGCAATGAACGAGAGGCCATCGGCGTCGGGTTGGCCGAGAAAGATCTCTGCATCTTCGAAGCTCAGGTCGCCCCAACGCTCGCCAAGCGCATCCTCCATGTCCTCGATCAGAAGATCGAAATTCTGAACATCCCGACTTACCGTACAAGCGGTGATCGGTTGAGGTTCAGTTTGCATCTTTGCCGTACTTGTCATTGCCCTTAGTCCCGTTTCAAGGTGCCCACCGGCTTCGGCCACTATTGCCGCGAGCCACACCCATGCCCGGATTCGCCCGGGCGCGGTTCATTCCACTCGGTGACGTTCGTTGAGAAACGTGACCAGATTTGGGCCAAAAACATCCAATTGTGCGGAAATGAACGACGATCAAAGAAAAAGGGCGCCAGTGTTGACGCCCATTCCCTGAAATCTGGAGACAATTTGGCAGTTAGTTCTCGGTCGAGAAGTCCGCGCCCGAGTTTCCTTCGAGGGTCGACCGCGGAGCTGCACTGGCGACGTATTCGCGGAAGACAATCTCGGCATATTTGCCATTCATGACCAGCGCATTGGTTTCGACAAAACCGGAGACCTCGGTCACTGTCCGTCGGTTCGCGCGCTCGCGGCCTTCGGAGACAATGAGCGGCTGCGTTTCGCCGTAGGACACGGCCGCGGCGAGGCGCGAACGGTCGATACCTTGCGAAATGAGGTAGTCCACCGCCGCATCGGCACGGCGCTTGCCCAGCGACATATTGTAGGCGGTCGAGCCAACAAGATCGGTATGGCCGTAAACCTTGAACGACACTTCGGGGAACTGTCTGATGAAGTCCGCCTGAGCCCGAAGAACATTGCGGGCCTCCTCATCAAGGAGCGCCGAGTTGAATTCAAAGTTGATCGTCGTCGGCACTTCGGCCGAAAAACGGCGATTGAGGCCAATGGCGTAATCGCGCTGTCCGGTCTGGATCAGCGTGTTGTTCATCGTGGCATTGCCAAAGTCGCTCGACGTGACTGCCGATCCGGCTTCCATGAAAACCGATTTGAAGGCATGGTTGCTAGCCGGTTGACAGGCGGCGAGGGCCAGAAGGGCGGCGGCGGATGTGGTTGCGAGGCGCAGGTTCATCAGTCTCTCTCCCTTATTGGTCCAGGACGTAGCCATAGGAGCCACTGAAATCTTGCCGTGCGACTTCGCCCGCACCGCCTACTTTCGGGGCCGAGGTGCTGCCGGTCACATGGCCGAAGAGGAACAATCCTGCTTCTGATGGCGGTTGCACCCGATCAGTCGGCAGGGCGAGCGCTTCGCCACGGGTCGGGCTGACGAGGTGCGGTGTGACGATGATCACAAGCTCGGTCTGCTGGCGGGCATATTCGGCGCTGCGGAAGAGCGCGCCGAGAACCGGAATGTCGCCAAGCCACGGAACCTGACCGTTCAGGTCGCGGAAGTCGTCCGACAGAAGGCCGGCAATCGCAAAGCTCTCGCCATCACGCATCTCGACCGTTGTCGATGTCTGGCGTTTGCGGAAAGCATCGACCGTAAAGCCGCCCTGGCTAAAGCCGTTGGCCGGGTCGATCGACGAGACCGAGGCCTCAAGCTCGAGGTTGATGATGTCGCCGTCCACGACGCGCGGCACGAAATCGAGCTGCACACCGAAGGGCTTGTATTCAACAGTAACCTTGCCGTCTTCCTGGCTGACAGGGACGGGATATTCACCACCGGCGAGGAACTTGGCCTCTTGGCCCGAAAGGGCAACAAGGTTGGGCTCGGCCAGCGTGCGGACCATGCCGCGCGATTCAAGCGCTTCTAGGAGAATGCCAACCTCAAGCCCACCGGCGTTGAAGCCAAAGAGCATCGCTGCGTTGTTGTCGGCCGTGCTTGGCGAGATTGCGTTCAGGGCGTTGACGATCGCCCCGGTCGTGCTTGTCGCATTGGTGCCGCCCGACAGGCCGAGATTGCCACCAAGGGTCGATCCTTGAAGGGCCAGCGAGCTTGAAAGCGATTTCGAGACCGACCGCTGCATTTCAGCGAAGCGAACCTTGAGCATGACCTGCTGGGTGCCGCCAACGCTCATCAGATTGGAGACGCGATCCGGCGCGTAGCGCTGTGCAAGATCCATCGCCCGGTCAAGCTTGGCCGCGGAGCTGACGGTGCCGGATAGGACGATACCGTCATTCGCGGTGCGAACCTCGATCGGCTCACCCGGCAGGATTTGCTGCAGGCGTTCCTTGAATTCCGCGATGTCCGGAGCGACATGAATCTCGACGTTCATGATCAACCGACCGTCGCCACCCAACAACGTGAGTGTGGTTCGGCCCGGCTCTTTGCCCAGCACATAGATCGTCCGGTCAGAAAGCGACGAAATGTCGGCGATGCTTGGATTGGCGATCGACAGTTCCGTGAAGGGAACGTCACTCTCAACAACCACAGCGCGGTTCATGGGAACTTCTAATGCACTTTGCGTTGCGCCCTGCATGACCTGCAGGGTCTCTGCCGAAAGCATGGCCGGCGCGGGTGCAAGCGCCAATGTCAGACCCGTAAGGGTCGCCTTGAGAATACTCTTATATTTCATGTGACCTGCCTCTCCGATCACGCCTCATTGCAGACTTTTTCGCCTGTCATTTGCGACAGACTGCGCTGAAACGGCATTTTTTGCAAGAATCAATGCGTTGGCGACTGCGCTTTATGTGGATAAGTCGCAACACATTGCGGCAGGATTGTGCCCGCGGCAAAAACCAGGGGCAGATATAGCGGTTAGTCGGGGCAGGGAATCTCGATTTCGACAACCTCGGCACCCCGGCGCGTTTTGATCGAACAGACCTTTTCTTCGACGGGGGCTTCCGGTGCGATCACCGGTGCGGTCTCTGAAATGCCGAGAAGCGTGCGCTGGTTGACATCCTCGACCGACGCAGAGCTGGTGTCGTTTATTCCGACCAGAGACAACGAAAGCGATCCGCTGCTCTGGGCCTGCGCGAGCGATGCGACCTGCTGCGGCGTCACCTCGACCGTGACCGTGCGCGCGACAAGCGCTGTGCTGATGCTGCCGTCGGCCGTCTGATCGACCGCGATGATCTTGATCGTGCTTTCAATGAGTTTGGTGACCTGGATCGAAGCGCCCGTTAGGTTGCCGGTCTGGCCCGTCCAATAGACATCAACCCGATCCCCCGGACGCAAGAAGCCGGAAACGCCAGACGTCACGTCGACGCGGATCGCAAATGCGCGCATTCCCTGGGTCAGACGGGTGGTGATCCCCGCTTCGCCGCCCGGCTCTGTGACCTTGATCGCCATGACCGGCTCGTTGATTTCCATCGGGCGAAGAACGAGGCGGCGTTCTCTGCCATCATTGGGGAAGAGCTCTTCTTCGGTGCGGAACACCCCGGCCGGAAGCGCGCCTTCTACATAAGGAATGATTTTCACATCCTCGCGCGTTAGAACCTCGCCGTAGCCGATCTCTCGAGCCATGGCGAAAACGTCTACGGTTGGGATGATGCGCGCAGCGGCCGCTCGCTCCTGTTCGAGCGCGACCGATTGCTGATCAAAATAGCCTTTGACCATATAGACGGCGAAACCTGCCAGTCCGAGACCTATGATCAGCACCAGGCCGAATACGGCTCGCATTGCTCTTCCTCACTGTCGGCCCCGACGTTTGGGGCTTTGCGCCGTTATGCGACGCTTTGAACTCATTGCGGCGATAATTCAGACCGCCGAAAACTCGTCAGACACTTCTGCCTGAAATCCCGCCAATATTGGCAACATCCCTAGGGGGTCGTCAATGCGTGGTTTGCCACGGTTGTGGCGACTTTGTCTGCAAGAACCATACCCCCAGGGCCAATGAAAGACAAAGCCACGACCCCCAAACCCGTTGCGGCTGCGGTCAGGATCGCAAAATCCACGGATGCCGCGCCCAATTCGGATCTGAAAAAACCGGTCAAATATCGCAACACAAGAGACCTCGACGCAAATCAACTCACCCGCTCGGGGCAGTGTCCTTCTGTCACCCCAATCGGGCAGATCAAGGCACATAAAATGTCTCGCACGGATCGGTTTTTGGACCATTTGGCGGCGGCATGGATTCTGATATTTCAACCGTTCTTTGTGAATTGCCCCACATTCTCGGCTCTGATTTGAGGTTTTAGGATGTGAAGGAAATCAAAGGGGCCGCGCAGAAGCGCGGCCCCTTGGTCATACCTGACGGTCTGCGGGTCAGTATGTCGTTAGCGAATGGCCAGCGAGGTTGGTAGAAATCTTGTCCGACAACGAGACGACACCAGGTCCGAAGCTCGTCATCACGGCGATTCCCAGACCCACAATAGCAGCGGTGAGCACAACCCAGTCGACAGTGACCGCGCCGTCCTCTTCGGCAGTAAACTTCTTGATCAGCTTAGTCATTTCCATCTCCGTTTGGGCACACCTGCCCTCCTGTTTGACCCTGAATGGCAATTGTGGCGCGATGTTGAGGACAGTTTGGCGTAAACCGTACCCTTTCGGGGTTTTGTCTTGGGCCACGGATCGAGTAAGAAACAGAATTAATAAACTAGAATAATTGTTACAAAATAAAGGGGCCGCGCAAGCGCAGCCCCTGGATCGTATCGCGTCGCTGATTAGTAGGTGGTCAGCGAGTGAGCCGCGAGGTTCGACGAGATCTTGCTGCTCAGGGCAGTGGTTCCGTTGCCGACCGAGGTAAGGACGGCGATGCCGAGGCCAACGATGGCGGCGGTCAGAACGACCCAGTCAACGGTCACAGCACCGTCTTCGTCGCGGCGGAAGTTTTTGATGAAGTTCAGCATTTGGATTCTCCAGATTTTAGTTTTGGATTAGTAGGTGGTCAGCGAATGTGCCGACAGGTTCGACGAGATCTTGCTGCTCAGGGCGGTGGTGCCATTGCCGACCGAAGTCAGAACGGCGATGCCAAGGCCGACGATCGCAGCGGTGAGAACCACCCAGTCGACGGTCACAGCGCCGTCTTCGTCACGGCGGAAGTTTTTGATGAAGTTCAGCATTTGTGTTCCCTCCTCAGGGTGTACGCTCGGTTTCGTCCTGCGTCGGAACTCTTCGCACCAGCCTCATTCTTTGGGCGATCCCGACTTGGATGAGGTGATATAGCCCCCCGAATTGGGCGGGATTTTGTTCCCATTCGTGCAATTTTGGTGCTTTGCTTTTTTTGAGCCGAAAATGGGTTAACCATCTGAAAAAAAACAAAAAGAAAAATTCCGGTGAGATCAAAATATTTGTCTAAAAGTCCAATTTTGCGCGTTTCGGCCCGACTCAGCCCGTGATTCTTCGCTTCGAGAATCCCTTTTTCTTGGTCCGGCCGGGATAATCTGCGATAAGGCAAGGAAATCTGAGGCAGGACAGAACCGCATGAAGCGGCGCTTCTATTGGATCATCTTTTCAGCCCTGTTTCTGACGGGCGGACCCGCGTTTTCGCAAGAGGCGTGGCCCAACACGAATTTCACCTTCAAGAGGGTCGGTGTCCCAAAAGGATCTGGCCCGCGCATCACAGTTCAGATTGATCCCGGTCAAGAGGCTGCCGCCCCGTCGGTTGCGCCTCTTTCGACCGATCCGGTGGCGGGTGTGAGCCCATTGGCGCGATCGGTAGCCTGGTTTTGGGAAGAGATTTCACCCGAACTTGAGGCGTCTGGTCCGGGCAGGCTTGAAGCAGGCGTCCGTGCCCTCGATCATGCGCCGGAAGGGCAAGGCGTTGTCGCGCCGCGCCTTGATGCCATGCAAAAGATCGCTTCGGCCCACGGTCGGGACATTTTGCGTGCGACGGTTGGCACACAGGTCTCGCCCGCGTTGGTCCTTGCAGTGATTGCGGTGGAAAGCGCCGGCGACAGTTTGGCCTACAGCCGGGCCGGGGCAGGGGGCCTGATGCAGCTTATTCCCGCCACCGCCGATCGATTCGGTGTCACCAACACATTTGATCCGAACGACAATATCGGTGGCGGGGTGGCCTATCTGGATTGGCTGATCGACGAGTTTGAACGCGATCCGATCCTGTTCCTCGCGGCCTACAATGCCGGCGAGGGATCAATCCGCGACAACGCGGGCGTTCCGCCCTATCCTGAAACCCGCGCCTATGTGCCCAAGGTCCTTTCCGCCTGGACGGTCGCGCGCGCCCTGTGCATGACGCCGCCTGAACTGATGACCGACGGCTGCGTCTTTTTGAATCCCGGAGGCTGATTTGGCTGACCGCAAACCACTTATCCTTGATGCCGACGGCACGTTTCTCAAGACGGATATGCTTGTCGAAAGCTTCTGGGCCGGCCTTGGCACCGCTCCCTTCAAGACGCTGGGCGCGGTGTTCCGCCATTTCCGCGCGCCTGCGCGCCTCAAGGCCGCGCTTTTCGAAATCGCGCCAATCCGCGCCGACCTTCTGCCCATTAATGGCGAGATCGCCGCCATTGCCCAAGGTGCGCGCGAAGAGGGCCGCGAGGTGATCCTCGCCTCGGCCTCGGATGCCCGTCTTGTCGAGGCGCTGGCCGATGCCCATGGAATGGACGGCTGGATGGGCTCGACGCCCGACCACAATCTCAAGGGCGCGTCCAAGGCTGCGGCTTTGACCGAGTATTATGGCAAGGGCGGCTATATCTATGCCGGCGACAGCCGCGCCGATATGCCGGTCTGGCACGATGCCAGCCATGCGGTCGTCGTCGGCCGCGCCGGCGGGGCGGCGCAAAAGCTTCAGTCTTCTGGAAAAGGTGTCACTCAGATCAAATCTGGCTGGCGTATTGCCGACCTACTTCGCGCGATACGTCCGCACCAATGGGTCAAGAACGTCCTGTTGTTCCTGCCCGCCATCGCCGCTCACCAGTTCAATTACGATACCCTCTGGCTGGTCCTAGCGGGTATTGCCGCCTTCTCGGCGGCGGCCTCGTCGATCTATGTGGTCAACGATCTTCTGGATCTCGAAGCCGATCGCCTTCACCCCAAGAAATGCCGCCGCCCCTTCGCCAGTGGCGCAGTCCCGATCGGCGTGGGGATGGCCTCGGCGTTCTTGCTTGGTGTTGCGGCCCTTCTGGGGGGCGCGATGCTCGGGGCCGGTTTCCTGCTGGTTCTGGCCGTCTATATGGCCCTGTCGCTCGCCTATTCGCTGCGGCTCAAGCGGATGCGCTGGATCGACATCTTCACCCTTGCCACGCTCTATACCCTCCGCGTTGTCGCAGGGGCCGAGGCGAGCGGTGTCGATACCTCGATCTATATGCTGATCTTCATCTTCCCGATCTTCGTCACGCTCGGCTGCGTCAAGCGCCTGACCGAACTCACGCTGGCGACATCCGACGAACGCCTCCCTGGCCGCGGCTATGGCCGCCCCGACCGGCCCGACCTCCTGAACGTCGCGAGCCTCGGCATGGTCGGCGCCTTGGTGATCTTCTTTCTCTATTCCCTAAGCGCGCAGGCTCTGGAACTCTATCCGAGCCGCTGGCTCCTTTGGGTGGCGTTGGTCCCGATTTCCCTGTGGCTCTTCCGCATGGTGCGGCTGGGCTGGCAGGGCAAGCAGGACTATGACCCGATCGTCTTTGCCCTGCGCGACAAGCAGGGGCTCGGCCTTTTGATGATCACATTGGCGCTTATGTTTTATGCCGCAGGCCTCGTGCAGCAGTGGTTTGGTTTCTAAGCCCTAAAAGTTCATCTTCTTGAAAATCGGCTCGGGGATCATGCGGATCACCAGCATGATGAGCCCCCAGATCTTGGCCGTATAAAGGATATTGCGCCGCTTCCTAAGCGCGGCCCGCATATCCGCCACCACCGCCTCGGGCGTCGACATGAACGGCATCTTCGGCCCGCCCCATGTCATCGCCGTATCCACCGGGCCGGGCTTGACCGTCAGAACGTGCACGCCCGAGCGGCCCATCCGGTTGCGATAACCCGAGAGATAGGTCGCAAACCCCGCCTTGGCCGAGCCATAGACATAGTTGCCGATCCGCCCGCGGTCCCCCGCGACCGATGTGATCCCCATGACCGCGCCGCATCCCCGCGCCTCAAGCTGCGGGGCGATTTCGGTGAGGAACCGGGCAGGGCCGGTATGACTGTCGATGATGACGCCCTCGATCAGCGAGGGATCGGCGTCGATGGCGCTTTGCTCGGGCATCGAGCCGGTGAAGATCGCCACATTCACCGCACCGACTAGGCCCTTGGCCCGCTCGAGGATCGGCCCAAACGTGGTGGGATCGCGCATATCAATCGCCATCACCTCCGCCATCTCGGCCCCCCGCGCCCGGCAATCGGCGGTGGTCGCCTCGATATCGTCAAGCCTTCGGCCGCAGAGGATCAGGCCGCTGCCAACCTCCGCCTCGGCCTGTGCAAAGGCCCGCGCCATGGCCGAGGTGGCCCCAAGGATGATCCATGTCTCGCTCATTCGCTCCCCCTGAGCCCCAGTCGTCGTGTCATGTCTGTCTCGAATATCCCGCCCGGATCGGCCTTGGCCACGGCGGCCTGCCATTTGCCCAGATCGGGATACATCGCGCCGATCTGCTCGGCCCGCGCCAGCGAATCCTTGGCGAAATAGATCCGCCCTCCTGCCTCGGCGGTCATGTCGATGAGCCGCCCGATCAGGCCCCCCGCGCGGCCCCGGTTGGGGAAATCGACCGCGAGCGTATAGCCCTCCATCGGGAACGACAGATACCCCGCCCGCCCCGGCCCCATCCGCTTGAGCACCGCCAGCGGCGAGGCAAGCCCCGCGCCCGCGATCTCCTGCATCATGGTCTTGATCTGCCCCTTGGCGGCCTCGGGCACGACGCATTGAAACTGATGAAAACCCCGCTTGCCATAGAGCCGGTTCCAATCGTGGATCCGGTCGAGCGGAAAGAAGAAATCGGCCATAGGCCGCACCACGCTCCGCCCCTCTGCCGGCACGCGCCGGAAGTAGATCGCGTTGAAGGCTTTGACGATGGGTGCCGAAAGCGCAAAGCCCGGCGCATCCGTCGGCACCTTCGGCCCATGCGATGCCGCCGGTTTGCGCGTGGCGCAAAGCTCGGCCTCTTCCAAAATGCCCCGCCCCATCGCTTCGCCCGTTGCCGTGGCATCAATCCAGCTCACGCAATAGGTGGCCTGGCTCGCGTCCAACATGGCGAGATGCTCATCCCACCCCTCGGCCCGCCGCTCGCGCACCTCCATGGTGGTGCCCGGCGTTCGCGCCAGCTGGAGCACCGCCTTGGTGATGATCCCCGTTTGCCCCAGCCCGCCGATCGTGGCTTGCCAAAGCGCCCGATTGCGCGGCGTGATCCGCACCTCCCCGGCTTCTTGCAGCAAAGTGATCGCCGTCACATGGCCGCCAAAGCTGCCCGCGTGGTGATGGTTCTTGCCATGCACATCCATGGCAATCGCCCCGCCCACCGTGGCAAATCCCGTGCCCGGCATCACCGCCGGCATCCAGCCCTGCGGCGCAAAGACCCTCAGAAGCGTCCCGATCGTCACGCCTGCTTCGACCTCGACCTTGCCGCTCGCAGGATCAAACGACAGGATCCGGTCGAGCCGCGTCATATCGATCGCCCGCCCACCCCCGTTCAGCGCCGCATCGCCATAGGACCGCCGCCCGCCAATCGCTGGCCCCAACTTCTCCGGCAGATCAGAGAGCCGCTCCGGCCGCGCCACCTCGGCCTCGGCCCGCAAGGCCCGGCCCCAACCCGTCACGCTCTCCTCTTTCCAGCGCATCACGCGGCCCCTCTCAGCGAGGCGCGCTCGGCGAAGGGAAAGACGATAACGCCGATGCCGATGGCAAACCACAGCGTCGTCAGCCGGATCACCGCCGTCGCCGGCACCGAAACCTCAAGCGGCACCCCCTGCAAAGACAAAAGCGCAATCATCGCCGCCTCCGCCCCGCCAACACCCCCCGGCGCGCCGGTCAGACCGCCGGCGAGAGTCGAGAAGGTGAATATCGTCACAGCCGTCCAGAAGCCGATCCCGGCCCCCATCCATTCCAGAAGCAGGTGAAACGCATAGCCCTCGGCCAGCCAGCCAACGGCCCCGAGGACCAAAGCCCCCGCCGCCACCGACGGCGTCGAAAACCGCGCCAAGGATCGCGCCGCATGCCGAACCCGCGCCATGAGCCGCGGCAAAAGGCCGGTCGCCCGATAGGCAAGGGTCACAATCCCCGCCAGAAGCCGTGGCCGCGTCGCGAGATACGCAAGGATCAGCGCCACGATCACCACAGGCCCCGCATAACGCACACCGCCCGCGCCCAACCCGATGCCCACCGCCAGCAACAGCGCCATGGTCGCCAGATCCGACGCCCGATCCATCAACACAAGCGGCGCCGTGCGCTCGACAGGCCACCCAGTCTCGCGCCTGAGCCAGCGCATCCGCACCAGCTCCCCCACGCGCCCCGGCGTCACCGACATGGCAAAGCCGCCAAGGAAGTGCCGCATATCCTGCAAAAGTCCGGTCTCAAGCCCCAGCCGCCGCGCCAGAAGATGCCACCGCAGCCCGCGGAAAACATAGTTCACAAGGCTCAATCCCAAGAGCACGACGATCTGCCCGAACCCGAGCTTGCCTATCTGCGCCAAGGTCTCATCCCAACCGGTCTTCGCGGCCAAGCCCACCAGCCCCAAACCGACCAACGCCAAAAGGCCCGCAAGAAGCAGGCGGTCGCGCAAACGGCGGCTTTGGGGCAGGGGCGAAACCATCTCAGTCATTGCCGCACTTCTAGAGACAGACTTGGGCAAATTTAAGGTCTGTCGCCCAAAAGAGAAACAATCCCCCGCTTCTTTTGGCGGCAAATACTCTCGGGGGTGAATTGCCCCCGCCAAGGGGGCAAGAGGGGGCAGACAGCCCCCTCCCTTCCTCAAACGATAGTCGCCTCGGTCGCGGCGATCATCTCCTCGCGGCTGACGCCCTGCGCCAGCTCGACAATATGCAGGCCCTTGTGGGTCACATCCAGAACACCAAGGTTGGTGATGATCCGGTCGACCACGGCCTTGCCGGTCAAGGGCAGGGTGCAGTCCTTCAGAACCTTCGATTCCCCATGCTTGGAGGTGTGATCCATCACAACCACCACACGGCCAACGCCCGCCACAAGGTCCATCGCGCCCCCCATGCCCTTCACGAGCTTGCCGGGGATCATCCAGTTGGCGAGGTCGCCCTTCTCGCTCACCTCCATCGCCCCGAGGATCGCCATGGCGATCTTGCCGCCACGGATCATGCCGAACGAGGTCGCAGAATCGAAATAAGCGGTCTGCGGCAGCTCGGTGATCGTCTGCTTGCCCGCGTTGATCAGGTCGGCGTCTTCCTCGCCCTCGACCGGGAAGGGCCCCATGCCCAGCATCCCGTTCTCGGACTGGAGCGTGACGTTCACGCCCTTGGGGATATAGTTCGACACCAGCGTCGGAATCCCGATGCCGAGGTTCACATACATCCCGTCTTCAAGCTCTTTCGCGGCCCGCTCGGCCATCTGATTACGATCCCAGGGCATCAGACGGTCTCCTTCTTGCGGGTGGTGCGCTGTTCGATGCGCTTTTCATGCGTGCCTTGCACGATGCGGTGCACATAGATGCCGGGCAGGTGGATGTGGTCGGGATCAATGGATCCGGTCGGCACGATTTCTTCGACCTCGACCACACAGACCTTGCCGCACATGGCGGCGGGCGGGTTGAAGTTGCGGGCGGTCTTGCGGAAGACGAGGTTGCCCGTCGCATCCGCCTTCCAGGCCTTCACGATCGACAGATCGGCAAAGATACCTTCCTCGAGGATATAGGTCTGGCCGCCAAAATCCTTGTGCTCCTTGCCCTCGGCGATCACCGTGCCGACGCCGGTCTTGGTGTAGAAACCGGGGATACCCGCGCCGCCTGCCCGCATCCGCTCGGCCAGCGTGCCTTGGGGGTTGAACTCGAGCTCCAGTTCGCCCGAAAGATACTGGCGCATGAACTCGGCGTTCTCGCCCACATAGGACGAGATCATCTTCTTGACCTGACGGGTCTGCAACAGAATGCCGATCCCGAAATCATCGACGCCCGCGTTGTTCGAAGCAAAGGTCAGATCCTTTGCGCCCGCATCGCGAATGGCGCTCAGAAGAAGCTCGGGGATGCCGCAAAGGCCAAAGCCCCCCGCCGCGATGAGCATTCCGTCGTGCAGAAGGCCGTCGAGGGCCTCCGCCGCAGAACCGTAGATCTTGTTCATGGGAGTCTCCGTAGACGTTTCGCCGCCCCTTGTTGCCAAGAGGGGGGCGGGAGTCAATCTCGGCCCGCCCCTGAAACGCCTCCAGAGTTATTTCTTCTTCGCCTTGGGCGCGGCTTTCTTGGCGGCAGGCTTCTTCGCCGCCGCCTTCTTCGGCGCGGCTTTCTTCTTGCCGCCCTTCGTGGCCTTGGCGTTGACAAGCTCGATCGCCATCTCCGGCGTCACGTCTGCGGGCTCTGCCCCTTTGGGCAGGGTCGCGTTGACCTTTTCCCACTTCACATAAGGGCCATAGCGCCCGGCCATCACCACCATCGCGCCGCCCGAAGGATGCTCGCCCAACTCCTTGAGCGGGGCCGCCGTCGCGCCGCCGCCACGACGGCTCGCGGCCTTTTGCGCCAAGACCTCGACCGCACGGTTCATGCCGATGGTAAAGACCTCGTCAGCGTCCTTGATATTGGCATAGACGCTGCCGTGTTTCACATAAGGCCCAAACCGGCCAATCGCCGCTTCGATCATCACGCCATCGTCGGGATGCGGCCCGATCTCGCGCGGCAGGTTGAGGAGCATGAGCGCTTTCTCAAGCGTCATGTCGGGGGCCGACCAGCCCTTGGGCAGGCTCGCCCGCGGCGGCTTGGGCGTATCTTCGGTCGCTTCGCCCCGCTGGACATACGGCCCAAAGCGCCCATCGCGCAGGGTGATCGCGTCGCCGTCGTCATGGCCCAGAAGGCGGCCATCGGGCGGGATCGCGCTGTCTTCGGCGCCCGGAGGGCCGAATGGGCGGGTATAGCGGCACTCGGGATAGTTCGAGCAGCCGATAAACGCGCCGCCAGATCGCGCGGTCCGCATCGAAAGCCGCCCCTTGCCGCAGGTCGGGCACAGGCGCGGATCGCTGCCGTCCTCGGTCGGCGGGAAAAGATGCGGCGCCAGAACCTCGTTGATCTTGTCCAGAACGTCGGTGATCCGCAGCTCCGAGGTCTCGGCCAGAGCCGCCGAGAAATCGCGCCAGAACCGGCCCAGAACATCCTTGTAATCCGCCCCGCCCGCGCTCACTTCGTCGAGCTCGTCCTCAAGGCCCGCGGTGAAATCATATTCGACGTAGCGTCGGAAATAATTCGACAGGAAAGCGGTCACGAGCCGGCCCTTGTCCTGCGGGATCAGGCGGCCCTTGTCTTTGGTGACATAGTCGCGTTCCTGAATCGTCGTGACGATCGAGGCATAGGTCGAGGGGCGGCCAATGCCCAGTTCTTCCATCCGCTTGACCAGCGTCGCCTCGGTGTAGCGCGGCGGGGCTTGGGTGAAATGCTGCTCGGGCGTGACGGCGAGCTTGTCGGCCTTCTCGCCCTGCGCCAGCTGCGGCAGGCGGCCTTCATCGTCGTCGCCGTTATCGTCGCGGCCCTCTTCGTAGATGGCGATAAACCCGTCGAAAAGAACGACCTGACCCGTGGCGCGCAGGATCACCTGCTCGTCTTCGCTGGCGATATCGACCGAGGTGCGCTCGAGCCGTGCGGCGGCCATCTGGCTGGCGATGGTGCGCTTGTAGATCAGATCGTAAAGCTTGCGCTGATCGGCATCGGTGGTCCGCAGCTTTTCCGCGGTCAGGCGCATATCCGTGGGCCGGATACACTCGTGCGCTTCCTGCGCGTTCTTGGCCTTGTTTTTATACATCCGCGGGCTTGCGGGCAGGTAATCGCCGCCGAACCGCTCCTTGATCGCATCCCGCGCGGCCATGACAGCCTCGGGCGCCATGTCGATCCCGTCGGTCCGCATATAGGTGATGTGGCCGGCCTCATAGAGGCGCTGGGCTGCCGACATGGTCTGGCGCGCGCCCATGCCGAACTTGCGGCTGGCTTCCTGTTGCAGCGTCGAGGTCATGAACGGCGGCGCGGGGTTGCGCGTGGCGGGCTTGGCCTCGACCGACCGCACCGCCAGACCGCGGCTTTCCACGGCGCGGACGGCCATCTCGGCCCGCATCGCATCCGCCAGATCGAATTTCTCGAGCTTCTTGCCGGCGAGGCTCACAAGCCGCGCCTCAAACTCCTGCCCGCGCGGGTTCTTCAGCCGCGCCGTGACCGACCAGTATTCCTGCGCCCGGAAGGCCTCGATCTCCATCTCGCGCTCGACGATGAGGCGCAGGCAGACCGATTGAACCCGGCCGGCCGATTTCGCCCCCGGCAGCTTGCGCCAGAGAACCGGCGAGAGGTTGAAACCGACGAGGTAATCGAGCGCGCGGCGGGCCAGATAGGCCTCGACCAGGGGCGCGTCGATCTCGCGCGGGTGGGCCATCGCCTCGGTCACGGCGGACTTGGTGATGGCGTTGAAGGTGACACGGCTGACAGCGGTATCCTTCTTGATCGCCTTGCGCGCGGTCAGCGCCTCGCGCAGGTGCCAGCTGATCGCCTCGCCCTCGCGGTCGGGGTCGGTGGCGAGGATCAGCGCGGGGTCGTCCTTCAGCGCGTCGGCGATCGCTTTGACGTGCTTCTTGCTGTCGGACGCGATCTCCCATTCCATCGCGAATCCCTGCTCGGGATCGACCGAACCATCCTTGGGAGGCAGGTCGCGAACATGGCCGTAAGAGGCAAGGACGGTATATTCAGACCCGAGATATTTGTTGATTGTCTTGGCCTTAGCCGGGGATTCAACAACTACTACGGGCATATTCAACCTTGAAATCTGGGGGTAACGTTCAGGTCGCGCACCATGAGTGAGGGGCCGAGGTATTGTCAATCCACTGATCGGCTGGGCAGGAGGTTGGCCGGAAAATGCTACCCCAGAGGCCCTCTGTTCCTTCCTGCGGCCCTAATCTACCCGCGCCAAAAGCCCGCCCGGCTGGCGGTGAATCCGCCCCGACAGCTCAAGGTCAAGAAGAACCGGGGAGACAGCCGCGGCGGGCGCGGCGATATCGCGGATCAGCTGATCCTCGGCAAGAGGCGAGGGGCCAAGGCGCGAAAGAATCTGCCGGTGCAGATCGGCTGTTTCCCGCAAGGTTCGCGCCGGGCGCGGTGTGACCGGCTCGGGCGTAGTCGGCGCTATGGCGGCCACCTCCTGTGGTTGGGCGTTCAAGACCTCGATCACATCGGCGGCCGACCGCACCAAGACGGCACCATCACGGATCAGGTGGTTGCACCCGCCCGAGCGGGCATCGAACGGATGCCCCGGCACGGCCAGAACCTCGCGGCCAATCGCCAGCGCCGCTTCGGCTGTGATCAGGCTGCCGGATTTCGCCGCTGCCTCGATCACCACCACCGCTCGCGCCAAGCCGGCGATCAACCGGTTGCGCGTCGGGAAATGCCGCGCTTGCGGCTGAAGCCCCATCGGCTGCTCCGACAGGCGCAGGCCATGATGGCCGATGTCGTGGGTGAGCGCCGCGTTTTCCTGCGGATAGATATAGTCGACCCCACCCGCCATGACCGCGACTGTCCCGCTTTTAAGCGATTCGCGGTGCACCTCGGCGTCGATGCCTCGTGCAAGGCCAGAGACCGTGACGATCCCTTCCTCTGCCAGCTCTGCCGCCATCCGTCGCGCCATGCGCAGCCCCAGCGACGAGGCGCTGCGCGCGCCGACGATGGCCACGATCTTGCGGTTCAGAAGGTCGGTCTTGCCAACGGTCCAGAGCATTGGCGGCGGATCGGCAAGGGCGCCAAGCGCCTCGGGATAGTCGGCCTCGCCACGAACGATCAGCCGCGCCTTCGCGGCCTGTCCTGCCTTGAACTCGGCCGCCACAACGCCTTCCGGGCAAATCTGGTAATCCGCGATCCCCGCATCACGGGCCATGCGCGGCAGGGCGTCGAGCGCCCGCTTTGCGGTCCCGTGTTCGCTGAGGAGGCGATAATAGGTCGAGATACCGACCCGTCTCGAGCGCAACAGACGGACCGCCGAAAACCGGTCGTCTTCCGTGGTGGGTGGGAGTGGGGGGTGAGTGGAAGAGCTGATGTCTCCTGCCATCCGACGCTCCATCTGTTGCCAGACATCTCTAGAACAGGAATGGTTAATCGGAAGTAAAGCGATGCGAATTTTTTGACCCGTCAGCCGCCCGCGCCGCCAACAGTCAGCCCGCCGATCAAAAGGCTCGGCTGGCCCACGCCCACCGGAACCCACTGGCCGGCCTTGCCGCAATTGCCGATGCCGGGATCAAGCGCCATGTCGTTGCCTATGGCGCGGATCTGCTTGAGCGACGTCGGGCCATCGCCGATTAGGGTTGCGCCCTTCACTGGCGCGCCGATCTTGCCATTCCTCACCCGATAGGCCTCGGTGCAGCTGAAAACGAACTTGCCGTTGGTGATATCGACCTGCCCGCCGCCAAAGCCCACCGCATAAATCCCGTCCTTGAGATCGGCCACCATCGCCGCCGGATCGGCATCGCCCGAAAGCATATAGGTGTTGGTCATCCGCGGCATCGGCGCATGGGCATAGCTTTCGCGGCGGCCGTTGCCGGTGGCCGCGACGCCCATCAGGCGCGCGTTTTGCCGATCCTGCATATAGCCCACGAGAATGCCATCCTCGATCAGCACGTTCTTCTGGCTTGGCGTGCCCTCGTCATCGACGGTGATCGAGCCGCGCCGGTCAGGGATCGTGCCGTCGTCAAGGACCGTCACACCGGGCGCAGCAACGCGCTGGCCCAAGAGCCCGGCAAAGGCGCTGGTGCCCTTGCGGTTGAAATCGCCTTCAAGCCCGTGCCCCACCGCTTCGTGCAACAGGATCCCCGGCCAGCCCGGCCCAAGAACCACGTCCATCACACCGGCGGGCGCCGGCTCCGCTTCGAGGTTGATCTTTGCGATCCGCAGCGCCTCGCGCACATGGCCCTGCCAGACATCCGTGGCGATCACGCCGCCCAGATCGACCCGCCCGCCGCCGCCCGCGCCGCCGCTCTCGCGGCGTCCGTCCTTCTCGACGATCACCGAGACATTGAGCCGCGCCATCGGCCGGATATCGGTCACGAGGGTGCCCTCGGGTCGCAGAATCGCCACTTCCTGCAGCGAGGCCGCGACCGAGGCCGAGACCTGCACGACGCTCGCATCAAGCCCGCGGGCATAGGCGTCGATCTCGGCCAGAAGTTCGACCTTGGCCGGAAAGGTCGCCCCCAACATCGGATCGGCATCGGTGTATAATTTGCGGTTGGTGGCGCGCGGCGCTTCAGCCATGGTGCCGCCGCCGCTCCCGACAGCCAGCCGAGCGGTTTCCACCGCACGCTTCAGCGCTTTCTCTTCAAGCGTGGTTGAATGGGCATAGCCCGCTGTCTCGCCATGCACGGCACGCAGGCCAAAGCCTTCGGAGGCGTCAAAGCTTGCGGTCTTCAGGCGGCCATCGTCAAACGACAGGACTTCAGACCGCCGCCTCTCGAGGAAAAGCTCGCCATCATCCGCGCCCGCGGTGGCATCCCGCAGGTGCCTGAGCGCGGTGTCCTGATCCAGTGCGGTCTCAAAGGGACGAAAAGCTTCTGACGACATGGGATTCCCTCAATATTGCGGCCACTCGATGCAAAAAGCGTCCGTTTGCCGCAATTGCAGTTCTTGAGTTGTGCGTCAGGATATGTGAGATGCATTCGCGGATACAACGGGATTCCGCCCCGCGCTTCGGTGCGGATTCCTAATTGGGCGTGACTGCGCGCCATCAAGAACAGGGTATGACATGCGACTGACCAACCTCGTCACCAAGCTTTCGGCTGCAGCCGGGCTGATCTTTGCCGCCGCTGCCGCCAGCGCGCAGGCCGTCAACCAGCAGCTCGAGATCATCGGCGCGCCCAAGCCCGAGGGTATTGGCTTCCAGCCGGCCTCGTCCGAACTGGCCCGCGATCTTCAGTGGCTGGATGGCATGATCCTCGTCATCATCACCGCGATCGTGATCTTCGTCGTGGCACTTCTGGCCTTCGTGATCGTTCGCTACAACAAGCGCGCCAATCCGAACCCCGCCAGCTTCTCGCACAATTCGCCGCTCGAGGTTGCCTGGACGATCGTTCCGATCCTGATCCTCGTCTTCATCGGTGCCTTCTCGCTGCCGACCCTGTTCAAGCAGCAGGAAATCCCCGATGGCGACATCCACATCAAGGTGACCGGCAACCAGTGGTACTGGAGCTATGAGTACACCGACGAAGGCATTGCCTACGACAGCTTCATGATCGGCTATGGCGAGGGCAACCTCAACCCGTCGATCAGCGCCCAGTTGGCCGAAGCCGGCTATACCGACCAAGAGTTCCTGCTCGCGACCGACACTGCCGTCGTGATCCCGGTTGGCGCCGTCGTCGTGATGCACGTCACCGGCGCGGACGTGATCCACTCGTGGACCATTCCCGCCTTCGGCGTGAAGCAAGACGCCGTTCCGGGCCGTCTGGGCCAGCTCTGGTTCGCTGCCGAGCAGGAAGGCATCTACTTTGGCCAGTGCTCCGAGCTTTGCGGCAAGGACCACGCCTATATGCCGATCACCGTCAAAGTGGTCAGCCAGGCCGCCTATGCCGAATGGCTGGCTGCCGCGAAAGAAGAGCACGGCGTCTGATCGCCGTCTGATCTGAGACAGGGCAGGCGCTGCCTGCCCTGCGTGTTTGGGCCCGCTTGGCGGGTCCGGCCACTTCTGGCGGGGCCGACCCGCCGCCTATTGGAAGTATGATGACCGACGTGAGCCTAGAGCAGACATCGCATGAAGCCGGGATGGGCGATTACTTTGCCCTTCTGAAGCCCCGCGTCATGTCGCTGGTGGTCTTTACCGCCCTGGTCGGCCTTGTCGTCGCGCCGGTGCCGGTCCACCCGTTCATCGCCTTCGTTGCCATCCTCTGCATCGCCGTGGGCGCGGGCGCCTCGGGCGCTCTGAACATGTGGTGGGACGCGGATATCGACCGGATCATGCGCCGCACCGCCAAGCGGCCGATCCCCTCGGGCAAGGTTCAGCCGGGCGAAGCGCTGGGCCTCGGCCTGACGCTCTCGGCCTTTTCGGTAATCCTCTTGGCGCTGGCGACCAATTTCCTTGCTGCGGGCCTACTCGCCTTCACCATCTTCTTCTATGCCGTGATCTATTCGATGTGGCTCAAGCGCTCGACGCCGCAGAACATCGTCATCGGCGGCGCCGCCGGGGCCTTCCCGCCGATGATCGGCTGGGCTGTCGCCACAGGCGGGGTCAGCCTCGAATCGATCCTGATGTTTGCGCTGATCTTCATGTGGACCCCGCCGCATTTCTGGGCGCTGGCGATCTTCGTGAAGTCTGACTACGGCAATGCCGGCGTGCCGATGCTGACCGAGACCCACGGCCGCCGCGTGACCCGCAATCACATCATGGGCTATATGATCGCGCTGATGCCGGTCGCCATCGGCATCGCCTTCACCTCGATTGGCGGGCCGATCTATCTGGCGACCGCCGTGGTGCTAAATCTGTGGTTCCTCAAGGCCTGCGTCCGTGTCTGGCGGCGCGATGAGACGCAAGCCGAGGCCGACAACTTTGCCGCCGAAAAGGCCGCGTTCAAGGTCTCGCTCTACTATTTGTTCCTGCATTTCTCGGCGCTTCTGGCCGAGGCGGCCCTGCGTCCGTGGGGCCTTGGAGGCTGGTAATGTCGATCAAGGTTGAACACGAGCTGCATCAGCGGCGCAAAGGCCGTAACATGGGCCTTCTGGGCCTGCTCCTGGCCTTCGTTGCGCTGGTCTTCTTGCTGACAGTCGTCAAGGTTCAGGAGCTGGGCGACGCCAGCAAGTTCCAGGGCTATGACCATGTCGTTCAGCCCGCGCTCGTTCCGCTCGAGGGCGAAGCGGGGGCAGTCGCGACCGAATGAACCTTTTCGGCAAAGAGATCGACGGCCTGCAAAAGACGGTTCTCCAGACCGTCGGCGTCGTCGTTGTGATGGGCGGCCTCGCCTGGGCGTCGGTGCCGTTTTACGACTGGTTCTGCCGAGTCACCGGCTTTGGCGGGATCACGAATACCGCCGAAACCGGCAGCGATGTGATCCTCGACCAGACAATTACCATCCGTTTTGATGCGTCATTGGATCGCGGCATGCCGTGGGAATTCAAGCCGATGCAGCGCGAAATGACGCTTCGGATCGGCGAAACGGGCCTGGCCTTCTACGAGGCGCACAACCCGACCGACCATCCGGTTGCGGGCCAAGCCGCCTATAACGTCACGCCCTACGAGGCGGGCTACTTCTTTGATAAGATTGAGTGTTTCTGCTTTGCCGAGCAGGTGCTGCAGCCCGGTGAAACGGTCGAGATGCCGGTCAGCTTCTATGTCGACCCGGCCATCGTGAACGACCGCGATGCCAAATATGTGCACACGATCACACTCTCTTATACCTTCTATGAAATCGACCTGCCGGACGAGCAGGCGGCTTTGACAAATCCGGCGTCTGACGCCATAGAAACCAACTAAAGACCAAGCCACAGGGAAGACCGTTATGGCGCACGCAAAGAATCACGACTACCACATCCTTCCGCCGTCGATCTGGCCGCTCGTTGGCGCTGTATCGGCCTTCGTCATGCTGTTCGGCTCTGTCCTGTGGATGAAGGACAGCGGGCCCTATATGTTCCTGATCGGCCTCGCCGGCGTTCTCTACACGATGTTCGCCTGGTGGTCGGAAGTGGTCAACGAAGGCCAGACCGGCGATCATACGCCGGTTGTCCGCATCGGCCTGCGCTATGGCTTCATCCTCTTCATCATGTCCGAGGTCATGTTCTTCCTGGCCTGGTTCTGGGCCTTCTTCAAAAGCGCGCTCTACCCGATGGGGCCGATGTCGCCGATCGTCGATGGTGTCTGGCCGCCGGCTGGCATCGAGACCTTCGATCCCTGGCACCTGCCGCTGATCAACACGCTGATCCTTCTGCTGTCGGGCTGTGCCGCCACCTGGGCGCACCACGCCCTGACCCATGACAACAACCGTCAGGATATGAAGACCGGCCTGATCCTCGCAATCGCCCTTGGCGCGCTCTTCACCTTCTTCCAGGCCTACGAATACAGCCACGCTGCCTTCGGCCTCGGTGGCAACATCTATGGCGCGACCTTCTTCATGGCGACCGGCTTTCACGGCTTCCACGTCATCATCGGCACGATCTTCCTCTTCATCACGCTGATGCGCGTCTACAAGGGCCACTACACCCAGGAACAGCACGTCGGCTTCGAAGCCGCCGCCTGGTATTGGCACTTCGTTGACGTGGTGTGGCTCTTCCTCTTCGCCGCCGTTTATATCTGGGGCCAGTAAGAGCACCTTTGGCCGGGCAGGGGTTGACCCTTCCGGCTCGATGGAAAACAAACCAAACGCGCGCGGGCCTCGCGCGCGTTTGTCGTATCAAGAGGGGCAGGGGATGCGCCGCTTTTTCTTTCCGGTCCTGTTAGGTGTGGTGGGCACAGGCGTGCTCCTCAGCCTCGGCGTCTGGCAGGTCCAGCGGCTCGATTGGAAACGCGGCATCCTGCACCAGATCGAAACCCAGATTTCCGCCCCCGCGATTGCCCTTCCCGAGAACCCTACCGAAGCCGAGCTTGAATACCGCGCTGTCGAGTTTCACGCCACGCCCACGGGCCGCGAGCTGCACGTCCTGTCGTCGGGCACCAGCGCCGGCACCGGCTATCGGGTGATCTCGGCGGTGACGACCGACGCGGGCCGCACGATCATGGTCGATCTCGGCGTCATGCCGCTCGAGGCCAAGGGCGCCGCCCCCGATCTGACCCCGACCAAGATCCTCGGCAACTTCCTCTGGCCCGACGACAAGACCTCGTCGACCCCCGAACCCGATCTTGCCAAGGGGATCTGGTTCGCCCGCGATGTGGCGCCGATGGCCGAGGCTCTGCAAACCGAGCCGATCCTCGTCGTCCTGCGGCAGGCGTCGCATTACGACCCCCGCCTGACGCCGGTGCCGGTAGACACCTCGGGCATCAAGAACGATCACCGCGAATACGCGATCACCTGGTTCATGCTGGCCGCCGTCTGGACGGTTATGTCGCTCTGGCTGATCATCCGCATTGCCCGCCGAAAGGAATAACCCATGCGCTATATCTCGACCCGTGGTCAGGCCCCGGAGCTGAGCTTCGAAGAGGCGATGATGACCGGCCTCGCGCGCGATGGCGGGCTCTATGTGCCCAAAGACATCCCGACGCTGACCGCCGCCGAGATTGCCGGCATGGCGGGCGACAGCTATGAAGAGATCGCCTACAAGGTCATGCGCCCCTTCATCGGCGAGACCTTCACCGACGCCGAGTTCCGCCAGCTGATCGCCGCCGCCTATGCGGGCTTTGGTCATGCCGCCCGCGCGCCTTTGGTCCAGCTTGGGCCGAACCACTTCCTGTTGGAGCTGTTCCACGGGCCGACGCTGGCGTTCAAGGATTTCGCCATGCAGCTCATCGGCCAGATGATGCAGGCGGCTCTGGCCCGTTCCGGCAAGCGCATCACGATCGTCGGCGCCACCTCGGGCGATACCGGCTCGGCCGCGATCGAGGCCTTCCGGGGCCTGTCCAACGTCGATGTGTTCATCCTCTTCCCGCATGGCCGCGTCTCCGAGGTCCAGCGGCGGCAGATGACCACGCCCGCCGAGGCCAACGTCCATGCCCTCGCCGTCGATGGCGACTTCGACGATTGTCAGGCAGCGCTGAAGGATATGTTCAACGATTTCGCCTTCCGCGACGAGGTCGGCCTTGCCGGGGTCAACTCGATCAACTGGGGCCGGGTGCTGGCGCAGGTGGTCTATTACTTCTCCTCCGCCGTGAGCCTCGGCGCGCCGCACCGCAAGGTGAGCTTCACCGTGCCCACCGGCAATTTCGGCGATATCTTCGCGGGCTTCATCGCGCGACAGATGGGCCTGCCCATCGAGCGGCTGGTGATCGCGACCAACCTCAACGACATTCTCCACCGCACGCTGGAAACCGGCATTCAAAAGAAAGAGGGCGTGACACCTTCGATCAGCCCCTCGATGGATATTCAGGTCTCGTCCAACTTCGAGCGGGCGCTCTTCTACGCCTATGGCCGCGATGGAGCGACGGTCGCGGCGCAGATGGCCGATCTTTCCGCCAAGGGCGCATTCACCGTCAGCCAAGGCGCGATCGACTGGCTTCGGGCCGAGTTTGCCTCGGGTCGGGCCTCGGAAGAGGAAACCCTCGCCACCATCGCAGCCCAGCGCAGCGCCTCGGGCGAGATTCTCTGCCCGCATTCGGCCGTTGGCGTGAAGGTGGCCGAAGGGTTCCTCTCGGATGTGCCGATGATCACGCTGGCCACAGCCCACCCCGCCAAGTTCCCCGACGCGGTCGAGAGGGCCAGCGGTATTCGTCCGCCTCTTCCCCCGCGCATGGCAGACCTGTATGACCGTCCTGAACGGGTCACGCGGGTCGCCAATGATCTTGCCGCCCTGCAAACCCTCATCCGGGAGCGCCGCTCGCGTTGACCATCGAACTTCACACCCTCCCCAACGGGTTCCGCATCGTGACCGAAAATATGCCGGGGCTGAAATCGGCCTCGGTCGGCGTCTGGATCATGGCCGGTGGCCGGCATGAACGGCTTGAGCAGAACGGCATCGCCCATTTCCTCGAGCATATGGCCTTCAAGGGCACCAAGACCCGCACCGCCCTGCAAATCGCCGAAGAGATCGAGGATGTGGGCGGCTATATCAACGCCTACACAAGCCGCGATGTAACGGCCTACTATGCCCGCGTGCTGGAAGAGGATGTGCCCCTCGGCCTCGACATCATCGCCGATATCCTGACCAATCCGCTTTTCGATCCCGCCGAGATCGAGGTCGAGCGCGGGGTGATCCTGCAGGAAATCGGCCAGACCTACGACACGCCTGACGATATTGTGTTCGACTGGCTGCAAGAGGCCGCCTATCCCGATCAGCCGCTTGGCCGCACGATCCTCGGCCCCCCAGAGCGCGTGAGCGCCTTCACCCGCGCCGATCTTGCCGGTTTCGTCTCCGAACACTACGGGCCCGGCCAGATGATCCTCGCCGCCGCAGGCGCCATCGACCACGACGCCATCGTGCGGCAAGCCGAGCGCCTCTTCGGCCACCTCTCGCCGGTGATCGCACCCGCAGCCCCCGTGCCTGCCCGCTTCGGCGGCGGCGAGAGGCGCGAGATCAAGGCGCTCGAGCAGGTCCACTTCACGCTGGCCTTCGAGGCACCCGACTACCGCGACCCCGCGATCTTTACCGCGCAGGTCTATTCCACCGCCCTAGGCGGCGGGATGTCGAGCCGCCTCTTCCAGGAAATCCGCGAAAACCGCGGGCTTTGCTATTCGATCTTCGCCCAGACCGGCGCCTATGACGATGCTGGCCTGACGACGATCTATGCCGGAACTTCCGGTGAGCAGATCGAAGAGCTTGCCCTCATCACCATCGACGAGATGCGCCGCGCCGCCGACGATATGTCGGAAGCCGAGGTCGCCCGCGCCCGCGCCCAGATGAAGGCGGGGCTCCTCATGGGGCTTGAAAGCCCGTCCTCGCGTGCCGAACGCCTCGCGCGGATGCTGCAAATCTGGAACCGTATCCCCTCGATCGAGGAAACGATCGCCAAGATCGACGCCGTCGCCACCCGCGACGTGCGCGATTTCGCAGGCCAAACCGCTACCGCCGGCGCGGCATTGGCGGTCTATGGCCCCGCCGAGAAAACGCCCACGCTCAGCGCCCTGCGCGAAAGGCTTGTTGCCTGATGCTGGGGATGCGGCGCAAGGTCCGGCTCGAAACCGAGCGGCTGACCCTGCGCCCGCCGATGCATGGCGATTACAAGCCCTGGGCCGATCTGCGCCAGCAAAGCCGCGATCACCTCGCCCCGTGGGAGCCGACCTGGTCGACCGACCACCTGACCCGCAAGGCTTTCACGAACCGCGTCTATTGGGCCCAGCGGTCGATCGCCAACGGCTCGGCCGTGCCGCTTTTCCTGATCCGCCGTGAAGACGAGGCGCTCGTCGGCGCGATCACCCTCGACAACATCCGCCGCGGCCCCGCCCAATCGGGCACCACCGGCTACTGGGTCGGCGCGCCCTATGCCCGCGCGGGCTATATGCGCGAGGCGCTTCAGGCGGTCGTCCACTATGCCTTCAGCACGCTCGACCTGAGCCGCCTCGAGGCCGGCTGCCTGCCGGAAAACGCCGCCTCCCGCGGGCTTCTCGAGAAATGCGGCTACAAATACGAGGGCGTGGCCCAGAGCTATCTCCAGATCAACGGCCGCTGGCGCAACCATGTGCTCTATGCCAACCTCCGGGGCGACAGGCGCGGGAAGTCAGACGCGAACTAGGCCATCGCAAGGCAAGGGACTGGCATGACGATCTGGATTGCGTTGATGCGCGGGGTAAACGTTGGAGGCTCCGGCAAGCTGCCAATGGCGGCGTTTCGCCAAATGTTAGCAGGGATGGGTTTCGAAATGGTCCGAACCTACATCCAATCCGGCAACGCCGTATTTCGCGCTCAAGCGCCCTCGGCCATGGCGCTTGGCGAGGCGATTTCGGAAGCTGTCGAACGCGAGTTCGGCTTTCGGCGCAAATGCCATGTGATTGATCATGAAACACTAGAGCGGGCATTGGCCGAATGCCCCTTCAAGGTCGAAGAGGGGCAAGGAAGAGCGGTGCACTTCGTCTTTATGGATCCCGCACCCAGCCAGCTAGATGGTGCCGTACTTGATGCCCTCGCCGCGAAGGATGAGGACTGGGCAGTTCGGGGCGATGTGCTTTACCTGTTCACGCCGGCAGGACTCGGAAATTCAAAACTCGCTGCCGGATACGAGAAGGTGCTCGATACGGATGTGACGGCGCGTAATCTCAATACCGTGCGTGCCTTGGCCGCGCTAGCGGCAGCTTCGGCCTCTGAGGGATGAGCCAGATGATGCTGAACCCCGTCACCGAAGCCTTCGTCGCCAAACTGCGCGAGGGCCTGCCCGAGGCCGCCTTCCGCGAGGCCTCTGACGCCTATCTCACCGAACCCCGCGGCAAATATCGCGGCAAGGGCGTGGTGATCGCGCCTGCCTCGGCCGAAGAGGTGGCCTTCGTCGTCAAGGCCTGCGCCGAGGCCCGCGTCGGCATCGTCCCCCATTCCGGCGGCACCGGCCTTGTCGGCGGGCAGGTGATGCCCGAAGGGCCAACACCCGTGGTTCTCTCGCTCGCCCGCATGAACCGCATCCGCGGCATCTACCCGGCCGAGAACGCGCTTGTCGCCGAAGCGGGCGTGATCCTGGCCGACGTGCAATCCGCCGCGGCCTCGATCGGCCGCCTCTTCCCGCTGTCCCTCGCCTCCGAAGGCTCGGCCCGGATCGGCGGCCTCTTGGCCACCAACGCCGGCGGCGTCAACGTCCTGCGCTATGGCAACGCCCGCGCCCAGTGCCTCGGCCTCGAGGTCGTCCTCGCTGATGGCACGATCTGGAACGGCCTCACGCGTCTGCGGAAAGACAACACCGGCTACGACCTGCGCGATCTGATGATCGGCTCCGAAGGCAGCCTCGGCATCATCACCGCCGCCACCCTGATCCTCGCCCCGCGCCCCCGCTCGGTGGCCACCGCGCTGCTCTCTGTGGGCTCACCCGACGACGCGCTCAAGCTCCTGACGCTCGCGCAAGAGCGCCTTGGCCAGACCATCTCGGCCTTCGAACTCCTCAGCCACATGGGCTTTGATTTCATGGCCGAGACAGGCGTCGGCGCCCCGTGCCCCATCGCCGGCGGGCCTGAATGGATGGTGCTGGCTGAGATCGGCCTCTCCGCCGAGACCGGAGCCGAGGAAGCCATGATGGGCCTCTTCGAGGCGGCCCTCGAGGCGGGCCTCGCCCAGGATGGCGTGATCGCCAGCTCCGAGGCCCAACGTGCCGCGCTTTGGAAAATGCGCGAGGAAATCCCCGAAGCCAACCGCCGCATCGGCGCGATCTCCTCCCACGATACCTCGGTGCCGCTATCGGCCATCCCCGGCTTCATCGCCCGCGCCCGCGCCGCCATCGAGGCCATCGGCCCCTACCGGATCAACTGTTTCGGCCACCTGGGCGACGGCAACCTGCACTACAACGTCTACCCGCCCAAGGGCGAGACCAAGGCCGCCCACGCCCCCCGCCAGCGCGAGATCCAGACCGCGGTGCACGATATCGTCCACGCCTTGGGCGGCTCCTTCAGCGCCGAACACGGCATCGGCCGCCTCAAGGTCGAAGACCTCGAACGCTACGCCGACCCCGCCAAACTCGCCGCCATGCGTGCAATCAAACAGGCGCTTGACCCCAAAGGGATCCTCAACCCCGGCGCGGTTCTTCGATAGGCCTGCGCCTAGGTTTTGACCGGCCCGCTCCCGCACCTTGGGATCGGCCGCCCGCGATTGGCGTAGGCGATGAACATCACGATTTCGTCCGGCGCCGGTCCGTCCGGCACGGAGAGGGTCATCGTGTCGAAATGATCGAAAGACCAAGGGTTGTCCTTGTGGCCAAGCGGCAGATCGATCGATGCCCCGACCGCACCGATCTTGACATTCGACGAGATGACCGCCGCGCCTCCGCCGGCGGCTGCCCGCATTGGGGCGCCCAATCTGGGGTGGATCACGGCGCCTCCGTGTTCCATATCGCCCGATGCCCCGACTATGGCCGCCTTGCCATAGGAAACCGGCGGGGCCTTCAGCAGGCCGACCGCCTGTTCAGCAAGCCGCTGACCGAGTTCTGCGCCGATCTCGAAGAGAGGCGACAGGTCGTTTTCAAAGCGGCCCGCGAGTGGGTTCCTGAAAACCGCCGCGGCCGCAACGCGGGTCACCGGCGCGCAGGGCGTGCCAAAGGAATCCGTTTCAATGACTTCGCTCAGGAAAACCGTTTTCCGAACCTGTATCACCGCTGACCTCCGACATTCCCGCTAGCCTCAGCATCGCTGGCAAAAGCCTGTGGGTCGAGCTTTTCGTGCAGGGCGCAGAAAAGGGATCGGGAAGCCCCCCTCAAAGCCCCTCAAAGGCGCAGAGGGCATGAACCTCCATCCCCAGCGCCTCGAGCTTCTTGCGCCCGCCAAGTTCGGGCAGATCGACGATGAAAGCGCAACCGACGATCTCGCCGCCCAAACGCTCCACAAGCTTGATCCCCGCCTCGGCGGTGCCGCCCGTGGCCAGAAGATCATCGACCAAGAGGATCTTCTCCCCCGGCTGGATCGCATCGTCATGCACCTCGACCACCGCCTCGCCGTATTCGAGCTGATAGCTCTCCGAAATCGTCGCCCCCGGCAGCTTGCCCTTCTTGCGGATCGGCACGAACCCCACCGTCAACTGATGTGCAATCGCACCGCCCAGAATAAACCCCCGCGCCTCGAGCCCCACGACCTTGTCGATCTCCATCCCTGCGTAGGGGTGCAGAAGCTGGTCAATCGTCATCCGAAACCCCCGCGGATCGGCAAAGAGCGTCGTCACATCCCGAAACATGATCCCCTCATGCGGGAAATCGACGATCGTGCGGATGTAGTCTTTGACGGTTTTCATGGGGCGCTCCGGCTGGTGTCGGGGTTTGGTAGCATGGCGAGGGAAGGGGTGGCGAGGGGGAAGGACGCTCACCTTACCCTATTGGAAAGTCACCCAGCCTGCCGGATCTTCGGTATGCCACACTTCGAGTCGTCCCGCCAAATCCTTGCTGCCTTGGAACGAGATACGCCAGATGTCGTAGACTTTCGCCTCATTTTCAGACCACTCGACTAACAAGTTCCATAGATTCCTCGAGTGAATGAGCGTATCGCAGACTAGCGCCTGTCGAATTTTCTGGCCGCAATTCAGCACGTTGTTCGCATACGGCGTCGGATGCCCTCCGATCCGGCAGTGCCAGTCATAGTGGCCTTGCTCAAAGTGACCGTTCGCCGCTCTGCGCAGATGCCTCGGCTGCCAAGCCGTTCGTCGTTCATCATCGGAAGCTTCGAACCAATCGGCGGCTGCGCGAATTCTCTTGGCGAAGCAATAAACAAGGTACTCGGTCTCGAGGAGTTGGCGCATCAAAACAGATGCGGCATAGCATTCGTTCGCGTTCACGCTTGCCAAAATTGCAAACACAACACTTGCACTTGAGCGCAGCAATGTCGCTATCGCGACCGCCTCGCTCGAGCCGTTGCCGCCGGAGGGCTTGTCACGCGTATTATCCTCCCCGAAGACATGACCTGCGAGAGAAAGGTGATTCCCGGCTTTCCGCAACGCGGCCGCTACTTCCAGGGCCAAGGCATAGCGTATTTGGGGCCATTCGCCCGTCTGAAGGGCTTCGGCCAATTTCTCGTCCATGCCGACACCTACATCTCCAACTTCCATGTCAGTAAAGAAGAAATTTGATAGGCGCTTCAACCCCCTCTGATAGGCGCTTCACCCCCCTCACAAAACCCGCCCCGCCACAGCCCCCAGCTTCTCCACCAGCGCTGCATCCCGTTTCCCCGGCGCGGTCATCACCGCAAACTCCAGCGCCCGGTCGCAGCCGCAGCGGCAGGGCGCGCGCTCGCCGCTCAGGTAATCCGGCAGCCGCCCCACCAGCCCCCTTGCGTGGTCGGCGTTGCCGGTGAGGGTCGCGATGATGGTCGAGATATCGACGGCCCCATGCTCGGGGTGCCAGCTGTCATAATCGGTGATCATGGCGATAGAAGCATAGCAAAGCTCCGCCTCGCGGGCCAATTTCGCCTCGGGCATATTCGTCATGCCGATCACGTCGCAGCCCCACGTCTCGCGGTAAAGCTTGCTCTCGGCCACCGAGGAAAACTGCGGCCCTTCCATCGCCAGATAGGTCCCGCCGCGATGCACGTTGATCCCCTGCGCCCGCGCCGCCTGTTCGGCCGCATCGCCAAGGCGGGCGCAGACCGGATGGGCAAGGCTCACATGGGCGACACAGCCCGTTCCGAAAAAGGATTTCTCGCGGGCGAAGGTGCGGTCGATGAATTGGTCAACGATCACGAAATCCCCCGGCGCCATCTCTTCGCGGAACGAGCCGCAGGCCGAGACCGAGATCACATCCGTGACCCCGAGCCGCTTCAAAGCGTCGATATTGGCGCGGTAGGGGACGGTCGAAGGCGAATGCACATGCCCGCGCCCGTGGCGGGGCAGAAAGGCCATGGGAATGCCCCTCAGTGTGCCGGTCAGGATCTCGTCCGAAGGATCGCCCCACGGCGTTACGACCCGCTCCCAAGCCGCCCCTTCAAGCCCCGCGATCTCATAGACCCCCGACCCGCCGATCACCCCGATTTTCGTCTGCATCCTGCCGCCTCCCTTTTGGCCGATACTCTAGGGACCGCACCCCGACGTGGAAAGGGTCAGTCGCGGCGAATGATGCCGGTGATGGCCGCAGCCCCCATGGCTGTCAGGAACCAGCCGAACCCCTCGGCCAGGAAGTTGAGACGAAAGGCCACATAGCCGATCCAGTTGGCGGTGGTCGCGGTCCATGCCGATTGCTGTGCAAAGTCGATCAGCGGGATGAACACGTCCGACGCATAGATCAGCGCGCTGAAGGTTTCATAGTGTCGGCCGACGTCGCTCTCTGCCCAGATGCGGCCCGGCGCCAACGGGCTTTCTGCCATTGCAGCGGCCCAATCGGCCGAGTTGAGGATCACCTCCGAGTTCGGCACCATCCCACCAAAGCGCCAGCATAACAAGTACAGCCCCGTCAGAACCGCAACTGTGCCGACCATCCAGTAGAAGGCGAACTGAGGCGCATAGCCATAGCCCACAAGCCGCCGCGCCAGCCCGTTCCAGAGTTTGAAACCGGTCCGGCGCAGCCAGTGCCAGCCGATATCGCCCCGCACACCTTGCCTGCCCGCCCAAAGTTCTTGCGCCCGCTGCCGATCCTGCGCGATCCGCTCCGCCGCCAGCTTGCGTTCCTTGGCGATCAACACCGCCCGCGCATCCCGCTCATGCCCCATCTCGCGCAGCACCTTGGCAAGCTGGGTATAGGGTTGAGGGGTGAAGGCACCGTTGCTCCTGTCGCCCTTGGCGAGCCATTCGAGGCGGCCTTCGGCATCGGTGAAGGTGGCGACCAAACGATCATAGCGCATCCCGTCGAGGAACAGCCTGCCTCTCTCCGGCCAACTCTTGGCATCGTCTGCCATCGCGTGGATATGGGCCGAGTAGAAGTCGACAGAACCGCTCGGCACCGTGACCTTTTTCCAGTGCAACGAGCCGATTTCTGCGTCCTGCGCGATCAGCGCATCGCCATCCGCATTTTCGAAGCTCCCCCCGTCGCAAGACAACTGCCCGCCGATCTTTGCGCCCACGAGGCTGACCTCGCCCTTGGCGCTAAAGCCATCGCTGAGAAAGACATCGCCCGTCACCTCGGCGCGCTCCGCGATCAGCGCATTGCCACCCGCATTGTCGAAGCTCCCCCCGTCGCAAGCCAACTGCCCGCCGATCTTTGCGCCCGCGAGGCTGACCTCGCCCTTGGCCTTGAAATTGCCGCGCAGAAAGACGTTTTGCGTGACCGAGGCCCCTTGAAGGTTCAGGCCCTTAACCGCGCTGCCTGTCAGGAACAGCAGTTGCAGGCGGGCGGCGAGGGCCGTGATGCCCGCACCAAAGCGGCAATTTGTCAGCCCAGTTGGCCCTTTCGCCTCGGCAAAGCTCAGGTCCAGCGGCCCTTCGACATAGGCGCCTGCAAGTCGGACCCCCCATTCATGCACCCGGCAATCCTCGGCCCCGCCGAGGATCAGCCAGCGCAAGAGGTCGGCGCGGATGGTGCGGGCCTTGGATTTGCGCTTGGGCAGCATGCCGTCGCCCAACTTGCACGGCGCCCCCTCCCGACAGCACTCGATCAACTGCCGTTCGGCCTTGCTCAGCGCCTGATCGCCCGTCAGCGCCTGCCAGTCCGTCAAAGTCCTTGGATGCGCCATCGCCTCGCCCCCGCCAAATGCAAACCGCCCGCCGGGCCTGATCGGGCCGGAGCGGGCGGGGGTGGTGCGTGATCACCCCCGCCACCACTCTAGGTGGCAAAGGGGCTGGGTGCCAAGTGCTCAAGCCGCGCTGTCGATGATCTCGAAGTCGTGGGTGAGCGTGGCGGTCGCGGCCATCATCTTCGAGGCCGAGCAGTATTTGTCGATCGACAGCTGCACCGCGCGTTCGACCTTGGCGGGATTGAGGTTCTTGCCTTCCACGACGAAATGCATGTGGATCTTGGTGAAAACCTTGGGTTCGGTCTCGGCCCGCTCGGCCGAAAGCTCGACCCGGCAATCCTCTACAGCCTCGCGCCCGCGCTCGAGGATCAGCACCACATCAATCGCCGAACAACCTCCGGTACCCAGTAGCAGAAGCTCCATCGGCGAAGGGCCGGGCTTGGGGCTCTCGTTATGAGCGGTGCCAAAGGCGATGGCGTGGCCGCTTTCGGTCTGGCCGACAAAGGTGCGGTTTCCGGCCCAGGTGACGGTGGCTTTCATGTCGATTTCCTTATGTTGTCGCGCATGACTTACTGCGCGCGCCAGCGGCCCGCAATCGGCCAAATCAGCGCTATTTGTCGTCGGGGCGCTTGAGTTCGAACGGTTCGCTGATCCGCGCGTAATCGCGATAGCCAAGGCGCGCCAGCGGCTCGAAAAGGCCCAGCTCGAACCGCCCCTCGCGCAGGTAGTCGTCGCGCATATGAACGCCCGTCACCTCGCCAAAGACAACGTGGGATTTGCCGCCCTTGAGCGCAACGATCTCGGTCACAACGCATTCAAGCGTTGCCGGGCTTTCGGCCACGCGCGGGCAGTTGATCGTCTCGCATTCGGCCTTGGCGATGCCCGCATAGGCAAACTCGTCGACCCCGTGTGCAACCGAGGCCGAGGTGCGGTTCATCTCGTCGCGCTGGGCATAGGCGACGATGTTGACCGCAAAGACCCCGCTGTCGCGGATATTCCGCAGCGAATCCTTCACGCCGGTCGAGGCAAACATCACTTGCGGCGGCTCGTAGGCCACGGCGTTGAAGAAGGAATAGGGGGCCAGATTGTCGCCCTCGGGCCCGCGCGACGAGATCCAGCCAATCGGGCGCGGAGCGATGATCGCGCTAAAGGGATTATGCGGCAGCCCGTGGCCCGCCTCCGGCCGATAGAACATCTTTTGCCCTTTCCACTATTTGCGGGACAGTTAATGTCATGGTAGGCGCGCTTCCAGTCCTAAATGGGGAAAATCCCGGATCAATGATCGAACTGACGGTCGAAAAACCGGACGACTGGTGGGAAGTCGAGGCGCTTTACGACCTGTGTTTCGCGCCGGGCCGAACAGCTTTGTCGTCCTATCGCCTGCGAAATGGCGTCGATCCGATCCGTGAGCTTTGCATCCTCGCCCGCGACAGCGATGGCATCCTTGGCGGCGTGATCCGCAACTGGCCGGTGAAGGTCGGCGGCAAGCCCGCGATCCTTCTCGGCCCGGTGGCGGTGCACCCCACGCGGCAGGGCGAGGGCCTCGGGGCCACCTTGATGAACGAAGCGCTGGTGCGGGCCAAAGCGATGGGCTGGGAGCGGGTGATGCTTGTCGGCGATCTGCCCTATTACAGGCGCTTCGGCTTTTCCAAACTCGAGGGCGTGGTCATGCCGCCCCCCACCAATCCCGAGCGGGTCTTGGGGATCGAGTTGGTCGGGGGCGCTTGGGACGGCGTCACGGGGCGCGTGCGCCGGGCGCTCTGAGCGCGGGCGATTGCATTGCAGCCCGTGCCTGCCCATCTATGGGCCATGACAGGTAAGGATCGCAGGATGAAGCTGATCAATCCCGACCGTCCGCTCGATGCAGCAGGGCGGGCCGAGATCGTGGCACTGGTGGAGCGCCAGCGCGCCGCCTCGGGCCTTCTGATGACCGCGATCAACTATATGGGCGGGCAGATCGAGGATGTGCTCCGCGTCCTACCCAAGGGCTTCCGCGACCAGATCGACGCCGCCGCCCGTGCGGCGCTGGCGCAAAGCTATGGCATCGCCCAGAAAAGCCGGCAAGGGGGCCTTGGCCGTTCGACCGCCTCGGAGCGGATGAACCGCGTGCTTGGAACCATTTCCGGCGCATTGGGCGGCCTTGGCGGCATCGGCACGGCCTTGGCCGAGCTTCCGGTTGCCACAACCCTGATCTTTCGCGCCGTGCAGGGCGTGGCCGAGGCGCATGGCGAGGATCTTGCCGATCCCGAAATCCGGGCCCAATGCCTCATGGTCTTTGGCGCCGGCGGGCCGGGCAGCGAGGACGATGGCATCGACACGAGCTTTTTCGGCGCCCGCCTCGGCCTCACCGGCCCCGCCCTCAACAGCCTCATCGCCCGCGTCGCCCCGCGCTTTGCCGCCGTCCTGTCGCAGAAACTCGCGGCCCAGGCCGTCCCGATCCTCGGCGCGGCAGCAGGAGCGGGGACCAATTATGCCTTTGTCGGCTACTACACCGAAATGGCCCACGTCCACTTCGGCCTCCGCCGCCTGACCCAGTGCTATGACGAGGCCGAGGTGATCGAGGAGTTTCACCGGGTGCTCGGGCAGAAGCGGCTCGGGAAGAAGAGCGCCTAGCTCTGCCCCGCCAGCCAGTCGGTCACCGCTTTCCGCACCGACTGGTCGCCGCGGATCCGTGCCTCGTCGATCACCGCCTTCGCCTCGTCGAGGTTGACCCGCCGCAGGAGGTGCTTCACCGGTCCGACCGAGGGGGCCCGCATCGACAGCGCTTTGAACCCGATGGCGGCAAAGCACATGGCCTCGATCGGCCGCCCCGCGTCCTCGCCGCAGAACGACAGGGGCTTGCCCGCCGCCTCGCAGCGCCGGACGACCTGTTCGAGGAAATTCAGGAAACTGGTGTTCAGCGTGTCATAGCGGCGGCGCACCATCTCGTTCTCGCGGTCGGCGGCGAAAAAGAATTGCTTGAGGTCGTTGCCGCCGACCGAGATGAAATCCACCTCGTTGAAGAAGGCATCCGGCGCAAAGGCCAGCCCCGGCGTCTCGAGCATCGCCCCGATCTCGAGCCTCGAGGGAAGGGGATGCCCCAGAATTGCCTCGCGCTCTACTGTCTTGAGGGCTTCGGCCTTCGCTGCGCGAAACTCCTCCATCTGGGCGATGAAGGGGAACATGATCGTAAGCGGCCGGCCGTTTGCGGCCCGCAAGAGCGCCTGCACCTGCATCCGCAGGATCCCCGGCTTATCAAGGCCCACGCGGATCGCCCGCCAGCCCATCGCCGGGTTCGGCTCGTTCAGCGCCTTCATATAGGGCAAGACCTTGTCCGACCCGATATCGAGCGTGCGGAACACCACGCGCTTGCCCTTGGCCGCGTCCATCACCCGCGAATAGGTCGCCGAAAGCTCGGCACGGCGTGGCATCTGGTTGCGGATCAGAAACTGAAGCTCGGTGCGGAAAAGGCCAACGCCCGCCGCGCCAGAACCCTCCAGCGAGGGCAGGTCGGCCATAAGCCCCGCGTTCATGTTCAGCTCGATGGTCTTTCCCGAAAGATCGCTCGCAGGCAGATCGCGGATCGAGGCATAGCGTTCCTGTGCGCGGGCCGCCATGGCGACCTTGTCGCGGAACGCGGTCTGCACCGTGTCGTCGGGGCGCAGGTGGACAAGCCCCTGATCGCCATCGACAAGGATCGTGTCGCCGTTCAGGGCCTCGGTGGTGATCCCTTCGGCGTGGATCAGTAGCGGGATCGCCCAGGCGCGGGCGACGATGGCGGCGTGGCTGCCGACTGAGCCTTCTTCAAGCACGATACCCTTGAGCTTCTTGCCGTATTCCAAAAGCTCTCCGGGCCCGATGTTGCGGGCGACAAGGATCGGGTTCTCGGGCATCTCGGCGCCGGTGTCCTTGCCTTGCCCCGTTAGGATCCGCAAAAGCCGGTTCGACAGATCGTCGAGATCGTGCATCCGGTCGCGCAGATAGGCGTCGGTCGCCTGGCTCATGCGGCTGCGGGCGAGCGATTGCTCCTTCTCGACAGCGGCTTCCGCCGAAAGGCCGAGCTCGACGTCCTCTTCCATCCGCCGGATCCAGCTGCGGGAATTGGCAAACATCCGGTAGGTTTCCATCACCTGCACCTGTTCGGCGCTGACGGTGGTGGTCTGGGTGAGCATATCGTCGACCGAAGTTCGCAGCGCTTCGATTGCGGCACGCAGGCGCACGAGCTCGGCGGTCGGGTCGTCGGCCACCGGATTGGTGACCACAACGCGGGGCTCGTGCAGATAGACACGGCCCTCGACGGCCCCTTCCTGTGCGATCCCGGCGCGGAAGGTCACCGGCTGCTGGTGCCGCGCCGAAAGCGCCGCGCCCTCGCCGACAAAGGCGCCAAGCTCGGTCATCTCGGCCAACACCATCGCCACAACCTCGAGCGCATAGACCTCGTCGGCGGTAAATTCGCGGGCGGCCTTTGACTGAATCACAAGAACGCCCATCGCCTCGCCCACCCGCTGGATCGGCACGCCGCAAAAGCTCGAATACCGTTCCTCGCCGGTCTCGGGCATATAGCGAAAGCCCTTCTCGGCGGGCGCATTGGCGGTGTTGATCACCTCGCGCGATTTTGCCGTGCGGCCGACAAGACCCTCACCCAGCCGCAGGCGCGTCTGGTGGACGGATTCCGGCTGCAAGCCTTCGGTGGCGCAAAGTTCGAGCGTCTCGGCATCGCGGAAGAGATAGATCGAGCAGACCTCGGCCTGCATCGAACCAGCGATAAGCTTCACAATCCGGTCAAGCCGGTCTTGCCCCGCACTGCTTTCCGCCAGCGCATCGCGCAAACGCCCCAATAGCTTGCGGCTCTCGCTTTCCAACCTGTCGGCCATTTGCCTCACCTTGCCGTTCAGGCAGAGCTATAGGCGATCGGGGGTGAAAAGGGGAGGGGGAAAGCGGATCGCTAGAGCTTGAGGTGGCGGTCGCCCGCCACCTCGAAGGTCAGCTGGCCGCCGCTTTATCCAACCCGAACGCATCATGGAGCGTCTGCACGGCAAGCTCCATGTATTTGCGGTCGATCAGGACCGAGATCTTGATCTCCGAGGTGGTGATGACCTTGATGTTGATCCCTTCGCCAGCCAGCGCTTTGAACATATCGGCGGCGACGCCCGCGTGGCTGCGCATCCCGATGCCCACGACCGAGACCTTGGCAACGCCCGCATCCACATCGAGATCGGCATAGCGGATATCGCCCCGCTCTTGCGCGGCCTTGACGGCCTTTTCGGCCCGCAAAACCTGATCGGTCGGGCAAGAGAAGGTCATGTCGGTGCGGCCGTCTTCCGAGATGTTCTGAACGATCATATCCACGTTCACGCCCGCCTCGGACAGGGGCCCAAAGATCGCGGCGGCGATGCCGGGGCGGTCGGCGACCGAGATGAGGGTCATCTTCGCTTCATCGCGGCTATAGGCGACACCGGCGACAACATTGCTTTCCATGATTTCCTCCTCGTCGCAGACAAGCGTGCCCGCGGTATCAGACTGTTCTTCAAAGCTGCTGAGAACCCGCAGCCGGACCTTGTAGCGCATCGCCAGTTCAACCGAGCGGGTCTGCAAGACCTTGGCGCCCAGCGAGGCGAGCTCGAGCATTTCCTCGAAGGCAATCTTGTCGAGCTTGCGCGCTTTCGAGCAGATGCGCGGGTCGGTTGTATAGACACCGTCCACATCCGTGTAGATATCGCAGCGCTCGGCCCCGAAAGCGGCGGCAAAGGCCACGGCGGTCGTATCCGATCCACCCCGGCCCAGCGTGGTGATCCGGCCCTCGGCGCTCAGGCCCTGAAAGCCCGCCACCACGGCGACCTTCATGCCTTCGGCAAACTTGCGGTCGATATTCTCGCGCGGGATCGACACGAAACGGGCCGAGCCATGCGCCGAGGTGGTGTTGATCGGCACCTGCCAGCCCTGCCAGCTGCGCGCCATCACACCCATCTCCTGAAGCCGCAGCGCCATGAGTCCCGCGGTCACATTCTCGCCGCTCGCGACCACGGCATCGTATTCGCGGGCGTCGTAAAGCGGCGAGGTCTCGTTGACATAACCGACAAGCTTGTTGGTCTCGCCCGACATCGCCGAGACGATAACGATCACGTCATAGCCCTTGGCAACCTCGACAGCGACGCGCTTGGCGGCGCGGTGGATGCGGTCCACGTTGGCGACCGATGTGCCGCCGAACTTCATCACGAGAATGGGCATCGTCGTCCCTTGCTTAAAGTCGCCGCTTCATACGGTTCCTTGAGGGGTCGCGCAATGCGCCAATCGCTGCGGGGTTTGCTCCTGCAGCATTTTGGCGCGCTCGCGTGGCTTTTGGGGCCTAGAAGGGGTGGGCCCGGCCGTCCCATGTCTCGAAACAGCCGGTCGTTTCGAGGGAAAGCGCGTCGAATCGGGCGATCAGGCCAGCGGCGGCTTCGGTGGTGCCAATGTCTGCGCCCGCGCCGCCCATATCGGTTTTCACCCAGCCGGGGTGATAGATCCCCACGGCGATGCCCTGCTTTTTGAGGTCGGTCGCCAGATTACGCCCGAGGTTCAGGGCCGCGGCCTTGGAGGCGCGATAGATATAGCTGCCGCCCGTGGCCTTGGTGTCCGAGGCCATCTGGCTCGAGATGATCGCGATCTTGGCGCCTTCGGCCAACTTGAGGTTCGGCATCAGCGCCTGAATGGTCAGGAACACGCCGGTGACGTTGGTGGCGAATGTCTGCGCCCACAGCTCGGGGGCATAGCCCGTGGCAAAGCGCTGGCCCTTCTCGAGATAGACCCCCGCGTTGCAGATCAGAAGCTCGACCGGATGGCCGCCCAGCGATTTCGCCAGCGCCTCTTGCGAGGCAGGGTCGGTCACATCGAGGACAGCCAGATCGCCCTTCGGGGAGCGGGCGGTGCCGATCGCGCCGCGTCCTGCCTTTTCATATCCTTCAAGCAAGGCCGCGCCGATCCCGCGGTTGGCGCCGGTGATGACGATGGTCATGTAGGTCTTCCGTTCAGTTTGTGCGCTTGCGCGGGGTGAAGGGCAGGGGGGCCACGGGCACGCCGTCTTCCAGAAGTTTCTTGGCTTCCTCGATCTTGGCCTCGCCATAGATCGCCCGGCTCGGCACCTCGCCCTCGTGCATGGCCCGCGCCTCGGAGGCGAAACTCATGCCGACATATTCGGAGTTCTTCTCGACCTCCTGCCGCAGGTTGGTCATCGCCTCTTCGAGCGGGGTCTTCTGGTCCGCCAAGGGGCGCTCGCCCGGCTCGGTCCGCACCGAGGGGGCCATCAGGGTCTTTTCGACCGCAGTCGAGCCGCAGATCGCGCAGGCCACCATGCCGGAGGTCTTGAGGGTGTCATAGGCATCAGCCGATTTGAACCAGCTGTCAAAGCCGTGGCCCTTGTCGCATTTGAGGCTGTAGCGGATCATGTCCTGTCCCTGAGAGGCAACCCTTGCCAATCTAATGACAAACGCGCCCCGCGCAAAGGGTCAACGCGACAAATGCAGCGGATCAAAGCTGCGCAAGATCGCCTTGAGTTCCGGCTCATCAACCTTCTTGGCCGCCTTCTTGAGCGAGAACCACTTGCGGATGCGTTGCTCGCGTTCGGGCCACTCAGCCAGAATTTCCGTCACCAGAACCGGATAGACCAGCACAGTCACCGGAATATCCCCGGTCTTAAGCCGCTTCACATAAGAATAGACGCCGAGGCAGATATCCTTGGGCGTGCCCTTCAGGCCCGCCTCTTCATAGGCTTCGATCGCGGCGGCATCGGCGGGCGTCTGCTTGTGCATCGGCCAGCCCTTGGGCAGGATCCACCGCTTGGTGCGTCGGCTGGTGACGAGGCAGACCTCGACCTCGCCCTCGACGATCCGGTAGCAGAGCGCGGCAAACTGCGATCGCACATCGGTCTTGCGTCCGGATTGAAATTTCAGCGGGATCTGGATCGGTCCGGACATAGGTTCGCCTGCCATAAACTCTCCGGCTGCTTGCTGCTCGTTCGCCGGTGAAATGCTTTTTATTGCGGGCGATTGTGCCCGATTTCTTCTTGGGTTGCCAGCCACAATGGCAAAGCGATATTTGCAGACCATGTTCAAGCGCCTACTGCCCATTGTCGCGGCGATGTTGCTGGCCCTGCCCGCCGGGGCCGGCCCCTTGGTCATCTTTGCCGCCGCCAGCCTGCAAGGCCCGCTCGACGAGGTGGTTGCCGGATGGGCGGCCGAGACGGGCGGTGAAGCAGTCGTCTCCTACGCCGGCACCTCGGCCCTTGCCCGCCAGATCGACGCAGGCGCGCCCGCCGACCTCTTCATCTCGGCCAGCGCTGACTGGATGGATTGGCTGGAAGGCGAGGGCGGGATCGCCCCCGAAAGCCGAGTAAACCTTCTAGGCAACGCGCTCGTGGTCGTGGGGCGAGGCGATCCGATTGATCCGCTGGAGAGCCTACCCGCCCGATTGGGCGAGGGGCGCATCGCGCTGGCGCTGACCAACTCCGTCCCCGCCGGCATCTATGCCCGCGCGGCGCTTGAGGCGCTGGGCCTCTGGGAGCCGCTCGCGGCGCTCATTGTCGAGACGGATAACGTCCGCGCCGCCCTCACGCTCGCCGATCTGGGCGAGGCCGAGATGGCCGTGGTCTACCGCTCCGACGCAACCGCCGCGCCCGACCTCGCGATCCTTGCGTCTTTCCCCGAGGACAGCCACCCGCAGATCGTTTATCCCGCCGCGATCACCGCCGAGAGCACCGCACCCGATGCCGCCGCCAGCCTCCTTACATGGTTGCAGGGCGAGGCCGCAGCGGCCATCTTCCTTTCTGCGGGTTTCGATGTGAAAGGGGCGCCGTGATGGAAGGGCTCGGCCCCGAGGAATGGCAGGCCGTCTGGCTTTCGGTCCGAGTGGCCGCAACCGCGACGCTTTTCAGCGTGCCGCTCGGCCTTCTTGCAGCGCTCGCCTTGGCGCGGGGGCGGTTTCCGGGGCGCTGGGCCTTCAACATCCTCGTCCACTTGCCGCTGATCATGCCGCCTGTGGTGACGGGCTACCTGCTCCTTCTTGCCTTCGGTCGCAAAGGCCCGCTTGGAGCCTTCTTCGATGAGGTCTTCGGCCTCGTCTTCGCCTTCCGCTGGACCGGCGCGGCGCTGGCGGCGGGGGTCATGGGCTTTCCCCTCGTGGTCCGCGCCATCCGCCTCGCCATCGAGGCGGTCGACCCCAGGCTTGAAGAAGCCGCCGCCACCCTCGGCGCCTCGCGCTGGCGCATCTTCGCCACCGTCACCCTGCCGATGATCCTGCCGGGCATCCTCGCAGGCGCCGTCCTCGGCTTTGCCAAGGGCTTGGGCGAGTTTGGCGCGACGATCACCTTCGTCTCCAACATCCCCGGCCAGACCCGCACCCTGCCGCTCGCCATCGACGCCGCCCTCGACGTGCCGGGGGCCGAGCCTCTGGCCTTGAGCCTTGCGGTCGTCTCGGTCGTCCTCGCCGCTGCCGCCCTGGGCCTTTCGGAATGGCTGGCGCGGCGGTCGCTCAAGAAGACGGGGGCGCTCTGATGCTCACGGTCGATCTGCGAATAGAGCTTCCCGATTTCACCGCCGAGGCCGCCTTCGAGGCCCCCGCCGGCGTCACCGCCCTGTTCGGCCGCTCCGGCGCGGGCAAGACCACGCTCATCAACGCGGTGGCCGGCCTCGTCCGCCCCGCCTCGGGCCGGATCGAGGTGGGCGGCACGGTCCTATTCGACGCCGCCAAGGGCATCGACCTGCCCGTTCAGGCCCGCAAGGTCGGCTACGTCTTCCAAGACGGCCGCCTCTTCCCGCACATGACCGTGGCCCGCAACCTCAGCTACGGCGGCTCGGTCGATGCCCAACGGGTCATCGCCATGCTCGGCCTCGGCCCGCTTCTTGCGCGCAGCCCCGCGACCCTCTCCGGCGGCGAGCGCCAGCGCGTGGCGCTGGGCCGAGCGCTCATGTCCGGCCCGCGCATCCTTTTGATGGACGAGCCGCTTTCGGCCCTCGACGCCGAACGCAAAGAGGAAATCCTGCCCTACCTCGAGCGCCTGCGCGACGAGACCGAACTGCCGATCCTCTACGTCAGCCACGATATGTCGGAAGTGGCGCGGCTGGCGACAACGCTCGTGATCGTCGATCGGGGCAGGGTGCTCCGCTCCGGCCCCGTGGCCCAAGTCCTCTCCGATCCCGCCTCGGTGCGCAGCCTTGGCGTGCGCGAAGCGGGCGCGGTGATCACCGGCACGGTGGAAAGCTATGACGCCCGCGACGACCTCAGCCGCTTAGTCTTCGACGGCGGCGCGCTGATCCTTCCCTGCCGGCTCGGCCCCGAAGGATCGACAGCGCGCGTCCGCGTGGCCGCCTCCGACGTGATTCTGGCCCGCACCGCCCCCAAAGAGATCAGCGCCCTCAACGTATTGCCCGTGAAAATCACCGGCCTCGCCCAAGGCAAAGGCCCCGGTGTCGCCGTGGGCCTCCAAGCCGGAAGCGCCCGCCTCCTCGCCCGGGTCACCCGCCGCTCGGCAGCGGCGCTCGAGCTGGAGGAAGGGCAGGAGATCTTCGCAATTATCAAAGCTACCGCCGTCGCGCGGCGGGATATCGGGCATAGCTAGGGGCGCCCGGGGGGCATTACCGACTATCTTATGGAGGGATGGTGCTGCGAGAGAGGATTGAACTCTCGACCTCTCCCTTACCAAGGGAGTGCTCTGCCACTGAGCTACCGCAGCGTCCGTGAGGCGGGGGATTAGCTGCATTCCGCTGGAGGCGCAAGCCCTCTCTGGACGGTTTTTGCGCCTTCCGGTAACAGGGCGTGTATGACAAAGAATTCAAGCCCGAAAACCGGAGCCAAGCCGGGCGCGACCCGCGACGACAGGCTCAAAGCCGCGCTCAAGGCCAATATGGCCCGGCGCAAGGCGCAGGCACGGGCGCGGGCGGCATCGGGCCAAGAGATTGAATTGAAGGCAGGGGCCGAAGACGCCCCGCAGAGTGGGAAAGAGTAGGCAGGCATGGATTCCATTATCGTTCGGGGCGGCACGCCCCTTCACGGGCAGATTCGCATCGCGGGCGCCAAGAACGCGGCGCTGACCCTGATGCCCGCCACGCTCCTGACCGAAGAGCCGCTGACGCTGACCAACGTCCCGCGCCTCTCGGACATCCGCACCATGAGCCAACTTCTGCAATCGCTCGGCACCGAGGTTGCCTCGATGCAGGGCGGGCAGGTCATTACGCTCTCGAGCTACAATCTTGCCTCGACCACCGCCGACTATGAAATCGTCCGCAAGATGCGCGCCTCGAATCTGGTCCTCGGCCCGCTTCTGGCGCGGGAAGGCTATGCCACCGTCTCGCTGCCAGGCGGCTGTGCCATCGGCGCCCGCCCCATGGATATCCATATCACCGGCCTCGAAGCCCTCGGCGCCGAGATCGAGCTGCGCGACGGCTACCTTCACGCCAAGACCAAGGGCGGCCTCAAAGGTGCCGTGGTCGAGCTGCGCTTTGCCTCGGTCGGCGCGACCGAGAACATCGTGATGGCGGCAACCCTCGCCAAAGGCACGACCGTCCTGAAAAACGCGGCCCGCGAGCCCGAGATCGTCGATCTGGTGAAATGCCTGCGGGCGATGGGCGCCGAGATCGAGGGCGAAGGCACCTCGACCATCACCATCGAGGGCGTCGACCGCCTGCACGGCGCGACCCATCAGGTCGTCACCGACCGGATAGAGCTTGGCACCTATATGATCGCCCCGGTCATCGCTGGCGGCGAGGTCGAATTGATCGGCGGACGCATCGACCTTCTGCAATCCTTCTGCGAAAAACTCGACGAGGCAGGCGTTTCGATCACCGAGACCCCAGCGGGCCTTAAAGTGGCTCGCAAGAACGGCCGCATCCGTGCGGTGAACGTCAAGACCGAGGTCTTCCCCGGCTTCCCGACCGACCTTCAGGCGCAGATGATGGCGCTCATGTGCACCGCGGCGGGCGAGAGCCACCTCGAAGAGACGATCTTCGAGAACCGCTTCATGCATGCGCCGGAACTGATGCGGATGGGCGCCCAGATCGACGTGCATGGCGGTGTGGCTACGGTGAAAGGCGTCGAGCGCCTGCGCGGCGCGCCTGTGATGGCCACCGATCTGCGCGCTTCGGTCTCGCTCATTCTGGCGGGCCTCGCTGCCGAGGGTGAAACCCGCGTCGCCCGTGTGTATCATCTGGATCGTGGCTACGAGCACGTTGAAGAGAAGCTGAGCGCCGTGGGCGCCTCGATTGAAAGGATGAAGGGCGAGTGAACGAAGACGCACGGTTCGAAGACGCAGGCGAAGCCCCGCTGCGGTTGAAGGCGCTCGACGCCGAGGATCTCTCGGTCCTTTCGGCCTTGGTGCAGGACGCGATTTTCCCCGGCTCGGAAATGCGCTGGCTCCCGCAAGAGCGCCGCTTCGCCCTCCTCCTCAACCGCTTCCGCTGGGAAGACATCGACGCCGCCACCAAGCGCGGCCGTCCGGTCGAGCGGGTCCAGTCGGTTCTGGCCGTGGAAGACGTGATGAAGGTCCGCTCGCAAGGCATCGACCGGCGCGAGGCCGACACGATCCTGTCGATCCTGGCTGTGGCCTTTACTCCCGGCGAAGACGGCGCCGGCACAGTCGAACTGACATTGGCAGGCGATGGCGCCATCGCTTTGGACGTCGAGGCGCTCGAGATCGTCCTCAAGGACGTGACCCGCCCCTATATCGCACCATCCCAAAAGATGCCCGATCACGGCGCGTGAGGGGCTCTGCCCCTCTGGCCTTCGGCCATTCACCCCGGGATACTTTTGGGCCTCTGAGAGGGAATGGATGTGTTTCTCCGAGGCCCATAAATATCCCGGGGGTGAGCGCGCAGCGCGAGGGGGCAGAGCCCCCTTTCACCTCCCGGCATTGAAGCCTCGGGCCGCGCTCGTTATCAGGGCGGGAACAGGAGATGATCATGCCGCAGTTTCTTGAGTCCGCGAGCCCCGATTTCGAGGTGGCGTTCACCCGCCTTCTGGGCATGAAGCGCGAAGATAGCCCTGACGTCGATGCCATCGTCGCCGGAATCATTGCCGATGTGCGGTCTCGCGGCGATGCGGCGGTGATCGAGCTGACCGCGAAGTTTGACCGGCTGCACCTCACGTCCGAAACCCTGCGCTTTTCCGAAACGGAGATCGACGCGCATTGCGCTAACGTACCTGCCGCCGAGCGCGAGGCGCTTGAGCTCGCCGCGGAGCGCATTCGCGTCTATCACACCCGCCAGATGCCGGAGGATGCGAGCTGGACCGATGAGACCGGCGCCACGCTGGGCTGGCGTTGGACTGCTGTCGAAGCGGCCGGGCTCTATGTGCCGGGCGGGCTCGCCTCATACCCCTCGTCCGTTCTGATGAATGCGATCCCGGCCAAGGTCGCTGGGGTGGACCGTCTCGCCATTACCGTCCCGACGCCCGGCGGTCAGGCCAACCCGCTCGTTCTTCTCGCAGCACGTCTTGCCGGCGTCGACGAGGTCTACCGGATCGGTGGGGCGCAGGCGATTGCCGCACTCGCCTATGGCACCGAGACCATCGCGCCGGTCGACAAGATCACCGGACCCGGCAACGCTTTCGTTGCCGCCGCCAAGAGGCGCGTGTTTGGCAAGGTCGGCATCGACATGATTGCCGGCCCCTCGGAAATCCTTGTTATTGCGGATGCCGACAACGATCCCGACTGGATCGCCCTCGATCTCCTCAGCCAAGCCGAGCACGACGAAAGCGCCCAGTCGATCCTGATCACCACCGATCCCGCTTTTGGCCGCGCCGTTGCTGCCGCGGTCGACAAGCGCCTCGAGACGCTTGAGCGCCGCGCCATCGCCGGGGCGAGCTGGCGCGAGTTTGGGGCGGTGATCACCGTGCGCGATCTGGAAGAGGCCGCGCGCCTGTCGGATCGGATCGCCCCCGAGCACCTCGAGCTCTGTGTCGCGGATGCCGACGCGCTTGCCGCCCGCATCCGCCACGCCGGCGCGATCTTCATCGGCGGCTGGACGCCCGAAGCCATCGGCGATTACATCGGCGGGCCGAACCACGTGCTTCCCACGGCGCGGTCGGCGCGGTTTTCGTCGGGGCTTTCGGTCATGGATTTTCTCAAGCGCACGACCCTCTCGCGGATGACGCCCGAGGCGCTGCGCGACATCGGTCCTGCCGCCGAAACGCTGGCGAAATCGGAAAGCCTTCAGGCGCATGGCCTGTCGGTCCGGGCGCGGCTTGACCGGCTGAACAAGGAATAGGCCCATGTCGAAGATCATCCACATCGACCTTGACGATAGCGGCCTGCCTGCGCCCACGCCCGAGATTGAACAGGAACGCCGCGTGGCAATGTTCGACCTCTTGGAGGCCAACAGCTTCGCGCTTCCGGCCCGCGAGGGGCGCGATGTGCCGCCGGGGCCGTACAAGCTGCATCTGTCGATTCGCGATCGTCGCCTCGTCTTCGGCATCGCCGCCGAGGACGACACGCCCGCGGGCGAATTCCACCTCTCGCTCGGGCCGTTCCGGCAGGTGGTGAAAGACTATTTCCAGATCTGCGAAAGCTATTTTGATGCGGTGAAAACCGCCGCCCCGAGCCAGATCGAGACCATCGACATGGCCCGCCGCGGCATTCACAACGAAGGCGCCCGCGTCTTGCAGGAGCGGCTCGAAGGCAAGGCCGAGGTCGATACCGACACCGCCCGCCGCCTCTTCACCCTGATCTGCGTTCTGCATTTCGGGGGCTAAGATGGAGGCAGACAAGAGCCCCAGCGCCCTGCCGCAATCTGTCTTGTTCTGCTGCGATCATAACGCGGTCCGCTCGCCCATGGCTGAGGGGATCATGAAGAAATTCTACGGTCAGGCCTGCTATATCCAGTCTGTCGGGGTTCATAATGATCTCGAGATCGACGGGTTTGCCGTGGCAGTCTGTCAGGAAATCGGGGTCGAGCTGTCGCGCCACCGCTCGCGGTCGTTCGACGAGATGCAGGACTGGGGCGACGATCTGTCGTCCTTCGATCTGGTGCTGGCGCTCTCGCCTGCGAGCCAGCGCCGAGCGCTTGACCTCACGCGCTTTTATCATCTCGAGGTCGAATACTGGCCCGTTCTCGATCCGACCGGCCTTGGCGAGGGTCGTGAGGCGCGGCTGGTGAGTTATCGCCAGACACGCGACCAGATCATCGGCCGCCTGATCGAACGCTTTGGTCCGCCGACCGAGCCGGGCAACCATCAATGGGGAGGCCCCACCGAATGAAGATCGCGACATCTGTCTATCGCCCGGTCTGGCACGCGGATCGGGCCTCGCTTGAGGCAAGGCTCGAGGCCTGGGTGGCCAATGCGGCATTGGCCGGGGCGCAGATCCTTGTGTTCCCCGAATACGGCGGTGTCGAAGCGGCGATGATCGGCGAGCGGCCAATTGGCGTTGGGGCGATCGCGTGGGCCGAGCGGCTGGCCGATGCCGCCCAAGGCTGGGCCGATCTCCACGCAAGGCTCGCGCAGAGATACGGAGTTTATATTCTGGCGGGCTCTCTCATGGCCCGTGCGGCGCAGGGCATCGTCAACCGGTCCTATTTTCTGTCGCCTGAAGGTGGCGTTGATTGGTGTGACAAGCTCGTGCCGACCCCGTGGGAACGTCAGGCGATCAGCCTCGCGCCGGGGCAGGAGAACAAGCTCTTCGAGACCCCCTTCGGCAAGATCGGTATCCAGATCTGCTATGACAGCGAGTTTCCGCTCTTCACCCGCGCCCTTGTCGAACAGGGCGCCGATATGATCCTCGTGCCATCCGCCACAGAGTTCGAGGCCGGCTATACCCGCGTGCGCCAATCCTGCCGTGCCCGTGCGATCGAAAGCCAGTGCCTGATCGTCCATTCGCCGGTTCTGGGGCCTGTCGAAGATTGCCCGCTACTCGAGCAAGGCACGGGCTCGGCCGCGATCTTCTGCCCGCCCGATTTCGGCCTGCCGCAGAACGGGATCATCGCCCAAGGCGCGGTCGACGCCGAAGGCTGGGTGATCGCCGAAGTCGACCCTGTCCGCATCTCCGCCTCGCGCACCTTCGGTCAGGTCAACAACTTCGCCCACTGGCCGGAACAGGATCACCGCGTCAATTCCGTCACGACCCGGCCCTTCCGCTGATTATCGCTTGAAAATCGGGTTCTTTGAGCGCATTTAGGCGCCGTTCGCGAAATTTGGCGGACGGACATACTCAGGAGATCACATGGCCAAGGAAGAACTGCTCGAATTCCCCGGTGTCGTGAAGGAACTCCTGCCGAACGCGACATTCCTGGTCGAGCTGGAAAACGGCCATACGATCATCGCGCATACGGCAGGCAAGATGCGGAAAAACCGCATCCGCGTTCTGGCTGGCGACAAGGTTCAGGTGGAAATGACCCCCTACGATCTGACCAAGGGTCGGATCAACTATCGCTTCAAGTGAGCACCGAACGGCCCGATAGCGGGCTGCGGCTGATCTTGGGCTCCGGATCGCCGCGGCGGCTGGAGCTTCTGGCGCAGATCGGCGTGGTGCCGGATGCCGTGCGCCCCCCCGATATCGACGAGACGCCTTTGAAGGGCGAGCTGCCGCGCGACTATGTCAAGCGGCTGGCGCGCGCCAAGGCCGAGGCTGTGCCTGCGGCGGAGGGCGAGATCGTCCTTTGCGCCGATACCACCGTGGCGCTGGGCCGCCGCATCCTTGGCAAGCCGGGGAACGAAGGCGAGGCGGCCGAATTCCTGCACATTCTCTCCGGCCGCCGCCACAAGGTCATCACCGCCGTTGCCGTGAAGCGCGGGGGCAAGATCTGGGTCAAGGATGTGCAGACGACCGTGGCGATGAAGCTTCTGTCCAACCCCGAGGTCAATGCCTATATCGCCAGCGGAGACTGGAAGGGCAAAGCCGGCGGCTATGCCATCCAAGGCCCGGCAGGCGCGTTTATCCCGTGGATCACCGGCTCCTTCACCTGTGTTGTGGGCCTTCCCCTTGCCGAGACCGCGGGGCTTCTCGTGGCCGCGGGCTATCCTCTTTACGGAGTTCAAGCATGAAGGGCCGTTCGATCCTTCTCGATCACATCGGCGGGCGCGAAGCCGCGGCCATTCTGGTCGATGGCAAGCTCGACGATCTTCTGATCGACGACGACAGCGCCCCGCGCCCCGGCGCGATCTTTCGCGCGATCTGTGACCGGCCCCTGAAAGGGCAGGGCGGCATGATGCTTCGCCTTCCCGACGGCGAGACCGCCTTCCTGCGGCAGGGCAAAGGCCTCAAGCCCGGCCAGCCAATGCTTGTGCAGGTCACCGGCTACGCCGAGGGCGGCAAGGCCGTGCCCGTCACCGACCGCATCCTCTTCAAAAGCCGTTACGCCATCGTCACCCCCGGCGCGCCCGGCATCAACATCAGCCGCCAGATCGACGATGAGGACGAGCGCGACCGCCTTCTCGGCCTCGCCCGCGCGGTGATGGAGGGCGAAGATGGGTTGATCCTGCGTTCCTCCTGCGCCGGCGCCGAGGACGACGACATCGCCGAAGATATCGCCGCCATGGCCGACCTTGCCGATGCCGTCATGGCCGACGCCGAAGGCACCGAGCCCGAGGCGCTCACCGAAGGCGACGGCCCCCATGTCCTCGCCTGGCGCGAATGGACGATCCCGGCCGAGGTCGTCCCCGACGAAGGCTCTTTCGCGACCCACGGCATCCTCGACCAGATCGAGGCGCTGAAAGGCCCGCTGGTGAGCTTGGGCGAGGGGACGATGTATGTCGAAGCCACCCGCGCCCTTGTGGCGGTCGATGTGAATACCGGCGGCGACACCTCGCCCGCCGCGGCGCTCAAGGCCAACCTCGCCGCCTGCCGCGCCCTGCCGCGCGCCCTGCGCCTGCGCGGCCTCGGCGGCCAGATCGCCGTCGATTTCGCCCCCATGTCGAAAGCGCACCGCAAACAGGTTGAGCAATCGCTGCGGGCCTCGTTCAAGAACGACCCGATCGAAACCTCGCTCGTCGGCTGGACGCAGATGGGCCTCTTCGAACTCCAACGCAAACGCGAGCGGCTGAACACCGCCCAGATGCTGGCGGGGCTCGGCTGATGGCCTGCCCGATCTGCGGAAAAGACACGGCCGAGGCCTATCGCCCCTTCTGCTCGAAACGCTGCGCCGACGTGGACCTTTCCCGCTGGCTCGGCGAGCGCTACGCGATCCCCTCGGACGACCCCGAAGACGCCGAAGAAGCCGCCCGCGCGCTGGGCGAAGCCCCCGTCAAACCGCACTGAACTTTTTCCGCAAAACCCTCTGGACACCCCCGCAGCCCCCGTCTAGAAGCCTCTCACCCAACGGACCAGACCGGCCCGTTTCCCGTGCCCGGGTAGCTCAGGGGTAGAGCAGTGGATTGAAAATCCTCGTGTCGGTGGTTCGATTCCGCCCCCGGGCACCACTTCCCTCCCCCCGCGCCAATTGGTCTCGCCTAGCGGTCTGTTCGACGTGCTTGCCACCTGAGGGGTTCGTGTGCGCTAATATCTCAAAGTTGGAATAGATTCGGCGTTCGCGCTGCAGGAAAGGATAGCTCATGGAGATCAAGGACAAGGAACTCGACCACGGGGTTCTCAAGGTGACGATGACCGGTTCGCTCGATGTGGCCGGCTCCGATGTGGCCGACGCCCATTTCGCGGCGATTGATCAAAGCAAGACCCGGATCGTCGCCGATCTGACCCATGTCGATTTCCTGGCTTCCGTGGGCATCCGCGTGTTGGTCAAGACGGCCAAGGCGCTTGGTGGGCGGGGCGGCAAGCTTGTCCTCCTCAATCCCAACGATGCGGCACGGCGGGTGATGTTCACGACCGGTCTCGACCGGATCGTGCCGATCGCCGACGACGAACAATCGGCTGTCATCGCCGCCTCCTGACCATGGCCGACACGGCGATTACCCTTGGTGCCGATCTCGCCGAGATCGCACGGATGAACCTTTGGCTCGAAGCGAACCACGGTGCATCCGAAGATGTGTTCGAGCGGATGAAGCTCTGCCTCAACGAAGCCGTCGAGAATACCATTCGCTATGGGTTGAAGAGCGGGCAGGGGGGCAAGGTCGAGGTGCGCCTTGGTCAGAAGGGCGGCTGCGCCGAGATCGAGATTATTGATAACGGTGTGGAATTCGATCCCCTTGAACGCGCCTCGCCCGAGGCGATGACCGATCTCGAAAGCGCCTCGATCGGCGGCTTTGGAATTCTTCTGATGCGCGAGGCGGCAACCTCGCTCGAATACGAAAGGCGCGAGGGGCGCAATGTCCTGACGGCGCGGTTCTGCCAGCGCGAAGCCTAGGGGCCGATATACCGCGTCACAAGGCAGGTGATGTCGTCCGACTGGGGCACGCCTTCCGCGAAGGCCAGAACGTCTGCCATGATCCCGCCCACCGTGTCCTTCACCGCCGCGCCCTTCAGGCGCGCCATGAGGGCGGTAAAGCGTTCGGTTCCGAACATGGCTCCGCCCTGCCCAAAGGCTTCGGTGATGCCATCGGTTCCGAAGATGACCGTATCGCCCGGCACAAGCATCCTCTCGCCATCGCCATAAGGCATCCCCTCGAAAAGCCCGACCGCCGGCCCCTCGGGGCCGATCTGCTCGGGCGTGCCGTCGGCGCGCAGGATATAGGCCTCTTCATGAGCCGCATTGGCATAGTCGAGGCGCCCTGTTTCCAGATCGAGCCGTGCGTAGCAGAGGGTGACGAACATGCTCTCACTATTGTCCTCGGCCAGAAGATCGTTCAGCGCCGCCACCACCTCACCCGCTGGATGGCCCCGCCGCGCGATGGTCTTGAGGACGGTGCGCGTCACGCTCATGAAGATCGCCGCCGGAATCCCCTTGCCCGAGACATCGCCCACCGCAAGGCCCAGCGTCTTGTCGTCGACCATGAAGTAATCGAAGAAATCGCCGCCCACCTGCTTGGCGGGTTTCATGTCGGCCGCGACCTCGAACTGGCCCGCCCGTGCGCCCGCGCTGATCGACTTGGGCAGGAACGAGCGCTGGATCACCTCGGCAGTGCTCATCTCCTGCTGGAAGAGGTGCTTGGTCGTGATCTCCTTGGCCATGCTCTCGAAAATATCGGCAAAGTGGCTGTAGCGATCCGCCCCGTGGCGCAGCGCCGAAAGCATATCGGGCTCGAACGAACCCTTGGCCAGCGCCTGCGCCGCCTGCGACATGACCGCGACCGAGTTGTTCGACCGGTCGAGCCGCCCGCCCAACTCGGCGATCACGTTCATCGCGCAAGAGGGATCGCGCTGCATGAGGTCAAAGATCGCCTCGCGTCCGATCCGCAAAAGCTGTGCCCCCGTCAGCGACAGGACCGCCGCGTTGCGCTTGCGGTCCGAGAAGGCGGCGATTTCACCCACGAGCTCCCCCGCGCTAACCTTGGCCACGATCGAGGGGCCGGTTTCGGTCGCCACCTCGATATCGATGGTGCCCTCTAGGATCAGATAGGCCGCGTCGCCGGTCTCGTTCTGTTCGAAAAGCCGTTCGCCCGGCGCAAGCCGGATCACCTGACAGGCGCGGGCCAGGGCCTGCAACTGCTTGTCGGCGATGGCCGAAAAGATCGAGGTCTTCTGAAGAGACTCGACAAGACGTTCCGGGGTGATCGCCGGATCTCCGCTCGAGGGGGGCATTCCGTCTCCGTTTTCACTTGGCGCTCCTGCCTGCCGTGCCATCGTTCCGGGATCGGCCCGCGCCTGTCAACTCGTGCGTGTGCCGCGAAGGGCATTTGACAAGCGGCCCCGAGGATCGCCACCATTCGCCGGTGGGCGCCTGTTTGCCCGCGAAAAGGCCAGCGAAGGGCCGGAAAATGACGCGGTTTCCGGCGACGGTTGAGAGGACATGAAGCGAGACGCGCGCATAGCCCTGACAGCGCCCCGCCTCTGGGCGACGGGCGCAGCTATGCTTTGCGCCCTCGCTCTGCCCGCCTCCGGCCAAGACTATACCCATCTCGTCGACGTCCGCGCCGGTTCGTCCCTCTCGCAGCTCGTCCGCGATGCCGTTTTCCTCGATCAGATCTATTCCGACGGAAGCCAGATCGACATGGCCCCTTGGTATGCCTCGGGCTGGCAGGACTTGCAGATGACCTGGCTCACCGAGATCGACGCGGCCAACGGGGTTTTCTGGGGGTTCTCAACGGGTGAGGAGGGCGGGAAATACCGTATCGACCCGGCTCTGACGCTTGGGTTCCTGAGCGTGCAGGATCTCGAGGACGGTTGGACCGTCAGCCTTTCGACCACCTTCCGCTTTGGAGGACGTCTCACCGAAGATGCCTGCGCCGCCGATTACGGCGCGATCGGCGGGGTCCAGACGGTGAATTGCCGAATGTCCGGCACCTACCTGCCGCCCGCCGAAACGCTCGACTATCTCTGGGACGAAGCCCCCGAGGGGCAGCTCGACCTGAACCTGCGCTGGGAGCTCAAATTCTGAAACAGTCGGCGGCTCGTCGCACAACTGTCGCGGCTCCGTGGCGAATTTTGATGGTCCGCCATTTTTGTATGGCGTATTTTCGGGGGCTTGCCCGATTTCTTTCATAATTTCCTAGGCAGAACCTGCCGCTCGTGGAAAAATACCTTTGAATATGCTGACCAGCGGAAATTCTGGCCCCGGTCATAGACAAAGGAGTTTTGAAGACATGCGCGTTTCGACCCTCAAACTCTCAGCGGTCGCCCTTCTGGCGGCAACATCCTTTCTAGCCGCACCCGCAGCGATGGCGGTGGATCTCGATGTGGCCCTGCTCGCCAAGGGTGGCGGCGGCGGCAAACCCGGCGGCGGCGGTGGTGGCGGCGGCGGCGGCAGCACTCCTTCGCCGACCTATTACGGCTGGATGGCATCGGACGTCGATGACATGTGGGCCTTGGGGTATAAAGGCGCGGGCTCAACGATCACGGTCGTCGACGATTTCTCGTCGGGCGACATTTTCGAGGGCCGACTGAACCTTGTCGACGTGACCCTGAAACACCATGGCGACTATACGTCTGAGATCGCTGGCATGATTGCGCCGGGTGCCACTGTTGTCCAACGCGACTGGTCCGGTGGTGGTCCCGTGCGGTTCGGCAGCTCGGTCTTCAACGTTGTGAACGCCAGCTACAGCCTCCAGACGACCGCTGGCTATAACGTCGATAATCTCCTTTTCTCGAAGCGGGATCAGAGCCTGATCGACGCCGCCTGGAACGGGACGGCGCTAATGGCAAAAGCGGCTGGCAACGAGTCGAATCTTGCGGTTGGTGATCCGTTCCCGGTTGGCACGGATTCCTCCGGAAATACCGTCTATTATCAGGACTACCTCGGTCTTGCGCTGATCGGCGCGCCGGGGGCGATCTTTGTCGGGGCGCTTCAATCCAATGGAACAACAAGTCCCGCTTCGATTGCCAGCTATTCGACTATTGCAGGTTCGAACCAGACCGTTCAGGCTCAGTTCCTCGTAGTGGGGGTTGATGCTGGCGGTCTCTTTGGTGACGAGTTTGCCAACTATGGCCCGAAATGCGGCGACGTGGGCACGGGCCATTGCCTCTACGGCACCTCCTTCGCCGCGCCAGTTGTGGCTGGCTATGCCGCGATCGTTGGCAGCAAGTTTGGAACCAAAGATGCGGCAGTGGTCGCAAGCAAACTTCTCGACACCGCGCGGGAAGACACGATCGCCGACTATAATATTGCGATCCATGGCATGGGCGAGGCTTGCCTCTCCTGCGCCTTGGCGCCTGTATCGCT
>CAKZOU010000042.1 GCA_937138255.1 uncultured Paracoccaceae bacterium
GCCGAACAAGTGAGCCTCGAGGCCTTCTGCGCACTGGCCCGATCCCTCGAAGCCGGAAAATGAAAAGGGCCCTGAGGGGCCCTTCTTATTCTGCGGCTGTCGGCTGGTCCGACCCCTCGGCCGAAGTCGCTTCGGGCTTGGGCTTGCGCTGGCGCGGCCGGCGCTGCTTGGGCTGGCTCTCCGGCGTCTCAACGAGGCCGCTGTCGGCCAGGTCGGGCTGATCGCTGGCGGCCAGATCCACTTCCGGGCTGCTGTTCGACGCCTCTTCCTGCGCTTTCAGCCGCTCCGAGCGTTCACGATCCCGCTCGGCCTGACGGCGGCGGTTCTCTTCTTCCTGCTCCTCGCGGACTTTCTCGACCTCGCGCATCGCCTCGGCGAGCATGCGGGTATAGTGCTCGGCGTGCTGGGCAAAGTTCTCGGCGGCCACGCGGTCGTTCGAGAGCTGTGCATCGCGATGCAGCTGGTTGTATTTTTCGATGATCTGTTGCGGCGTGCCGCGCACTTTGCCATCGGGACCGGAGCTATCAAAAACCCGGTTGATGATATTTCCGCCCGTGGGGCGGTTGTTGCGGTTCTTGTTGCCCCGCGACCGTGACTTGGATGATCTCATGAACGCTCTTTCGTTCAGCTGGAACTTTGCGCTTCAGGGGCCCGGCATCATTGGCGATACTGGCGTTCCGACGATTTCTGGCGACTGATCGGGCGAGGCGGTAAGGCCTCTTGCTGCCGATATCTTCGTGTAATCATGCATCTTTCAGCGGAGCAAGTGGAAATTGCCCGAAAATGCTGCAAACTTGGTAAAAAAGGCCAAGTGCGACCCTTTTGGCCTTCATCAGGCAGGCATTCTGGCGCTGACCACACGATCGCGCCCGTCAAGATCTTGGATCACCCGTATTTCCTCGAACCCCACAAACCGGAAAAGTTCGCTCACCAACGCCCCTTGGGTTGGCCCGATCTCGACCATGAGCCGCCCGCCTGCCCGCAACAAAGGCGGCGCGGCTTCGGCAATGGCGCGATAGGCCATCAGGCCGTCGGCCCCATCGGTCAGGGCGCCATAGGGTTCCCAGTCGCGCACTTCGGGGGCAAGCCCCGCCATTTCCGACAGCGCGATATAGGGCGGGTTCGAGACTATCAAATCGAACGGCCCCTCAACACCGGACGCCCAGTCCGTGCACAGGATCGTCGCCCTTTTTCCAAGGCCAAGCGCGACGGCATTCGCGCGGGCCACATCGCAGGCCGCAGCCGACACATCGGTTCCGACACCGATTGCTCCCGGTGTCTCGGCGAGGAGGGTCAGGAGGATGCAGCCCGACCCCGTCCCCAGATCGAGGATCTTGCCCGCATGTTCCTGCAAGGCCGCCTCGATCAGAACCTCGGTCTCGGGGCGCGGGTCGAGCACATCGGCGTTGACCGCAAACTCGCGCCCATAGAACTCGCGCCGCCCAAGGAGATGCGAGACCGGCTCGCGCATCAGGCGGCGGTCGATGAAGCCTTCAAAGCGGTTTTCCTCGGTGGGTGTCAGGGCGCGGGAGGCCTCAAGCGTCAGCCGGTCGCGCGCGATGCCGAGCGCCTCGGCCATCAGCGCCCGCGCATCGCCGGCGGCGTTGGGGATCTCCGCGGCGACAAGTCGGCGCGTGGCGGCCACGAGGGCGGCCTGAACGCTCATGCCTCCATCTCGGCCAGAAGCGCGGCCTGATTATCGGCGATCAGCGCGTCGATGATCTCGTCGATATCGCCCTGCATGATCTGGTCGAGCTTGTAGAGCGTCAGGTTGATCCGGTGATCGGTCATCCGGCCCTGCGGGAAGTTGTAGGTGCGGATGCGTTCCGACCGGTCGCCGGTGCCGACCTGCGCCTTGCGGTCGGCCGAGCGCTCACCGTGCAGGCGCTGGCGCTCGAGGTCGAAGAGGCGGGTTTTCAACACCTGCATCGCGATCTCGCGGTTGCGGTGCTGGGACTTTTCCGAGCTTGTGACGATAATGCCCGTGGGCAGGTGGGTTATCCGCACGGCGGAATCGGTGGTGTTGACGTGCTGGCCACCCGCGCCGGACGAGCGCATCGTGTCGATGCGGATATCATTGGCCTCGATCTTCACGTCGACATCCTCGGCCTCGGGCAGAACCGCAACGGTCGCCGCCGAAGTGTGGATGCGCCCGCCGCTTTCGGTCTCGGGCACGCGCTGGACACGGTGCACACCGGATTCAAACTTGAGCCGCGCAAAGACCCCCTCGCCCGCAACCCGCGCCACAAGCTCCTTGATGCCGCCAAGCTCGGTCTGCTGTTCTTCGATGATCTCGAACTTCCAGCCGCGCGTATCGCAATAGCGCTGATACATCCGCAGAAGATCGCCGGCGAAAAGGGCGGCTTCCTCGCCGCCGGTGCCGGGGCGGATCTCGATGATCGCGGCGCGGGAGTCGGCGGCATCCTTCGGCAGAAGCGCGAGGCGCACATCGTGCTCGGCCCCTTCCAGGGCCTCGCGCAGCTCGGGCAGCTCGTCCTCGGCCAGCGCCCGCATTTCCGGGTCTTTCAGCATCGCCTCGGCATCAGTGATATCCGAGACGATCCGACGATAGCCGTGGATCGTTTCGACCACAGGGCGCAGCTCGGCATATTCACGCGACAGGGTCGCGATCTCGGCCCCCGAAAGGCCGGTCGACATCTTCGCTTCGAGGAATTCGAAACGGGCGAGGATCTGGTCGAGTTTGTCTGCGGCTACCATGCGCCTGCCTTCCCCTATCGCCGCTTGGGCGTCAAGGGGTCGGAATGCCCGCCGCGGCGAGCCAGGCCTCGACGCGGGCGCGATTGACCCCCATATCGCCCTGCCCAAAGCGGGCGCGGCCATAGACGGTCAGGGTTTGGCCCTGAAGGCGGATCGTGGTGTAATCGGGAAAGCCCCAAAGGCGGGTGCGGGTGATGAAGGTGATCAGCCCCTCATCGGCGGAGCCTGCGAAGCGCTCGGTGCGCGGGGCGGCTTCGGCAATTTGAATCAATCGTTCGAGAATCGCCCGATCTCCATCTCGGACAGCGACAAAAGAATTGAGGCCGGCACTATCGCCAAGTGGCAAATCTGGCGGCGCCTTGTGCCAGCGGGCCGGATCAGAGGGTGCGAGGCGCACATAGAGAACAAAGGCGGCGATCAGCCCAACCAGACATATGATCCCCCACTTGACCATCAACGGACCGGAACCCCGGGAAGGATGCAGAGCATCTCGTAAAGGAGATTGGCCGCGGTCAGCGCGGTATTGCCCGAGGTATCATAGGGCGGCGAGACCTCGACGAGATCGCAACCGACGATATTGAGGCCACGCAGGCCCCGGATCAGCTGAACCGCCTGCGGCGTGGTCAGGCCGCAGATCTCGGGCGTGCCGGTGCCGGGGGCATAGGCGGGATCGAGGCTGTCGATATCATAGGTGATATAGACCGGCGTATCGCCGATCTGGGCCTTGACCCGCTCGGCCAGAGGACCAAGCGGCTGTTGCCAGATCTCCTCGGCCTGCACGACATTAAAGCCCCAGCCCCGCGCCTCGTTGAAATCCTCAGAGGTATAGCCCGTTCCCCGAAGGCCGATTTGCCATACTTTCTTGGGGTTTATGAGGCTTTCTTCATAGGCGCGGCGGAACGGGGTGCCGTGGGCGATGGCTTCGCCAAACATATGGTCGTTGATGTCGGCATGGGCATCAACGTGCACGAGCGCCACGGGCCCGTGCTTTTTCGCAATCGCCCGCAGGATCGGCAGGGTCAGCGTGTGATCGCCGCCCATGGTCATCGGCAGCGCGCCTGACGCGAGGATCGCATCGTAAGCCTTTGTAATCCTCAGAACACTGTCCTTCAGATCAAAGGTATTGATCGCCACATCACCGATATCGGCGCACTGAAGCCCATCAAAAGGTGCCGCCCCTGTCCCCATGTTATATGGGCGCAGCATGGCGCTTTCGGCGCGGATCGCCTTGGGGCCAAAGCGCGTGCCGGATCGCCAGGAGGCGCCGATATCCATCGGCACGCCCACGAACGCCACATCGAGCCCTTCGGCCGTGGAGGCCGCAGGCAGCCGCATGAAGGTATTGGGGCCGCCAAAGCGCGGCATTTCGTTTCCCCCAAGCGGCTGGTTCGGCATCAGCGTCCCTTTCGGTTCCAACAATAGAGCGTCATCAGTTCTGTCGCCACATGGGCGCCGGCGATGGCGGTCGCCCCTGTCGTATCATAGGGCGGCGACACTTCGACGATATCCCCACCCACAAGGTTGATGCCAGCAAGATCGCGCAGCATCGCCGCCGCCTGCCAGCTGGTGAGGCCACCCCAAACGGGTGTGCCCGTCCCCGGCGCGAAGGCCGGATCGAGCGCGTCGATGTCGAAGGTGATGTAGGTCGGGTTATCGCCGACCTTGGCCTTGGCCTGCGCCACAGCCCAGCCCGTGCCCTTCTCGTGCACCGCGCGGGCGTCGATATAGTCCATTCCGCAGTAGTCGTCGCATTCGGTGCGGATGCCGATCTGGATCGAGCGGGCGGGATCAACGAGGCCGAGCTTCACGGCCTTATACATGAACGTTCCGTGGTCGATCCGGCTCATGTCGTCGTCGGCCCAGAGGTCGGAATGGGCGTCGAAATGGATCACCGACATGGCCCCGTATTTCTCGGCATAGGCCTTGAGGATCGGCAGGGTGATGAAATGGTCGCCGCCGAGGGTCACGGTGCCGACATTCGCGGCAAGGATCGTGCGGATATGGTCGGTCACCAGATCAGGAAAGCTTGGCGTATAGGCGTAATCGAAAGCCACATCGCCATAGTCGATCACCGAGAATTCGCCCAAGGGATCGAAGCCCTGCCAGCCATAGGGCGGATCATAGGGCTGGAGTGTCGAGGCTTCGCGGATGGCGCGGGGGCCAAAGCGGGTGCCGGTGCGGTGCGTCACCGCCTGATCGAAGGGCACGCCGGTGATGGCGAGGTCGACGCCCGTCAGATCCTTGGTATAGGTCCGGCGCAGGAACGAGGTGGCGCCGCCAAAGGCGTTTTCAAAGGCGAGGCCGCGCCGGGCCTCGCGGGTGAACGCAAGATCGACCTGCTTTTTTGCGTCTTCAAGAGCCATGATTGGAACTCCGGTCAAAAGAGGCGCGTCGTTTCGTCGGCGGAGACGCGCGTCATCCGGCCCGCCCAGTCTGACGCGGGCGGGCGAGGAGTCAAGAATTTTTGATCAAAAGCCTAGCGCAGCGGCTGCGCCGTCTCGACAAGCTTGGCGAAGAACGAAGCCCCCACAGCCGAAATCTCGTCGTCGAAATTATAGGCCGGATGGTGCAGCCCCGCCGTATCGCCGTTGCCGATGAAGAGATAGGAGCCGGGGCGCTTTTCAAGGAAATAGGAGAAATCCTCGGCCCCCATTTCCGAGCTGCCCTCTTCGGTCACGGCATCCTCGCCCGAAATCGCGCGGGCGACATTGGCGGCGAAGGTCGTCTTGTCGGGATCGTTGATCGTGGCGGGATAGCCCACGACATAATCGAGCTTGGCTTGAACGCCGAAGCTCAGGCAATGCCCATCGACAATCTCCTTGAGGCGCTTTTGCACCATCGCCTGCACCTTCTTGTCAAAGGTGCGGATCGTGCCGTTGATGAAGGCGGTGTCGGGGATGATGTTGTCGACGGTGCCGGCATGGAACTGCGTCACCGAGACGACCAGCTCATCGAGCGGGTTGTGGTTGCGGCTGACGATGGTCTGAATCGCTTGCACCATGTTCACGCCCGCAGCTAGCGGATCGACTGTCTCATGCGGATAGGCCCCGTGGCCACCCTTGCCCTGAACGTTGATGGTGAAAGTATCGACAGCGGCCATGATCGGCCCCGGCATCGTGTAGAAATGCCCCTTGGGCGTGCCGGGGGCGTTGTGAAGGGCGTAGACTTCGGCAATGTCGAACCGGTCCAGCATGCCCTCCTGCACCATCACCTCGGCCCCGCCGCCGGTTTCCTCGGCCGGCTGGAAGATCAGCGCCACGCGCCCCTTGAAATTGCGGGTCTCGGCGAGGTAGCGGGCGGCGCCAAGAAGCATCGTCGTATGCCCGTCGTGGCCGCAGGCGTGCATCTTGCCGGGGTTCTGCGAGGCATACTCAAGCCCGGTGATCTCGGTCAGCGGCAAGGCGTCCATATCGGCGCGCAGGCCGATGGTGGGGCCATCGCCCTGCCCCTCGATGATCGCCACCACGCCCGAGGTCGCAATGCCGGTGTGGATTTCGGTAATGCCAAACTCCTTGAGCCGCTCGACCACATATTCCGCCGTCTTTTCGCAATGCATCCCCAGTTCGGGATTGCGGTGGATATGCTGGCGCCATGTCTTCATATCGTCGGCATAGGCGGTAATTCGGTTGATGACGGGCACGGCTGGACTCTCGGCTTGGGGTGAATACCTTGCGCAGAGAACCTTAAAGAAAGCCGTTTCGCAATGGATCAAAACGCCTCTGACGCCCTCATCCAAGATCAAAGCGCCGGAATCGAGCGGCTGATCGAGATCATGCGCCGCCTGCGGGATCCTGAAACGGGCTGCCCCTGGGATATCGAGCAGGATTTCTCGACCATCGCGCCCTATACGATCGAAGAGGCCTATGAGGTGGCGGATGCCATCGAACGCGGGGCCTTTGGCGAATTGCAGGGCGAATTGGGCGACCTGCTCCTCCAGTCGGTCTATCACGCTCAGATGGCGGACGAGGCGGGGCATTTCAGCTTTGCCGATGTGGTGCGGACGGTTTCCGACAAGATGGTGGCGCGGCATCCCCACGTCTTTGGCGACGAGAGCCGCGAGAAATCAGCCGAGCAGCAGACCAAGGATTGGGAGCGGATCAAATCCACTGAGCGCGCTGCCGCTGGCGAACAAGGCCCTGCCCGCACGCTCGATGGTGTGGCGATGGGATTGCCGGCGCTGATGCGGGCGGTGAAGCTGCAGAAGCGGGCGGCGCGAGTGGGCTTTGACTGGCCCTCGACGGATGAGGTTCTGGCCAAGCTCGTTGAAGAGGCGGGCGAGTTGACCGAAGCGCGGGCGAGCCTCTCGGAAGACGAGATCGAAGAGGAATTCGGCGATCTTCTCTTTGTGGTGGCGAATCTCGGCCGCCACTACGGCGTCGACCCCGAAGCCGCCCTGCGCCGCGCCAACAGCAAGTTCACCCGCCGTTTCGCCGCGATCGAGGATTCGCTTGCAGCCCGTGGCAAGACGCCCGCGCAAAGCGATCTGGCAGAGATGGACGCCCTTTGGGATGCAGCCAAGGCCGCCGAAAAGGCGAAAAAGATACCTGACTAATTAATTCAGGTATTGACCCGACTAAATTACTCGGATTTATCGGAGCCATCGAAACCACGGAGCCCGAGATGAAAACTCGCACCCTTCTTGCCACTCTCCTTGCAACCTCGACCGCCCTGCCCGCGCTGGCCGATGTCAATATCTACACCACCCGCCAGCCCGAGCTGATCCAGCCCGTGATGGACGCCTTCACCGAAGCCACCGGCATCGACGTCAATCTCGCCTATGTCTCGGAAGGCATTGTTGAGCGCCTCAAGGCCGAAGGCCGCCGCTCGCCGGCCGATCTGGTGATGACCGTCGATGTGGCGAGCCTGCAGCAGATCGTCGAGGCCGAGGTGCTCCAACCAGTCGAGAGTGCCGCTCTGGCCGATGCGATCCCCGCGCATCTGCGGAGCCCCGACAATCTCTGGTTTGGCCTCACGACCCGCGCCCGCATCGTCTATGCCAGCAAGGATCGCGTGGCCGATGGCGAGGTGACGACCTATGAAGATCTCGCTGATCCCAAGTGGCAGGGCCGCATCTGTACCCGCTCGGGGCTGCATCCCTATAACCTCGCCCTCGCCGCCGCGATGGTCGCCCACCACGGCGAGGATGAGACCCGCGTCTGGGCCGAAGGCGTCCGCGCCAACCTCGCCCGCAAGCCCGAAGGCAACGACCGCGCACAGGTCAAGGCGATTTGGGCTGGCGAATGCGATATCAGCCTCGGCAACACCTATTACATGGGCGAGATGCTCAAGGACGCCGAGCAGACCGAATGGGCCAACTCGGTGCGGATCATTTTCCCGACCTTCGAGAACGGCGGCACCCATGTGAACATCTCGGGCGTCGCCATGACGCAAGCCGCGCCCAACAAGGACGACGCGCTCAAGCTCATGGAATTCCTCGTCTCGCCTGAGGCGCAGGCGATCTATGCCGAGCTCAACAACGAATACCCCGTGCTGGAGGGCGCAAAGATCTCGGATCTCGTGGCAAGCTGGGGCAGCTTTGCCGCCGACGAGATTGATCTGACCAATCTTGCCAGCGAACGCCCGACCGCGCTCAGGATCATGGAGCTGGTGAACTTCGACGGGTAAGCCCTGACAAGAGGCGATTATGGAAAGGCCGGGCCCGTCAGGACTCGGCCTTTTCCATGAGCATCAGCCACTCTTCCTCGGCCTGCGCCACGGCATCTTGCCGCTCGGCCAGCGCCTCGGAGGCTTTGGCGAATTTCGCAGGCTGGGCGGCAAAGAGGTTGGGATCGGCCAGCAATTCTTCGAGCTTGGCAATCTCGGCGGTAAGCTTGTCGATCACGGCCGGCAGGCTTTCGAGGCGGTGCTTTTCGGTGAAGGTCAGCCCCGATTTCTTTGCGGCGGCAACGGGTTCGGGCGCCTTCTCGGGCGCCTTGGGCTTCTCGGCCGGCACCACCGGCGCCGCCTCGCCCTTCTGCGCCTGATAATCCGTCCAGCCGCCGGCATAGACGGTGGCCTTGCCATCGCCATCCATCGCCACGGTCGTCGTCGCCACGCGATCAAGGAAATCCCGGTCGTGGCTGACCAGAAGAACCGTGCCGTCATAATCGTCGAGGATCTCTTGCAAGAGGTCGAGCGTCTCGATGTCGAGGTCGTTGGTCGGCTCGTCGAGCACGAGAAGGTTGGATTCCTTTGCCATGAGCCGGGCCAGAAGAAGCCGCGCCTTTTCGCCGCCCGAAAGCGCCCGGACAGGCGCACGCGCCTGCGCCTCATCGAAAAGAAAGTCCTTCAGATAGCCGACAACGTGCCGCGGCTCGCCCCGCACCATCACCTGATCGGCCCGCCCGCCGACCCGCATTTCAGGATCGAAGGTGAGGTTCTCCCAAAGGCTCATATCGGGATCAAGCTGCGCGCGGCTTTGGTCGAAGACGGCGATGGCGAGGTTGGTGCCGAGGGTGACGGCCCCAGACTCCGGTTGAACTTCCCCCGTCAACATCTTGATAAGCGTAGTTTTACCAACGCCGTTGGGGCCAACAAATGCAATCCGGTCGCGGCGCTGAACGGTCAGGGAAAAGTTGCGGACGATATCCTTGCCGCCATAGGTCTTGGAGATCCCCTTTGCCTCGATGACCTTCTTGCCCGACATGGGCCCGCTTTCGAGCGACAGCGCCGCCGCGCCCTGACGGCGGATCATCGCGGCGCGCTCAGTGCGCAGGTCTTGCAGCGCCCGCACGCGGCCCATGTTGCGCTTGCGGCGGGCGGAAATCCCCTCGACTGCCCAACGCGCCTCGGCCTTGATCTTGCGGTCCATCTTGTGGCGGGCGATGTCTTCCTCGTCCCAGGTCTTGTCGCGCCAGGCTTCGAAATCCTCGAATCCCCGCTCATGCCGCCGCACCATTCCCCTGTCTATCCAAAGGGTTGCGCGGGTAAGCTCACGCAAGAAGGTCCGGTCGTGCGAGATCAGGACAAAGGCCGCCTTGGTGGCCCGAAGCGTGTCTTCGAGCCACTGAACAGCTGCGATATCGAGATGGTTGGTCGGCTCGTCCAACAGCATCAGCTCGGGCGCTTCGGCCATGAGCTTGGCCAGCGCCGCTCGCCGCCGCTCCCCGCCCGAAGCGGTTTGCACGGGGCGCTCAGGATCGAACCCCAAGCCTTCTGCCGCGACATTCACCCGATAGGCCTCGCCCTCGGGCAAGCCGCTCGCCGCATAATCGCCCAGCGTGGCAAAGCCCGACATATCGGGATCTTGCTCCATATAGCCCACGGTCACACCGGGCGGCACCACGCGGTCGCCCTTGTCGGCCTCGACAAGCCCCGCCATGATCTTCATCAGCGTCGATTTGCCCGAACCGTTGCGGCCCACAAGGGCCACTCGGTCGCCCTGCTGCACGACAAGCGACAGCTCGGAAAACAGGGGATTGCCGCCGAAGGTCAGCGAGATGTCGGAGAGTTGGAGAAGGGGTGCGCGCGCCATGCGCCGGAGCTACTGTGCCGCCCTCGAAACCGCAAGCCCCGGCAATGCGAGCGCCCTCAAGAGACGCTTGCGGGCGGGCGGGATACGGGCGATCTCGAGGCCGGTGAAGACGTGGAGTGTGCCGAAGCCGCGGTCGATCACCGCGTGATCCGACACCCAGCCTCCCATCGCCAGATAGCTACGCAAGAGCGGGGGCAACTGGGAAAGCCCATGCTTGGGAGCCGTTTCGCCGTCCCTCTGGGCAAGGTCGACGGTTTCCTGCGCCTGTCGACGCGGACGCCATCGCGCCGGAGCGAGGCTTTTTTGCGCCAAAAGCCCAAAGGCGGCGCGATAGGGTGCAGGGCTGTTGCCCGCAAAGCTGGTGCAGCCGAAAAGAAGGCCCACTTGGCGTTCGTCGACGATCTGCGTCAGTGCCGCCCAAGCCAACCGCAGCACATCTGGATCCCTGACCACCGGATCGATGCAAAAGCGACTGAGCTCTGCAATCGGGCCCACAAAGGCTTCTAGGCGGGACAGATCATAGAATTGCGCGGAGTAGCTCTTGCCGATTTCTGCTCCGCCTTCGAGCAGCAAGAGCCGAAAGCTCCCGACCAGCCGGCCAGTTCTGCCCTCACGCAACAGCACATGATGGCAACGATCATCAAAAGGATCGGTTTCTCGTCCGGTCTCGCGGGGAGCGGAGCCTGCGGGCGGCGGAAAGCAGCGATGGCGCAAAGCCTGTGTCTCGGCAACCTCTTCAGGCCTTGTCGCGAGACCCACGGTGTATCGGCCGGCCTCGATCATCCAGCTAACGCCTCTTTTTGTCTGTCCCGCTCCGATAAGGATCGGAACGGAAACCGCAATAGCCGGTTGACGTCAGTTGGAACCAATCAGGTCCGCAGCGCTGAAGTTGCCAATGGCTCCGAGAAGCTGTCGGATCAGGGTGCTGTCGCGAACGTTGTCCTCGGTCACTCGGCGCGACAGGATGACAACCCCACCGTCTTCAAGACCATATCGCGCCACGTTGGTGACAAGGCCTTGGGCGCTGAAGGTAATCGCCACGACTTCGCGGCTGACCTCTTCGGGCGCAGCAGCCCCGAAATGGCGGAACACGGACGAGACATAATAGATACCGCTCTCGTTCAGAACGCCGGTGATCGTCGGCGCACCGATTTTGGCCAGAACGGTCTCGCGGGTATCGACGCCAACCTCGACTTGCGCCAGATCCTCTTCGATCGGGGCATAGCCGTGCTTGCGCATGACCGGAGCGCAGGCCGCAACCAAAGCCACCAAAGCCACGAGCACAAGATTGCGACGGATCGCTGTTCGGGTCGATCTGCCCATGATCCGCATTGCTGCCCCCTTGCGTTGAATGGCCCTGCCTTTTAATCGGCTTACAGCATCGACGCCCCCAACATCAAGAATGGAAGCGCCCGTGACCCAAGCTCTGCCTAGCCAGACCATCCGTTTTGCCGATCTCCGCAACCGGAGGGACACCACATTTGAGATTTCGCCGGACGCAGGCGGCCGCCAAGCCGTGGCCGAGGCCCTCGGGATCGTCGGCATCAAGAAGCTGCGTCTTGAGGGCCGGATTGCTCCATTGGGCAAGGCTGACTGGTCGCTTGAGGCGAAGCTCGGCGCAACCGTCGTTCAAGAATGCGTCGTTACCCTCGCCCCCGTGACCACCCGGATCGACGAGGCGGTGCGCCGCAGCTACCTGTCGGAGATGCCGGATCTTGGCACCGGCGAGGTGGAAATGCCCGAGGACGACAGCGCCGAGCTTCTGCCCGACGAGATCGACCTTGCCGAGGTGATGATCGAGGCCCTGGCGCTCGCCCTGCCCCCGTTTCCACGCGCCGACGGTGTAAACATGGGCGAAGCGGTCTACACCGAACCCGGCGCCCGCCCGATGACGGAGGACGAGGCCAAACCTTTCTCTGGCCTCGCGAGCCTGCGCGATGCCCTTGAAAACAAAGACGAAGGCGGCGATAACTAGGCCCCAATGCAGCCCCAGAGAATCGGGGTTGCGCTGACAAGGAATCCCAGTATTTTCGCGGCCTCTTCCGGATCGAGGCTCGACATGCTGCGGCGGATCGCTTAAACGGCGCCGAGTCAGTTCTGGAATATGAAATCCGGGCCATGCCGCGAGGCGAAAGTGCCCCCCAATTCGAAGGTGTTGAGACATGGCCGTCCAACAGAACAAGGTTTCCAAGTCGCGCCGCAACATGCGCCGTGCCCACGACGCGCTCGTCGCGGCGAACCCCAATGAATGCACCAACTGCGGCGAACTCAAGCGCCCGCACCACGTTTGCCCGTCCTGCGGAAGCTACGACGGTCGTGACGTTGTCGCGATGGCTGCCGAGGTCGATCTGGACGAAGACGCGGCGTAAGCCGGGTCGTTCCGCACGGTCATGACCCAAGCCGTTCAGGACGCGTCCGCGACCGAGGCAAAAGCCAAGACCGTTGTGCTGTCCGTCGACGCCATGGGCGGAGACAAGGGGCCTGCAACCGTGGTTGCGGGCCTTGCGCGTTTTCTGGAAGACTCGCCCGACGCCCGCGCGATTCTGCACGGTCCCGAAGCCGAGCTGGCCCCGCTCGTCGCCAAGCGGCGTATCGGCGATCGTGTGACGATCCGCGATGCCCGCGACGTGGTGAAGATGACGGACAAGCCCTCGCAGGTTCTGCGGAGCGGCAAAGAGACCTCGATGTGGTCGACCATCGACGCCGTCAAACAGGGTGAAGCCGATGTCGCGGTGAGCTGTGGCAACACCGGTGCGCTTATGGCGATGTCGATGCTTCAGCTGCGCAAGGCCGAGGGCGTCAAGCGCCCGGCGATCGCCTGCCTCTGGCCCTCGCGCAATCCGGCGGGCTTTAACGTCATGCTTGACGTGGGCGCCGATATCCGCGCCGAGGCAGATGATCTGCTTGCCTATGCACTGATGGGCGCCTCCTACGCCCGCAACGGCCTCGGACTGCCGACACCGCGGGTTGGCCTTCTCAATGTTGGCACCGAAGAGCACAAGGGCCGCGCCGAACTGAAGGACGCGCAAGATCTGATCGTGCGCGCCGCGCCGGCCGGCGCGTTTGACTATGTCGGCTTTGTCGAGGGCGGCGATCTGCCTTCCGACCGTGTGGACGTGATCGTGACCGACGGTTTCACCGGCAATATCGCGCTGAAAACCGGCGAAGGCACGGCAACCCTGATCTCGACGCTTCTGAAGGAAGCCTTCAACAAAACGATCCTGTCGCGCATCGCCGCCCTTCTGGCGATGACCTCGCTCCTGCGCCTGCGCCGCCGGATCGATCCGCGCCGGGTCAATGGCGGGGTGTTCCTCGGGCTGAACAAGACCGTCATCAAGAGCCACGGCTCGGCCGATGAAACCGGCGTCGCGGCGGCGATCTCACTCGCCTACAAGCTGGGCGCCTCGGGCTTCAGCGAACGTGTGGCGGCACGAATTGCCTCGGCGGCCATCCTCGCGCAGGATAGCCAGACAGAAGACGCGGAAAACCGCGCCAGAGCAAAGGAAGAAGATCCGCAATGACGCTACGAGCCGTCGTCCGGGGCGTCGGGCATTACCTGCCCGAGCGCGTGGTCCCCAATTCCGAGTTTGAAAAGACGCTCGATACGTCGAACGAATGGATCGTCTCGCGCTCGGGGATCGAGCGGCGCCATTTCGCGGCAGAAGGCCAGACCACTTCGGATCTTGCGGTGCGCGCATCCAAGGCCGCGCTCGCCCACGCGGGGATGGAGGCAGACGATCTCGACGCGATCATCGTCGCCACCTCGACCGCCGACCTCACCTTCCCCTCTGCGGCGACCATGGTGCAAAGCGCCTTGGGCAACACCTCGGGCTTTGCCTTCGACGTTCAGGCCGTCTGCGCCGGTTTCGTCTATGCGCTGGCCAATGCCAATGCTCTGATCGTCTCCGGTCAGGCCAAGACCGTCCTTGTCATCGGCGCCGAGACCTTCAGCCGCATCCTCGACTGGACCGACCGAGGCACCTGCGTCCTTTTCGGCGACGGCGCGGGCGCGCTGATCCTTTCGGCCGAGGAAGGCACCGGCACCAACGCCGACCGGGGCATCCTTGCGACCGACCTCAACTCCGACGGCCGCTATCGCGACATCCTTTATGTCGACGGTGGGGTGTCGACGAAATCGACCGGCGTTCTAAGGATGGAAGGCAAGGAAGTCTTCCGCCACGCCGTTGAAAAGCTTGCCGAAACCGCCGACAAGGCGCTGTCGAAAGTGGGCCTGCACCACGAAGATATCGACTGGGTGGTGCCGCATCAGGCCAACATCCGCATCATTCAGGCCACTGCCAAGAAGCTCGGCGTCAGCATGGACAAAGTGGTTGTCACGGTGCAGGACCACGGCAATACCTCGGCCGCTTCGATCCCGCTCGCCCTCGCGGTCGGGGTCCAGAACGGCCAGATCAAAAAGGGCGATCTCGTCGTTACCGAAGCCATTGGTGGCGGCCTTGCCTGGGGCTCTGTTGTTCTGCGCTGGTAATTGCGCGCCAACTTAAATTGCGCCGGACAAGTGCCTGTTATTGACTCGGAAATTCCCGCTGGCATAGGCTCACTGAAAACAATGGGGAGTCTCATGTCCGATAAGACCCTGACCCGCATGGACCTTGCGGAAGCCGTGCATGCCGAAGTGGGCCTTTCCCGCAACGATAGTGCCAATCTCGTCGAGACGGTTCTCGACCATGTCTCCGACGCGCTTGTTGCCGGTGAAACGGTCAAGATCAGCTCGTTCGGGACATTCTCTGTCCGTGACAAAGCTGCGCGCGTGGGCCGCAACCCCAAGACCGGCGAAGAGGTTCCGATCCATCCCCGCCGTGTCCTGACCTTCCGGCCCTCGCATCTGATGAAAGACCGCGTGGCGGCCGGCAACAAGAGCTAAGGGGTTGTAGGGATGGCAAAATCCCGCGATGCCTTCCGAACCATCAGCGAGGTTTCGGACTGGCTCGACACCCCCGCGCACGTCCTGCGATTCTGGGAAAGCAAGTTCAGCCAGATCAAGCCGATCAAGCGCGCCGGAGGGCGCCGCTACTATCGGCCCGAGGATATGGAGCTTCTGGGCGGGATCAAGACCCTTCTTCACGATCAGGGCATGACCATCAAGGGCGTGCAAAAGCTCTTGCGCGAGCAAGGAATCAAACACGTCGCCGCGATGGGTCCGAGTCCGATGGACGACGACGAGGATAGGGTGATCGATTCGCCGAAGGCAGTTGATGCCGAAGAGGCGCCGCAATTTGCGGCCCCCGAAGCGCCCGGCCCTGCTCCTACCCCTGCGAAACCGCGACTTGTGGCAAAGGTCCCGGCCGATCCCGAAGACAGCGCCTTCACCGGTGCTCCGCGCTTTGCAGCCCTTCTCTCTTCAACCGATCCTGTGGCCCTGCGGCGCGTCTCGCACCAGATCGCGCCGCTGGTGGCGCGGCTCGAGGCCTTGCGCGAACGCGCCGGGGCTTCGTGAAAGAAAAGACGCAGGCCGGGCCATCGAAATGCAGCTTGAGAATAATGCTGATTTCCAGCTTGCCCTCGCACCGAAAAACAGTATGAACGGGCGCAGTCGGGCTATAGCGCAGCCTGGTAGCGCGTCCGTCTGGGGGACGGAAGGTCGCAGGTTCAAGTCCTGCTAGCCCGACCATAAAACCGCCCGTCTCGCTCTTGCGGGGCGGGCGTTTTCATAACGGCCGAGGGAGGCACGAGATGACAGGGGTTCTGCCAAGCCAGAAGATCCGCGCGTTGATCGCCGATGGCGCGATCCGGGCGGATATCCCCGTCACGCCGGCCCAGATCCAGCCTTCGAGCCTCGATCTTCGCCTCGGCACTGTTGCCTATCGCGTGCGGGCCTCCTTCCTCACGGGTGGCGGCCGCACGGTTGACGAGCGGCTTGACGAGTTCGAGATGCACCGGATCGACATCTCCAAAGGGGCGGTTTTGGAAAAGGGCTGCGTCTATGTCGTGCCGCTCATGGAATCGCTCAAGCTGCCCGAGGGCGTGCAGGCGGTGGCCAATGCCAAATCCTCGACCGGGCGGCTCGATCTTCTGACCCGCACCATCACGGATGGCGGGGTCGAGTTCGACCGCATCGCACCCGGTTATGACGGCCCGCTTTACGCGGAAATCTGCCCCCGCTCCTTCTCGGTCCTCGTGCGCCCCGGTATGCGCCTCAACCAGATCCGGTTCCGCAATGGTCATGCCGCCTTGTCTGACGACGACTTGCGCGCGCTGCACGAAGCCTCGCCGCTTGTTTCGGGCGAAGCGCTGATCGCGGATGGCCTCGGCTTTTCGGTCGATCTTGCGCCGGCAAAAGGCACCCTCGTCGGCTATCGCGCCAAGCCCCACACGGGTGTGATCGACCTCGACCTCATCGGCCACTACGCGCCTGAGGATTACTGGGAGCCGATCCACACCTCCGAAGGCCGGATCATCCTCGATCCCGGCGCCTTCTATATCCTCGTGAGCCGCGAAGCGGTGACGATCCCGCCCGAATGCGCGGCCGAGATGGCGCCCTATCTGGCGATGGTGGGCGAGTTCCGCGTCCATTACGCGGGCTTTTTCGATCCCGGCTTCGGCCATGACGCCGCGGGCGGCCAAGGATCACGCGGGGTTCTCGAAGTGCGCTGCCACGAGGCGCCCTTTGTGCTGGAGCATGGGCAGGTCGTTGGCAGGCTCGTCTATGAGCGGATGACCGAGACGCCGGATATGCTCTATGGCCGCGAAATTGCGTCGAATTATCAGGGGCAAGGGCTGAAGCTGTCGAAGCATTTCCGCAGCTAGAAAAGATTTCTCGCCCGCCCCCCTGGCGCGGCTTGACCTTCCCAAGCCGCCCTCCCACATCTCGTTCACCACGTCACATCCGGCCACGGAGCCATCTTGGATATCATTCTCATTCTGGGTGGCTTTGTCGCCCTGCTGATCGGCGGCGAGTCTTTGGTGAAAGGAGCCGTCGCGACCGCCCAGAGACTGCGCATTCCGCCTATGGTCATCGGCCTGACGCTCGTAGGTTTCGGCACCTCTACCCCCGAACTGCTGACAAGCATTCAGGCCGCACTGGACGGAGCGCCCGGCATCGCTGTCGGCAATGTTGTCGGCTCGAACATCGCCAACATCCTGTTGATCGTCGGCGTTTCGGCCCTGATCGCTCCGATCGCAGTGGGCAAGCGCGGTTTCCGGCAGGATATGGGCTTTATGATCGGGGCGACGGTTCTGTTCATGGCCATCGCAGCAACCGGGCAGCTTGGGCGCACCAGCGCCTTGGCGCTCCTTTTCGGTCTGACCTTGTTCCTTATCCTGTCCTTGCGCCGCACCGATGCCGACGCGCCGGAAATCGACACCCCGAACCTGTCAGTGCCGATTGCCCTGCTTTATTTCGCTGGTGGCCTGCTCATCACACTTCTAGGCGCGCGATTTCTCGTTAAGGGCGCCATCGGGCTTGCCGAAGATATGGGCGTCTCGCAAGCGGTGATCGGCCTTACCATCGTTGCAGTAGGAACCTCGCTGCCCGAGCTTGTCACATCGGTTCTCGCCGCACGCCGCGGCCATTCCGACGTGGCGCTCGGCAACATTGTCGGCTCCAATATCTTCAACATTTTCGGGATTCTCGGGGCGACCGCGATGGTCAAGCCGATCCCGATCCCGGCCGAGATTGTTGCCTATGACAACTGGATCATGCTCGGCGCGAGCCTTGTGCTGATCGGCGCTTGCGTCACGCATTGGCGCATCAGCCGGCGCGAGGGCGCGGTCATGCTCGGCCTATATGGCGCCTATATCGTCTCGCTGGCGCTCTAGAGGCGGCCGATCTTTCGCCCGAGCTTGATCGCCTGCCGTGCGCGCTTGGCGTTCTGGCGAGCAGCCTTGGCCTGCTGGCGCTCTTCTGGGGTCATATCCTTGGGATCCTTGCCACGGTTGGCGGCAAAGTTGATGCCCGCGTTGACGCCCTTGCGCATAAACAGCCGGACAATCATGTTGATCAGTCGGTTCAGATCCATCTCGCTGCCTCTCTGGTGGCCGGTTGCTCCGGCCTTTGCCTGACTATGGGCCAAGGCGGCGCGAATTTCCACACTTCGTGTCTAAACGAGCGATTTACGCATGAAGATCAAGATCGGTTCCAGCTCTTTGTCGCCGTAGTGCGAGCTTTGCGGATAGGGGTCAGTGTAGGCAAACCCAAGCTTTTCATAAAGCGAGGTCGCTTCCGACAGGGTCTTGGAACTATCGAGCAGCATCTCGGTCGCGCCTTCGCGCTTTGCCCTGTCCATCAGCGCCGTCATCAAGGCCTTGCCCGCGCCAAGCCCACGCGCCTTGCGGCGCACGAATACGCGCTTGATCTCGAAAGCATTGCCGCCGACAGGCCGCATGAACCCGATGCCCACAACCTCGCCCTCTTCGTCCTTGGCCACATAGGCCGCGCCCAAAGGCGGCACGAAGGTCTCGGCGTTCGAGAGGGTATCGGCCAGCAAAGGTTCGGGATCTATGTCGAGATCTGCGTTGAGCCGCAGGTCATTGCAGACGTAATTGAGATATTCACGCAGAATATCAACCTGACTTCGAACCTCGTCGACCGTGGTTATCTCTTCAACAGTGACCGGCATTTCGAGCCTCCCCAGGGCAGAGCGTCAGAAGAGTTCGGACTGGTCCTCGTCTTCCGTCTCGTCATCCTCACTGGCGGCGAGCATAGCCCCCGGCGGTGGCCTGTTGTCAAGCAAACCAGCAGCGCGGAGTTCCTTCAGGCCCGGCAGATCGCGGGCGCTTTCGAGGCCGAAGTGATCGAGGAATTCCTGCGTGACAACGAAGGTCACAGGCCGCCCCGGCGTCATCTTGCGGCGGCCGAAGCGGATCCATTCCAGCTCGATCAGCTGATCGATGGTGCCCCGGCTGACCGAGACACCGCGGATTTCCTCGATCTCAGCGCGGGTCACCGGCTGGTGATAGGCGACAATAGCAAGGGTCTCGATCGCGGCGCGGCTCAGTTTGCGAACCTCGACCGTTTCTTTTTGCATGAGGAACCCCAGGTCGGCCGCGGTGCGGATCGCCCAGGCGTCGCCCACCTTGACCACATTGATCCCCCTGCCCTCATAGCGCTTGCGCAGGTGCACGATGGCCTCAGCCGGATCGCTGCCATGCGGCATCCGGGTCTCAAGATCGCGCACCGTCACCGGCTCGGCGGTGGCGAAGAGGATGGCTTCGACCATCCGCTCCTGCTCGGCCATGGGCGGCGCTTCGAATAGGCTCTTCTCGTCTTTTTCTGCCATCAGGTCAGGTCCGTTTGCGGATTTGGATCGGAGCGAAGGTGTCGCTCTGGCGGATATCGATATGCCCCTCTCTCGCCAATTCGAGAGAGGCGGCAAAGGTGGCGGCGGTGGCCGAGCGGCGGCGGGTGGGATCTGCGGTCCAGCCGTCGGGCATATACGAGGAAATGTCGGTCCACTCACCGGCATAGCCAATGAGGCCGCGCATCCGGTCGAGCGCCTGCTCCATCGTCATCACCGCGTCGCGGTCCATCACGAAGGGGCGGAAATCGTCGCGGGTACGGATGCGGGCGTAGCCCTGCATCAGATCGAGGAGCGTGGCGGTATAGGTCACGCGGCGCACGCGGGTGACATCCTCGGTGATACCACGGGCAAAGAAATCGCGGCCCAGCTGGTCGCGCGCCATAAGCTTGGCCGCCACCTCGCGCATGGCCTGCAAGCGCTCAAGCTGGAAAGCGAGGTGGGCGGCCAGTTCCTCGCCGGATGGCCCCTCGGCCAGCGGGTCAGGTGGCAGCAGGAGGCGCGATTTGAGAAACGCCAGCCAAGCAGCCATCACGAGATAATCGGCAGCCAGTTCAAGGCGCAGTTGCTTGGCCTTCTCGACAAAGTCCAGATACTGCCGCGCCAGCGCGAGGATCGAGATCTGCCGAAGATCGACCTTCTGCGTGCGCGACAGTGTCAGCAACAGATCGAGCGGTCCCTCGAAAGCACCCACGTCGACGATCAGCGCCTCGGCGGCGAGGCGGTCGGTCACCGACAGCAGATCTTCCTGAAATTCCTCAGCCATGGGCCTCTCGCGGGGGTGCGCCCCAGTTTCGCTGGCCCGCAGGCAATGTCAACGCCCGCGAGGGGCGCGGATCGCTACTTGTTCAGAAGCGGCACACAGTCCGCACCTTCGGCGAGGAGCGCGGTGCACAAGCGGCGGGCATCAGAGAGATCGGCAAAGCCCATCGCCCGCAGACGATAGAAGGTGCGGCCGCCGAGGCTCGCTTCCTGCACGACCATCGTTTTGCCCGCCATGAAATCGGCGAACCGGCCTGTGAGCCGCGTCCACTCCGATTGCGCGATCTCGGCGCTATCGAAGGCACCAAGCTGCACCAAGGGCGTTCCAATCGGAACGGTTGTGGCGCTGCCATCCTGCGCGGCTGCATCAGTTGACGTCACTAAAGTTTCGGGTCGCGCCAGAGGGCGCAAGGAGACCGCGACACCGGGCTCGGACGCAGGCACAATATCGGCAATCACATCCAGCGGCACATCGTTGATCGACATCGCGACAGGCGCTGTCTCGCCCTCGGCGAGCGGCTCAAGCGGCGTGAGGTTGGCGGCGATCTGGTCCGCCAGTGCAAGGATTTGTTCGGCAGTGAGCGGCTCGTCCGACATTGCCTCGATCATCGGCGCGGCGAGGGTTTCCTGGGCTTGGGTTGCCAGAAGTTTGGACGCATCCGCGAGACCTACAGTTTCCACCTCCTCGGCGGCATCCATCGCCACGACCTCGCCGGCCTCGGCTGTCGGCTGAACAGCCAAATCTTCGTCCGTCAGTTGGACGACTCGCGGCGCCAGGACCAGCAGATCCTCGGGCGGGGCCGCCTCGCCTTCGGCGGCAACGGCATTGACGGAAAGGCCGGCGTTCGGCGCAATCTCACCGCCGGGATTGTCGGGCATCACCCGCATAGGCCCCTCAAGCGCCTTGACCACCGGAATGCCCGTGACGTCCCGCATGACCAGCTTGTAGCCCCAGACACCGATCCCCGCGATCAGCGCCAGCGAGACAACCGCCCCAGCCGCATTGATCATCTTCCCCGCGGATACAGGATCGCGCAGACGCTCGTCGTCCGTTGTGAATACCGCCATCTTCGCCTCTTTGCCGCCGGGTTTGCCCCGATCAGGTGTCTTGCTCAAACCCCGGCAGCGGCGCGCTTCAGCGCATCTCTTCGGCCGGAGTGACCCCAAGAATACCCAAGCCGGAGGCAATAACAACCGAAACGGCACGGATCAGGGCAATTTTCGCCTGAGATGTGGCCGGGTCACCCTCTTGCAGGAAGCGAAGCGAAGTCTCTTCGTTGCCTCGGTTCCACAGAGCGTGCAGGTCAGACGCCAATTCGTAGAGGTAAAAGGCCACGCGGTGCGGCTCGTGCCCCTTGGCGGCGATCTCGATCAGGCGCGGCCATTCGGCGATCTTCTTGGCAACGCCGATCTCTGCGGCATGGTTCAGGATCGACAGATCAGCCCCGGCCAGCGTGGCATCATCCACCGCAATGCCCGCTTCACGCGCCTTCCGAAGGACCGAGGAAACGCGGGCATGGGCATACTGGACATAAAAGACCGGATTGTCCTTCGACTGTTCGACCACCTTGTCGAAATCGAAGTCCAGCGGCGCATCGTTCTTGCGGGTGAGCATATGGAAGCGGGTGGCATCCGCGCCCGCCTGCTCGACCACATCGCGCAGGGTCACAAAAGTGCCAGCCCGCTTCGACATCTTGAAGGGCTCACCGTTCTTGAAGAGCTTTACGAGCTGAACAAGCTTGATATCAAGCGGCACGCGGTTTTTCGACAAGGCGGCGACCACCGCCTTCAGACGCTTCACATAGCCACCGTGATCGGCGCCGAAGACGTTGATGAGCTGATCGAACCCACGCTCGACCTTGTCATAGTGATAGGCGATATCGGGGGCGAAATAGGTCCAGCTGCCGTCGGATTTCTTCACCGGCCGGTCCACATCGTCGCCAAAGTCGGTCGAGCGGAAGAGCGTCTGCTCGCGCGGCTCCCAATCCTCGGGAAGCTTGCCCTTCGGCGGCTCGAGCACGCCTTCATAGATCAGCCCTTGCTTGCGCAGCTCGTCAATCGCCGCCTCGATCTTGCCGGTGCCGAAAAGCGCCTTTTCCGAGGAATAGACATCCATCTTCACGCCCAGAAGTGCCAAGTCTTCGCGGATCATCTGGAGCATCTCGGCCGTGGCAAACTCGCGCACATCCGCCAGCCAGACTTCCTCGGGCTTGTCGATCAGGCTCTCGCCGTATTTCGCCTTGAGCGCCTCGCCCACCGGGATCAGATAATCGCCCGGATACAGCCCCTCGGCGATCTGCGGCTCAAGGCCATTGGCCTCGCGGTAGCGTTCATAGGCCGACCGCGCCAGCACATCGACCTGTCCGCCGCCATCGTTGATGTAATATTCCCGCGTGACCGCATAGCCCGCGAAATCAAGAAGTGCTGCCAGCGCATCGCCGAAAACGGCGCCGCGCGTGTGGCCCACGTGCATCGGGCCGGTGGGGTTGGCCGAGACGAACTCGACGTTGACCTTCTCGCCCTTGCCCATGGTCGAGCGCCCAAAGCCGCTTTCCGTGATCGCGTGGCGCACAACGCCCTGCCACATCAGGGCCGAGAGGCGCAGGTTGAGGAAACCGGGGCCAGCCACTTCCGCCAATTCGATCCGGCCATCAGCGCCCAGACGCCCGGCCAGTGCCTCGGCAATGGCGCGCGGGTTCTGCCCCGCAGGCTTGGCCAGCACCATCGCGGCATTGGTCGCCATATCGCCGTGGGCAGCATCGCGCGGCGGCTCGACGGCCACATTGGCAAAATCGAGGCCCTCAGGCAGCTCGCCCGCGGCCACCATGGCATCAAGGCACTCGATCACGAGGGCGCGAATATCGGCAAACAGGTTCATTTGATCAATCTTTCCGGTGTCGCCCCTGCTTTAGCAGAGGATCGGCCAAGGTCAACGGGGGCAACCCTAGAGGATCGACGTCACCCGCGTCCGTTCGACGATATCCGAGCCCGTCAGACGCGCGTGTTCCTGAATGGCGAAACGGTCGGTCATGCCCGAGATATAATCCGCCACGATCCGCGCCAGTGCGGCTTCGGCCTGCGCCTCGGCCACATCCTTGCGCCACTGTTTCGGCAGTTCCTCGGGGTTCTGCATGAAAAGCGGAAAGAGATCGTTGATCACGCCGGTGACATGCTTGCGCATCTCGATCACCACCGGCGCGCGATACATCCGCTTGAAAAGGAATCCACGGATCACCTTGAGATCTTCCCAAAGCGCGGGCGTGAACTGGATCATCATCCGCCCCGCATGGCGCACCTCGGCGACAGATCGGGGATCAAGCTCGGCTAGTGTCCGGCGGCTCACGCAGATCACATCTTCAACGAGGATGCCAAAGAACCGCCGCAGCGCCTCGTGCCGGCGGCGGTAATAATTGAGATCGGGATATTTGCGATCCACCTCGGCGAAACAATCGTGCAGCACCGGTAGCTCCGCCAACTCATCCGTCGAAAAGAGCTCGGCCCTCAACCCATCGTGCAGATCATGGTTGTTATAGGCGATATCGTCAGACAAAGCCGCCACCTGCGCCTCGGCGCTGGCGTGGGTCGAAAGCTCCAGATCATGCCGCGCGTTATACTCGGCCAAAGCATAAGGCCAAGGCTCGGCCACCGGCCCGTTGTGCTTTGCGATCCCCTCGAGCGTCTCCCATGTCAGGTTGAGGCCGTCCCATTCCGCATAGTGCCGCTCAAGGCTCGTGACGATCCGCAGCGCCTGCGCGTTATGGTCAAACCCGCCATAGGGCGCCATCAGCTCATCGAGCGCATCCTCGCCCGTATGGCCGAAGGGCGTATGCCCAAGGTCATGCGCCAGCGCCACCGCCTCGGTCAGCTCGACATTAAGATCAAGCGCCGCCGCCACCGTCCGCGCCACCTGCGCCACCTCGATGGAATGCGTCAGACGCGTGCGGAAATAATCACCCTCATGCTCGACGAACACTTGGGTCTTGTGCTTCAAACGCCGGAACGCCGAGGCATGGATGATCCGGTCCCGGTCGCGTTGAAAGGGCGAACGGAACGTGCTTTCTTCCTCTGGATAAAGCCGCCCGCGGGCTGTTGCCGGGTCGGTCGCATAGGGGGCTGCCATTCTTTTTGCACCCGATTTTGCCTGTCCTGACGTCACATATAGAAGCGGGCGCCGGAATTGGACAGGGTAGAGAGGCAAAATGGAGAGTGATTCATGGCCCTAGCCCTAGTGACCGGAGCATCAAGCGGCGTTGGACGCGCCACCGTGCTTGCCCTGCGCGCCCGCGGCTGGGAGGTCTTGGCGGTGGCCCGCCGCGCGGCGCATCTCGAAGACCTCGCCTCAGACTGTGCCGCCGCGATCCACCCGCTTGACGCGGCCGACCCCAAAGCCGTCGACGCCCTCCTCGAAAGCCTCCGCGGGCGCACCCCCGATCTGATCGTCAACGCCGCTGGCGCCGGCCGTTGGCACAGGCTCGAGGATACCTCCCCCGCCGAAGCCCGCGCCATGATGGACGCCCCCTTCTTCGCCGCTTTCCTCATCACCCGCGCCTTCCTGCCCGGCATGCTGAAACGCGGCTCGGGGCAGATCATCCATGTCAACTCCCCCGCCGCCTACCAGCCTTGGCCCCATTCCGCCCTCTACGCCGCCTCGCGCGGCGCCCTGCGGTCTTTGCACGAAGCCCTGCGGCAAGACCTCGCCGGTTCGGGCGTGATGTCGTCCCATATCACCTTCGGCAAAGTCTCCTCCGATTACTTCCTCTCGAACCCCGGCACCGAAGAACGCCTGCCGAAAATCGCGAAAACCTTCCGCACCCTCAGCCCCGAGGATTGCGCCACCCTGATCCTGCGCCTCATCGACCGCCCGAAAGCCGAGGCCATCCACCCACCCCTCATGGCCTTCTATCTGACAGTCTGGCGCGTCTGGCCCGGCCTCGTCCGCTGGATCATCCGCATCACATCACCTCGCCCCTGAGCCCGTTGCGGGCCGCGCAGACACTCCCTATATTCTCTCCATCAAGGAGAGCCCCGATGAACCTGCCGCCTGCCGTGTCCCCCCGCGCCTTCGCCCGCCTCGCCGAGATCGGCGCCGCCGCCCAAGGCAAGGCCCTGCGCGTCGCGGTCGAAGGCGGCGGATGCTCGGGCTTCCAATACGAAATCACCCTCGACGAGCCGCGCGACGATGACCTCGTCCTCAAGGGCGAGGGCGAGACCGTGGTCGTCGATACCGTCTCCCTGCCCTTCCTCGCCGGCGCCACCATCGACTTCACAGACGAGCTGATCGGCGCCCGCTTCGCCATCGACAACCCCAACGCCACCTCCTCTTGCGGCTGCGGCACCTCCTTCTCGCTGTAGATCTTCTTTTGGCCCTGAAATACTCCCGCCGGAGGCGCGGGACCGCTCAAGCGGACCCGCTCTTGCGCGCCACGGCCCCCCGCGCCACAAAGGGGCAAAGGAGAGCCCCATGAAGATCGTCACCTTCAACATCAACGGCATCAAGGCCCGCGCCGAGACGCTCCTGCGCTGGCTCGATGAAAAGACCCCCGATGTGGTCCTCCTGCAAGAAATCAAGTCGGTCGACGAAAACTTCCCCGCCGAGATCTTCGAAGAACGCGGCTATAACGTCGCCACCCACGGGCAGAAGGGCTTCAACGGCGTGGCGATCCTGTCGAAATACCCGCTTGAAGATATTACCCGCGGCCTTCCCGGCGATCCCGAGGACGAACAGGCGCGCTGGATAGAGGCCACCGTGGTCGGCGACAAGGCCGTGCGCCTCTGCGGCCTCTACCTGCCCAACGGCAACCCCGCGCCGGGGCCGAAATACGATTACAAACTCGCCTGGATGGAACGCCTGCGCGCCCGCGCCGAGGCGCTCTTGGCCGATGAGATGCCGGCGCTGATGGCGGGCGACTATAACGTGATCCCTCAGCGGGAGGACGCCAAACACCCAGAAGCCTGGACCGAAGACGCCCTCTTCCGCCCCGAAAGCCGCGCCGCCTTCCAACGGATCGTCAACTTGGGCTTTACCGAAGCCTTCCGCGCCCGCGTCCGCGGCGCGGGGCATTATTCCTTCTGGGATTATCAGGCCAACAGCTGGGAGCGGAACAACGGTATCCGCATCGACCACTTCCTCCTGACGCCGCAATGCGCCGATCTGATGAATGATTGCTGGATCGAGGCCGACGAGCGTGCGCGGTCCAAACCCTCCGACCACGTCCCCGTCTGGCTCGACCTCGCCGCCTAGGCCGTCACGTCATGGCCGTAGAGCCAATCCATCCGCTTGAGAAACTGGTTCGGTGCAACCAAACCAAGCGCCCGCAGCCCGGCATGAGCGACCTGACGGCTGATGCCTGACAGGTGATAATTCACCGCATTGCCGTTGGCCGCCGCGATCGCTTTTCGCACGCGGGTTTGACGTGCGAATTCATAGGCGGTCAGTGCCGCCCCGAGGTCGGGCACGCGATTGCATTCCCGCGCAAGCACATAGGCATCCTCGAGCGCGAGGTTTGCCCCCTGCGCGAGGAAGGGCAAGGTCGGATGCGCAGCATCCCCAAGGATGGCCGCCCGCCCCGTCTGCCAATTCGACGCAACCGGATGGCGGAAAAGCCCCCAGAGGCGCACCTCCTCGACCTTGGCCAGCATATCCCGGATCACCGCTGCACAATCGGCAAAAGCGGCCCGCAAATTCGCCGGATCGTCAGCATGGTTCCAGCCTTCATCCGTCCACCCCTGCCGCGCCTGCACCGCAACGACATTGAGCCGGCCACCCGCCAGAGGATAGGTCACGATATGCCGCCCCGGCGCCATCCAGATCCGCGCCTCGGGCGCAGCCTCCGGCGCATCAACAATTGCGCGCCAGGCCACCTGCCCCGTGAAGTAGGGTTTGTCCGCCCCGTTGAGAAGCGGGCGCAGGACGGAATGGAGCCCATCGGCTCCGACAACCAGATCGAAGGAATGTGTTTCGCCGCCTGCTATCGAAACGGTGCCCAGTTGCGGGTCAACCTCCCCGATCCGTACGCCGGTTCGGATTGCCACCCCCACCTCGCGGCAGCCTTCGGCAAGGATCTCGAGCAGATCACCGCGATGGAAAAAGCGGTAGGGAACCCCGCCGAGCCGGGACAGATCAAACCGCGCAACCTCGCGCCCTGTCAGCGCATCAGACGGCACCACCGCCGCCCCGCGCACCGAACGCGCCGCGGCTGCGGCGTCCAGACCCAGCGCCTTGAGCACGGCACCGCCATTGGGCGTGATCTGAAGCCCCGCGCCAAATTCGCGCAGTTCGGGAGCCTGTTCAAAAACTGTGACATGCGCCCCCGTCCGGGCAAAGGCCAGCGCCGCCGCCAGCCCGCCGATCCCGCCACCGACAACGGCGACCCTCCGGCCCGTATTGGCACGGGCAGCTGTGCCTTGCCGCCCGTCGCCCGTCATCTTAATCGTCGCGGTGGACCCGTTCGCGGCGCTCGTGGCGCTCTTGCGCCTCGAGGCTCATGGTTGCGATCGGCCGCGCATCGAGGCGCTTGAGGCTGATCGGCTCGCCGGTGACTTCGCAATAGCCGTATTCGCCGTTGTCGATCCGGCGCAGGGCCGAGTCGATCTTGGCCACGAGCTTGCGCTCGCGGTCGCGGGTGCGCAGCTCGAGGGCCCGGTCGGTCTCTTCGCTGGCGCGGTCGGCGATGTCGGGAATATTGCGGGTCTGATCTTTCATACCTTCGATGGTATCGCGGCTGTCCTCGAGGATATCCGCTTTCCAGCTCAACAGCTTGCGACGAAAATACTCAAGCTGCCGATCATTCATGAAAGGTTCGTCTTCGGCGGGGGTATAGTCGTCCGGCAGGAAATTCTCTGCTTTCATTTTTGGACCCTTCTTGGCGCTGCCCACTTCCGCCTGAATGTCGTCAGCCATGCAGCACACTCCTCTCCTCGCCGCCCCTTTACTCCCCTCGGCCAGCAGAGTCACCCCGTAATTTCGACCACATGCCGAGTTGATGCCGCCGCCCGGCGTGATAGGCTGGCACCTGTTGCACGCGCCCTGCAAGAAAGGCCCAAGATGCGTTTTTCCGGAACAGAAAGCTACGTCGCCACCGATGACCTGACCGTCGCCGTCAACGCCGCTGTGGCGCTCGAACGGCCGCTCCTTGTCAAGGGCGAGCCGGGCACAGGCAAAACCGAACTGGCGCGCCAAGTGGCGGCCGCCCTCGGCCTGCCGATGATCGAATGGCACATCAAATCGACCACGAAAGCGCAGCAGGGCCTTTATGAATACGATGCCGTCAGCCGTCTGCGCGACAGCCAGCTGGGCGACGAGCGCGTGCATGACGTGAAGAATTATATCAAGAAGGGCAAGCTCTGGCAGGCCTTCGAGGCCGAGGGCAAGGTTGTCTTGCTGATCGACGAGATCGACAAGGCCGATATCGAGTTTCCGAACGACCTCTTGCAGGAACTCGACCGGATGGAGTTCCACGTCTACGAAACCGGCGAGACCATCCGCGCCAAGCACCGGCCCGTGGTCATCATCACCTCGAACAACGAAAAGGAACTGCCCGACGCCTTCCTGCGCCGCTGTTTCTTCCACTACATCCGCTTCCCCGAGATGGAGGTGATGAAGCAGATCGTCGATGTGCACCACCCGGGGATCAAGGCAGCGCTGCTCACCACCGCGCTGACCCGTTTCTACGAGATCCGCGAGACGCCAGGGCTGAAGAAGAAGCCGTCGACCTCCGAGGTTCTGGATTGGCTCAAGCTGCTCCTCGCCGAGGATCTGACCCCCGATGATCTACGCAAGGATGGGACCAACGTCCTGCCCAAGCTGCACGGGGCACTTCTGAAGAACGAGCAGGACGTCCATCTCTTTGAACGCCTCGCCTTCATGGCGCGATCAGGGAGGAACTGAGGATGGGCGATCTTGTGATCCGCCCCCTTGAGGCGAAGGACCGCGAGGCGTGGGCCCGGCTTTGGACTGGCTATCTGCAATACTATGAAACCTCTGTGAAGCCAGAGGTTTACACCTCGACATTCGCGCGCCTTCTGGGCGACGACCCGCGCGATTTCAACTGCTTCGTGGCGGAGGTGGACGGCAGGCTTATCGGCCTCACCCACTATCTCTTCCACCGCCACGCCTGGCGCATCGAGGAGGTCTGCTATCTGCAAGATCTTTACGCCGACCCTGAGGTGCGCGGCACCGGCGTTGGCCGGGCGCTGATCGAGGCGGTCTATGCCGCGGCCGATGCGCACGGGGCGCCTGCGGTCTATTGGCTGACGCAGGAGTTCAACACCACCGCCCGCCAGCTCTATGACCGGATCGCCAAGGTCTCGCCGTTCATCCGCTATAACCGGACGTGATGCGCCGCGGGATCGCCCTTGCCCTGCTCATGGCTGCGGCCGCTTGCACGCCAAGCGGCGTGCCAACCGTCTCCGCTCCCGCCTTTGCCGCCCTGCCCGCCCCCGGACCGATGCGCTCGAACGCGGCAATGGCCGCCGATATCCTCGACCTGGCCTTCGCGCTGGAATCGGGGCGCGAAATTCCCCGCCTCACCCGCTTTGAAGGCCCGGTCCGCCTCCGACTGACTGGCGAAGTCCCGGCCTCCCTGCCCGCCGATCTGACCCGTCTTCTGGCGCGGCTGCGCGCCGAGGCGGGGATCGAGATCCGGCAGACCGAAGACGCGGGCGCCGAGATCGTGATCGAGGCGGTTCCCTCCGCCCAGCTGCACCGCGCCGCACCGGGAGCTGCCTGTTTCACGGTGCCCGAGGTGGAAAGCTGGGCCGCCTACGCGCGGGCTGGTTATCGTGCGCCCGATTGGGCGGGCATCACGACCCGGCGGCAGGTCACGGTTTTCCTTCCTTCGGACGCAACCGGGCAAGAGGCCAGAAGCTGCCTGCACGAGGAACTGGCGCAGGCGCTCGGGCCGCTCAATGATCTCTACCGACTGGCGGATTCGGTCTTCAACGACGACGACATGGAAGGCACGCTCACCGGCTTCGATATGCTGGCGCTGCGCGCACTCTATGCGCCCGAGCTGCACAGCGGCATGAGCCGGACCGAGGTCGCGGCGCGGCTTCCCGCCATCCTCGCGCGGCTCAACCCTGCGGGCGGCAGCGGGGCCGCGGGGCCGGTTCAGGACGATGGCAGCTGGCGGCGCGATATCGAGACCGCCCTCTCGCCCACCAACAGCCCCGCCGCCCGGATCGACGCCGCCGCAAGGGCAAGCCGCGCGAGCCAGCGCTTTGCCGCGGGTGATCCCCGCGCGGGCTTTGGCGCTTATGTCTACGGGCGGCAACTGATGACCCGCGATCCCGCCGAGGCGCGGCGCCAGCTTGAAATCGCGGCCCGCGCCTATGGGCTGAGCCGCCTGACCGAGATCCAGTCGGCCCATGTGGCGGTTCAGCTTGCGCGTCTCGATCTCGCCACCGGCGATCCCGCCACGGCCCGCAATCGCGCCCATGCCGCCAGCCCAATCGCGGCGGCCCATGAGGATGCCGCGCTCTTTGCCGAGCTTGCCTTGATCGAGGCAGAAGCGCTTGATCGTCTCGGTCTATCGAGCGAGGCCGAAGCCCTGCGGCTGGACAGCCTGCCCGCTGCGCGTTACGGCTTGGGGTCAGAAACGATCATCGGGCAGATGCGCCGCAGCATTGCTGCGTTCCGGCCCGCCAAGGAAAGCTGACGCCATGATCTATCCCCTCGCCGGCCTGATCTTCGGAGCCATCCTCGGCGCCATCCGCGCCCGCCAGCGCGGCGGCAAGACCGCCGATCTTGTGCAATGGGCGCTGGTCTTCGCGATGATCTTTGGCCTTTTGGGCCTTTTCGCGATGATCCTGATCGACCGCAGCTACCAGTAGCGCGATGTTCCTGCCCTTTTTCGACAACCTGCGAAAAGGGGGCGTGCCGGTATCCTTGCGCGAATATCTCTCGTTTCTCGAAGCGATGGGAACGGGGCTCGCGACCTATGACACCGAGGCCTTCTACTATCTCGCCCGCGCGGTGATGGTGAAGGACGAGCGCAACATCGACAAATTCGACCGCGCCTTCGCCGCGACCTTTTCTGGGCTTGAAAAGATCACCGCCGAGCAAGTGCTCGAAGCGATCGACCTGCCGAGGGACTGGCTCGAGAAGCTCGCCGAAAAGCACCTGAGCGAGGAAGAAAAGGCGCAGATCGAGGCGCTTGGCGGATTCGACAAGCTGATGGAGACCCTGCGCCAGCGTTTGGCCGAACAGAAAGGCCGCCATCAGGGCGGCTCGAAATGGGTCGGCACGGCAGGCACCTCGCCTTTCGGCGCCTATGGCTACAATCCCGAGGGCGTCCGCATCGGCCAGCACGAGAGCCGCCACCAAAGGGCGGTCAAGGTCTGGGACAAGCGCGAATTTCGCAATCTCGACGACACGATCGAGCTGGGCACCCGCAACATCAAGGTGGCGCTGAAACGCCTGCGCCGCTGGGCGCGGGACGGGGCGACGGACGAGCTTGACCTCGACGGCACGATCCGCGCCACGGCCGAGCATGGCTATCTCGACGTCCAGACGCGCCCCGAGCGGCGCAACGCGGTGAAGGTGCTTTTGTTCTTCGACGTTGGCGGCTCGATGGACCCGCATGTCCGCGTGGTCGAAGAGCTGTTCTCCGCCGCCCGCGCGGAATTCAAGCACCTCGAGCATTTCTATTTCCACAACTGCCTCTACGAAGGCATCTGGCGCGACAATGCGCGGCGCTGGAATGCACAGACACCGACTTGGGAGGTGCTGCGTACCTATGGGCCGGATTACAAATGCATCTTCGTGGGTGACGCCTCGATGAGCCCCTACGAAATTGCCTTTGCGGGCGGGGCCAACGAGCATTGGAACGAAGAGGCAGGCGAGGTCTGGCTGCGCCGCGCTTTCGATCAGTGGCCCGCGCATCTGTGGATCAATCCCACGCCCGAGCGGATGTGGGGCTATACGCAGTCAACCAAGATGATCCAGCAGCTCATCGGCCCCGAGCGGATGGTTCCGATGACGCTTGAAGGGATCGACCGTGGTATGAGGACCTTGAGTCGATGAAAGACCGTATCTCGCGCATCTGGAAGCGCCACCCTGTCCTCGCGGCGCTCTTCGCTCTTGCGGTCATCGCGATGGTGGGCTTCGGGATCCGCACCGTGAGCTTCTGGCTCTACTGGCAGAACCCCGATCATCACGAGCAGCCGATCGAAGCCTGGATGCCGCCGCGCTATGTCGGGATGAGCTATGGCATCCCGCCCGAGATCCTCGGGCCGCTTCTGGGCCTTGCCCCGGGCGAGGACCGCCACATCACGATGGGCCAGATCGCCAGCGAGCGCGGCCAGAGCCTCGAAGACCTCGCAGCCGAGATCAAGGCCGCCGCCGATGCGACGCGGGCGGCCGGAGATCGGTAATGGAGAGCTTTCTCGCCCTCGTCACCGATTATGGCGCGTGGATCCTTTTCGCGGTGACCTTTCTCAGCTGCCTTGCCATGCCGGTTCCCGCCTCGCTCATGATGCTGGCGGGCGGCGGCCTTGTCGCCTCGGGCGATCTGGGCGGCTTGCAGGCAGCAGGCGCGGCACTTGGGGGCGCGGTTCTAGGCGATCAGACCGGCTATGCCCTTGCACGGATGACCGGCGGCGGGCGCTTTGCCGGTTGGGTCAACCGCAAGCCCGCCCGCGCCAAGGCCATGAGCCGCGCCCATGAGATGACAGGCCGCTGGGGCAATCTCGGCATCTTCCTCAGCCGCTGGTTGGCGAGCCCCTTGGGGCCTTATGTCAACCTCGCCGCCGGGATCATGCGGATCGACTGGCCGCGGTTCCTTCTCTGGGGAGCCTTGGGCGAGATCGTCTGGGTCACCGCTTATATCGGCATGGGCTATGTCTTTGCCGGACAGATGACCGCCGTGGCCGAAATCGCAGGCAACGCCTCGGGATTTCTCGCCGCGGCGGCGGTGGTGGCGGGCCTAGGCGCCTATCTCTGGAAGATGGGGGCTGAGAACCCCAAAAAGAAAC
>CAKZOU010000043.1 GCA_937138255.1 uncultured Paracoccaceae bacterium
CAAACTCACCGTTCCACAAGCGATGAAGGCCCTTCTGTCGCGGCCTTTGAAAGAGGAGTAATCCATGCGCGTCGCCCTCATGACCCGGGACAAGCCCGGCGCCCTGCAAATCCGTCTTGATACGCGCGAGGCGCATCTGGCCTTCATCAAAGAAACCGGCGTTGTCGAAATGGCGGGGCCGTTTCTTGACGAGGCCGGGCAGATGTGCGGCTCGATGATCGTGCTCGACGTGGCCGACCTTGCCGCCGCCCGCGCTTGGGCCGAGAACGATCCCTATAACAAAGCGGGCCTTTTCGCGGATGTTCGCATCCAGGAATGGAAAAAGGTGATCGGCTGATGGCCTATTGGCTGTTCAAGTCCGAGCCCGACACCTGGAGCTGGGATGATCAGGTCGCCAAAGGGGCGGCAGGCGAGGAATGGCACGGCGTCCGCAACTATGAGGCCCGCAACAACATGCGGGCGATGCAGCTCGGCGATCTGGGGTTCTTCTATCATTCACGGCAAGGGCTCGAGATCGTCGGTATCGTCGAGGTTTCGGCGCTGGCGCATCCCGATAGCACGACAGACGATCCGCGTTGGGAGTGCGTTGATATCTGTGCGGTCAGGCCACTGGCGAGACCGGTGACATTAGAGTCTATCAAGGCCGATTCTGCCCTTTCCGATATGGTTCTCGTGAAAAACTCGCGCCTCTCGGTCCAGCCGGTGACGCCAGCCGAGTGGGCGCGCGTCTGTGAATTGGGCAAGACAAAAGCCTGAGTCGGCCCCATACTTCCTGCATTGCGAACAGGGAGATTCACATGGACTATCTCAACGTTGTAGCCGCTGCTGCGGCCTCGTGGGTTTTTGGGGCGATCTGGTATTCGACGCTGCGGAAGCCGTGGCTCGAAGCCTCGGGCATTGAATGCGACGAGAACGGCAACCCCAAGGGTGGCGGAAGCCCGATGCCCTTTGTTCTCTCCGCGATCTGTATGCTTCTGGTGGCAGGCATGATGCGGCACATCTTCGCCATGTCGGGAATCGAGTCGGTGGCAAAAGGCGCCTATGCAGGCCTTGGCATCGGACTTTTCTTCATCGCGCCGTGGACAATGATCAACAACGCCTACGGGATGCGCCCTTTCAAGCTGACATTGATCGACGGAGGATATTCGGCGATCGGCTGTCTGCTGATCGGAGCGGTTCTGACGCTGTTCTGAAAGAATGGGGGCCCCGACGCACGGGACCCCCTCTCACCCCGCGCGCTCCCCAAGCACCACACGCGATTTGAATTCTGGGTCCCGGCCATCCTGACCGTAGGACCTTTTTACGCCATCGACGCAGATACTCCTAGCACATAGTCCTTAGAACTTAGTTCAATGTGTTGGTATCAAAGGGAATCTTCGCGACCAAAATACTTGACGAGAAGATAGTAGATGACGGGCCTGTAGCGCGGCTCGTCCTTCCCCGGATAGGCCTCGAACGCAGCGTTGACCGCCTCGGCAAGGTCGGGGCTGTCCCTGAGGCCGAGTTTGCGGATCAGGAAATGGCTGCGGATGCTCTCTCGTTCCGCCCCGTTTTCTGGATCAATGGATGCGCCTTCGACGGAAAATGCCGCGGGGCCGCAAGCCTTGATGACGCGATCCAGAAGCTCGGGCTCGGGCGGCATTCCGCACTTGACCTCAAGATCCCTCGCGCAGGCCTCGATAAGATCGTCGCGCCGACCCATGTCACACCCCAAAAGCAAAACCCGGCACCAAATGGCGCCGGGTTCATGCTAGTCGAGTGGCTGATCGAGGCAACCCTAGTAGCGATAGTGCTCGGGCTTGAACGGGCCTTCGACCGTTACGCCGATGTAGTCGGCCTGGTCTTTCTTGAGCGTGGTCAGCTTCGCACCAATCCGCGCGAGATGCAGTCGGGCCACTTTCTCGTCGAGGTGCTTGGGCAGGATGTAAACGCCGGGCTTGTATTCGCTGCCCTTGGTCCAAAGCTCGACCTGCGCCAGAACCTGATTGGTGAACGAAGCCGACATGACGAACGACGGATGGCCCGTGGCGTTGCCGAGGTTCAGGAGGCGGCCCTCGGACAAGAGGATGATCTTGTTGCCCGAGGGCATCTCGATCATGTCCACCTGTTCCTTGATGTTGGTCCACTTGTGGTTCTTGAGCGCGGCAACCTGAATCTCGTTGTCGAAGTGGCCGATGTTGCCGACGATCGCCATGTTCTTCATCGCGCGCATGTGCTCGATGCGGATCACGTCCTTGTTGCCGGTGGTGGTGATGAAGATATCGGCCGAGGCGACTTCGTCTTCGAGGAGCGTGACCTCAAAGCCATCCATCGCTGCCTGAAGCGCACAGATCGGATCGACCTCGGTGACCTTGACGCGGGCGCCGGCGCCACGGAGTGAAGCGGCCGAGCCTTTGCCGACGTCGCCGTAGCCGCAGACCACGGCGACCTTGCCGGCCATCATGGTGTCGGTGGCGCGGCGGAT
>CAKZOU010000044.1 GCA_937138255.1 uncultured Paracoccaceae bacterium
GTCGTAGGTTCAAATCCTACTCCCGCAACCAAATATACAGAACCGCCCGTAGCATAATTGCTGCGGGCGTTCGTGTTTGAAAATAGGCACGGACCCTTCCTGCGGCCCTTGTTTTTGGTATGACCCGCAGAGTTGAGCCACCTTGGCCTGTTAAGCCAAAGCCTTTGCGGCCGAAACACCGACCCAAGCGGAAAAGCCGGTCAGGATGGCGCCCCAGATCACATCAACGGCGACCATAGACGGGCTCCAGTTCTTGAGCGTTGCGTAGTTGGTGAATTCGTATGTCCCGTAGGCGATTGCGCCCAAGAATGCACCGCCAATCAGGGCTTGGCTTGTGACGCCCGCCTTGAAGGCCGGCATCGAGACAAACCAGACGATCCCCGCCACATAGAAGAGATAGAAGCCAACGGCCGGCAGAATGCGGATCTCGTCGAGAAGCCAGCTTCCGATGTGTTGGGAAAACAGCGGGCGCATCACGAATTTTAGCATAATCGCGTCAAGTGCCAGAAAGACGACGACGGTTGTGGCGTAGATAGCTGCGAGTTGCACTTGGGCTCTCCTCATTGCGGTTTGACAACTCTACGGCGCTACGGCTGAGATGGATCATTTTGCCCCTGACTGATCTGGACCGATCGCTCTTGCGTATCCCTTCCGAAATCATCCAAGCGGGGTTGCCAAAGTGCCTTTTGATCTAGCGAAGAAAAAGCGAATTGCCGTGATCGGCGGCGGTGTGTCAGGCTTGGGTGCAGCCTATATGCTGGCGCCCGATAATGAGATCGTTCTGTTCGAGTCATCTCATCGCCTCGGTGGCCATGCTCGGACTGTCCTGGCCGGGCGGCGCGGGGAAACCGCAGTCGATACGGGCTTTATCGTTTTCAATTATCATACCTATCCGCATCTGACGCAGATGTTCCGCGATCTCGACGTGCCGGTGAAAAAGAGCGATATGAGCTTTGGCGTGTCGATCAATAACGGCGGTCTGGAATACAGTATGCGCGATCTGTCGGCTCTGACGGCCCAGAAGCGAAATCTTGCCAGGCCTCAGTTCTGGCGGATGCTCGGCGATATAGTGCGGTTCAACAAGAGCGCCGTCGCTGCAGCTCAAGATCCTGATTTGCCGCTTGGGAAGTTTCTCGATCAACTCAATATGGGCGAGTGGTTTCGCAATTATTATCTCCTGCCAATGTCCGGAGCGATCTGGTCGTCGACGCCAGAGCAGATGGAAAGCTTTCCTGCCCGTTCACTGGTTCAGTTCTTCGACAACCACGCGCTTCTGACGCCTAATACCCATCAGTGGCATACGGTCGATGGCGGGTCGATTGCCTATGTGACACGCATTGCAGCGGCGATCCGGTCGGCAGGCGGTGATATTCGGACTGACGCACCAGTCGCGTCGGTCACAAGGAGCGATCTTGGCGTTGAGGTCCGCTGCAAGGGCGGTCTGCCCGAGTTCTTTGATGAGGTGGTCTTTGCGTGCCATTCGGATCAGGCCCTTGCGCTTCTTTCGGACCCGACCGACAAGGAAAAGAAGATCCTTGGCAATATTCGATATCAGCCAAACAGAGCGGTCCTCCACCGCGACACAAGCCAGATGCCCAACCGAAAAAGGGCTTGGGCATCATGGGTCTATAAAAGTACGACCGATCGTCCAGCGGCGCGCATCGGCCTCACCTATTGGATGAACAGGCTTCAGGGCCTGGATGCATCTGATCCACTTTTTGTCTCTCTCAACCCTGAGGTCGAAATACCTGATCATCTTGTTTACGAGGAGACGGAGTTCGCCCATCCAGTGTTTGATCGCGCTGCCATCCGGGCACAAGCCGAACTACGGCTTGCACAAGGGCAGAACAAGACATGGTTTTGCGGTGCCTGGACCCGGCACGGCTTTCACGAAGATGGATATGCCAGTGCAGTTGCGGTGGTCGAACGTCTGAAATCCGGAGTGCTTGCCGCATGAGACCGCAGCACATCAGGGCATCGACGATGCACAGGCGGCTGGGAGGCGAGGCCAACAGCTTTCGCTATGGCGTCGACTATCTACTGATCGAACCGGAAACGATCGAAAAGACTTCGGCGTTGTTTTCGGCAAATGCTGCTAACCTGGTTTCCTACCATGATCGCGATCACGGTGGTGTTCGCGATGCAGGGCAAGGGGCGCAATGGGTGCGCGACCGTCTCGCTGAGGCGGAAATGCAAATCGGTCAGGGCTGGCGGATCCTTCTTCTTGCGCAACCGCGCATGTTCGGGACTCGCTTCACGCCCGTTAGCTTTTGGATGGTTGTCGATGAGGATGAGGCGCTCAGGGTCGTTATCGCCGAGGTGAACAACACCTTCGGAGACAGGCACAGCTATCTTTGCGTTCATCCCGATGTCGCGCCGATCAAGCCTTCGAATGAAATGGTAGCGCAGAAGATCTTCCACGTTTCGCCATTTCAGCCTGTCGCTGGCGAATACCGGTTTCATTTTGCGCTGACGCAAGAAGAGGTTTCCGTGCGGATCGACTATCGCCACGGCAAAGGCGGGCTTCTGGCCACCTTGGATGGAGCGCGCAACGAGATGACAACGCCGGGGCTTCTGGCGTCACTCGTCCAAAGGCCTTTTGGTTCGCTGCGGATTATGGCTCTCATCCATTGGCAAGCGCTCAAACTATGGCGCGCGCGCGCGATGTTCCACAGACGCCCGATGCCGCCGGTACAAGAATTGAGCCGCTAGGATGGACCGGACCTTAAACGGAAAGACCTATTGGCTTGTTGGTGCGAGCTTCGGGATCGGCGCAGCACTTGCGCGAGAGCTTGATAAACGCGGCGTTGGATTGGTCTTGTCCGGGCGGTCCGGGGAGCGGCTTCAAGAGGTGACCACAACGCTCTCGAAACCCGCGCGGATCATTCTTTGCGATGTGACCGATAGCCAATCGGTGGCTAGAGTGACGAGCGAACTGGGAGAGATCGACGGGGTGATTTACATGGCCGGCGATTATGAGCCAATGACCGCCGCCGAGTGGGATTCTGAGAGGGCGCTCCGCATTGCCAACGTCAACTTCAACGGTGCATTGCGTGTCTTTGGTGCTGTTGTCCCAGGCTTCGCCAAGCGCGATAGCGGTCACATCGTTGTTGTTGGTTCTCTTGCAGGTTTCACCGGTCTCCCCGGGGCTATCGGGTATGGTTCGAGCAAGGCTGCCATCATGCAGTTGGCCAAAGACATGCGCGCAGACCTCAAGAAGACCGGCGTTCGGGTTCAGCTTGTGAACCCAGGCTTTGTCGATACCCGTTTGACGAGGAAAAACGCCTTCCGAATGCCGTTCATCATGACCGACGAGAAAGCGGCCAAGATCATCGCCGACCACATGGGCCGGCGGCGCTTTTCGCGGAGTTTCCCGTCCGTGTTTTCGTGGGTGTTTCGGCTTCTGGGTATCCGGGATCTGCTTCGGGCCTAGCCGGCAGTCGCCGCCGCCAGAGCATAGAGCTCGCTCGGTTCGATCCGAAGGTCGAGCCCAAGTTTGATGCCGACACCGAGTACAAGCGCCGCAAGCAGGATGCGAAGCTGTTCACCGCGTAGCTTTGCGCCAAAGTGAGACCCGATCTGCGCCCCAACAACACCGCCAATCAGGAGCAGAAGCGCAAGGACCATATCAACCGTGTGGTTGGTTATTGCGTGCATCATCGTGTTGAAAGCGGCGACGAAGATGATCTGGAAGAGGGAGGTTCCGACCACAACCTTTGTCGGCATCTTCAGCAGATAGATCATCGCTGGCACCATGATGAAACCGCCGCCAACGCCCATGACGGCGCCCAAGAGGCCGACAAGCGCGCCGACGAATAGGGGCGGGATCACCGAAATGTAGAGGCCGGACACTCGAAACTTGACCTTGAAAGGAAGTTTGTGAATCCAGTTGTGCCTGCGCCTTTTGGGCACCTGCTTGCCGCTCTTGATGAACGCCTGGATGCTTTCGACCATCATCAAAGAGCCGATCCCACCTAAGAAGAAAACATAGCAAAGGTTGACGAAAAGATCGACCTGACCAAGAGATTTCAGATAGTTGAAGATCTGCACGCCAACTGCCGAGCCGACGAGGCCGCCGATCAAAAGCACGGTTCCCATCCAGAAATCCACGCCCCGTCGCCGCACATGAGCCATGAGCGCCGAAACCGAACTCGCCACGATCTGATTGGCCGAGGTGGCAACGGCCACTGCGGGTGGGATGCCGACAAAGAAAAGAAGCGGCGTAATCAGGAAGCCACCGCCAACGCCGAAAAGGCCGGAAAGGATTCCTACGGTTCCCCCGATCCCGAGGAGTAGGAAAAGATTGACCGAAACCTCGGCCACGGGAAGGTAAAAGTGCATCTGGAGCGGTTCCGAATTGCAAGCTCGGCCCGGGGCAGCGTCGTTGCGGCGTCGTCGGGGGCCCTCCGTGATCCACGCCTAGGTCACAAGGATGCCAAGCGCAAGTCGCTGACCTGTTGAAAATCGCGATCCATCTGCGAAGTAGCGTCGCAGGCCACAGCCAGCCGGATCGAAAAAGGGCGCCCGGAGGCGCCCTTTTCGTCAGTTGACGTCTTTGTAGCTCACGCCCTTCACATCCTCGCCCGGCGCGGTCTTCTCGCGGCGGACGATGAGGCGGTTCAGAGCGTTGATATAGGCCTTCACCGAAGCCACGACCGTATCGGTATCGGCCGACTGGCCGGTGGCGATGCGCCCGTCTTCCTCGAGGCGCACCGAAACGGTGGCCTGCGCGTCGGTGCCTTCGGTCACGGCATGGACCTGATAAAGCTGCAGCCGTGCACTGTGCTTGAAAAGCGCCTTCACGGCGTTGAAAGCCGAGTCGACCGGGCCATCGCCAGTGGCGTGAACCGTTTTCTCCTCGCCGTCGATCTCGAGCGTCAGATCGGCGGTTTGCGGCCCTTCGGTGCCGCAGACAACGCGCAGATGCTTGAGCTTGAGGAGGTCCTCGACCGTATCGTTCTGGCGGATGAGCGCGATGAGGTCGTCGTCGTAGACCTCCTTCTTGCGGTCGGCCAGATCCTTGAACCGCACGAAGATATCGTTGAGCTGGTTGTCGGCCAGCTCATACCCCAGCTCCTTGAGCTTGGCCCGCAGCGCGGCCCGGCCCGAGTGCTTGCCCAAGGGCAGCGAGGTGCCCGAAAGACCCACATCGGAGGGGCGCATGATCTCGAAAGTTTCCGAGTTCTTCAGCATCCCGTCCTGATGGATGCCGCTCTCGTGGGCAAAGGCGTTTTTGCCGACGATGGCCTTGTTGAACTGAACCGGAAAGCCGGAAACAGTGGCAACGCGGCGCGAGATGTTCATGATCTTGGTGGTATCGACGCCGGTGTAATAGGGCATGATATCGCCCCGCACCTTGAGCGCCATGACCACCTCTTCGAGCGCGGTATTGCCCGCCCGCTCTCCAAGGCCGTTGATCGTGCACTCGATCTGGCGGGCACCACCGAGGACGGCCGCCAAAGCGTTGGCTGTCGCCATGCCGAGGTCGTTGTGGCAGTGGGTGGCGAAGATGATGTCATCCGCCCCCGGAACGGCCTCAAGGAGCCGCTTGATGAGATCGGCGCTTTCGGCGGGCGCGGTATAGCCCACGGTATCGGGGATGTTGATCGTCGTGGCGCCGGCCTTGATGGCGATCTCGACCACGCGGCAGAGATAATCCCACTCGGTCCGGGTGGCATCCATCGGCGACCACTGGACATTGTCGCAGAGGTTGCGGGCATGGGTCACGGTGTCGTGGATCCGCTCGGCCATCTGGTCCATGTCGAGGTTGGGGATGGCGCGGTGCAGGGGCGAGGTGCCGATGAAGGTGTGAATACGCGGCGATTTCGCGTGCTTCACCGCTTCCCAGCACCGGTCGATATCCTTGTAATTAGCGCGGGCGAGGCCGCAGATCGTGGCATTCTTGGTGCGCTCGGCAATTTCGCTCACGGCGCGGAAATCGCCTTCCGAGGCGATCGGAAAGCCGGCCTCGATGATATCAACGCCCATCTCGTCCAGAAGCTCGGCAATCTCGAGCTTTTCTTCATGGGTCATGGTCGCGCCGGGCGATTGTTCGCCGTCACGCAGGGTTGTGTCGAAAATCAACACTCGGTCTTTTGTCATGGATCTGTTCCTTGGTCCTTAGCGTTTCGATCCGGCGCTGATCCTCCCCTGAGCGGTCGCGCCGAATGGCACGCTCAGAGGCGGCTAAGGAGAAGCAGGCTCAGCAGGCCAAGCCCGCGAGTAACCGGCAGAATATGATGGGCGCGGTTCTTCATGCCCGCGACTATAGCTGCCTTTGGGCTGAGGAAAAGGGCTTTCAGCCTGTTTTTGTCAGTTTCCGGCTGGTTCTGTGGGGGTCACGGACGGGGCATCTTCGACAAGCGCGCCCTCTTGCCAGTCGCCTTCTGCGGTTTCGCCCGTGGCGTAGCGCATAATTCCGGTGCCTTGCCGGTAGCCGCCTTCAAACATCCCTTCGTAGACATCGCCATTGGGATAGGTCGCGATCCCAAAGCCCGAGATCTTGCCCTCGCTGAATTCGCCTTCATAGACAAAGCCATCAGCCATGGTGATCTTGCCCTTGCCTTGGCGGCGATCTTCGCTGAACTCGCCGACATAGACGGCCCCGTCTGGATAGGTCGCGGTGCCCTGACCGTGGCGCTGGCCGTTTTTCCAGTCGCCTTCGTAGCTGTATCCATCGGGCAGGGTCATCTTGCCTTGGCCGTCGTTCTTGGCGTTGGCAAAGCTGCCAACATAGACGGTGCCGTTGGCATAGGTTGCTGTGCCCGCGCCGCTGATCACGCCGGCCTTCCATTCGCCATCATAGGTCGAGCCGTCGGGATAGGTGATCTTGCCGTTTCCTTCGGGCAAATCGAGATGGAAGGCGCCTATATAGATCGACCCGTCAGGATAGGTCACTTGGCCTTGCCCTTCGATCCGGCCCTCGGCCCAATCGCCGGAATAGGTATAGCCGTCGATGCCTCTGAAATTGCCTTGACCGTGGCGCTTGTCGTTCTGAAAGCCGCCTTGATAGACATCGCCATTGGCGTAAGTCACTGTCCCCGAGCCTTGCCGCCTGCCGGACACGAAATCGCCCTCGTAGATATCGCCGTTGGGCTGGACAAGTTTGCCCTTGCCCTCGATCTGTCCACCGACCCATGTCCCGACATAGGTCAGCCCATCAGGCATCGTCAGGGTGCCAGCCCCTTCCCGCTCGTCGTTGGCAAGCATCCCCTCGTAGATCGCGCCGTCGGGATAGGTGACCTTGCCTTCGCCTTCCTTGACCCCGTTGACCCAAGGCCCGGTATAGGCATAGCCCGAGGGGCTGGTCATTGTGCCCAGGCCGTGGTGCATGGCGTTGCGGAATTCGCCCTCATAGACCGCCCCATTGGCATAATGGGTGATCCCCAGCCCCGAGATATTTCCATCGACCCAGGTGCCCTCATAGGTGCCCCCGTCGGCAAAGGTGATCTTGCCTGTGCCCTCGGGTTTGCCCTTGGCAAACTCGCCCTCATAGATCGAGCCGTTAGGGAATCGCGCAACACCTTGGCCGCGGATTTCACCTTCGAACCACTCGCCGGTATATTCATAGCCGTTCGGGAGACGATAGGTGCCGATCCCGTGCTGGCGACCATTGAGGAATCCGCCTTCGTAGACGCCGCCGTCGTCATATTGCTTGGTCTGCACACTCTGCGCCCAAAGTTGGACGGGCAAAACAGCCAAAAGCGCTGCGGTCGCGGCGAAGGTGCCCATGCGGGCGCGGATCCGGAAAGTCATTGGTCGGGTTCCCTGTGTCAGCCCCCAAAGACTAGAGGAGCCTTTCCGCGCAGACAACGGGGTTGGCAGCATTCAGCTTTTCCTTGCCTGTCGTTCTGATAAACCGGGGCAAGTCTAACCGTGAGAAGATCATGACCGACCGGTTCCGCCTGACACTTGCGCAATTGAACGCCACCGTGGGTGATCTTGAAGAAAACGCGCGCCGTGCCAAAGACGCTTGGGACGAAGCACGCGCGGCTGGCGCCGATATGGTCGCCTTGCCCGAGATGTTCGTGACGGGCTATTCGACGCAGGATCTCGTGATGAAGCCCGCGTTTTTTGTTCAGGCTGAGGAAACAATCGAGCGTCTGGCGCGGGATTGCGCCGATGGGCCGATGATTGGAATCGGTGGCCCGCACTATGCCGATGACCGGCTTTACAACGCCTATTACATCCTCAAGGGCGGGCGCGTCGTGGCGCGGGCGCTCAAGCATTATTTGCCGAATTACGATGTGTTTGATGAAGTGAGGCAATTCCGAAGAGGGCCCATTCAGGGTGTCTACGACGCAGGTCCGCTTCGGATCGGATCGCCCATCTGCGAAGATTCCTGGTATGTCGATGTCTGCGAGACGCTGGTCGAGAGCGGCGCTGAGATGATCCTCGTGCCAAACGGGTCGCCCTATTACCGCGGCAAGTTCGACCGGCGGATGAACGCCATGGTGGCGAGGGTGGTCGAGAACAACGTCCCGCTTGTGTACCTCAATTTGGTCGGCGGGCAGGATGATCAGGTGTTTGACGGTGGCTCCTTCGTCCTGAACCGTGGCGGCAAGCTGGCGATGAAGCTGCCGCTTTTCGAAGAGGCGATTGCCCATGTCGATTTCCAGCGCGGCGAGGATGGCTGGGAGGCCGTCGAGGGCGAGAAGGCCAAGCTGCCTTGCGATTTCGAGCGCGACTATCATGCGATGGTCGTCTCGGTGCGCGACTATTTCCGCAAGACCGGATTTGCCAAGGCGCTTCTTGGTCTTTCTGGCGGGGTCGACAGCGCCATCGTCGCGGCGATCGCGGTGGATGCGCTTGGGGCCGAGAACGTCCGCTGCGTGATGATGCCCTCGGAATATACCTCGCGCGCCTCGCTCGACGATGCGGCCAAGGCGGCGAGGCTCTTGGGCGTGAAGTTGGACGAGGTTTCCATCGCCGGCCCTCGGGCTGCCGTCACCGACGCCCTCGCGCCGCTTTTCGAAGGCTTTGCCCCCGACCTGACCGAAGAAAACATCCAGTCGCGCCTGCGCGGGCTTCTTTTGATGGCCCAGTCGAACAAGTTCGGAGAGATGCTTCTGACCACCGGTAACAAGTCCGAGGTCGCGGTCGGCTATGCCACGATCTATGGCGACATGGCGGGCGGCTACAATCCGATCAAGGATCTCTATAAAACCCGCGTTTTCGCCACCGCCCGCTGGCGGAACGAGAACCACCGCCCCTGGATGAAGGGCCCGGCCGGCGAAGTGATCCCCGAGGCGATCATTGCCAAGCCCCCGTCAGCCGAGCTGCGCCCCGATCAAAAGGACGAAGACAGCCTCCCGCCCTATGATATCCTCGACGGCATCCTCGAGATGCTTGTCGACGGCGAGGCTTCAGTGGCGGATTGTGTCGCGTCGGGATATGAGCGGGCCACCGTGAAACGTGTAGAGAGCCTGATCTACACAAGCGAATACAAGCGCTTCCAGGCCGCGCCGGGCACACGCCTGACCAAACGCGCCTTCTGGCTCGACCGGCGCTATCCGATCGTCAACCGATTCAGGGATCCAGGCTGATGCCGCTGCGCTGGTCAAAGATCAGCGAAGAAGTCGGCGAGGATCGGATGATCCTTCTCTCCGGTCTGCGCTATCCGACCGACCGGCCAATGTTTGCGCCTGCGCTGGCGGCGGCGCATAGACGGGGGATGGGCGTCACCCGCGTGGATCACCTTTTCCGATGATGCCGACTTCTTGGCCAAGCCCGACGTCGAGCAGCTCGCGCTAGTCGCTTCGGGAAGGGCATGCGTTGCTCGAGGCGCTGGGCGCTGGCCCCTTCGTTCTGGTGGGCAAGTCTCTTGGCACGATGATCATGGGGGCGATGGTGGGGCGGGTCGATCCCCGGACGCGCTGGGTCTGGCTGACGCCTGCACTGAACGGAACTGGACTTTTGGCACAGATGACTGTCTGCCACGGGCCGTCGCTTTCGATCATAGGCAGCGAAGACGGCTCAGTTGGCAGCACGCGAAGCGATGAATACCTGTCTCTGCCCGGTATGACGCATTTTGAGTTTGCGGGCTTCAATCATACTTGGAACCATCCCGAGGGGGCGGCGGTAGAGGAGCGGTCTCTCGCAGAGATTGGCCGGATTTTCGACCAATGGCTTGACCAAACCGCCCCCCACTGAAGACCTATTGACGCGGCTCAGGCGCCAGAGCAAAGAGCGCTTTGCGACTCTCTTTCGGTGCACCCCCAAATGATCACGATTCACAGCGTCCCCGGCGCGTTCAGCTTGGCTGAATGTGATGCCATTGTTGCGATCTCGCGTGCCGCAGAGGCGAAAGACGCAAAGCTTGTTGGGCAGAACAAGGATCACGACATCCGTCGTGCAGATCTTGTCTGGCTTGACGATGTCGAGGGGACGGGTTGGGTCATGGAGCGGATCATCGAGGTGGTTCGCGAGGCCAACCGCGAGGTTTTTGATTTCGCCCTCACCGAGTTTGCCGAAAGCCCGCAGGTTGCCCGCTATGGGGGCGAGCGGAAGGGGCATTTCGATTGGCATTCCGACATTGGCGAGGGCGTCATTGCGCGGCAGCGAAAGCTGACGATGGTGGCGCAGCTTTCGGATCCGGGGGATTACGAGGGCGGGGCGCTCGAGGTCTGGCCGTCGAATGCAGTTCTCACCGCTCCGCGCGATCGCGGGACCTTAACCTTCTTCCCCTCCTACCTCCTGCACAGGGTGACACCTGTTGTCTCTGGCGAACGTTTCTCGCTGACCCAGTGGGCGCACGGGCCGTCCTTTCGATAGATATTTGACTTTCAAGCCTCCGGCGGGAGTATTTAGAGCCAAAAGAAATGGCGGGAGGATCAAGTGTCAAAGAACAAGACGGTGCCGACGGGTGTCGGGGTGGCGGAGTATCTTTCGCAGGTCGAGCCGGAACGGCGGCGCGTGGATGCGCTGCGGTTGGACCAGATCTTTCGTGAGGTGAGCGGTTTTGCCCCGAGGATGTGGGGGCCGTCGATTGTCGGATACGGGCGCTATCATTACACCTACGCGAGCGGCCGCGAGGGGGATGCGCCGGCAACGGGGTTCGCGCCCCGCAAGGCCAATCTCGTCATCTATATCATGCCTGGATATACGGATTTCAGCGCCATTCTTGCCCGCCTCGGCAAGCACAAGATTGGAAAATCCTGCCTCTATATCAACAAGCTGGACGACATTGACCTTGGCGTTTTGAAAGAGTTGATCACGGCCGGGATCGAGGATCTTGGTCGTCATTGGCCGGTGGAGCCGAGCTAGAGCGGGGTTGTGCGTGTCTCGACGAGGAGTCTCTCGAAATCCTCGCGGCGGCAAAGCTGGGTGCCGGGGGTCATGACCGCGGCGGAGGCGGCGGCCGCCCCGTGCGAGAGGGCTTGGTCAAGCGGCAGGCCTTGGGCAAGCGCGAGGGTGAAGCCGCCCATGAAGCTGTCGCCGGCGCCAACGCGGCTGACGACCTTGACCTTGGCGGCATTCGCGAACCACCCCTGATCATTCGCCCACATGACCGAGCCTTCGGCGCCGCGGGCGATGATCAGGACCTCGGCCACGCCTCTTGATGTAAGGCCTCGCGCAAAGTCGAGCGTTTCGGCGCAACTGGGCAGGGCATGACCGGCAAGGGCCTCGGCCTCGCCTTGATCCATCCTGAGGACGAAAGGCCTGTGCCGGAGGTCGCCTTTCGACAGTCTGGCAAGCGCTGCGCCGGAGGTGTCGATGAGTAGGCTGCGTGCTTCGCCGGAGAGCGCCTCGCACAGGCGGGGATAGTAATCGTCGGTTGTTCCGTTGGGTTCACTTCCGGAAAGCACGACGAGGCTGTCGGGTCGAAGAAGCGGAGGCAGCGCGGCTAGAGCGCCGTCGAGCTGGCTTTCGCTCCAGTCCGGGCCGGGAAGGCTGAACCGGTATTGATAGCCCATGGCCTCGTCGGTGATCGCGAGGCTTTCGCGGGTCTCGCCGGGGGCAGGGTAGGGGATGAGCGGGATGCCCTCGGCTTCGAGAAGCCGTTTGAGATGTTCGCCACGGGCACCGCCCAAGGCGGCGAAGGCGCGGACATCGCCGCCGAGAAACCGGATTGCACGGGCAACGTTCAGCCCGCCGCCACCCGGATCATAGCGTTCGGGGCCGCAGCGCAGCTTGGCGCCTGCGGTGACATGCGGCACCGAGGCCGAGACATCGAGCGCGGGGTTCAGGGTGATGGTGAGAATTTCACGCATGGGGGCCTCGTCTTGGCTTCAGCATGACAGGAGGCGTGCGGTGGCACAACGGCAAGGCCGCGCAATATGGACAAAGAGGCCATGATATGAAACAGCATCGCGCCGTAGGTGGGCCGCGATCCCGTGCGGCCCGAGAGGATAGAAGATGACCACTACCCGTTTTGCACCGTCACCGACCGGCTGGCTCCACATCGGCAACCTGCGGGCTGCCTTGATGAACTATGCCATCGCCCGGCAACGGGGGGGCACCTTCATCCTTCGGATCGACGACACCGATACCGAGCGGTCGAAGCCCGAGTATGTCGAGGGCATCAAGGATGCGCTGACGTGGCTCGGCCTTGGCTGGGACCGGATCGAATACCAGTCGGCCCGCATGGATCGCTATCTTGCCGCCAAAGATCGGCTGATCGAGATGGGGCGGGTTTACGAATGTTTCGAGACGCCGGTCGAGCTCGACCTCAAGCGCAAGAAGCAGCTCAACATGGGCAAGCCGCCGGTTTATGACCGCGCCGCTCTGGATCTGAGCGAGGCCGAGAAGGATCGCCTGCGGGCCGAGCGGGGCGGGTCGCACTGGCGCTTCAGGCTCGATCTTGAGCGGATCGAATGGACCGATGGCATTCTGGGCGACATTTCGATTGATGCGGCGAGCGTGTCGGATCCGGTTCTGATCAAGGAATCCGGTCAGATCCTCTACACCTTCGCCTCGGTTGTCGATGACACCGAGATGGGTGTGACCGATATCGTGCGCGGCGCCGACCATGTTACCAATACCGCGACGCAGATTCAGATCATCAAGGCGCTGGATGGCGAGATTCCGAGCTTTGCGCACCATTCGCTTCTGACCGGCCCCGATGGCGAGAAGCTGTCGAAGCGGCTGGGCAACCTGTCGCTCAAAGACCTGCGGGCGCAGGGGATTGAGCCGATGGCGATCCTGTCGCTCATGTCGCGGCTTGGCTCGTCTGATCCGATCGAGTTGCGCGCGACGGTTCAGGAAGTGGTCGGTGGCTTTGACGTGAGCAAATTTGGCGCGGCGCCGACCAAGTTCGATCCGGCCGACCTTGAGCCGATGACCGCGCGGGTCAATGCGGCCAAGCCCTTTGCCGAGGTGGCGGGGATGGTTGCGGGCCTTGGTGTGCCTGCTGATTTGGCCGAGAAATTCTGGTCGGTCGTGCGCGAGAACATCACCTATCTGACCGACATGGGCCCCTGGTGGGAGCTTTTCCGCGATGGCACGCCCGCCGTGGTCGACGCCGAGGACGCGGAGTTCATCGTGGCGGCGCTCGGGATGCTAAGCGAGCCGCCCTATGACGATCAGACCTGGGCCAACTGGTCGAACGCCGTGAAAGAGGCGTCGGGCCGCAAGGGCAAGCAGCTGTTCATGCCGCTGCGCAAGGCCGTTACGGGGCGCGAGCGCGGGCCGGAGATGGCCGACGTCATGGCGCTGATGCAGGTCAAGCCTAGGCTTTGACGATCGTGCAGCCGAGGCGCGAGAGCGCTTCGTCGACGAACTCTGTCTCGTGCGTTTCGAGCCTTTGGTGGCGTGGATAGACTGGCGCCGCCCGTTCATCGAGGATCGGGATATCCCAGTTGTGGGTGGTGGCGAAAAAACTGTTCGCGCCCTCGTCACCGAAAACTCGCAAATAGCCCTGCACGACGACATCGACATAGCTGAGCAATATCGGCCCTTTCTCTGGCCCGATATTTTCGTGCGCGGGATCAACGGCGTAGAGCGAGACAGGCATCTCGGCCGGATCGGTCTGGTGGGTTACGTCGTGTCGCCTGTAGGCGTACTCCCGGGCGTCGAGCGCGACCCAGTCGCCACCGGGGATTGAGGCGGTCACACCGAAGATTTCGGTCTGCGTGCAAGGCTCGACCGACAGGAACGCTACGGGGCGCAGGGTCGTGTGCCGCCAGACCCGTCGCCAGCCCATGACCCGCGCCGGGCGGGCGTCGGGGTAATCGTGAGTGGCAAGGTTGACGAGGCTGCCATAGCCGAAAAAGCGCGGATGGCTCATTCCTGCGACCTCAAGACCTGCGCTGGCCGCGCCGCCATGGCGCGGAGCGAAAAGCCAAGGCCGGCGAGTGTCGAGATCACGATGCCGCCGCCGATGATCCAGGCGACGTTGCCCCAGATCACATGGAAATCGCTCTCCATCACAAAGACCATGATCGCGTAGGCCCCGCTGATACCGGCGGCCAATGCTACGCCGCCTGCCGCTGCACCGAGAATCGCAGACCGCAAAGCAAAGCTCAAAAGGATCCGCGCGCGGCTTGCGCCAAGGGTCTTGAGGATCGCGGCCTCGATCGTCCGGGCCCTTTCGCCTGCGGCTGCGGCGCCGATAAGGACAAGGAAGCCAGTGACCAGGGTGACCCCAGCCCCCACGCGAACGCCGGCGGAAATGCCTTCAACAATCTCCATCACTCGGGCGATCGCGTCGCGGATCCGGAACGCGGTGATGTTTGGGTAGGCATTCGCCATCTCGCGCAGGATCGGTCCTTCGCCTTCGGGCGAGGAATAGACAGTCGCGATCCAGCTGTGCGGAGCCCCGGAAAGGGCCGCTGGGTTGAGCGACATGACAAAGCCGATGCCCGCAGTCTGGAACACAACCTCGCGGAAGCTGGCAATCGTGGCGGTTAGCTCGCGGCCGAGGATATTGACGGTGATCTCGTCGCCGATCTTGAGGCCGATCTCTTGCGCTTCGGCGGAGGAAAAGCTCACGAGCGGCGGGCCAACATAGTCAGCCGGCCACCATTCGCCTTCGGTCAGGCGGGTGTTTTCTGGCAAGTCCTCGGAATATGTGACGCCGCGGTCGCCTTGCAATACCCAGTGGTCACCCGCGACCTCTTTGGCAGGCTTGCCGTTGATCTGGGTGATGATGCCGCGCAGCATCGGCGCGGCTTCGACCTTGCTGACCTCGGTATTCGCCGCGAGCCGTTCTTTGAACCCGCCGATTTGATCGGGCTGAATATCCACAAAGAAATAGGATGGAGCCACGTCGGGGAGCTCTTCCGAGAAAGCGCCGCGGAGGTTTCCGTCGATTTGGCCGATGCCTGCAAGGACGGCGAGCCCAAGCCCGAGCGACAGCACAACGGCAACCGTCTCGCCATTACGCGCGCCGATTGCGCCAAGCGCAAGGCGGAGCGCCGGTAGGCCCCGCGCCGCAGGCATCGCTCGCCGAGCGATCCCGCGCGTTGCAACGGCGGCAATGACGAGCGCCAAGAGCGCGGCGGCGATGCCCCCAAAGGTCCAGAGCGCGAGGGTTGGCGTGCCGGACAGGATCGCCGCAGAGCCGACGAGGGATGAGACGAGAAGGATGGTCAGCACGATATATTTCGCCGCGGGCAGTGTTTTGCCAGACGCAAGGGCATCGCGAAAGAGGGCAGCCGCGCGGACCTGTTCTGTGCGCGCGAGAGGCCAAAGGGTAAAGATCGCGGCGGTGAGGCCGCCATAGAGCGCGGCTTCAAGAAGAGGTTGGGGATAGACAGCAAAGATCGCCGGTACCGGCAGGCGGGCTTCGATCAATGGGGCGAGGAGGACAGGCAACCCGCCGCCAAGGACAAGGCCGGTAGCGATGCCGACCGCAGCCAAAAGCCCGATTTGCAGGGCATAGATGGCAAAGATCGTCCGGCCCGATGCGCCCAGCGTCTTGAGTGTGGCGATCACGCCTGTTTTGCCCGCAAGATAGGCTCGCACCGCCGCCGACACGCCGACACCGCCTACCGCAAGGCCAGAGAGGCCGACAAGGATCAGGAACGCGCCGATCCGTTCGACAAAGCGCTCCGCGCCCGAAGAATCGCGTGCATCCCGCCAGCGTAGGCCGCTGCCTTCGAGTTGCGCCTCGGTCTGCGCCTCGAGGGCGGCCAGATCGGCCCCTTCCGGCAGATCGAGCCTATAGGCCGTCGAAAACAGTGTGCCTTCCTTGATGAGGCCAGCGTTTTCAAGGCTTTCGGTCAGCACGATCGTGCGAGGGCCGAGGCCGAAGCCGGCGGTGCTGTTGTCGGGGTAGCGGGTCAGGAGGGCGCTGAGGGTGAAGTCCTGCAGGCCAAGGGAAAAGCTGTCGCCGGGGCGCAGGCTAAGACGGTCGGCCAGCGCGGGCTCCATCACGGCGCCGGGGAGGCCGCCTGAGCCGGCCAGAGCCTGTGCCAGAGGCATATCCGGTTCGAGTGTGACGCTGCCGATCAGGGGGTAGGCGTCGTCCACGGCACGGACCTGCGTTAGGGCCCGGTCCGTGTTTCCATCAGATAGTGCGACGCCCGCCAATGATCGGAAATCGACTGTTTCCGAGACCTGATCCGAGATGGTCTCGAGAAATTCCAGCTCTTCTGGTTGAGCGAAGCGATAGGTAAGTCCGACCTCGGCATCACCGCCGAGCATTGCGGCACCTTCGGCGGCAAGGCCTGCTCCGATAGACGACCGGACCGTTCCAACCGCGGCGATGGCCGCGACCCCGAGGGCGAGGCAGGCCAGAAAGACACGAAAACCGCTCAGGCCCGTGCGCAACTCGCGCCGCGCTATTTTGACTGCGATAGGAAAGCTCACGCCAGCGCCTCTTCCATCTCGAGGCGTCCATCGCGCAGGCGAATGACCCTGTCGCAGCGGCGCGCCAGTTCCGGCGCATGCGTAACCATCACCAGCGTTGCCCCGTGCTTGTCGCGGAGATCAAAGAGAAGATCGATAATGGCCCCGCCGTTGGCCTCGTCGAGATTGCCAGTTGGTTCATCGGCCAAAAGGATGCGTGGCCGCGGTGCCGCGGCTCGGGCCAGCGCCACACGCTGCTGCTCGCCGCCCGACATCTGACTCGGGAAATGGCCGGCACGCCCGGCAAGACCAACAGCCGCCAATTCTTCGGCCGCACGGTCAAAGGCATCGGGCACGCCGGCCAGCTCCAGCGGCGTCGCTACGTTCTCAAGGGCTGTCATCGTTGGAATGAGGTGGAAGGATTGAAACACGATCCCCATATTGTCTCTGCGGAAGCGGGCCAGTTGATCCTCGTTCATGGTGGTGAGGTTTTGGCCAAGCGCGGCGACACGTCCGCCGGTGGCCCTTTCAAGGCCGCCCATGAGCATGAGGAGCGAGGACTTGCCCGAACCACTGGGGCCGACAAGGCCCAATGTCTCCCCCTTCTTCACTTCAAGAGAAATGCCCTTGAGAATATCGACAATCCCTGCATTCCCTTTCAGCGAAAGCGATGCATCGGAAAGGGAAAAGACGGGTTCTGCCATGATATCTGCCTTTGGTTTCTTGTGGTCACTTGGATATGGGGTCGTTAGGCGCCTGCGCAACCTTGCTCTCGTGTTCTTGACCGCCGGAATGGCAGCGGCGGAGCCGGCGACCCTCGTTGCCCTTGGTGACAGTCTTACGCAAGGCTACGGCCTTTCCGTTGACGAAGGGTTTGTGCCGCAGCTTCAGGCGTGGCTTGACAGTCAGGGGGTCGAGGTGACGGTGATCAACGCCGGGGTCTCAGGCGACACGACGGCAGGCGGGCTTGCCCGCGTTGGCTGGACGCTCGGGGGCCAAGACGTGGACGCGATGATCGTCGCTCTTGGGGGCAACGATTTCCTGCGCGGGCTCGATCCGGTTGACAGCCGCCGGAACCTTGCAGGCATCCTTGTGGCCGCCGCGGAAGCGGATGTGAAGGTCTTGCTGGTGGGCATGGCAGTTGCCGACAACTACGGGCCCGGCTATCGCGCCGCGTTCGAGGCCATGTATCCCGAGCTTGCCACCGAATACGGCGTTGCGCTGTTTCCCGATTTTTTCGAGGGACTCACCGCGGAATCAGGGACTAGCGAGGCCCGCGCCGCCTATATGCAGCCCGATGGGCTTCACCCCAATGCCGAGGGTGTAAAGCGCATCGTCGGAGCCATCGGCCCCGCCGTTCTCGGGCTTTTGCACGAGGAATAGGCGAAGGCTCAGCGCCTTCGCCAAAGGCCAATCAGAGCAGCTTGAGCTCGATCGCCGACTCGCGGCCATCACGGCCGGCCGACAGCTCGTAGCTGACTTTCTGGTTGTCCTTGAGGCCGGTCAGGCCCGAACGCTCGACTGCCGAGATGTGCACAAACACATCCTTGCCGCCGCCATCTGGCGCGATGAACCCAAAGCCTTTGGTGGTGTTGAACCATTTTACGGTGCCGGTGGCCATCCGTCGTCTCCATAGTTGCCCGCTCGCGGAATGCAGCGGATCGGCTCGTCAGTCCTGGATCGATGACTGGGCCGGAATCGGAGACAGTGTAGATCAGAGGTAACTCGCGCCGCGACTATGAAAAAGTCGGCTTTTCAAATCAAGAAGAATTGCGAGGCCTTGACTTTGACCTGTCAGGAGAGGAAAGGGCGCGAATTCCCTTACTGATAGCGCGTGAAATGCGTCAGCCCCTCTCCTAGTTCGCCTTCACCCCCCTGCGTCTGACTGGTGGTTCTAGAGGTGAGTCATGCCGAAAATCGAGATGTCGTCCGGCGATCTGCGGGTGGATCGTAGACTGGCGTTTGCCGAAGGGCTTTGGGCGGGTGGCGACGCTGTGGTCGCCGCTGATCTCATGGCCGAAACGATGCCTGAGGCGCCCCACTGGGCCGTGGGTTGGCTGAGATTTGGAGAAATGGCCGAGGCCGCTGGCCGCATCGGGCAGGCGATCGAGGCCTATCAGCGGGCGAGTGCGCTCGATCCCGGTGATAGGTTGGGTGCTGCGCTGCGACGTGATCTCTTGCGCAAGACACCGGTGATCGAACGATTGTCGTCTGGCTTTGTCGAGGGGCTTTTCGACGACTATGCCCACCGTTTCGATCAATCGCTGGTTGGCAAGCTCGGCTATCGCGGCCCTGAGATCCTGGCGGCGGCGCTGCCGGAAAGGCTTGGCCGGGTCCTTGATCTTGGCTGCGGCACAGGCCTCATGGGAGTTGCGATCCGCGAGCGGGCCAGTCTTCTCGAGGGCTGGGATATTTCTGCCGCCATGCTGCGGCAGGCCAAGGCCAAGAAAGCCTATGACAGCCTCTCCAAACAGGATCTCAATTCCTTGCAGATCGGGGGGCAGCAATGGGATACGATCCTTGCCGCAGATGTCCTGATCTATATCGGTGCGCTTGAGAGGCTCGTCGGTTGGGTGGCAGGGTCGCTTGCGCCGGGTGGCGTCTTTGCTTTCACTGTCGAAGAGCATATGGGCGAAGGCTTCGTCTTGGGCGAAGCGCGCCGCTATGCCCATTCCGAGGCCTACCTGCGCGAGCTGCTTGCACAGGCAGGATTTGCCAACGTTGCCCTGACGCGCGAAACCCTCCGAACTGACAGGGGCCAGCCTGTTTGGGCGCTTGTCGCATCGGCTTCGGTCTTGGTGACAAAGCCGGGCCGGGCCGGCGAAGAGACGGAATTCGCGTGACCCTTGTTTTTCAGGGATCATTTACATATGTTGTTTTCAGCATATGTTTCAGGAGTGCGCCATGTCTGGACTGAAAATCACCTGCTTCGATTGCGGTCAGGTCAACCGCGTGCCGGCCGACAAGCTCGACGCCGCACCGAAATGCGCCTCGTGCGGCGCGCATCTGGTCTCCGACAAGGCCATCGAAATTGATATGCGGACGCTCGAGAAAGCTGCCCGCAACGACGATCTGCCGCTCGTCGTGGATTTTTGGGCGCCGTGGTGCGGCCCCTGCCGGATGATGGCGCCCGAGTTCTCCAAGGCAGCGGGCGCCATGAAGGGCAAGGCGCGGCTGGTGAAGCTCAACACCGAGGCCGAGCCCGCCGCCGGCCAGCGCTATGGCATCCGTGGTATTCCGACGATGGTGAAATTTGCGGGGGGCCGCGAGGCCAAGCGCCAGTCGGGCGCCGTTCCTGCCACTGCGATCATCCAGTGGGCCAGCTGACCGACCCAAAAGCAAAACGCCCGAGCCGTTGGGCCCGGGCGCTTCGTTAATCTTTCAAAGACCAGATTAGAGGGTCTTGAGATTGATCGCCGACTCGCGGCCATCACGGCCGGCTTCGATGTCGAATTCAACCTTTTGGTCGTCCTTGAGGCCGGTCAGACCCGAACGCTCGACGGCCGAAATGTGGACGAACACGTCTTTTTTGCCGCCATCGGGAGCAATGAAGCCGAAGCCTTTGGTGGTGTTAAACCATTTCACGGTGCCAGTGGCCATGTGAAGATTCCTTTTGTTTTCAACGCTGTCCACAGGATGCGACAGCTTGGCTAAGTCACGTCTGGTCGAGGACTGTGTGCCGAAGTCGGAAAACAGAAGGGTCGATAGAAGATCGTTCGCAGGGTGCATATGGGGCTATGCTGGCGAAAAATCAAGGGAAATCGGAGTCTTGCCCGGCCACAGCAACCCGCCGTGGCCGGAACACTTCCCGAGACTACCTCGTAAACTTCTTATACTTCAGCCGCTTCGGCTCGAGCGCGTCCGGCCCAAGTCGGCGCTTCTTGTCTTCCTCGTAGGCGGTGAAGTCGCCCTGGAACCATTCTACATGGGCGTCGCCTTCGAACGACAGGATGTGGGTACAGATCCGGTCGAGGAAGAAGCGATCGTGCGAGATGACGACCGCGCAGCCGGCGAAATCCATCAGCGCGTCTTCGAGGGCGCGGAGGGTTTCGACGTCGAGGTCGTTGGTCGGTTCGTCGAGGAGAAGAACGTTGCCGCCCGATTTCAGGAGCTTCGCCATGTGGACGCGGTTGCGTTCACCGCCTGACAAAAGGCCCACCTTCTTCTGCTGATCGCCGCCCTTGAAGTTGAACGACGAACAATAGGCGCGGCTGTTAACCTCGGCATCGCCGAGGCTGATAAGTTCTGCGCCGCCGGAAATCTCTTCCCAGACGGTCTTGTTGGGATCGAGGGCATCGCGGCTCTGGTCGACATAGGACAGCTTTACCGTATCGCCATATTCGATGGTGCCGGCGTCGGGCTTTTCCTGACCGGTGAGCATACGAAAGAGGGTCGATTTACCCGCACCGTTGGGGCCGATCACGCCGACGATGCCGCCCGGCGGCAGATCGAATGACAGATCCTCGATCAGCTGCTTGTCGCCCATGTGTTTGGCAAGGCCATTCACGTCGATCACCTTGCCGCCGAGGCGGGGGCCGTTGGGGATGACAATCTGGGCGCGGGTGATCTTTTCGCGCTCGGACTGGTCGGCCAGTTCGTTATAGCGGTCGATACGGGCCTTTTGCTTGGCCTGACGGGCCTTGGCGCCCTGCCGCATCCACTCAAGCTCGCGCTCGAGGGTCTTTTGCTTGGACTTGTCCTCGCGTGCCTCTTGTTCGAGGCGTTTGGCCTTCTGTTCCAGCCAGGCCGAATAGTTGCCCTCGTAAGGAATGCCGCGGCCTCGATCGAGTTCGAGGATCCAGCCGGTGATATCGTCAAGGAAATAACGGTCGTGGGTGACGATCAGGATCGTGCCCTTGTAGTCGATCAGGTGCTGCTGCAGCCAGGCGATCGTCTCGGCGTCAAGGTGGTTGGTCGGCTCGTCGAGAAGGAGCATATCCGGCGCTTCGAGAAGAAGCTTGCACAGCGCCACGCGGCGGCGCTCACCGCCCGAGAGGTTGGCGGGCATCGCATCGTCGGGCGGGCAGCGGAGCGCCTCCATCGAGACGTCGATTTGCGCGTCGAGATCCCAGAGGTTCTGGCTGTCGATCTCGTCCTGAAGCTGCGCCATCTCGTCGGCGGTCTCGTCGGAATAGTTCATCGCCAGCTCGTTATAACGATCGAGGATCGCCTTCTTGGCGGCCACGCCTTCCATGACGTTCTCGCGGACCGTCTTCGACTCGTCGAGATGCGGCTCCTGCGGCAGATAGCCGACCTTGGCGCCCTCGGCGGCCCAAGCCTCGCCGGTGAAATCCTTGTCCATCCCGGCCATGATCTTCAAAAGCGAGGATTTACCCGCGCCGTTGACGCCGACGACGCCGATCTTGACGCCCGGAAGGAAGTTGAGGCGGATATTCTCAAAAACCTTCTTGCCGCCGGGATAGGTCTTGGACACGCCGTCCATGAAGTAAACGTACTGGTAAGAGGCCATGAGAGTCGTCCCTGTCAAAAGATCGGCTCTATCTAGCGATCTGGCCGCCCGAGGGCAATGCAGGGTTCGGAGTGTTTTGCGGTCTCGTCAGAGATAAGTTTGCACTTTCAATTGGCGGCAGCGCCCTGCACAATTCGGCTGAATCGCAAGATTGTCGGAGCAAATATGAGCTACATCCCCGCGCCAGACCGCTATTCCAGGATGATCTACCGCCGTTGCGGGGCGTCTGGGCTCAAGCTGCCGGCGATCAGCCTCGGGCTATGGCACAACTTCGGCAACGACTTTGACGAGCGGAACAAACGCGCGATCTGCCAGGCGGCTTTTGACAACGGGATCACGCATTTCGATTTGGCCAATAACTATGGCCCGCCGCCAGGTTCGGCGGAAGAAGCCTTTGGCGAGATTCTGGCGAGCGACTTCAAGGGCTATAGGGACGAGCTGATCATATCCTCCAAAGCGGGCTATCTGATGTGGGATGGCCCCTACGGGGAATGGGGCAGCCGCAAATACCTGATCGCGTCATGCGACCAGTCGCTCAAACGGCTGGGAGTTGATTACGTCGATATTTTCTATTCGCATAGGTTCGATCCCGAGACGCCTCTTGAAGAAACCATGGGTGCTTTGGATCACATCGTCAGGTCAGGGCGCGCGCTCTACGCGGGGATTTCGTCCTACAACAGCGAACAGACCCGCCGCGCGGCGGCGATCCTGCGAGATCTGGGAACGCCCTGCGTGATCCATCAGCCGTCCTACAACATGATCGACCGCTGGGTCGAACGCGATGGGCTGAAAGAAACGCTGCACGATCTGGGGATCGGGTCGATCGCGTTTCTGCCTTTGGCGCAAGGGATGCTGACCGGCAAGTATCTGTCGGGCATCCCCGAGGGCAGCCGCGCCAATCAGGGCAAGAGCCTTGATCCCAAGATGATCTCGGCCAAAGCCATCACCGCGTTGAACGGGCTCAATGATATTGCGGCCGCGCGTGGACAAACGCTGGCGCAGATGGCGATTGCCTGGGTCTTGCGCGAGGGCGGTATCACCAGCGCCCTGATCGGCGCCTCGAGGCCGGAACAGGTGGTCGATTGCGCCGGGGCGGTGCAGAATCTGGATTTTGCGAAAGAAGAGCTGGAAGCAATCGACAGGTTAGCCGACGAAGACGCCTTCCATCGCTGGGCCCGAGAGGGCTGAACGACATTCCCAATAGCGAGGATATGCGCCAAAAAGCAGGCAGGCGGAGGCGATAGTGCAGGGGTTTCCATACGCAGCGCGGGATCAGGCCATCGGTCTTCTCGGCGGATCCTTCGATCCGGCGCATGAGGGGCACGTCCGCATCACCCGCGAGGCGCTCAAGCGGTTCGGGCTCGATCAGGTCTGGTGGCTGGTGTCGCCCGGCAATCCGCTCAAGAAAAGGCAGCCCGCAAGTCTTCAGGATCGCCTCACAGCGGCTCGCAAGGTGATGCGCCATCCGAAGGTGCGGGTGACCGCGCTCGAGGCGCAGTTTGGAACGCGCCGCACGGCCGATACCATCGCTGTGCTGCAGTCGAACTATCCCGGCGTGCGCTTCGTGTGGCTCATGGGTGCCGATAATCTTGCTCAGCTGCATGAATGGGGCAATTGGCAGGCGATCATGGAGTCGGTTCCGGTTGGGGTCTTTGCCCGCCCGGGTGACAGGATATCGGCGCGAACCTCGGTTGCCGCGCAAATCTATCGCGCTCACCGGTTGAGCGGCAGCGATGCCCAGCTCTTGGGGCAAGCGGACGCGCCGGCTTGGGTCTATGTCAACATTCCGATGAGCGATCTGTCCTCGACCGAGATCCGCGCCTCCGGGCGCTGGGTCGGCGAAAAGGCCGGCGCGTGACGGATCGCGCCGGCAACTTGGTCTCGCGCAGGCACGTTTTGGCCGGTTTGATGGCGACTGTGGCAACCCCTGCCTTGGCTGAAGCGCCTGCCCGTTCCCTCCGCCCGATGGCGCGACCCGGCTCGGCCGTGCGCGCGCCGGGCCTGCCGGATATCGCGGCCTTGGCCGAGCAGGCAGGGATCGGTGGCAAGGTGAGCGTGGCGCTGGCCGAAGCGGGCACTGGGCGGATCGTTCAGGAACACGGGGCGGCGTTGCGGCTTCCACCGGCCAGCGTGGCGAAGGTGATGACCACCTGCTACGCGCTCGAGGCGCTTGGCCCGGACTATGTCTATGAAACACGCCTTTTTGCGGAAGGTGCGTTTTCTGGCGGCATTCTGGATGGTAATTTGATCTTGTCAGGATCGGGCGACCCGATGCTGACAACCGACGACCTCGGCGCTTTGGCCAAGGCGCTGGCCGCGGCGGGGATCCGCGAGGTGACGGGCGGGTTTCACCTCTGGCAAAATGCCTTGCCCTACCAGCGCGAGATCGACCCCGGCCAGCTTCCGCACCTGGGCTATAATCCCGCGCTATCGGGGCTGAATCTCAACTCCAACGTCGTCCATTTCGAATGGGCCAAGGCGGGCGCGGACTATAGGCTGACGATGGACGCCCGAAGCAGCCGCTACCGCCCGGATGTGAGCATGGCGCGGATGACTGCGGAGGATCGGGATCTGCCGGTCTATACATATCAGGACGGCGGCAATTACGACCAATGGACGGTCGCCCGTTCGGCCCTTGGCAATGGCGGTGCGCGGGGATTGCCGGTGCGTTATCCCGCCCTTTTCGCGGGGGACGTATTCCGCACGCTGGCGGCGGGCGAGGGCATCAGGCTCCCTGCCGGCCAAAACCGGGCCGCCACACCACGCGGCGAGGTGATCGCCAGCCACAAGAGCCGACCAATGTCGGAGATCCTGCGGTTGATGTTGAAGTATTCAACCAACCTGACCGCCGAGGCCGTTGGTCTCAAGGCCAGTCTTGCGCGGGGCAAAACGGCGGCGTCTCTCGCGGCCTCTGCGCAAGAAATGGCGCGCTGGGCGCTTGAGACCAAGGGTGTCGCCTGTCAGCCGGTCGACCATTCGGGCCTTGGTGACAGGACGCGGATATCGGCCGCGGCTTTGGCTCGTTTCCTCGGCCACGCGGACGTGGCCGGGCGTCTGCCGCCTCTCTTGAAAGAGGTCGGCGTCTTCGACAGCGATGGTCGTCCGCTGACAGGCAAGGGGACCAAGGTTTTCGCCAAGACCGGAACGTTGAATTTTGTCTCCTCGCTGGCCGGATATGTTCAGCGTGAAGGGCAGGGCGACCTTGTCTTCGCGATCCTCTCCGCCGACGAAGACCGCCGCGCCGCGAGCCATAACTCGCAAGACGAGGTGCCGCCCGGCGCGCGGCGCTGGAGCGACAACGCGCGTTGGCTACAGCACCGGCTCTTGCGGGATTGGATCTCGGGCTAGATCAAAGGGTCATATGGCGGGCGCGGGTGCCGCGCTCGATTGCCGCCGCGTGGAGCCGGTCGATATTGAGCTCGTCCCGCACCTCTTCAAGGATGCGCGATTCCGGCCCGTCGATGATGCCATCGGCCGCCGCAACCTCGCACGAGAGCGCATAAGCGGTTTCAAAAAGCTTCTCCGGCAAGGCATCGCGGATCAGGCCGAAGAGGGCGTCGAGGCCGTCTTCCTGCTCGAATAGGTCGAAGACGACTTCGGACATTCGCGGCAGGCGGCCAACGTCGTAGTCGGCAAACAGCGGCAGGTGATTGATCAGGTTGTTGATCTTCACAAGCTCGGCGGTGCGGATATCCTCGTCCGACGCGGAAACGGTGATCATCAGCGCAACGAGCGCATCCTGCGGGGTCATCGGGGCGTCGGGGGTCATAGGCGTTTCCTCATGCTTTTCTCACCATTTATTGACGCCAGCCCCACCCCGCAATAGGGAGAGCGCCGTAACCCTGCCGATGGGGCAGGGCCAAAACCCGTGAGATATGAGATGTCCGATCTGCGTAGCGTTGCGATGACGAGCAAAGCCTGGCCCTTTGAAGAGGCCCGCGCGCTCCTGAAACGCTATGAAAAAGCACCGCCAGAAAAGGGTTATGTGCTTTTCGAGACGGGCTATGGCCCCTCGGGCCTGCCGCATATCGGCACCTTCGGTGAAGTGCTCCGCACGACGATGATCCGCCGCGCCTTCGAGGTGATCTCGGATATCCCGACCCGGCTCATCTGTTTCTCGGACGATCTCGACGGGATGCGCAAGGTGCCCGACAACGTGCCGAACCGCGAGATGCTTTTGGCTAATGTGCAAAAGCCGCTGACCTCGGTTCCCGATCCTTTCGGCGAATACGAGAGCTTTGGCCATCACAACAACGCCATGCTGCGCCGGTTCCTCGATACCTTCGGCTTCGAGTATGAATTCATCTCTGCCACCGAGTTCTACGGCTCGGGCAAGTTCGACGCGACGCTGCGCCTTGCCGCCGAGCGCTATGACGCGATCATGAAGATCATGCTCGCCTCTCTGCGGGAAGAACGGCAGCAGAGCTATTCCTGTTTCCTGCCGATCCACCCCGAGACGGGCCGTGTGCTTTATGTCCCGATGAAAGAGGTCAACGCCAAGGAGGGCACCATCACCTTCGACGACGAGACGGGTCGCGAATGGACGCTTCCTGTCACCGGCGGCAATGTGAAGCTTCAGTGGAAGCCCGATTTCGGCGCGCGCTGGGCGGCGCTGGGCGTCGATTTCGAGATGTATGGCAAGGACCATTCGACCAACACGCCGATCTATGACGGCATCTGCGAGGTGCTGGGCGGCAAGAAGCCCAACCACTTCACCTATGAGCTTTTCCTCGACGACATCGGTCAGAAGATTTCCAAGTCCAAGGGCAACGGCCTGACCATCGACGAATGGCTCACTTATGCCGCGACCGAGAGCCTGTCGTATTTCATGTATCAAAAGCCCAAGACGGCGAAGCGCATGCATTGGGACGTGATCCCCAAGATGGTGGACGAATACCATCAGCAGCTGCGCGCCTATCCCACGCAGGATGCCGCCGGGCAGCTGAACAACCCCGTCTATCACATCCACCACGAGCAGGTTCCGACCTCGACCCTGACGGTTCCGTTCCAGATGCTGCTTAACCTCGCCAGCGTCTCGGGGGCCGAGGACAAGGCCGCCATGTGGGGCTTTATCCGCCGCTATGCGCCGGGTGCGACCCCCGAGGGCAACCCCGATCTCGATGCTGCCGCCGGCTTCGCCGTCCACTACTATCAGGACCATGTGAAGCCCACCCGCAGCTTCCGCCTGCCCTCCGAGCAGGAGCGCGCGGCGCTAGAAGACCTCTTGGCCGCGCTCAAAGACAAAGACGCCGCTTTGGGTCAGATCGCCAAGAAAAACGCGGCGATGGGCAACACCGATCCGCTGCCGGAAGCCGATTTCGCCAGCGAGGATTTCCTCCAGTCGGTCGTTTTTGCCATCGGCAAGAACCACGGGTTCGAGCCGCTGCGCGATTGGTTCAAGGCGCTTTACGAGGTGCTGCTCGGCGCCTCCGAAGGCCCGCGCTTCGGCGGCTTCATCGCGCTCTATGGTGTCGAGGACAGCATCGCGCTGATCGAAGCGGGCCTCGCGGGCAAACTCGCCGGCTAGCCCACAGGCCCGCCGTTGCGCGGGCCGTATCCCCACCGTTCCGGTCGTCCAAGGCGGCCTTTACCACCTCACGCTAGGCCTTTGCTCTGAAACTCTCAGGGCAGGGGCCGCGATCCCTTTTCGCCCGTCAGAAAAGGGGAAGCTATATGAACAAGGCGATTACCGACGGTCTGGTGCTGATGCCGCCGCCCTTTGCCGATGGGCTTGCGGTCTGGTCGGCGGGCGACGGCACGCCGGGCTCGGAAACTTATGCGACAACCGGAAACGGCGTATATGTTCCGGCCGATCAGGATTTTTCGGGCTGCCTTGAGCTTCTCAAAACTCAAAGCGTCACCAAGCTGCGCTATATGGGCGAGACGACCCTTTTGCCCGGCTGTTATCTGCGGATCTCGACCCGGGTAAAGGCCGTGTCGGGTGATCTGCCAGGCGTTCGCATCGCTGGTTGGGCAGGGGGCGCGGGCGGCGTCCATGTGGGCGGGCTGACCGAATATGGCCCGACGGTGCAGCTGACATCCTATGGCGAGGTGGTCGAGATTTCCGCCATCGTCGGTTCCGGTCAGCGGATCGGTGTCGATATGGTTTGGCCCAACGTCATCTATGGCCATTTCGGCCTTGATCTGACCGGCGGCAACGGCAGCGTCGTCCGCATCGACGACTTCGTGATCGAAGATGTGACCAACGTCTTCATCCGCGACATGATGGGCGTGGTCGACGTCCGCGACTATGGCGCAAAGGGTGATGGGATCACCGACGACAGCGCTGCTTTCGAGGCCGCCGATGCCAATGCGAACGGGCGCGAAGTTCTTGTTTCGGCTGGTGTCTATTACCTGGGAAATCACGTCACCATCGAGAACCAGATCCGTTTCGAAGGCACGGTGACGATGCCTGCCGACAAGCGTTTCGTGTTTCAGAAGAACTTTGACTACGCGACCTATGTCGATGCCTTCGGCGACGAAGAGCTTGCCTTCAAGAAGGCGTTTCAGGCCCTTCTGAATTTCTCCGACCACGAGTCGCTCGATCTATGCGGGCGCCGGATCGCTGTCAGCGCGCCGATTGATATGCAGGCCGCCGAAGGAAGCAAGACTGTCTTCGCGATACGCCGGGTGATCCGCAATGGCCAGTTTCAGCCCGTGGATGGGCCGGTATGGGATCCGACTGTGGTGACGACGTCGGCAAGCTATGCGTCGACCGATCCGCTGCGGCTGACAAATGTCGTCAATGTCGGACAGATCGCAATCGGCTCGCTGGTCACGGGTTTTGGCGTGGGCCGCGAAATCTATGTCCGGGCGGTCGATACAGTCGCAAATACCGTGACCTTGAGCCAAGAGCTCTACGGCGCGGCAGCGAGCCAGAGCTACACCTTCACCCGCTTCAAATACCTTCTGGATTTCTCGGGCTTCGATGATCTTGCCCAATTCGTCATCGATGATGTTGAGTTTCTCTGTAACGGTGAAGCCAGCGGAATCATGTTGGCGAAAGAGGGCCTGGCCTTCCATCTTCGCGACTGCTTCATAAACAAGCCACGAGATCGCGGCATGACGTCATCGGGCAGGGGATGTCAGGGGATGATGATCGACCGATGTCAATTTCTCGCAGCTGACCAGGATCTTGACGTCGAAGACCGCACGACCATTGGCTTCAACGCCAATGCAAATGACGTCAAGGTTCGTGACAACAGGGTCGTTCGATCCAAGCATTTCTGCGTGCTTGCGGGCACCGGCAATCTGATCACCGGCAATCACTGGTTCCATGGCGACAACACGACCCTGGGTGTCCGAAAGGCCGGGATCGTGCTGACCACGCCCAATTGCAAATCCGTCATTACCGGCAATTATATCGACAATAACTTCATCGAGTTGACCAACGAACACGACGCTACTCCCGATCTTGGCACCCAATATTCCTTTGGCGGCCTGTCAATTACGGGCAACATCTTTATGGCGTCTGATGTGGCGCCTTGGTTCACTTGGATCGTCGTTAAACCCTATGGAGCCGGTCACTATATCCAGGGCCTTTCGGTAATAGGAAATGTGTTTCGGGCAGTCGGAGGATCGGTCGATAGGGTCGAGTCGGTGGACATAACCTTCGCTGGGCTCGACTTCGGACGGTCCCGAAACATTGTCTTCTCGGCCAACACATTTACGGCAGTGAGCAACGTTGCGGTCAATCCTGTCAGCGTTCTGCACAATCAGGCAACTTCTGCGCAGACATGGGTCGTTGAGGGCGCACCGTACTTGCCCTTTGGCGGTCGGCTCAGGAATGTGGAGGCAGTCTGCCCAGAAGGTAAGTTGACCGATGGCAATGGATTGGCAGTTTATGAATTGCCTTATGCCGAACCAGAGAAGGGCGCCGCAAAGACTCAGGCTAATCTGAGTTTCAAAACGGCCTGCAAAGGATCCATCCGGGTTACTTTGCGTACCGATAATCCTCTCTAGCGAATGGTGCCGTGGCTCCCTCGGGCGCCACGGCACTTCAGGGCGGGATCTACGCCACAGGCCCCTCAAGAGCAGCTTCCCACCCGCAGGTAAGAGGAGCCTTCCGGCAAATCCCGAAAGATGGCTATGAAGAGTGCCGGAGCCGAGTACGCTTGTGTGATTTGGTGGAGCCGAGGGGGATCGAACCCCTGACCTCGTCATTGCGAACGACGCGCTCTCCCAACTGAGCTACGACCCCACATTGGGGTTATTTGGCGTCATGCTGGGGCGGAGTCAAGCCACGGCAGGATGATGTGGATCAAGGATCGGTAGGTCAGACCGTGAGATGATACCCTTATTCGGAAGGAGGACTCTCTATGTATTCTCATATTCTAGTGCCCGTAGCCTACGATCACGACCGCGACGAGGGACAGCCTCTCGATATTGCGCGCCGCCTCTGCCGCGACGGCGGCAAGGTAACCTTCCTGCACGTCATGGAAGAGATACCGGGCTATGCGATCAACTATATGCCCGACAATTTCCGCGACGAGGCGAGGGAATCGATCCACGCCGATCTTGAACAAAGGGCGGCCGGTTTTCCGAACTCAGAGGCGCGGGTGGTAATGGGCCATGCCGGCCGGACAATTGTCGAGTTTGCCGAGGAGCACGAGGTTGACCTCATCGTCATTGCCTCGCACCGCCCCGGCATTGGCGATTTCTTCCTCGGTTCGACCGCCGCCCGCGTTGTGCGCCACGCGCAATGTTCGGTGCACGTCATACGCTGACCACGGGCAAAACCGTGCTATCCTTGGCGCAAGGAGGAACGCGCCATGCTTTCGATTGCCCCCGGTACTGCCGGTCAAACTGTGATCACTACTTTCGAGATGACCCCCGCCACGGCCTCCGAGCTGATGGAGGCGCTGCAGAGCGCCTTTGACGAGGTCATCCGTCATCAAGAAGGGTTCATTGGTGCCGCGCTTCATATGAACGACGCGATGACGCGGATCTGCAACTATAGCCAATGGCGCAGCCGCGATGACTACAAGGCGATGCTCCGCACAACCGAAATGATCGCCCGTAACCGGCACATCCTGACGCTTTGCAAAGGGTTCGAGCCGGTGATGTATGAGGTAGCAAGGGTCGTCTGAACGCAATCTAGTGGCGAAAACTTCTCGCTCCGTGGCGATGCTCGATGATTCAACTTGATGATCACTCTTCTGTCTCCCTCGAGGCCGCTATCATTCTGCTCGGCGCAGCCTACTTCGGGCAACGGCTGTTCCGATGGTGGTCTCGCTGGCGAGCGGGGCGGCCCCCTTGGATCGCCGTCGACGGCTCCAACGTCCTCTATTGGCAAGACGAGATCCCGTCGCTGCAAACGGTGCGTCATGTTGTCGACGCTTTGAAACGACGGGGGATGAAGCCGGTCGTCTGGTTCGATGCCAACGTTGGCCATCTTGTCGGCGACAGATATATGGGGCCGTCGCCCCTTTCGCGATCACTGGGGCTTTCGCAGCGTCAGGTGATCGTCGCGCCGAAACGAACCCCTGCGGATCCGCTCGTTATCGAGGGGGTTAGGACGCTCAAGGCGCGGATCGTCAGCAATGATCGGTTTCGCGATTGGCAGGAGCAGTCCCCCGAGGTGGGCAAGGCATCGTCCTTTCTGAGGGGGACAATCAAGAACGGCGCCCTGAGGCTCGTCGAATAGCCTACCTCCCCCTCCGAGCTTTCCCGCCACGCTGCCCCGGACGCCCTGCCGTTGAGCGGCCTGACGCCTTCCTTGCCCCTTCCACAGCCTCGTCCACGGCCGTTTGCCGCGCCAGAGGGTCGTCGGAAATCACAAGATCCACGGTTTCCAGCCGCTTGATCTCGTCCCTGATCCGGGCCGCTTCCTCAAATTCGAGGTTTTCCGCCGCCTTGCGCATATCCGTTCTCAAGCCATCCAGAACGGCCTCAAGGTTGGCGCCATGCAGGGGTTTGTCGATCTTGGCGGTAACGCGGGCCTGATCGGTATCGCCTTTGTAGAGGCCCGAGAGGATGTCCTCGACGTTCTTCTTGACCGTGGCGGGCGTGATCCCGTGCGCTTCGTTATAGGCCTCCTGTTTCGTGCGGCGACGCTCGGTTTCGCCAATCGCGCGTTCCATCGAGCCGGTCATCCGGTCGGCATACATGATGACGCGCCCCTCGGCATTGCGGGCAGCACGGCCGATGGTTTGGACGAGCGAGGTCTCGGAGCGGAGGAAGCCCTCCTTGTCGGCGTCGAGGATAGCGACAAGGCCGCATTCGGGAATGTCGAGGCCCTCGCGCAAAAGGTTGATCCCCACCAGCACATCGAAGGCGCCCAAGCGCAGGTCGCGCAGGATCTCGATCCGCTCGAGCGTGTCGATATCGGAGTGCATATAACGCACGCGGATGCCTTGCTCGTGCATATACTCGGTCAGGTCTTCCGCCATGCGCTTGGTCAGCGTGGTGACAAGCGTGCGGGAGCCTTTGGCGGCCACCTTTCGCACCTCGTCCATTAGGTCGTCGACCTGCATCTCAACCGGCCGGATCTCGATCTGCGGATCAACAAGGCCAGTGGGGCGGATCACCTGCTCGGTGAAAACGCCGCCGGTCTCGCCGAGCTCCCAGGCCGCGGGCGTGGCCGAAACAAACACCGACTGCGGCCGCATCGCATCCCATTCCTCGAACTTCAGCGGGCGGTTGTCCATGCAGGAGGGCAGGCGGAAGCCGTGCTCGGCCAACGTAAACTTGCGCCGATAGTCGCCGCGATACATGCCACCGATCTGTGGCACCGAAACGTGGCTCTCGTCGGCGAAAACGATGGCGTTGTCGGGGATGAATTCGAAAAGGGTTGGCGGAGGCTCGCCGGGTGCGCGGCCGGTGAGATAGCGGGAATAGTTCTCGATGCCGGCGCAAGAGCCCGTCGCCTCCATCATCTCGAGATCGAAATTCGTCCGCTGCTCGAGCCGCTGCGCCTCAAGGAGTTTGCCCTCGCCCACAAGCTGTTCAAGCCGCTTGCGGAGCTCTTCGCGGATCCCCTTGATCGCCTGCTGGAGCGTCGGGCGCGGCGTGACGTAGTGGGAATTGGCGTAGACCCTGATCTTGTCGAAACTGTCCGTCTTTTGCCCCGTGAGCGGATCAAACTCGGTGATGCTCTCCAACTCCTCGCCAAAGAACGACAGCCGCCACGCCCGGTCCTCAAGGTGAGCGGGCCAGACCTCTAGGCTATCACCCCGCACGCGGAAGGCGCCACGGGCAAAGGCCTGATCGTTGCGGCGATAGGCTTGGGCCACGAGATCGGCCATGACCTGCCGCTGGTCATACATCTTGCCGACGAAAAGATCCTGCGTCATCGCCGAATAGGTCTCGACCGAGCCGATACCATAGATGCACGAAACCGAGGCCACGATGATCACATCGTCGCGCTCCAGAAGCGCGCGGGTGGCCGAGTGGCGCATCCGGTCGATCTGTTCGTTGATCTGGGATTCCTTCTCGATATAGGTGTCGGACCGCGCCACATAGGCTTCGGGCTGATAGTAGTCGTAGTAGCTGACGAAATACTCGACAGCGTTCTCCGGAAAAAACCCCTTGAACTCGCCGTAAAGCTGGGCGGCGAGGGTCTTGTTGGGGGCAAGGATGATCGCGGGCCGCTGGGTTTCTTCGATGATCTTGGCCATCGTGAAGGTCTTGCCGGTGCCGGTGGCCCCCAGAAGAACCTGACTGCGCTCGCCCTCTGCGATGCCTGCGGTCAGCTCGGCAATCGCGGTCGGCTGGTCGCCCGCGGGCTGAAATTCGGTGTGCAGGTTGAAGCTCTTGCCACCCTCGAGCTTGTCGCGGCGGTGCGGCGTCTGCTGCGCCATCGGCATCTGGTCGGGGCGGTTGTTGTGCATCATGGGTCTCCGGCAGGCCCTCTAGAATTGTACGCAATTTGTTCCGGTTCAAGCCCTGCAAGAAATTGGCGCTGAGGAACTTGCACAAGCCCCTTGTTTTCTGGATAAGAGGGCAGAGTTTCGGAGGCTGAAATGCGCGCAAGAATCTACCGCCCTGCCAAGACCGCCATGTCCTCGGGGATGGCCAAGACCCAGCAGTGGGTTCTGGAATACGCGCCCGCCTCCGCCCGCGAGATTGATCCCCTGATGGGCTGGACCTCGTCGGACGACACCCAGAGCCAGATCAAGCTGCGGTTCGAGACCAAGGAAGCCGCGCTCGACTATGCCGCCGACAACGGCATCGAAGCGGTGGTTCTCGAGCCCAAGACCCGCAAGCCCAACCTGCGGCCCATGGGATACGGCGAAAACTTCGCCACCAGCCGCCGCGCCCCCTGGACCCACTGATCCGCTTTCGCTTGCGCCCGGTGGCATCGGCTGGCTAAACAGCCTCAGCGGTCCCGTAGCTCAACTGGATAGAGCAGCTGACTTCTAATCAGCAGGTTCGGGGTTCGAGTCCTCGCGGGATCGCCAGTCAGACCGCCATCGTCGCCGCCACTGCACGTTTCCAAGTGGCATATCGGGTGAGGCGGGTTCCGTGGGCCATCTCCGGCGCAAAGCTCCGGTCAAGCGCCCAGGATTTCCCGAATTCCGCCATTCCGGGATAAACGCCCGCTCTTTGCCCGGCGAGCCATGCCGCGCCGAGCGCGGTGGTCTCAAGGACGGTGGGCCGCTCAACCCGTGCGCCGGTGATGTCGGCGAGGAACTGCATCGTCCAGTCGCTTGCGGTCATGCCGCCATCCACGCGCAACGTGGCCTCACCGTCCAGCCCCATGTCGGCACGCATCGCCTCAAGAAGGTCTCGCGTCTGAAAGCCCACGCTTTCAAGCGCGGCGCGGGCCATCTCGGCGGGCCCCGTCCCGCGCGTCAGCCCGAAGACCGCGCCACGGCATTCGGCGTTCCAATAGGGGGCGCCGAGGCCAACGAAGGCGGGCACGAGGATCACGTCCTGATGAGGATCGGCTTTCTCGGCAAGGTCTTGGGTCTCGGCGGCGCCTTGGATGATCCCAAGCCCATCGCGCAGCCACTGCACGACCGCACCGGCGATGAAAATCGACCCTTCGAGGGCATAGGTTGTCTGGCCGTTCAGGCGATAGGCGATAGTGGTCAGAAGCCGGTTCTTAGAGGTTACGGCCTCGTGGCCGGTGTTGAGAAGGGCAAAGCAGCCTGTCCCGTAGGTCGATTTCATCATGCCGGGACGGAAGCAGGCTTGGCCAATGGTCGCGGCCTGCTGATCGCCCGCCACACCGAGGATAGGCAGTGGGGCGCCAAAGAGGCTCGGATCCGTCATGCCGAAATCGGCGGCGCAGTCTTTCACCTCGGGCAAGACCGCCATTGGGATATCGAACAGATCGCAGATTTCCTCGCTCCAGCAGCCCTTGTGGATATCAAAGATCAGCGTGCGGGCAGCGTTGGTAGCGTCCGTCGCATGAACCTTCCCGCCCGTCAGGTTCCAGATCAGCCAGCTGTCGACAGTGCCGAAGGCCAGCTCTCCCTTGGCGGCACGTTCCTGTGCGCCTGGGATCGTCTGCAAGAGCCAGCGCAGCTTGGTGCCCGAGAAATAGGGATCGGCCAGAAGGCCGGTGCGGGCGGAGATCATCGCCTCATGCCCCGCCTCACGCAACTCGCGGCAATAATCGGCCGTGCGGCGGTCTTGCCAGACAATGGCTCTATGGAGCGGCTTACCTGTGGCGCGATCCCAAAGAAGGGTGGTTTCGCGCTGGTTGGTGATGCCGATGCCGGCGATATCTTTGGCGGTTAGCCCCGCTTTCTCGATGGCCGCCCGGCAGGTCGACACAGTCGTTTGCCAAAGATCGCCCGGATCATGTTCCACCCAGCCGCTTTTCGGGAAGTGTTGTGCAAACTCCTGCTGCGCGGTGGCGACAGGTTTCATTGCACCGTCAAAGACGATGGCGCGGCTCGATGTGGTGCCTTGGTCGATGGCGAGGATATGGGTCATGCTCGGCTCCCTTGTCCGCACAAAGACAGGTCCACGCGCCGCGACTGTCAAGCCCGAGGCTAGTCCTTCGACGGCGCCCCGCCTTCAAAGATGTTCCGTTCGTGATAGCTCACCGGCGATTCCTGCATCTGCAGGTGCAACCCGTCGCCCGTGAACGGATGCGCGCGGGCCAGATCTTCGTCAAAGTCGATGCCAAGGCCCGCCCCTGTGGGCGCAAGGACATAGCCGTTCTCGACCTTGAGCGTGTTGCGGACGAGGGCGGCGTGAAAGGGCGTCTCGATGGTCTCGACAAGCAGGAGGTTGGGTGTCGATAGGCCGAACTGGATGTTCGCCGCCCATTCCACCGGCCCCGCATAGAGATGCGGCGCAACCTGCGCGTTATAGGTCTCGGCGACGGCCGCGATCTTTTTCGCCTGCCAGATGCCGCCCGAGCGGCCGAGCGCGGGCTGAAGGATCGTCACCCCGTGACGCAGCGCCATGGAGAACTCGGCGAGTGTGGTCATCCGCTCGCCCGTGGCGACGGGAATCTTGAGGGCGGCGGCAACCTTGGCAAACTCAGGAATATTGTCGGGCGGGATCGGCTCTTCATACCAAAGCGGCGAATAGGGCTCTATGGCCTGCCCCATGCGTATCGCGCCGCCGGTGGAAAACTGGCCATGCGTGCCAAAGAGAAGGTCGGCCTTGTCGCCAACTGCCTCGCGGATCGTCTTGCAGAAATCGGCCGAGCGGGAGATGTCGCTCATCGAAGGCATATGTCCGGGGCGGATCGTATAGGGGCCGGCGGGATCGAATTTGACCGCCGTATAGCCCTTCTCCACAAGGTCGATCGCGCTTTCAGCCGACATATCGGCATCGACCCAGAACTCGGGGAGTTTGTGGCTCGGGCGCGAGGGATAGAGATAGCTGTAGGCGCGCAGCCGGTCGGCCACGCGGCCCCCCAGAAGAGCATGGACAGGGCGGTCGCGATCTTTGCCGAGGATATCCCAGCAGGCGATCTCAAGCCCCGAGAAGGCGCCCATCACCGTCAGGTCGGGCCGCTGGGTAAAGCCCGAGGAATAGACCCGGCGAAACATCAGTTCGATATTCTCGGGATTCTCGCCCGCCATATGCCGCGCGAAAACATCGCGGATCACAGCGGTCATGGCCTCGGGGCCGACAGTCGAGGCATAGCACTCGCCCCAGCCAGTGATGCCGGTATCGGTCGTGACCTTGACGAAGATCCAATAGCGCCCGCCCCAGCCCGGCGCGGGCGGTGCCGTGACGATGATATCCAGATCGGCGAGTTTCATGCGGCCTCCGCTATCTTTTGCCCCAAACTGCCCGCCTTGCCCCATGCCACACTTTGCCTGCCGCGACATGGCGGGTCGTCTTTACGCATTCCGCGCTGCGTTGGCGAAGCGGCGGGCGATCCGGGGCGCCTCGCCAAGTTGGCTTGCGGGATCAAACACGGCGGCAAGATCGAGGTCGGGCCAGCGGGCGGCGGCCCTGTTCTTGAGCGATCCGCCGCTGGCGACCTCCTTGCACAGCGCTTTCACCTCCGCCTGCGCTTCGGGGCGCGGCAGGGTCGCGGCCAGCCGGAACTGAAGCGCCTCGGCAAAGATCAGGCCCCGGCCATCGTCAAGATTGGCGAGCATCGCCTCGGGCTTGGGGGCAATCCCCTTTGCCAGATCGAGCGCGAACTGCGCCGCGCGGCCCGTGGCAAGGCACATTTGCGGCAGGGTCATCCATTCGCTGATCCACGCCGTCGCGTCCCGCTCCTGTACATGGGTCGCCGCGCCTTGCATGACGCTGTTGAGCCCGACCATCTGCCGCGCGATAGCCGCCAAAACCGATGGCATCACCGGGTTCTGCTTTTGCGGCATGGTTGATGATCCGCCGCTGCCGGGCAGGGCAACTTCGCCAATGCCCGATTGCGTCATCAGGATGAGGTCTTGCCCGATCTTGCCAAGCTGGGCGGCAACCTGCGTCAGCCAGCCGGAAAGCTCTGCAATCGCCTGCCGGTTGGAATGCCAGCTGGCCTCGGGATCGGAAAGGCCCAAGGCCTTCGCCAATTCGGCCCGCACCTCGGGCCCCCTCGGCCCCATCGCGGAAAGCGTGCCCGCGGCGCCGGAAAGGCTTACCCAGAGAAGCCGCCCGCGCAGGCCCCCGAGGCGGTCGAGTAGTGCCAGAAGCGGCTGCCCCCAAGCAGCGACAACCGCGCCGAAGCTTGTCGGCGTTGCGATCTGCCCATAGGTCCGACCGGCCATGGGCACCTCCGCGTGGGCTTCGGCCAGTGTGCCGAGCGCCGCCACAGCCTCGCGCAGGCGTGGATCGAGGATGCCGAGGAATTGCCGCAGGCGCAGGACAAGGCCTGTGTCCATGATATCCTGGCTTGTCGCGCCAAAGTGGAGCCACTGGGCGTGCTCTGGCGCCTGCATGGCGCTGCGGAAGGCGGCAACAAGGGCCGGGACGACAACGGCATTCTGTCCTGTCTCGGCAGCCAGCCCGCCGGGATCAATCTGCAACTCAAGGCTTGCCCGATGGATCGCCGCGGCGCTCGCTTCGGGGATCACCCCAAGCGCGCCTTGCGCCTTCGCCAGAGCCCCCTCGACGATCATCATCGCCCGAACCTCGGCGCTGTCGGTGAAGAGCGCACCAACCTCGCGGTCGCCCATCAGGTCGCGGTAGATTGCGCTGTCGAATACCGAAGCCGCCATCCTAGTCCTCTGCCAGCTGCCCCAGAAGCCGCGCCAGCCCCCCGGGATCGGAAAGGAAGGGGGCGTGGCCGGTGTTCATCGTCGCCACCGTATCAGCGGGCCAGCCCTCTGTCATCGTTGCCTGAAACTCGGGCGGAATGGTCTCGTCTTGCAGGCAGCGGATATAGCGGCGCGGCAGATCGCGCGAGGCGGCGGGCCAGACCGGCGTTTCCTGTGGCAGGATCGGCTGGGGGCAGAGCTTGGAGAGCGCCCAAGCCGTCGTTTCGGGATCGGCTCCGCCAAAGAAGTTGGGGCCGATCTGAGCAAGATCGGGGGCGAAGGTAATCCGCTCCTCGTCGATCACAAGCTTGCCGTTCAGCGGCTGGCGCGGGGCCATGCGGCGCATCTCGGCCAGCGATTTTCCGGCCATCGGCACATAAGCGCAGAGATAGATCAGGCGGCGGAACCTTTTGGGCGCCAAGTCGGCGGCAAGGGTCAGCGGATAGCCCGCCATGGAATGGCCGACAACGATGGTCGGCGCGTCGATCGCCGCAAGGATCGCCTTGGCATAGGCCTCGAGCGTGACATCGCGCGGCGGGGTCTTGTCCTGCCCATGCGAAGGCAGGTCGATGGCGCGGGCGGTATGGCCCAGCGCCTCAAGCTCGGGGATTAGCCGGTCGAAGGCCCAGGCGCCGTGGCAGGAGCCGTGGACCAGAAGGAAATCAGACATGGCCGGTTTGCTTGAGGAAATCGTTCAGAAGCTCCGCATAGGCTTCGGGGGCCTCGACGCAGGGCAGATGGCCCACGCGGCGCATCAGCTCAAACCGCGAGCCGGGGATCAGGTCGATGGTCTCTCGGACGAGGTCTGGCGGGGTCGCCCCGTCCTCGGATCCGGCGATGCCGAGTGCGGGCAGGCGAAGGCCGCTGGTGGGGGTATAGAAATCCGTTCCCGCAATGGCGGCAGAGACGCCGATATAGCCCTCGTCGGCGGTCGAGACGAGATGCGCCCGCCATTTGGCAAGCTCGGGGCCTGCGCGGAATTCCTTGCTGAACCAGCGCTCCATCACGCCATCGGCGAGGCTTTCAAGCCCGCCTGCGCGAACGCCGTCGATCCGGTCTTGCCAGAGCTTCTGGTTGCCGATCTTGGCGGCGGTGTTCGACAGGACAACCGCACGGATAATATCCATCCGCTTGACGGCGAGGCCTTGGGCAATCAGCCCGCCGACCGAGAGGCCAACGAAGACGGCATCGCGCACCTCGAAGGCATCGCAGACCGCCTCGGCATCGCTCACCAGCGCGCCCATCGTATAGGGCGCGGGCGGAACATCTGATTTTCCGTGGCCGCGCTTGTCCATCCGGATGATGCGGATGCCTTTCGGCAAGTGAGGAAGGATCAGATCCCACAGGTGCAGGTTGGTGCCGAGGGAGTTGGCGAAAACCACGGTCGGCGCCTTGGGGTCGTCCACGCCGTCCACGCGCGCAAAGAGGCGCACGCCGCCCCGGTCGATATAGGTTTCCTGCATCGGTTCCTCCCTGAAACTCGGGCTATCCTGCGTCTCCTGCGGGCGAGGTCAAGCGCCCCTCAGGCAAAGCGCGACAATGCGCCTTGATAAACCTCGGCATCGACATTGCCGCCGCTGGCGACGGCGATCACCGTATCGCCCTCGATCTCTCGCGGATGGAACAGCGCCGCTGCAAGGGCGACAGCGCCGCCCGGCTCGATCACCACGCGCAGATGGTTGAATGCCGCCGCCATGGCCCGCAGGGCCTCGTCCTCGCTCACCACGATCCCCGGCCCGCAGAGGCGCTTCATGATCGGGAAGGTGATCTCGCCCGGCTGCGGCGTGATGATCGCGTCGCAGAGCGACCCGGCGAGGCGGGCGTTGCGCTGGATCGTGCCTGAGGCGAGCGAGCGGGTCGTGTCGTCGAACTCTTTGGGTTCGCAGGGGCGCGCGCGCAGGCCGGGAGCCTCAGCTTCAAGCGCCATCGCGATCCCCGAAGTCAGGCCGCCGCCGCCGCACGGGATCAGAACATCGGCCTTGTCGATGCCCAAGGTTTTGGCATCCTCGGCGATCTCGAGGCCGGTCGTGCCTTGACCCGCAATCACTTGCGGCTCGTCATAGGGCCGGATCAGCGTCAGGCCGCGCTCGGACGACAGCTTGGCGCCGATCTCCTCGCGGCTTTCGCCAGCACGGTCGTAGAGAACGACCTCGGCCCCAAGCCCGCGTGTGTTGGCGATCTTCGCCTTGGGGGCGTCCGACGGCATGATAATCACGGCAGGCGCCCCATGCGCCCGAGCGGCAGCGGCAACGCCTTGCGCGTGGTTGCCGCTGGAAAAGGCGATCACGCCCGCCTTGCGCTGGGCCTCCGTCAGGGCCGACACCGCCGACCAGCCGCCGCGAAACTTGAAGCTGCCGGTGTGCTGCAGGCACTCGGGCTTCACGAAAACCCGCCGCCCGGCGATCTCGTCGAGAAACGGCGAGGACAGAAGCGGCGTGCGCCGCGCATGGCCTTTGAGCCGCTCGGCCGCAGCGCGGATCATCTCGATATTCATTCCTGCATCAACTCCAGCCAGCCGCTGAGGGCGATCAGCGCTTCGTCTTCGTCAAGGAACGGCACATGGCCGCGATCCGGCACCTCGGCAAAGATCATGTCAGGGCGGCGGCGCTGCATCTCTTTGGCAGTCTCGGAGGTCAGCAGCTCCGAATTCTCGCCACGAATGAGCGCCAGAGGCAGGTCTGCGAGCGCGTCGAAAAAGGGCCAGAGGTCGGGCAGGGGCTGTTCCAGCGCCGCCAAGACACCATCGCGCAGCCGGGGGTCATAGCGCAGCTCGACCGCGCCATCGACCTTGCGATAGCTGTGCATGACCTCCGACCGCCAGCGCGCTATTGGAACGTTTACAAAACCGTCGATCATCTTGGCGCGCAACTCCGCCAGTTCGGCATAGGATTTCTGCGGCGGTTTCTGGCCGATATATCCGGCGATCCTCTTGAGCCCTTTTGGGTCGATCACCGGGCCTACATCGTTCAGAGCGACGCCAAGCAGCCGTTCTTTGGCTGTGGCGGCGATGGTCATGGCGATGAGGCCGCCGCGCGAGGTTCCGATAATCGCGGCTTTCTCGATTTCGAGGTGATCGAGAAGCGCCATCGCGTCGCGGCTTTCTTGAAGGACGGTATAGGTCGACGGATCGGCCCAGTCCGAACGGCCGCGCCCCCGGCTATCAAGGCGGATCAGGCGGAAGCCTTCGAGCGCCTGATCGAGATAGTCGAAATCCGAGCTATTCCGCGTGAGGCCCGCCAAAGCCAGAACCGGCAGGCCCTCACCCTCGTCGGAATAATAGAGCTTCAGCCCGTCTTCGGACCGGAAGTCGGGCATCAGGCAAGCTCCGGGATCGTCGTCAGATCATGGAGAATGCGGTGCGGCGAAGACCAGAGCCGATCCTGCGGCTCACCCGATCGGTTGACCCAGACAGTGGCAAAGCCATAGGCTGCCGCGCCCGCCGCGTCCCAACCGTTGGACGAGACAAACATCACCTCGGATTGCGGCACATCGAAAAGATCGGTCACGAGGTCATAAACCCGAATGTGCGGCTTGTAGAGGTGCACCTCGTCGACCGAGAGCACATCGTCTAGAAACTCGCCAATGCCAGCCGAGCGTACCGCCGCCTGCAGCATGGCTTTCGAGCCGTTCGAGAGGATCGCGACCGTCTTGCCCGCCTCCTTGAGCGCACGAAGCATCGCGGGAACCTCGGGATAGGCCGGAAGCTCTTTGTAAACAGCAAGAAGCCGTGCGCGCAGGGCGGCGTCATGCAGGCCGTGCGCGTCCATCGCCCAGTCGAGACTGTCCTGCGTGACCTCCCAGAAATCTATGAACCGTCCGGCGATCGTGCGAAGCCAGCTGTATTCCAGCTGCTTGCGCCGCCAGTCGCGGGCGAGATCGGGCCAGAGCGCGGCAAGCGCCTCCTGCCCCGGCTCGGCGGCCACCTCGCGGGCGGCGGCGTTGACGTCGAACAAAGTGCCATAGGCATCGAATATACAGGTTGTTATCGTCATTGGGGCCTCCGTTGCGATCAGGTTGGCACGGCTGCGCGGCGGGGGGAAGCGGATTTCCATCACCGGCAAGTGTCTTTGCCTCTGCGCGACAACGGTCCATGATGGGCGCATCAGGGAGGCAAGCCATGATCAACCCATTTGAACGCCTTCGCGAAGTGCTTGACGAGATCGGCGAAGACATCGAGGCCGAACTCGGCCGCCAGCGGGAGCGGTTTCGCTATAGCGTTGAGCGGGGCAGGGTGCGTTTTGACGCCGAGGTGCGGGGGCGGCACAGGGCGGCCCGGGAAAAGCTCGGCTCGTTTCTGTCGCGCACGAGGCCACTGGTCGTTCTGACCTCGCCGCTGATCTACAGCCTGATCATCCCCTTTGCCCTGCTCGATCTGTTTGTGTCCGTCTATCAGGCGGTCTGTTTTCCGATCTACGGGATAAGGAAGGTGCCGAGGGGCGATTTCATCGCGATCGACCGGCATCACCTGCAATACCTCAACGGGCTGCAAAAGCTGAACTGCGTCTACTGCGGTTACTGCAACGGCGTGATCTCGTGGGTGCGCGAAGTGGCGGGTCGGACCGAGGCCTATTGGTGCCCGATCAAGCACGCCCGCCGCACGACCGGGCCGCACGGCCACTATGCCGGGTTCTCGGACTATGGCGATGCAGACGCCTTTCGCTTGCGGCTTGAGGAAAGCCGCAAGCGGATCGGGACCAAGCCCTAGAGGTAGTCCGGCTGCGGCATCCCCAGAACGTGGAAGCCGCCGTCGACACGGATGATCTCGCCCGTCGTAAAGGCGCCCGCGTCTGACGCGAGATAGACAGCCGTGCCGCCCACCGATTCCAGCGTCGCGTTCGACCGCATCGGCGCGTTTTCTTCCGTATGGCGATAGGTCTTTCGCGCGCCGCCGATGGCGGCTCCGGCGAGGGTTTTCATCGGGCCGGGGCTGATTGCGTTGACGCGGATGCCATCGGGGCCGAGATCGTTGGCGAGATAGCGCACCGAGGATTCCAGCGCCGCCTTGGCCACACCCATCACGTTGTAGAACGGAGTGACGCGGTTCGAGCCCTGATAGGTCAGGGTCAGGAGCGTGCCGCCGTTCGGCATCATCTCGGAGGCACGGCGCGAGACGTCGATAAAGCTGTAGCAGCTGATCGCCAGCGAGTTCGAGAAATTGGCGAGCGAGGTGTTGATGAACCGGCCCGTCAGCTCGTTCTTGTCGGAATAAGCGATGGCGTGGACGAGGAAATCGAGGCTGCCCCAGCGATCCTTGAGCGTCTGGAACGCCAGATCGAGGCTTTCGGGGTTCATCACATCGGCATCGACCATGATATCCGAGCCCACCGAAGCGGCGAGCGGCTCAAGCCGTTTGCCAAAGGCCTCGCCCTGATAGGTGAAGGCAAGCTCGGCCCCCGCCTCGTGCATGGCCTTGGCGATGCCCCAGGCGATCGAGCGTTCATTGGCGACGCCCATGATCAGGCCCCGTTTGCCTTTCATGGAAATGGTCATCTGAGGCGCCTCTCCCTTTAGATCAGTCGCGCAGATGCGACAAAAGCATCGAACCGTTGGTGCCGCCAAAGCCGAAGCTGTTGGTCATCACCGTATCAAGGCCCGCGTTTTCGACAAGGCTCGTGGCGATCTCACCTGCGTTGATTTCGGGGTCGAGGGTTTCGACGTTGATCGAGGGCGCGATATAGTCGCCCTGCAGCATCAGGAGGCAATAGATCGCTTCCTGCGCGCCGGTCGCGCCCTGGCTGTGGCCGGTCATGGATTTGGTCGAGCTGATCGGCGGGGTCGTGCCCTCGCCAAAGACGCGGCGCACGGCCTTGACCTCGCCGACATCGCCGACCGGCGTCGAGGTGCCGTGGGCGTTGATGTAGCTGACCTTGCGGCCCTCGGGCAGCGTCAGAAGCGCCCCGCGCATCGCCCGCTCGCCACCTTCGCCCGAGGGGGCGACCATGTCGGCGCCATCAGAGGTCGCGGCAAAGCCGGTGACTTCGGCGTAGATCTTGGCGCCGCGGGCGCGGGCGTGCTCGAGTTCCTCAAGCACCACGATCGCGCCGCCACCGGCAATCACGAACCCGTCGCGATTGGCGTCGAAGGCGCGCGAGGCTTTGGTGGGCGTGTCGTTGTACTTGCTGCTCATCGCTCCCATAGCGTCGAAGAGGCACGAAAGGGTCCAGTCAAGCTCTTCGCCGCCACCGGCAAACATCACGTCCTGCTTGCCCATCATGATCTGTTCGGTCGCGACGCCGATGCAGTGCAGCGAGGTCGAGCAGGCCGAGGTGATGGAATAGTTGATGCCCTTGATCTGATAGGCCGTGGCAAGGTTGGCCGAGATCGTCGACGACATGCACTTGGGCACCGCGAAGGGCCCGATCCGCTTGGGGCTGCCCGAGCTGAGCACGGTCTGGTGGGCAGCAAACATCGCGCTGGTCGAGGGGCCGCCCGAGCCGGCGATCAGGCCGGTGCGCGGGTTGACCACGTCGCTTTCCTCAAGCCCCGCATCCGCAATGGCCTGCCCCATGGCGATATGGGCATAGGCCGCGCCCGGCCCCATGAACCGCAGCGCGCGCTTGTCGACATGCTCGGCCACGTCGATCTTGAGCGTGCCGGCAATCTGGCTGCGAAACCCGTGCTCGATCATCGCCGGCACCGCCTCGATGCCCGACTTGCCCGCCCTCAGGGCCGCATCCACCTCGGCTGCAGTGTTGCCGATGGGGGAGACGATCCCCAAGCCAGTGACGACGACACGACGCATTCCGATCTCCCTCATATGGTTAGGGCTTGTGTAGGGGAGAGAGGGGGCGGGGGCAAGCAGTTGGAGCTAGACTGGCACTAGCCTCGGCTGGCTTCCAAAATGCGCTTGAGGCTTGTGCTGATCTCGACGGCGACCCCAGCGAACACGCCGAAAAGGACCAGAAATGTACCTTCGCTTATGGCTTCGCCCGAATTGGCAGAAGCAAGGTACATCGCGGACAACTCCTCGTTTGCGGCCATTGTGTCAGTGCCAAAGGCCACAAGAAAGCCGAGAGCAATTCTAAGAACGCCAAGAATAACAGCGAGAACCGCGATGACTTTGCCAATTCTTGTAAACATGGTTGGTTCCCTTATGCAGGCTCAGTCCTGAAAATAGCTCCCCTCAGCTCTCGCTGAGCGCCACCTTCATGTCCTTGACCACATAGATCACCTC
>CAKZOU010000045.1 GCA_937138255.1 uncultured Paracoccaceae bacterium
TCCTTGTACATCCGGTGCGCCCGCTCGGGGGTCCAGACCGACCCGGCCAATTCCCAGGCTTCAAAATTGCGCCAGTCGCTGACAAAGGGTTGGTAGAAGGCCGTCTCATAGCGGTCTTGGGTGTGCTGGATACCGAAATAGTGGCCGGTAGGCCCAACCTCCTTGATCGCGTCGAAGGCGATATCTTCGGGACCGGTCGCGACCACCTCGGGCTCCATATAGCGCTGGATCATCTGCAGGACTTCGCAATCCATGATGAACTTCTCGGGGCAGGCGATCAGCCCGCCTTCAAGCCAGCCCGCCGCGTGATAGACCACGTTGGTCCCCGATTGCACGGCCGACCAGAGGCTGTTCGAGGTCTCCCACATGGCTTGCCCGTCCGGGACATTCGCCGCGCAGACGCCCGAGGCGCGCATCGGCAGGCCGTAGAACCGCGCCATCTGTCCGGTCATCTGGGTTGCCCGCATATATTCGGGGGTGCCGAAGGCGGGCGCGCCGGATTTCATATCGACGTTCGACGTGAAGGTGCCGATCACGCAAGGACAGCCGGGGCGGACGTATTGGAACAAGGCGATGGCCGAGAGGGCCTCGGCAATCGACAGCGTAACAGCGCCCGACATGGTCACCGGGGCCATTGCGCCGGCAAGCGTAAAGGGCGTCACATAGACCGCCTGCCCCTTGCGGATCAGCCGCAGGCAGCCGTCAATCATCGGGTGATCGTGCTTCAGGGGTGAGGTTGAGTTGATGTTGGTATACATCCGCGGCTTTGCGGCGAATTCCTCGTCGGAAAGGCCACCGGCGATGCGGACCATCTCCATCACATCCTCGACCCGCTCCTTGCCCAGCGAATAGGCGTGGGCGACCTTGTCGGTCAGAGTGAGCTTGTCGAAGACAACGTCGAGGTGGCGCACCGAGGCGTGAACGTCCACCGGCTCGACCGGATAGCCCCCTGCGAAGTGGATGCAGTTGAAATGTTGCGTGAGGCGCAGAAGGTTGGCGCATTGCTCGCGCGTGCCCGAGACCTTCTTGCCAAGCTCCAGATCGTAATAGTTTGGTGGCGAAGAGACGTTGCCAAAGAGGATGTGGTTGTCGCCGACGATAATCTCGCGGGCCGGATTGCGCGGGGTGATAGTGAAGCTGGCAGGCGCTTGCCGCACCATCTCCATGACCCAATCGCGGCCCATGCGGACGTTCGAGCCGTTGACGATGCAACCGGCCTCTTTGAAAATCTGGATGGCCTCTTCGTTATAAAACTCGATGCCGATCTCTTCGAGAATGCGCATCGCGCCATCGTGGATGGCCAGAACGCCCTCTTCGCGCAGGGGTTCGGTCGGGCGATCGGTGTTGACCGGAAGCCGCCACGGCATCTGCGGGAAAAGCTCTTGGCTGCGGCGCGCGGTATTGGCGGCGCGGCCACCATGGCGGCGTTTGCGGGCGGGGGTGTCGTCCATTGGAGCCTCCGGGTTGGCGATGCCCAAGTCTGGCAGCAGCCCCCACCGCCTTCGTCACGATAAGCGACAGCTTGCGTCGGATTTTGACCTTGCGCCTAGCACCAGCTGGCGTCGTCGCTGTTGGGCGCGCGCAAAAGCTCGTTGAGGTTGGCCTCGATCAGACGGTAGCCGACGTTGCCATAGAGGATCTGCCGGCCCGCGTTCATCAGGAAGGTCGGGCTGCCGCTGATCTTGTTTTCTTCGGCCAGTTTGGTATCGGAGCCAAGAGCGGCAATCGCGGTGCCAGAGCGGATCTGCGCCTCGATCGGCGCGAGCGGCAGGCCAAGTTCCTCGGCCACGGCGGCCTGCACCCGCCAGTTGGAGATATCGCGCCCCTCGGCAAAGAAGGCCTGCCGCAGCGCCCATGTCGCGCGGTAATAGTTGCTCTGGCGCAGCGGGATGCTGGCCTCTTCACTGAGCGAAACCGCTTTCAGGAAATGATGCGCGGCGAGCGAGCTCTTGGGGCGGGTCTTGTGCCAGACATCGGTGTGCAGGGTCACATGGGGAAAGCCGGAGGCGACCTTTTCGACGTGATCGCCATAGGCGTCGATCCCGCCGCGGCCGGCCCAGCCTTTTTCCAGCTTGCCGATGGCATCTGGAAAGACCGGGACGAAATGCATTGCAAAGGCAACCTTGTCGTCGAATTTGCGCGCCGCCTCCTCGAGCCGCACATGGGCGACATAGGCCCAAATGCACAGGACATCGGAATAATGCTGAACGACGGGAAGGCTCATGGCTGGCTCCTTCAGGCTTGGCCCGCGATCCATGCGGGCAGGTCGGCGATGGAATTGAGGACCACATCGGCGTGCGGCTCCAGCGCCTCGCGGCGGGCGGGGCCGGTGAGGACGCCTACTGTGGTGAATCCGGCAGCTTTGCCGGCGTGAAGATCATGCAGGCTGTCGCCGATCATGGCGCAGTGTTCCGGCGCAAGGCCGACCGACCGGCCAAACGCCAAAAGCGGGCCGGGCGCGGGCTTGGCGCCGTGGCCGCTGTCATATCCTGCGACGAAATCGAAATCTTCAAGGACGCCGGCCTTGGCGAGATGTGCCCGGGCGGCGGATTCGGAATCGTTGGTGGCAAGGCCCACTTTGAGGCCCATCGACTTCAACTCGCCCGCGAACGGACGCAACGGCGTTGCCTCAACCTGCGGAGCCGTTTCGCTCAAAAGGCTCATCCGGTCGATCAGTGCCCCCAAATCGCTATCCGTCGAGAAGCGCAAAACATGACGCGCCAGCGTCTCAACCGTTTCAGCGATGACGATCGAGCCGGGCAGGAACGCGCCGGCCTTGAGATCGTAGCCAAGAATGCCGGCAAGCTCGTCACGGCGCGCCGCGTCGCCCGCGGTTTCGCTCTCGATCAGACGCTGGGTCCAGTTGCCCCAGGTGGCGTTGAAATCGAAAAGCGTCCCGTCCTTGTCGAAGAGCACGCCGCGGATCTTATACATTACAATCTCCTGATGTATTTCAGATGTGGGCGGGTGCCCAAAGTGTCAAGACTTAGGTCCAGTGAACCATCTCGGCGCCGGGCAGAGCATACCGGGCCCGCAGCGGCGCATCATAGGGATGGCCGAAAGTATCGCAGAATTCCCGGACCCAGGCATCGTCGGATGTCAGAAACTCGAGCACGGAGGCCAGAAAGACCGGATCAGAGGCGCGCGCGCGGAGATCATCGAGCCCCGCGCCCGAGGAGGCCATGAAGGATGAAAACAGGTCGTCTTGCGACGAGAGCCACCCAAGCGCCTGAATTGCCAAGATTTCCGCCTGTTCTGGTCCCACGTCCGCGCCCCGATATCCGAAACAGTTTCTTAACCAATCGAGTTCAAATTTAGCCAAACTCATTTGTTTTAATTTTTCTGGAGCTCAGGATGTCGGGCCGCGTGATGATTGTCGATCCTGTTTCGACCAACAGAATTGTTCTGAAGGTCAAATTGCTGGCGGCAAGGTATGAGGTCGTTCCTTGCGCCTCGTTTTCCGAAGCGCTCGACAAACTCGAAGCAGAGACCCCTGATATTATTTTGGTTGAAGCCAGCCAGTTGGCCGATGATCTTTCAACCTTTGTAGCGACACTCCGCGCATCACGGCTCGGCGAAAGCCTCCCGGTGTTGGGTCTTGGTCATTTCGAAAACAGCGCAGATCGCCTCAATACACTTTTGTCTGGAATAGACGATATCCTTGCAAAACCTTATTCAGACAGCCTGCTCCAGGCCCGCATCCGAAGCCTTTTGCGGGCTCGCGGTGACGGTCAGGAGCCCGACCTGCCCGATGAGACCCGCCGCGCCTTGGGTTTTGCGGAAAGTGCCGCAATATTTGAGCCGAGCGGTTCGGTGGTTATCATTAGCGCAGGAGAGCTGGTTGGTCGCAGACTCGCCCTTTCCATTGATCGACTTAGGACAGGCCATGCGGCCGTGGTGGAACCCGAAAGAGCCCTCGAGATGAGAGGTTCGGCTGTACCTGACCTGTTCGTCATAGACGCGCGCGAAAGCCGCACCCGGCAGGCGCAGGACAAGGTATTCCACCTCATTGCCGATCTTCGCAGCCGATCTGACACCCGCCACGCGGCGCAACTTGTCGTTCTTCCTCAAACCGCTGACGACATGGCCGCAATGTCGCTCGATCTAGGGGCCAGCGAGACCATCCCCGCCGAGGCTGATGCAGATGAACTCTCACATCGTGTCCGTGCATTGTTGGCCCGCAAGGGAAAGCTGGATCGGTTGCGCAATACACTTAGAACCGGACTTGAGGCGGCCATGACAGACCCGCTCACCGGCCTGCATAACCGTCGGTTTGCCATGTCATATTTGACCGGTCTTGCCCAACGATCTTTCGAAACAGGTCGCAGCCTCGCTGTCATGGTTTTGGACATTGATCACTTCAAACAGGTCAACGACACCTACGGTCATACTGTTGGAGATGCGGTCCTGGTGGGGGTTGCCGAACTTTTGCGCAAAAATCTTCGGTCGGTTGACCTGATTGCTCGTGTCGGGGGGGAGGAATTTCTGGTGGCTATGCCCGAGGCCTGTGCGGACGCGGCCCGTGCGGCGGCAGAGCGGCTGCGGCAACGAATTGGATCAACGCCTTTCAATCATGAGGGCAAAGAGCCGGTTTTCATTACCTTATCTGTAGGCATCGCAGTCGCCGGGCCCGAACGACCCCTGAACGATCTGAGCGCGATCGAGAGCTTGCTCGTACAGGCCGATGGTGCTCTTTACAGATCTAAAACCTCAGGTCGCAACACGGTCACATTAGACCAGTCCGCCGCCTAGTCGTCGTCGCGGGTCGACCATTCCCTCGCCAGCCGCCGTGCAAAATCCTGACGTTGTTGAGGGTTCATCGACCCTATCCTACGCAACAGCGCATCTTGCCCGATTTGCATAACCTTTACTCCACGCTGACGCTCTGCCTCGAATATTCGCGCCAGCGCTGATGGGTCAAAGGGCTCGGCCGAAAGTGCGTCAATGAATGCCTGCTGGATGCGGCCCAGTTCCTGAATGCCCTCGCGGCCGATTTCTGGACGCTCGCGCAATTCACGACTTAATCCTCGGCGTTCACCGATCGACATTGCGCGAGCAAACGGCCCCAGATCGGCGCTAAAGCCTCCCGGACCGCTCATATGGCGGCCCGAAGCGATGCCTCCTGCTATCATGCCGACGATAAGCACGTTGAACGCCAGCGAAACGCCCAAGGCAATCCGCAGGCTGCGGCTGCCGCTCTTGGTCGGCTTTGGTTGTCCTTCGCCTGTGGTCTGTTTGGTGTCGTTCGCCATACTCAGATCCCCATCCCAAGGACATCATCGGCCGAAAAGACCTGCAATGTCACGCTGCTCCCGAAGAACACATCCGTCACGGTCTCAAGCGCCGCAGGGGGCGCGATCCCAAGCCAGACGCCCGCCGCTGCCACAGCCGCAAGGCCGCCGGCGCCGGCCCAACCGCCCAGGGCGGCCCAGAGCGGCGACAAGAAGCCCGAACCGCCGCGCGGCTGCGGGCGCGCGGCTGCGGTTGCCTGCATGCGCGCCGCATCGGCCAGAACCCGCGCCATGAGGTCGGCCGAAGGTTCAGCCTTCGGGCCCGCCACCTCGGCAAACAGAGCGTCAAGCGCGTCCATCTCTCTCTTGTCCGGTTCAATCGTCATCTTCGATCCCCAGTTCCTCTCGGCGGCCCGCCAATATCAAGGCGAGCCCCCTTTTTCCACGCGCGGTCAGGCTTTCGACCGCTTCGACCCCGATCTCCATCACTGCGGCAATCTCGGCGTTTGACAGGCCCTCCAGATGGCGCAGCGCCACCGCTTCGGCCTGTCTGGGCGGCAATTGCGCCAGCGCATCGCTCAGCGCCTTGGCCCTTGCCTCCGTATGCATCCGTGCCGTGACCGACGGCGCCCCGTCGAGCGGCTCGGCCACCGCATCGAGCGGCACCGAGCGTTTCCGGCGCCGCAGCCGGTCGGTGCAGAGATTGGCCGTCACCCGATAAAGCCATGTCGAGACCTGCGCCTCGCCCTGCCGCCATTCGCCCGCGATCCGCCAGAGCCGCATCATCGCTTCTTGCGCCACGTCCTCGGCCTCGGCCCTGTCGCCCAGCATCCGCTGCGCCTGCGCCAGCGTTCGCGGCAAGAGCCGCTCGGCCAAAAGCTGCGCGGCCCCCGCATCGCCGTTGGCAAAGGCGACGAGAAGAGCCGCGTCTGGCGCTTCGGTCTCGGGGCTCAACTTGTTCATAGAACCGAGTGCTACTCCTATCCGCCAGAGCGGACAACCACGGCGGGAGGCCTGTCGCCCTGCCCGCCAGGATTCCTGTCATGCTAGTTGTTGGCGCCACCGAACCAGCCGCCGAAGAAGCCGTGGCCACCCAGACGACCACCCTTCATGCCCCGATGCTCGCCATCGTCGTCATGGTCGCCTTGCATCCCTTGCCCGTCGCCACCGCGCTGGCCCATGCGCTGCTGCATCTGGCCGAGGCGCTCGGTCACGAGGTCGAACTCTTCCTGGCTGACTGCGCCATCGCCGTTGATGTCCATGATTGCAAACATCCGCTCAAGGCCGGCGCCGTCATTGCCTGCGGGCTTCATCTCATCCGCCTGAACAAGTCCGTCCTTGTTGGCATCAAGTCGGGTGATCATCTGCGCGGCCATCGCGGCAACGCGATCCTGCATCTGCGCCATCATCATCGCGGTCATTTCGTCGGCGCTGAGGCCGCCGTCGCCGTCGGTATCGGCAGAGGCAAAGTGATCTGCCGGGCGCGCGGTCAGCTCTTCAAGGGTCAGTTGCCCGTCGCCGTTGGCATCAAGATCGGCGAAGGAAAGCTGTGCCATGCGCGGGCCGCCAGCCATGCCCATGCCGCCCATGTTGCCTTTGCCATGCGAGTCCGCGAAGGCCACCGAGCCGAGGAGCGTCGCCGCAACCGTTGTCAGAACCAGAACCTTTTTCATCTTTCTTCCTTTCAATGAACCTTATGCGACAGGCTTTTCTCGCCGTCGTCCCCCCTGATACGCATCACGGGCGAGGTTCCGTCGCCGCGCGGGCAGAATTCTTCCGCCCTGCGCGACATGGGGCCGCAAGGACAACGTTTCCTCTTCCTTTGCGAGGCACGCGGGCGCATTTGAAGGGATCACTCAGGAGCCTTTTGTCCCTCATGTCATTCACCCCCGACGATCTTCCGGCCCACAGCCATGACGAAGAAGACGAACGCCCGATGCGTCCGGCCATGCTGCGCGGGTTGCGGCGGCGGTGCCCGTCCTGCGGCGAGGGGATGATGTTCAAGGGCTATCTCAAGGTGGCCGACCGTTGCCCGGTCTGCCGCGAGGATCTGAGCCAGCACCGGGCCGATGATGGCCCCGCCTACCTGACCATCCTGATCGTCGGCCACCTGATGGCGCCAAGCATCCTGTGGTTCTTCAACGCCTTCCGCCCCGACCCGCTTGTCACCTTCACCGTCTTTACGGTTGGCTGCGTCGCGCTCTCGCTCTACCTTCTGCCAAGGCTCAAGGGGATGATCGTCGCTATCCAGTGGGCCAAGAGGATGCACGGCTTCGGCAAGAGCGCCTGAGCCAGACAAGAGGCTGGCATGGACACACCCGCAATCCGCGACGCCGCGACGATCATCGTCCTGCGTGATCGCGCGACCCGCCCTTCTGTGTTGATGGGCCAGCGCGGGGCCAATGCCTCGTTCATGCCGAGCAAGTTCGTCTTTCCCGGTGGCGCGGTGGATGCCGTCGACGCCGTGGTGCCGCTGGCCGGCCCCCTGCCCGAGCCCTGCCTCAGCCGCTTGGCCGAAGACAGCGCCCTTGCCCCCGCGAGCCTCGCCGCCGCCGCGATCCGCGAACTTTGGGAGGAAACGGGCCTGATCCTTGGCGCGACAGGCGCATGGCCCGACGCCGCCCCGCGCGGCTGGCGCGGCTTTGCCGCCTCTGGCCACCTGCCCGACCCTTCGGGCCTTCAGTTCGTCTTCCGCGCCATAACCCCGCCGGGCCTGCCCCGCCGGTTCGACGCGCGGTTCTTTCTGGTCGATGCCGCAGCGCTTTCGTCGGATCCCGACGATTTCTCCGGCGCCGAGGAAGAGCTGGCGCACCTGCAATGGATCCCCCTGGACGAGGCGCGATCCTTCGATCTGCCCTTCATCACCGAGGTGGTGCTGGCCGAGATCGCGGGGCGGATCCACGATTCCGCCCCGCCCGCGCTCGTGCCCTTCTTCCGCAATGACGATGAGGCAGGGATCGTCGCCCGCCTTGGCCTCATCGACCGCGACGACTAGGACGCGAGGATCAGAAGCAGGACCGACCCGCCCAAAAGCGCCATCCCCTGCCATTCGCGGCGCGATATCCGCTCGCCGAACACGAGCCAGCCCACCACCAGCGAAAACGCCATCTCGACCTGCCCGACCGCTTTCACATAGGCCACGTTCTGCAACGCGAAGGCGGTGAACCAGCAGAGCGAGCCAGCCATGCTGGTGAGGCCCACAAGACCGGCGATCCGCCACGCCTTGATGACGCGCAGAACCTCGCCCGGTTCACGCCAGACAAGCCAGAGCCCCTGCGCGATCAACTGCGAGGCAGTCACACAGGCCAACGTGACCACCGCCCGTTGGAAAGCGTCGCCGCCGCTCAGTGAGAGTGCAGCGCCACGATAGCCCACGGCGGAAATCGAGAAGAGAAAGCCCGAGGCGATGCCGAGCCCCGCCGCGCGGTTGAAGAGGCGCGCGAGGCCCTTGCCGGTCGCGGCGGGCGGATCGGACAAAAGGATCACTCCAAAGAGGCCGATCACGATGGCCGCAAGGCCGAGGTTTGACACCCATTCCCCGAGAAGGACAAAGCCGACACCCACGCTCATCAGCACCTCGGTGTTCTTGAAGGTCGTGCCCACGGCAAAGTTGCGGTGGCTGAACAGGGCGACCACACACATCGTCGCCACGATCTGCGCCGCACCACCGGAGAGCGCGAAAAGCCAGAAGCGGAGGGAGGTCGCAGGGATCGCCTGCCCCGACTGGTGAGAATAGGCGAAGGCGGCCAGCGCCACGAGGGGGGCCGAATAGATAAACCGGGCAAAGGTCGCCCCGCCGGTCGACAGGCGCGTGGCGCGCAGCTGCTTTTGCAGCATGAAGCGCACCGTCTGCGCGAGCGCGGCCCCGAGGCTGAGGAAGATCCAGGCGTCCATGGGCGGGGTTATGCCCGCGCGGGCCTAGCGGCGCCAGAGCGGATGCGGCACCGGATCCTTGGCACGCCAGAAATAGCGGGCAAAGACCTCGGCATAGGAGCGGTAGCGATAGCCCTCGTTGCGCTTCAAGAATCCTTCGGGATCGGCCCGATACATGGCGGGCAAGCGATACCACGGCACCTTGGGATGGGCGTGGTGGACGACGTGCAGGTTGTTGTTGAGGAAGAGAAGCGCCAGCGGCCCGCGATCCTCGACAATCACCGTGCGCGCGCGGGATTTCTCGTGGGCGCGATGTTCGAGGAAAGTGCGTATTTTCAGGAGCGACAGGCTCGCATACGCGCCGATGAGATAGGCCCAGAAGGGCATCGGCGAAAGGAGGACAAGCCAGATCACCAACGCCGCCGCCGGGATCTGCAAAAGCCAGCTCAGAACGATACGCCGGTCGCCCTTGCGGATCCCCGCCACATCGCCGCGCAACCAGAACACATGGCCGATCATCGGCCCGACCGTAAGGCGGCCGATCAGACTGTTGTTGAACCTCAAAAGCCGCTGGAGCCAAGGCGCGAGCCGTTCCCAATCGCCGGGATCCATGTAGTTGCTTTCCGGATCATCGTAAGGATCGGTCAGCAAGGGATCGTTGTGATGGGCAAGGTGGGTGTCCTTGAACCGCAAATAAGGGACGCAAAGGTCGAGCGACGGGAACACCAAAGCAGCATTCCAAAAGGCGCTTCGGAACGGGTGGCCGTGGATCGCCTCATGAGACAGCGAGGAATGTTGTGCGGCGGTGATCGCCACGAGCGGCACCGCCAGCCAGAGGCTCACCTCAGGCAAGAGGAAAACGGCAACGGCCCAGAGCGCGTAGGTGGCCGTAAGCAACGCAATCGTCGGCCATTCTGCCAACAGGGTCTGGTTTTTCATGGTCTGTCCCGAGGCGCCCGTCCCGGCGCCTGAGGTCAAAATACCATGCCGTCAAATGCTCGGCAATCGCGCCCTACACTTGCGGATCGGGATTCACCGTATGACCATCCACCGCGATCATCTGGCCCGAGACAAAGCGGGCGGCATCCGAGGCGAGGAAAAGCGCCATGTTGGCGATGTCTCTCGCCTCGACAAAGCTCTGCATCGAGGTGCCCTTGGCATAGCCCTCATAGACCTGATCGCGCGTCATGCCCTTGGCCTTGGCCTCGGCCTCGAGAACAGCCTCCATCCGTGGCCCTTCGACCGAACCGGGCAGGATCGCGTTGGCGCGCACGCCGAACGGCCCAAGCTCCATCGCTACGGTCTTCATCAACCCATGCATCCCCCATTTCGCCGCCGCATAGGGGGCGCGGTTGGGATAGCCGTAGGCGCCGGCGGTCGAGGAGGTGAAGATCACCACGCCCGATCTTTGCCGCTCCATCATGGGGCTTGCGAATTTCGCGGCGAGGAAAGCGCCGTCGAGGCAGACGGCGAGGCAGGCCCGCCAATCCTCGAGCGCGATTTCGGCCACCCGCGCGGTCGGCCCCTTGGTGCCCGCGTTGGCGCAAAGCACATCGAGCCCGCCCCAGACGGCCTCGAGCTTGGCGAAGAACGCAGCCATCTGCGCCTCGTCCGAGACATCGACCACATCGCCCCGGATCGTATCCGGCAGCGCGGCGATGGCCCCGGCGCTGACGTCCGTCACCCAGACATCATGGCCCGCTGCCACGAAAGCATCGGCAATGGCGCGGCCGATGCCGCCCGCGCCCGCCGTGATGAGAACCCGGCTCATGCCCGTTTGCCGACAGCCGACCCCGCCCCTTCGGGCATTGGCAAGGCCTTGTGGGCGGCGGCGATCTTCTCAAGCGCTGCGGCCACCTGCGGCGCGGGAACGGAGGCTTTGCGGGTCTCGAGGCTGACGTGGATCAGCATATGCTCGCCCGTGGCGCAAAGACGGTCGCCCTCATACATCCGGTGGAAGAGGTGCATCTTCTTGCCCTCGCCAAGGATCACCTGCGTCTCGACATGGATGCGCTTGCCGGCATGAACCTCGTCGATATGGCGGATATGGGTCTCGGCGGTGAAATAGCTGCCGCCCGAAGAGATATACTCCGCCGTGCAGCCGACCATCAGCATGAGCCGGTCGGTCGCATCGCCAAAGGCCTGAAGATAGCGCGCCTCGTTCATGTGGCCGTTGTAGTCGGTCCAGTCGAGCGGCACCGCACGGTCGACCGTCACCACGGGCCGCGACAGGTCGGCCACATCCTCGAGCGTCTCGGGCAGGCGGCTGATCCGCTTGTCCTGCGCGTTCAAGAGTTTGCCCGAACCCCAGTTCTGCGCCTTGAGCCCGCGCATGATCGTCACGAGGTTATTGTCGCGGATGCGCTCGAGCTCGCGGATCGAATAGGCGCCCGATTGTTCGTCGGACTGACCCGCCACCGCGTTGATGAGATCGTCGGTCAGCTCGGGCACGTCCATCAGCTTGGTCCAGGGCCACGAGAGGCAAGGGCCGAACTGGGCGATGAAATGGCGCATCCCCGCCTCGCCGCCCGCAATGCGGTAGGTCTCGAACAGGCCCATCTGCGCCCAGCGCATCCCGAAGCCATAGCGGATCGCGTTGTCGATCTCTTCGGTCGTGGCGATGCCGTCCTTGATGAGCCACAGCGCCTCGCGCCAGACCGCCTCAAGGAAACGGTCGGCGATATGGGCGTCGATCTCCTTGCGGACGTGCAGCGGATAGCAGCCGATCGAGGTCAGAATCTCCTTGGCGGCGGCCACCACATTGGCGGGGTTGGCCTCCGAAGGGACAAGCTCGATCAGCGGCAGAAGGTAGACCGGGTTGAACGGGTGGGTCACGACGATCTGTTCGGGGCGGGCGGCGCTTTCCTGAAGCTCGGAGGGTTTGAACCCCGAGGTCGAGGAGCCGATGATCGCATCGGTCGCGCAGGCCTGCTGGATCGACTGATAAACCTTGTGCTTGATATCAAGCCGCTCCGGCACGCTTTCCTGAATCCAGCTCGCGCCCTCAACCGTCTCGCCGATGGTCTCGTGGAATGTCAGTTTGCCCTCGTCCGGCAGCGCCACATCCGACAGGCCCGGTAGCGAGCGGCGGGCATTGGCGAGCACCTCGCCGATCTTGCGCTCTGCCTCCGGGTCGGGATCGAACACCCGCACATCCCACCCCATGAGCATGAACCGCGCGGCCCAGCCGCCGCCGATCACCCCACCGCCGATAATTGCTGCTGTCTTGGTCATGGTCGTCTCCTTCAGTGCCCGAGGCGCACCAGCGCCGCGGGATCATATCCGTTGAAATCAAGAATGCGTTGTGCGGCGACCCATCGATCCGTCGGGATCGTCGGGTCGCGATTGATGACCCAGCCAAACCTGCCCTGCGGCTCGCCGATCACAGCGGTCCGGTAGCCCTCGTCGACCCACAAGACCCAAAGATCGGTCGGGCCGACGCCAACGAGCGTGGTTTCAAAGCGCCCCACGTCGATTGCGCGAAGCGGGGCTTGGTCATGGCGAGATTTCGCGCCGGAGGCTTCACAGGTCCGGCCCAGAGACCCGAGCACGAGGGCAAGGTCAATCGCCTCGCAGCCGGCCTCGAAAGTTGTGGGGAAATAGCCGACAACCGACCAATCGCCGCTGAGGCGGGGAAGATCCAGAACGGCTTTCGAAGAGATGATCCTGTCAGGATCGCGGTAGGGGCCGACAGGAACGCAGCCCGCCAGCCCAACGGCCGCCAAAAGGAGGATCCCGCGCAGCCTCATGCCGCGCGGGCCAGGGTTACTGGGCGACGAGTTCGAGCGCGCTCAGGTCGTAGCCATTGGCGACCAAAGCTGCGGTCGCCCGGTCGAATTTCGCCTGTGAAATCTGTTTGCTGCGCGACAGGATCCAGCCCGTCTTGCCGTTGGGCGAGCCAACCACGGCCATCGAATAGTCCGGCTCCAGATGGATCACCCAATAGTCGCCGGTGATGAACGGCAAGAAGGAGACAAAGCCCACCTCCAACTTGCCATCGCTGACCAATTCGGCCGTCCCTTCCGAGACCCGCAGCGGCCCATCCACCGCCCCTTCGCGGCAGGAATTGACGACACGCACCTTGCCATCGGGCTTCATCGAATACTCGGCCGTCACCCCCGCGCAGCCGTTCTCGAAGCTGAAGGGATAGCGGGCAATCTCGTACCACAGGCCGAGATAGCGCCCGAGGTCGAACCCCGAAACGGTCTGCATCGGAACGGTCTTGTCGCGATAGGCGGCCTGCGCCTGCAAAGGTGACAGGGCCACAATCAGGAAAGCCAGCAGAACCAGACGCATCGCGGAAGACCTCTCTCGCATCCGGAGCCGCCCCCATGACGGCCCGTTTGCAAAGGTCTACGCTGCGGCGGCCCCGCCGGATCATTCTTGCGCCGATCAGCCGCGCGCGGCCGGTGCGCGCTTGGTCAGGCCGAGCTTCTTGCGAACCTCGTCCGGCCCGATCACCCGCGCGCCCATGTTCTCGATGATATTCGCGGCCCGCTCGACAAGCTGGGCGTTGGTCGCCAGCTGGCCCTTGCCAAGCCAGAGGTTGTCCTCAAGCCCCACGCGCACGTTGCCGCCCGCCAGAACCGCCGCCGCCGCATAGGCCATCTGGTTGCGCCCCAGCGCAAACGCCGAGAAGGTCCAGTCCTGCGGCACGTTGTTGACCATCGCCATGAAGGTGTTGAGGTCGTCCGGCGCCCCCCACGGAACCCCCATGCACAGCTGCACCAGCGCCGGCCCATGCAGCACGCCATCCTCGACAAGCTGCTTGGCATACCAGAGGTGGCCGGTGTCAAAAGCCTCGATCTCGGGCTTGACGCCGAGATGGGTCATCATCCGGCCCATCGCCGTGAGCATCCCCGGCGTGTTGGTCATCACATAGTCGGCCTCGGCAAAGTTCATCGTGCCGCAATCGAGGGTGCAGATCTCGGGCAGACATTCGGCCACATGCTCGACCCGGGCCGATGCTCCGATCATGTCGGTCGCGGGGCTGAGGGCCATCGGGTTCTCGGTCGGTCCGAAGATGATGTCGCCGCCCATGCCGGCGGTCAGGTTCAAGACCACATCCACCTCGGCCTCGCGGATCCGCTCGGTCACTTCGCGATAGTATTCGACCTTGCGCGACGGCTTGCCCGTTTCGGGATCGCGGACGTGGCAGTGGACAATCGCCGCACCAGCCTTTGCCGCCTCGATCGCGCTGTCGGCGATTTCCTTGGGCGAGCGGGGAACGTGCGGGCTGCGGTCTTGGGTGGCGCCCGAGCCGGTCACGGCGCAGGTGATGAAAACCTCACGGTTCATTTGCAGGGGCATGGGAGATCTCCTTTATGAGTCGACCGAGTATCCCGCAGCTTGCGCTTTCACGCTTTCCGTTTTACGCAATCTTCTTGATGAATAGCGCAACCCCCCTGTTCCCACGATACGATCCCACCGGCGAGCGCCCGCTGACGGTCGGCATCCTCGTGCTCGACCAGACCAATATGCTGTCCCTCGCCGCCGCCGTGGATCCCATGCGCGCCGCCAACCGCCGCGCCGAGCGGCGCCTTTTCGATTGGCGCTTCCTGACGGCCACCGACCTGCCCGCCCAGATCACCGCAGGCTTCCCGATCACCGGCCAGCCCATCGCTGCAGCCGAGCCGCCCGACCTCCTCCTGATCCTCGCAAGCTTCCGCATCGCCGAACAGACCACTCCCGCGCTCGCCGCCCAGATCCGCCGCATCGCCCGCGCAGGCACCGCTCTCGCCGGCGTCGACGGCGGCTCTCAGCTCCTCGCCGCCTCCGGCCTCCTCGACGGCCTCGCCGCCACCACCCACTGGGAAGACCTCGACGATTTCGCCATCCGCTATCCGCGCGTTCAGGTGGTGCGCGACCGTTTCCGCATCTCGGGCCGGATGCTCACCACCGGCGGCGCCAGCCCCTGCCTCGACATGATGCTCCACCTCATTGGCCGCCTGCACGGCCGCGATCTCGCCGCCCGCGTGGCCTCGGCCTTCATCTACGATCCGGTCCAGTCGGGCGACGCCCCCCAGCGCCTCGTCCCCACCGCCACCCTCGCCCGCCGCGACCCGCTTATCGCCCGCGCCATCGCCCGGCTAGAAGCCGACCTCGACACGCCCCCCTCGATCGCAAACCTCGCCCAAAGCCTCGGCGTCTCCCGCCGCCTTTTTGAGCAACGCTTCCGCGCCGCCACCGGCCACTCCCCCCACGCCTTCGGCTTGGCACTTCGCCTCTCCGAAGCCCGCCGCCTCGCCACCGATACCGACCAGCCTGTGCAAGACATCGCGCTCGCCACAGGCTTCGCCAGTCACGCCGCTTTCGCCCGCGCCTTCAAAGCCGCCTACAACATATCCGTGAGCCAGCTGCGCCGCGCCCGCGGCCAGCGCCTCTGATCTTCTTTTGGCTGAAAATACTCCGGGGGAGCGCCGAAAGGCGCGGGGGCAGAGCCCCCTCCCTAATAGGGCATCGGATGCTGCCGATGCGCCGCTTCGAGATCGTCGATCACCTCTTTGCCCAAAACCAGATCCTTGCCGGCAAGGATATGCTCCAGCTGCGCCGAGGTCGTCGCGCCAAAGATCGCCGAAATCGGGAAGGGCCGGCTCCGCTGCCAGGCAATCGCCATATGCACTGGATCAAGCCCGTGCCTAGCCGCCACATCGAGATAGGCTTGCACCGCTGGAAACACCCTGTCGCTCTTGCGCCCGCCGAGATTGCCATTCAGCGACATACGGCTGCCCTCGGGGATTGCCCCGTTCTGATATTTTCCGGTCAACAGGCCCGCGGCCAAGGGCGAGAACGACAAAAGCGTGATGTCCTCCATCACCGAGGTCTCGGCCATGTCGGTGTCGTAGAGGCGGCAAAGCAGCGAATATTCGTTCTGCACCGTGGCCACCCGCGGCGCGCCGATCTCTTCGGCGAGCGAAATCCAGTGCAGTGTGCCCCACGCCCCCTCGTTCGACAGGCCAAAGGCCCGCACCTTGCCCGCCTTCACCATCTCGGCCATCGCCTCGAGCACCTCGACCATATGCTCGACCACCTCACCCCGCCGCTTGCCGCGCGGGTCATAGTGCCAGTTCTGCCGGAACATATAAGAGCCGCGCATGGGCCAGTGCAGCTGATAGACGTCGATCACATCAGTCTGGAGCCGCCTGAGCGAGGCATCCACCGCCTCGCGCACGATCTTGCCGTCATAGCCCTTGCCATCCCGCACCTGAGCCGTATCGCCCGCGACCTTGGTGGCAATCACCGTCTCGGCGCGACGGCCCGTTCTGGCGAACCAGTTGCCAATCACCTCTTCCGAACGCCCCACAGTCTCCTTGCGGACCGGATTGACCGGATACATCTCGGCGGTGTCGATGAAATTCAAACCCGCCTCGAGGCTCATATCGATCTGGCGATGCGCGTCCGCTTCCGGCGTCTGGTTGCCGAAAGTCATCGTGCCAAGGCAAAGATCGGGCACCCGGATGTCGGTCCGGCCGAGGGTGAGGGTCTTCATGTCGGGGATTTCCTTTGTCTTTGGCGCCCCTCGGGGGCGCGGTCGCCGGCCAAGATGCGCTTTGGCCGGCGACATGGTCAAGTCAGGTTACGGCCGGATATAGGCCCAGCCCTGCTCCTGAAGTTCGATCAGGCGGACAACCCCGGCCGGAACAACCGTGGCTTCCGGAAGGAGGGTAATGTCATGGCCGGCCTTCTCGGCCATCTTCGCCATGGTGTTGCCGCAGGCCGACAGGGTCATGTTCGGCATCGCAAGCGACATCTGGGCAATGCGGTCCTTCACCGGGCTTTCGGGCAGGTACATATTCAGACCCGGACCGTAGGCGACGATCTCGATTTCAACTTCGTCGCCGATCGAGGCATAGAACTGCGAGACGTTCTGGGCATTATTGAGAACCAAATTCATCAAGGCCGCATCGTTTTCATCGACATGAAAGGCCACATGATGGACTGCCCCGGCGGCGAACGACACGACCGGCGCGACAGCAAGTACCAGTGCAAGTAGAAGCTTCTTCACGTTATTCTCCCTCGTTTTTGTGATGTATTCCGTTCAATCATGTTATGCGATTAAGTCGATATGACAACTTTTTTCGGCACTTCCGAAACGACCGATGGTGACGCAAACGGCCAAGCCGGCCGATATGCCCCTGCATAGACTGCCCCTATGCGCATCGTTCTGGCCTTCGCCTCGCTCTTTCTTTCGGTTGTCCTGCTGCAAATTTCGTCGGGCGCTGTCGGCCCTCTTGACGCCCTGACGGGGCTATCCTCGGGCTTTTCCAAACCGGAGGTCGGATTTCTTGGTTCCGCGCATTTCTTCGGGTTTTTCATCGGCTGCTGGTGGGCGCCGCGCCTTCTGGGCGATGTCGGCCATGCCCGTTCCTATGCTACCTTTACCGCAATGGGTGCGATCGGCCTTGCGGCGCATATCACCATCACCGACCCCTCCTGGTGGGCCGCCTTCCGCATCTTGCAAGGGATCTGCGTGGCAGGTTGCTATACGGTGATCGAGTCGTGGCTGCAGGCCAAGGTGACGAACGAGTCGCGCGGGCGGACGATGGGCGTCTACCGCATCCTAGACGTGGGGGCCTCGCTGATTGCCCAAGGGATGATCGGCTATCTGGCCGATATGCAGACCTATCTGGCCTACAACCTCCTGACGATGATCTGCTGCGCCTCGCTTCTGCCGATGGCGATCAGCCGCGCCGAACAGCCGCTTACCCCCGCCGCCACGCGCCTCCGCCCCTCGATCGCCTGGGCGCGCTCGCCCCTCGCAACGGCCGGCGTGATCGTCGCTGCCCTGTCGGCGGCCTCGTTCCGCATGGTGGGCCCGATCTACGGGCAAGAGGTCGGCCTCACACCCGACCAGATCGGCATCTTCCTTGCCAGCTTCGTGGCGGGCGGGGCCATCGCGCAGTATCCGGTCGGCTGGCTCGCCGACAAGTTCGACAGGCGCTGGGTCCTGATCTGGCTCTCTGTCGCGGCGGTTGCCGCTTGCGCGATCACCGTCTTGATCGCCGGAAACGGCACCACGGCAATTCTGACATCGGCGGCGATCTTCGGTTTCACCACTTTTCCGATCTATTCCGTCTCGGCCGCCCACGCGCATGATTTCGCCACCGACGAAGAGCGGGTCGAGCTTTCGGCGGCGCTGATGTTCTTCTATGCGGTCGGTGCCATAGGCGCACCCTATACCGCCTCAGCGCTGATCGAAGCCTTCGGCTCGGGCGCTCTTTTCGCTCTGATCTCGGCAGGCCACGTGGTTCTTGTGGTCTTCGGCCTGATCCGGATGCGGGCCCGCCCGACGCGGGCGCTCAAGACACCCTATGTCTACGCACCCCGCACCTCCTTCGTGATCGGCCGCCTTTTGGGGCGCAGCCGCGACAGCCAGCGCTAAAAGCCGAAGGCCACGCTCATCCGCAGCGAGGTTACGTCCGGGCCATAGTCAGGCACACGATCGACGATCATTTCGAAACGCAACGAGGTGGCGTCTGTCAGACCATAGTCTGCGCCGACCCCGAGGTTGATCCCGTCGACAACGCCGCCCCCGAAGAGATCGAATTGCGAGAGGCCGAGGCTGCCGAAGAGGCCAAAGCCGCCCAGCGCTTGCCGCACTAGGCCCCGGACCCGCGTTGCCTCGAAAGGGTCACCGTCACCAAAGCCATGGGTCAACTCTGCCCCAAAGCTCAGGGCGCCTTCGCCAAAACGCACGCCGGCATAAGCCGCAAGGCCGCCTTGCCCCTCGCCATCTAAGGCGTAGTCGTAGGAAATGCCGCCGTAAAAATCCTGTGCTTGTCCGAGAGCGGGAACGGCGACAAGGCCGATCTCGAGCTGAAACAAAACGAGGGCTAACGCGCGACGCATCGCTCATCTCCTTGGCCCCACGCGATCATCATAACCCGATTCCCGGTAAACGAGTCATCAATTCTGGAGATTTTCGGCGCAAACCCCGTCTGGCCTTGCCGGTTCGTTGCGTCTATGAGTCCGCCAAACCCGAAGGAAGACCCATGGCGCGCCATCTCATCACCTCTGCGATCCCCTATATCAACGGGATCAAGCACCTCGGCAATCTCGTCGGGTCGCAGCTTCCGGCCGATCTTTATGCCCGCTACCTGCGCGGTCGCGGCCATGAGGTTCTGTTCCTCTGCGCCACCGACGAACACGGCACGCCCGCCGAGCTGGCCGCCGCCAAGGCGAAAATGCCGGTGGCGGAATACTGCGCCGAGATGCACGGCGTTCAGGCCGAGATCGCCAAGGGCTTTCGCCTGTCGTTCGATCATTTCGGCCGCTCCTCCTCGGCCCGGAACCACAAGCTGACCCAGCATTTCGCCGGCCGCCTGCACGAGGCGGGCCTCATTCGCGAGGTCAGCGAGAAGCAGATGTATTCCCACGCCGACGGCCGCTTCCTGCCCGACCGCTATATCGAGGGCACCTGCCCCAACTGTGGCTTTGACAGCGCCCGCGGCGACCAGTGCGACAACTGCACCAAACAGCTTGATCCTGTCGACCTGATCAACCCGCATTCGACCATTTCCGGCTCGACCGACCTCGAGATGCGCGAGACCAAGCACCTTTACCTGCGCCAATCGACGCTGAAGGATCAGCTCGAGGCATGGATCGACTCAAAGAAAGACTGGCCGATCCTGACCACCTCGATCGCCAAGAAATGGCTCAACGACGGCGACGGCCTGCAGGATCGCGGCATCACCCGCGATCTTGATTGGGGTATTCCGGTGCGGGATGGCGAGAAGGACTGGCCCGGCATGGAGGGCAAGGTCTTCTACGTCTGGTTCGACGCGCCGATTGAATACATCGCCTGTTCGCAGGAATGGGTCGATGCGGGCAAGGGCGACAATTGGGAGCGCTGGTGGCGGACCGACAAGGGCGCGGAGGACGTGACCTATACCCAGTTCATGGGCAAGGATAACGTGCCGTTCCACACCCTGTCGTTCCCCGCGACGATCCTCGGATCGGGCGAGCCGTGGAAGCTTGTCGATTACATCAAGTCGTTCAATTACCTCAACTACGACGGCGGCCAGTTCTCGACATCGCGCGGGCGCGGGGTCTTCATGGATCAGGCGCTGGAAATCCTGCCCGCCGATTACTGGCGCTGGTGGCTTCTGAGCCATGCGCCGGAAAGCTCGGACAGCGAGTTTACCTGGGACAACTTCCAGGCCTCGGTGAACAAGGATCTGGCTGATGTCTTGGGCAATTTCGTCAGCCGCATCACCAAGTTCTGCCGTTCGAAATTCGGCGAGGTCGTTCCTGAGGGCGGTGCCTATGGGGAACAGGAAGAGGCGCTGATTGCTGACCTTGCCGCCCGCGTTGCCGCCTATCAGGGCACGATGGACGCGATGGAGGTCCGTAAATCCTCGGCCGAGTTGCGGGCCATTTGGGTTGCGGGCAACGAATACCTGCAATCGGCAGCCCCGTGGTCGACATTCAAGGAAGACCCCGAGAAGGCCGCCATGCAGGTGCGCCTCGGGCTGGGCCTGATCCGGCTTTATGCCGTTCTCTCGGCCCCCTTCATCCCCGATGCCTCGGCCACGATGCTGAAAGCGATGAATGCGGAAGGCGCGGGCTGGCCCGACGATGTGGCGGGCTTCCTCGCGGGATTGGCCGCAGGCCACGCCTTCACGGTGCCGGACGTTCTGTTCGCCAAGATCACCGACGAACAGCGCGAAGACTGGCAGACCCGCTTCGCCGGAGTGCGGACCTAATAGCCCTTGGGGCGCTCGGCGGCCACGCCCAGCGCCTTTTCCAACGCCTGCCCGACCTCCAGGAGCCGGTCCTCGCGATAGAGCCCGGACCAGAGCGAGACGCCATGCGGCACGCGGAACTTGCCCTTGGCCGCGCCCGGCGCCTTGTTGCCGCCGACGCTCAGCGTCCCGCCCGCGCGGGTTTTCTCTTCGGTGAACCCGGCCCGCAGATGCAGGCAGGGATGGCCGGTGAAGTTGCTCGCGATCAGCATCGGCCCGGCGAAGGGCGGGCCGACGAGAACGTCGATCTCGGCGAAGAGCGCGTCGAGCGCTTGCATGACGCGGGTGCGGAGGCGGTCGAGTTGGACATGATCGACCGCCGAAAGAAGATGCGCCGCGCGGAACAGGTTGGGCCAGGCTGCATCGTCCTGCCAGCCAAGCTCATCATCGCGGCCCGTCAGCGTCAGATCCTCGAAAGCCGCCGCCGCCTCGGCCAGAACCACGTTATTAAGCGAAGCGTAGGGCAGATCGGGCAGCGTCACCTCTTTCGGCTCGAGCCCCATTTCGAGAAACGCCGAAAGCGCCGCACCGATCCCCGGCTGGGCCTTGTCGAGCGTGCCCTTGAGATAGCCCAGCCGCAGCCCCTTGGGCGCACGAGCAAGGTTGCCCCCGAAGGGCGCGCTGATGCTGTCGCGGTCGGCCGGATCGGCGCCGTGGAGCGCCTCGGCCACCATCGCGCAATCGGCCACGCCGCGGGCGATCGGCCCGACCTTGTCGAGCGACCAGCAGAGCGCCATGCCCCCGGCCCGGCTGATCCGGCCAAAGGTCGGCCGCAGGCCGGTGCTGCCGCAGCGTTCGGAGGGCGAGACGATCGAGCCCAGCGTCTCGGTGCCGATGGCGAAGGCGCAAAGCCCCGCGGCGACAGCCGAAGCCGATCCCGCCGACGATCCGCTCGATCCTTCCGCGGGGTTCCACGGGTTGCGGCTCACGCCGCCATACCATTTGTCGCCATAGGCGAGCGCGCCGACCGCCGTTTTGCCGATCAGCACAGCCCCCGCCTCGCGCAGGCGGGTGACGATGCTGGCGTCACTTTCAGGCACCCGCCCCGCATAGGGCTCGGCGCCCCAGCCGGTGGGGACGCCGTTGGTGTCGAAGAGGTCTTTGAGGCCATAGGGCAGCCCGTGCAGCGGCCCGCGGCTTTGGCCCTTTGCCGTCTCTGAATCGCGGGCATCGGCCTCGGCCAGAGCGGCATCTGCCATGACGGTGGCGAAGCAGAAGAGGTCGGGCGCAAGGCGCTCGATGCGGGCGAGATAGATCTCGGTCAGGCGGCGGCTGATGATCTGGCCGCTGGCGATCCACTGGGCCAGATGCGGCAGGGGCGCAAAGGCGATATCGGCCTCGGCGGCGGGCAGCTTGGCCTTGCCCTTGGGCAGCGTCACCCCGTCCTCGACCTTTGGCATGACAAAGCCCGGCAGCCGCGGATCGAACCGCTGGGCAGGCATCAGATCGTTCGGGAAGGCGACTTTCCGCTGCGCCTTGGCCGCGGTGATCTGCTCTTCCAGCGCCACCGCCATCTGCTTGCGCTCGGGCTTGGTGAACCCGAGGCCGATTGCCTTCAACGCAGATTTCACTTCGCCGGATTTCAGTTTGGAAGCCTTCTTGCCCATCTGCGCCTCATGTCAGCTGAAGAGGTGGTACCCGCGGCCGGACTCGAACCGGCACGGCCTTTCGGCCAAGAGATTTTAAGTCTCCGATGTCTACCATTCCACCACGCGGGCCTCGTCCCTTCCTAAGGGGCGGCCTGCGGCGGGGCAAGCGAACTTAGGCGGCAGGCCCAACGCCCTCTTCCTTCACCGCCTGCATAGCGACATAGGTCGAGGTGCTCGACAAGTGCGGCAGGGTCGAGACCTTCTCGGCCAGAACGAGGCGGTAGTCCGACATGCTCGAGGTGCGGACCTTGAGGAGATAGTCAAAAGAGCCGGCGATCAGGTGGCATTGCTCGACCTCGGGGATCCGCAGGACAGCCGCGTTGAAGGCCGCCAACGCGCTTTCGCGGGTGTCGGACAGGCGCACCTCGACAAAGGCCACATGGTCACGTCCAAGGCGGATCGGATCGAACAAAGCGCGGTAGCCGCGGATGATCCCGGTCTCCTCCAGCCGCTTCAGCCGCGCCTGTGTGGGCGATTTCGAAAGGCCGATGCGGCGGGCCAGTTCCGTGACGGAGATTCGTCCGTCGATGGCCATAACGTCGAGAATCTTGCGGTCGAAACTATCCAGATCGGAAAGGCGTTCGGTCACGATTAACCCCTCAATTTGGTCGAAAGACCTCATGTCCCGCGCATTAGCAGGCCAAAAGCTTTCTGACAATGGGATACTGTGGGCCATCCACCTGGGAGAGACCAATGCCCGCCACGCACACTGCCCCCCTGCGCGACCAGATCGACTCGGGCCTCTATATATCCGAAGACGAGATTCTACCGAAGCTGATCGAAAAGGCAGCTTTGTCGGGCGAGGATCGTGCGCGGATTGCCGCCAAGGGCGCCGATCTCGTGCGGCAGATCCGGGCCTCGTCGGAACCGGGGCTGATGGAGGTTTTCCTTGCCGAATACGGCCTTTCGACCGACGAGGGCATCGCGCTCATGTGTCTGGCCGAGGCGCTTTTGCGGGTGCCGGATGCCGACACGATCGACGCGCTGATCGAAGACAAGATCGCGCCCTCGGACTGGGGCAAGCACCTTGGCCATTCCACATCGTCGCTGGTCAATGCTTCGACATGGGCGCTGATGCTGACGGGCCGCGTTCTTGATGAGCGCCGCGCAGGCCTTACCGGGGCGCTGAAGGGCGCGGTCAAGCGGCTGGGCGAGCCGGTGATCCGCACCGCCGTGGCCCGGGCGATGAAGGAGATGGGGCGCCAGTTCGTTCTGGGCGAAAACATCGCCGGCGCGATGGAACGGGCCGCCAAGATGCAGGCGCGCGGCTATACCTATTCCTACGACATGCTCGGCGAAGCGGCCCGGACCGAGGCCGACGCCCGCACCTATCACCTCGCCTATTCCCGCGCGATCACCGCCATCGCCGCCGATTGCACGCATGGCTCGGTGGCCGAAAACCCCGGCATCTCGGTCAAGCTCTCGGCGCTGCATCCGCGCTATGAGGTCGCCCAATGCGACCGCGTGATGAACGAGCTGGTGCCGCGCGTGAAGGGCCTTGCGCTTCTCGCCAAGGCCGCCGGCATGGGCTTCAACGTCGACGCCGAAGAGGCCGACCGTCTTTCACTGTCGCTCGATGTGATCGAGGCGGTTCTGTCTGATCCGGCGCTCAAGGGCTGGGATGGCTTCGGCATCGTCGTGCAGGCCTATGGCCAGCGGGCGGGCCTCGTGATCGAGCACCTCTATGATCTGGCCTCGCAGCTTGACCGCAAGATCATGGTCCGCCTCGTGAAGGGCGCCTATTGGGACGCCGAGATCAAGCGCGCGCAGGTCGAGGGGATGGAGGGCTTCCCTGTCTTCACCCGCAAACAGGCGACCGACATCAGCTATGTCGGCAATGCCCGCCGTCTTCTGGGCATGACCGACCGGATCTATCCGCAGTTCGCAACCCACAACGCCCACACGGTCGCCGCCATCCTCGACATGGCGGGCGGCATGGGGCGCAGTGCGCAGGATTATGAGTTCCAGCGCCTGCACGGCATGGGCGAGACGCTGCACGATATCGTCCACAAGGCCGAGGGCACGCGTTGCCGGATCTATGCGCCGGTGGGGGCGCATGAAGACCTCTTGGCCTATCTCGTGCGCCGGCTTCTGGAGAACGGGGCCAATTCGTCCTTCGTCAACCAGATCGTCGATGAAAGCGTGCCCGCCGAGACCGTTGCCGCCTGCCCCTTCGCGGCGCTGCGGGATCAGGCCATCGTCACCAAGGGCCCGGAGCTTTTCGCGCCGTCGCGGCCCAATTCGGCCGGATGGGATATCACCCACAAGCCGACGCTGGCCAGGATCGACGCGGGCCGCGAGGCCAGCGATACCGCCCGCCACGCCGCGCCGCTGATCGCGGGCCGCAAGAAGGCCGGTGACAAGGCCGTCCCGGTGATCAATCCGGCCAATGGCCTTGCGGTCGGCACCGTCGCCAATGCCACGCCCGAGGATATCGCCGCCGCCCTCGACGCCGCCAAGCCTTGGGCCGCACCTGTGGCCGAGCGGGCGCGCATCCTCAATGCCGTGGCGGATGCCTATGAGGCGCAGTCGACCGAGATCTTCGGCATCCTCGCCCGCGAGGCCGGCAAGACGCTTGGCGATGCGGTGAACGAGGTCCGCGAGGCGGTCGATTTCCTGCGCTACTACGCGGCCGAGGCCGTGGCGGCGGGCGATGCCCTTACCCCCCGCGGCATCTGGACCTGCATCAGCCCGTGGAACTTCCCCCTCGCCATCTTCACCGGCCAGATCGCGGCAGCATTGGCCGCCGGCAACGCCGTTCTCGCCAAGCCCGCCGAGCAGACCCCGCTCATCGCCCATTTCGCCGTGAGCCTTATGCACAAGGCGGGGGTTCCAACTGCCGCAGTCCAGCTTCTCCCCGGCGGCGGCATGGTCGGCGCGGGCCTCTCGTCTGACCCGCGCATCAAGGGCGTGGCCTTCACCGGCTCGACCGCGACCGCGCTCAAGATCCGCGCCTCGATGGCGGCCCATTGCGCCCCCGGCACGCCGCTCATTGCGGAAACCGGCGGCCTCAATGCGATGATCGTCGACTCGACCGCGCTCCCCGAGCACGCGGTGCGCGATATCGTCATGTCGTCCTTCCGCTCGGCCGGCCAACGCTGCTCGGCGCTGCGCTGCCTTTATGTGCAGGAGGATATCGCGCCCAAGCTCTTGAAAATGCTCAAGGGCGCGATGGACGAGCTGACGCTGGGCGACCCGTGGCATCTCGCGACCGATGTCGGCCCGGTGATCGACGCCCCCGCGCACAAAACCATCGCCGACCATGTGGCACAGGCGCGGGCGGAGGGGCGCGTGCTGCACGAGATGAGCGTGCCGCAGGCGGGAACCTTCATTGCGCCCACGGTCATCAAGGTGAATGGCATCGGCGATCTCGGGAAAGAGATCTTCGGGCCGGTCCTGCACGTGGCGACCTTCAAGGCCAATGAACTCGACAAGGTGATCGCCGATATCAACGCCACCGGCTATGGCCTGACCTTCGGCCTGCACACCCGGATCGACGACCGGGTGCAGACGGTGGTCGATGCGATCCACGCGGGCAACGTCTATGTCAACCGCAACCAGATCGGCGCGGTTGTCGGCAGCCAGCCCTTCGGGGGCGAGGGGCTTTCGGGCACCGGCCCGAAGGCGGGCGGACCGTTCTATCTGCCGCGCTTCGGGGCGACAGAGGCCGTTGCCCTTGGCTCATTCTGGAACCAGAAGGCGGATGTTGCCGCCCTTAACCAAGCGCTGGCCGAGGCTCCCGCAGGCGCTGCCCAACCAACCCGCGATATGCCGGGGCCCACGGGCGAATCGAACCGCCTCACCGCCTCGCCGCGCGGGCCGATCCTCTGCCTCGGGCCGGGATCGGACGCCGTGGCGCGGCAGGTGGCGGCGGTCGAGGCTTTGGGTGGCGTTGCGGTCGCCTGCGAGGGATCGCTGGAGACCGAGGCGTTGGCCACCCTCGCACCGCTCGGTGCGGTTCTGTGGTGGGGCGAAGAGGACGCAGGCCGCGCCTACGAGGCCGCCCTTTCGCGCCGCTCCGGCCCGATCGTCGCGCTGGTGACAACGATGCCCGATGCCGCCCATGTTCTGCACGAGCGGCACGTCTGCATCGACACCACCGCCGCGGGCGGCAACGCGGCTCTGCTTGCGGAAGTGGGCCGCGCCTGAGGGCACTCTTGCGTGAACGTTCCTCCGCCCCGCTGGACGAAGCGGGGCGGAGATGCCACATCTAGCCCATGTTCCCGATCCGCGATCATAACGCCTCTGTCCGGGCGCCTTTCGTCACCTACGCCCTGATCGCGATAAATGTCGTGGTCTTTATCGGCATGATCGGCACCTATCCCACCGACCGGGCGCTGATGGGCTTCTACTCGGACTACGCCATGATCCCCGCAAGGATCAGCGCGGGCGATGGCTATCATACCTTCCTCACCTCGATGTTCCTGCACGGCGGCTGGATGCACCTTCTGGGCAATATGCTGTTTCTGTGGATCTTTGGCGACAACCTAGAGGACGTTCTTGGCCATGTCCGGTTCTTGCTGTTCTACCTGATCACCGGCGTCGGCGCGGACCTCACGCAATACGCTGCGGCGCCAAATTCAATGGTGCCGCTCGTCGGGGCGTCGGGCGCAATCGCAGGCGTGATGGGTGGATACCTTCTGCTGTTCCCTAGGGCTCAGGTCGACCTAATCCTTTTCCTGATCTTCATCATCCGCATCATCACCCTGCCCGCTTGGGCGATGCTGGGTTATTGGTTCGTGGTTCAGCTTCTGAGCGGGGTCGGTACCAGCGCCGATGGCGGAGGGGTCGCGTATCTCGCCCATGCAGGCGGCTTTGCACTGGGATTTGTCCTGATGATCCCGACCTGGCTTGCGCGGGGCGGGCGACGTCGTTGGCAACAGAACTCGGGCAGACCGAGCTATCCCAATCGCCCCTACAGGATCGGCCGAAGCGATATACCGGTCGTCCGGCGCAGGCGCTGATTATTCGTTGCTGAGGCTCGTTTGCGGCGGGGCTGGTTCCCAACCGAATTCGAGATTGCCGATAGAATCGGCGATCTTGTCGGATAACGCCATAACCCCTTCGTTGACCGAACTGGTGACTGCCATCGTCAGAGACACGGCGGCGGCAACGCCTACAACCCAATCAATAGTCGCCGCACCGGATTCCTCGGCGTGGAACTTCTTGAGATAGGCGGCTATTTTGGTCAGCTGTGTCATGCCCCGGCCCTAGCGGGCCAATTTGGCAAGAATAGGGCGTCAGGCGCCGCGGATTGCCTTGGCGAAGGCCGGGAAAATGGCCTCGTTGCCGCAGATCACTTCGCCATCGGTCAGGATATCGCCACCCTCACGCAGCGGTTCGACGAAACCGCCCGCTTCGCGAACGATCACGAGGCCGGCGGCCATGTCCCACGAGTTGAGACGACGCTCCCAGAAGCCGTCGTAGCGGCCGGCGGCCACATAGGCGAGATCAAGCGCGGCCGAGCCGAAGCGGCGGACGCCAGCGCAGGCGGGCAGAACGCGGGCAAGATCCTTGAGGGTCTCGGGAAGATCGGCGCGGCCACCGAATGGCAGGCCGGTCGCGAAGATACACTCGATCATCTTGTGGCGGGCCGAGACGCGCAGGCGGCTTTCGTTAAGCCAGGCGCCCATGCCCTTTTCGGCATAGAACATCTCGTCCTTGACCGGATCATAGATCACGCCGGCGACGATCTGGCCCTTGTGCTCGAGCCCGATCGAGACGGCCCAGTGCGGCAGGCCGTGCAGAAAGTTGGTGGTGCCGTCGAGCGGATCGACGATCCAACGGCGGGTCGGGTCTTCGCCCTCGATCATGGTGCCCTCCTCGCCGAGGAAGCCATAGCTCGGGCGGGCGGCCATCAATTCGGTGCGGATCGTCTCTTCGGCGCGCTTGTCGGCGCGGCTGACGAAATCGCCGGGGCCCTTGGCGCTGACCTGCAGTTGCTCGACCTCGGTGAAGTCTTTCAAAAGAGCACGGCCCACCTTGCGGGCGGTCTTCATCATCACGTTGAGGTTTGCGCTGCCAGCCATCGGGGCCTCCGTCTGCGGATCAAGCCGCGCGTATAGGGTCAATGGGGCGGCGGGGCAAGGGGGCCAGCATTGAGCACCGACTTTCTTTGCAGCAGTTAACTGGGCGTTTTCCCTAAATGGCTATCGAGTGCTTGGGGAAGCGAGAATTTCATGGTCAACGACAGCCTCGATAGCATCCGTCATCAGACCCGTTTTGTCCTTCACATCGTGGAGCGGGACATCTTCAAAAGAATGGGCACGACGGCCATGATGGTCGCTATTTTCTGTTGGCTTGATCAAGTCCCGTTCGCAATTTCGCTTCTCATCCTTCTACCCCCGTTCGAGGTCGCCGCCGCGATAGCGGTACGCAAACTTCCAAAAGAAGACGCGGAAATCTCGAAGCGGTTCATCTCTTTCGTCTGGTTTCTCCAGATCGGCTCGACAATTGTCTACCTCAGCCCTGCCTTTCATCTGACCTTGCAAGGGACCGCGCCGATGTTTCTCGCGGCGTTTCTTTGGTTGTCGGGAATCTTCGTCCACATCACGAATACCTTCTTTTCAATGCCATTCTACAATTGGACTCTGATGCTGCCGTCTTTTTCAGCAGCCTTCGGTGTTCTTTGGATGGCGGCCCAGATGGAACAAAACCCCGAGACGCGAAGCCAATGGTTCGTCGCAATGACCATGCTTGTGGTCTATGTCTTCAACACGTTCGAGACGCTTCATAAGCAAACCGACACCCATCGCGCCCTCGATCGGGCCAGGAAGGAAGCCAACAACCGGCTCAAGGAGCTTGAGAGCTTGACCCGCCACGATTCACTGACAGGCCTTCTGAACCGTCGCGGGTTCGATTTGAGCCTCGCCGATCTGTTGAACCGTACGGGCCCTAATCCGTCTGTGGCCGTCTTTCTTCTGGATCTCGATGGTTTCAAGCCGATCAATGACACCTACAGCCATGACGCGGGCGACATGGTCTTGAAGACGATTGGAGACCGTCTGACCGAGATGGTGAGTGGTCATGGCTGTGCCGCCCGGTTCGGCGGCGATGAATTTGCGCTGGTCTTGAAGGACAGGGTCGATCAGGCGGCGGCTCTCGAATTCGGGCGCAAACTGGTCTTATCGATCCAGCAGCCGATCCACCACAGCGGACGGGCGTTGCAGGTTTCGGCAAGCGTTGGCGTGGCGCTGGCCGCCACAGGCAAAGAGACGGTCGGAAACCTGTGCACGGCGGCGGATCAGGCGATGTATCGCGCCAAAGGGAGCCATGGCGCCAAGGTCGTTCTCTATGAGGCGGAATCCTTCACGCGACGCACCTCTCTCGAAGATCGCAGGACTATTCTTAGGGCTATGGAACGCGGCGAGATTCGCCCTTTCTACCAACCGAAGGTCGACCTAAAGACGGGGGCAATCTATGGCCACGAGGCCTTGGCCCGATGGGTCCGCCCCGACACCGGCGTTATTCCCCCAAGCGCCTTCTTGCCGCAGATCAACGAGCTTGGGCTACAGGGGGATTTCCTCCTTTATATGGCAGGCCGGGTGCTTGCGGACATAGATACCCTCATCGAAGAACAGCTGTTTCCCGGCGATATCTCGATCAACATTCCCGAGATTGCCCTTGCGACACGGAGTGGCAGGAGAGACTTTCGGAAATTGTTGGATCAGCATCCGGCAGCCCGGCTTCAGCTGACCCTCGAAATCACAGAGGACGTGTTCATTCAGCGCGCGACAGACACCATCATGGAAAGCATTGCCCGGTTTCGCCGAATGGGATTGCGGGTCGCTCTCGACGATTTCGGGACCGGATTTGCCTCGTTTCAGCATTTGCGCCAGCTGGAATTCGACGAATTGAAGATTGATCCCAGCTTCTTGCATGGTCTCGGCACGGACAAGCGCGCCGAGGTTATTGTCTCGGGCTTTCTGTCGATGGCTGCAGGACTAGGGGTATCGGTGGTCGCCGAAGGCATCGAAACCACAGGCCAGCTTGCCATATTGCAGCGTTTGGGCTGCGCCTATGGTCAAGGTTTCTACTTTGGTCGTGCGGGACCCTTTGAAGAGTTCCGGGAGCGAGTTTGCAGTGAAACGGCTCGCAGAGCGGTTCACAAAGAACAGTTGCGTCAGGCCTGACCCCGTTGCAGCTTGACCGCTTCCTGGCGGGCGAGGCGCTTGAAATAGGCAATGTGGGGCCGAGCTGTATCCTCGCTGCGGGTCGCCGCATACATCCGGCGCGTGAGGCCCTGCTCGGTGATCGGGCAGGCGACATAGTCGGACGATTTCCGCACCGCCCGCACCACCCAGTCGGGCAGGACCGACACCCCGCGCCCCGCCGCCACCAGCATCAGGATCACCGCCGTCAGCTCGACCCGCCGGATCGCCGCCGGCTCGACTTGGGCCGGACCAAGGAGCAGCTTGAAAATATCGAGCCGCGAGCGATCCACCGGATAGGCGATCAGCGTCTGGCCGCGGAAATCCTCGGCCTCGACGAAATCGCGGGTCGCCAAAGGGTGGTTCGCGGCGGCGACGAAAACCGGCGAATAATCGAAAAGTGCGGCAAACTCTATGCCGTCGATCTTTTCGGGGTCAGACGAGATCACCACGTCCACCTCTTCCCGCGCGAGCGCGCCGATAGCATCGAAAGCCAGACCGGGGCGGATATCGACATCCACATCGGGCCAGGCCTTGCGAAACTGCTCCAGAACCGGAAAGAGCCATTCGAAACAGGCGTGGCATTCGATGGCGATGTGCAGCCGCGCGATGCGCCCTTCGGCGATCTGGGTGAATTCCACTTCGAGTGAGGCCACTTGCGGCAGGATCGCCTCGGCCGCCGCGAGGAACCGCTGCCCCGCCGCTGAAAGCTTGAGGGGCCGCGAGCGACGCACGAAAAGCGGCACGCCCAATTGCTCTTCGATCCCCTTGATCTGGTGGCTCAGTGCCGATTGGGTGGTGTTCAAGAGGTCCGCCGCGCGCGCGACGCCGCCGGTGTCGTGGATCGCCTTGATGGTCCGCAGGTGGCGGAACTCGATATTCATGAGCCATTCTCATATTGATCTTGAGGATTATGAATTTGTCTCACATAACGGTTTGGGCGACAAGGGAGCACTGCAAAAAGGTGAATCATGTCGCATCCCAAGGTCTCTTTCGAATTCTTCCCGCCCCGCAACCTCGAGGCCTCGTTCCGGCTGTGGGATTGCGTGAATGTCCTCGCCCCCCTCGCCCCTGATTTCATCTCGGTGACCTATGGCGCGGGCGGCACCACCCGCCAGCTGACCCATGAGGCCGTGACCACCCTGCACCGCGCCACCGGCTTGCCGGTCGCCGCGCATCTCACCTGCGTCAACGCCTCGCGCGCCGAGACCCTCGAGATCGCCGAGACCTATGCTCAGGCCGGCGTGACCCAGATCGTCGCCCTGCGCGGCGATGCGCCCAAGGGCGAGGCCAAGTTCACCGCCCACCCCGAGGGTTTTGCCTCGTCGGTCGAGCTGATCTCGGCGCTGGCCGATACCGGCAAGTTCACCCTGCGCGTCGGCGCTTATCCCGAAAAGCATCCCGAGGCCTCGAGCCTTGCCGCCGACATCGACTGGCTCAAGGCCAAGCTCGACGCCGGTGCCACCAGCGCGATCACCCAGTTCTTCTTTGAAGCCGAGACTTTCTTCCGCTTTCGCGATGCCGCGACCAGGGCCGGGATCACCGCGCCGATCATCCCCGGCATCCTGCCCATTGAAAACTGGGCCGGCGCCCGCCGCTTCGCCGAGGCCTGCGGCACCTCGATCCCGCAGGTCGTGAGCGACGCCTTTGAACACGCAACCCGCGATGGCAATACCGATCTTCTGGCGACAGCCCTTGCCACCGAGCTTTGCGACGATCTGATCGAGGGCGGTGTCGATCACCTGCATTTCTACACCCTCAATCGCCCCGAGCTGACCCGCGATGTTTGCCACGCCCTCGGAGTCTCCCCCAAGGTGCGCTTGCAAAACGTCGCCTGACAGGAGAGCCTCCGGTCGCGTCCCCGACCGGAGGTTCACTTGTTTCACGCCAAATCCCGCGCCGACCTGCCCGGCCTCGAGAAGACCCTGTCGATCTCGGGGCTCGACTTCATGCACTCCGTCCTGCGGGGCGATCTGCCCGCGCCGCCGATGGCGGAGACATTGAACTATCGCGTCAGCGCGGTTGCCTCGGGCGAAGTGGCCTTCCGCGGCGCGCCGAAGTTCGAGCACAGCAACCCGATGGGCGCGACCCACGGCGGCTGGTATGGGACCGTTCTTGATAGCTGCATGGCCTGCGCGGTGATGACGATGGTGCCGAAGGGATCAATCTACACCACGCTCGAATACCGGGTGAATATCCTGCGGGTGATCCCCGAGGGGATGGAGGTGATCGCCACCGGAACCGTCGATCACGCGGGCCGCACGACAGCGGTGGCCCACGGCGAGATACGGGGGGCCGAGGATGGCCGCCTCTATGCCACCGGCTCGACCACCTGCCTCATCATGCAGCCCAAGGCCGGCTAGGGCAGAAACCGCAGGTGCCGCGCGCGGCGGTGGGTCTGGGCGGTGAAATGCACCCGCTCGGTCACATCGCGGCCCACCTCGCGGCGGTGGCGCAGGATGAAAAGCTTGGCCCAACCGCCCCAAGTGCCGACCGACGGCGCCTCGGCGTCGGTCGGAAACCGCAGGCGCCAGTTGTCCGGCAGGGGCAGGCCCGAACGTTCGAGTTGCTCGAGCATCCACACGAGCGGGATGTTCGACAGGGGCCGCGCCTCGATCCTGTCGTCAACCTGCCCGCCCACATCGCCATGCGCGCCCCGAAACCACATCTGCACCATCTCGCCGGGCCAGCCCGCGGGGCGGCTCCAGAGCACAGGATCATAGGCTTGGCGGGTCTCGTCGATGGCGAGGGCATGGAAGGCGTGGCGGACGTGGCGCACCACATCCTGATTGTGAAACCTGTATTTGCTTTCGGTAAAGCGCCACAGGATCGGCAGCCGCAGGCCCAGCGCCTTGACCGTGTCCCAGACACCGATCGCTTCGATCCAGACGTTATCGTGGCAGAAGAGCCTTCGGAATTCGGCCGTCGCGGGCGAGGCAGCCTCGGCGCGATAATGGCGATAGGCCTCGCGGATATTACGCTCGGTCGCCACATCGGCGCGGACGAGGCCAACCCGATCAATCACCCCGGCAAGCGAGCGCACCGCATAGGCGCCGCGCGAATAGCCGATGAGGAAGATCCGGTCGCCCGGCACATAACGCGACGCGAGAACCCCGTAGGCCCGCTCGATCTGACGATTGAGGCCCTTGCCTGTCAGAACGCCATAGGTTCCCGACCAGTCGCGCCATTGGATGCCGGCCTCGTAATGGAGCGTCACGTTGTGCTTCGCTCCGAGTTCCTTGAGGAGTTTGAAAGTGATGCCTGCGTTGGTTTCATAGCCATCGTCGAGGGTCGACATGGTGCCATCTAGGATGATGACGTGCGTGGCGGGCCCGCGCCCTCTCGGACGGCCTTCTTCCCGTCTGGGTCTGCGGCCCAAAAGGCCAAGAAACCAATCCTGCACAGGCGACATACGACTTGCTCTGCCCGAACGGCGAACCAATTCCCGCCGACAGCTTCAGCCTAGCGCGTCAAGTCCTAGTGTCCAGTGAAGCTGCCGAACTTAGGGCCAAAGGCTCTGCACCGTGACGGTGTGCCAGTCGCCGTAGCCGTTGAAGCGGGTGGTCATGCCGGTGAGATAGGCCCCCATCGACCGGAACAGGATCCAGTCGCCTTCGGAAAGATCGACGGGCAGCTCGAGCGTGCCCGGCAGCTGGTCGATCGAATCGCAAGTCGGGCCAAAGACGGTCATCGGCTGCCGCGTGGCGCTACGGGCCTCGCCCATGTGGCCGACGACGGTGTGGAGAGAGATCACCATCGAGGGGAATTCCGCAAGGCCGCCGTAAACCCCATCGTTGAGGTAGACGCGGCCCGCGCGGACCGACTTGACCTGCACGGCATAGGCGAAAGAGTCGGCCACCATGCCGCGCCCCGGCTCGCAGACGAGGATCGGGCGGGTTTCAAAGGCCTCGGTCGCCTTGTCGATGGCAGTAAAGAACGGCAGGAGGTCGACCGGTTGACCATCACGCCCCGCTGGAAAGCCGCCACCGACATTAAGGCGGCCAACGGTGACGCCGGCCTCTTTGGCGATGCGGGCGGCGGCGGCGATGTAACTCGCAAAGGCCTGCGGCTCTTTGCATTGGGTGCCGACGTGGAAAGTCATCGCCGGGCGGAAGCCGGCCTCGGCCACGCGGCGCAGGAGTGCGGTGGCCTCGTCCTCGGTCGCGCCGAACTTGGCGCCGAAATTGTAGGCGCCGCCCGCGACCGGGAGTTTGAAGCGGACGGCGACCTCGCTGGCCTGCGGCACGCCGCAGGAAATCAACTTTTCCAGCTCTCCCATATCGTCGACCGACCAGGAGACAACGCCGGCCTCGATGCCAAACTTGATTTCGGCGCGGCTGCGGACGGGATTGTTGTAGTGCATCGCCGCACCGGGGCAGAGGCGCTGGATCAGGGAGATCTCGTCGGGCGAAGCCACGTCGAAGCCGTCGAGGCCGCCGGCCCAGAGCTGGCTGATGACGTGATCGGCCGGGTTGGCCTTGACGGCATAGGTCACGACACCGGGGAAATGCGCCTTGAAGCTCCGAAGCCGTGCCTCCAGCGCGGAGGGGGCAAAGAAATGGACCGGCAGCTCGCCCGCCTCCGATGCGAGATGCTTCGCGGGGGACTCAGAGACGACGGGACGCTGGAGCATGGAGACCTCTGCCTGCTGGTATTTCTTTTCACTCTACAGGGGGTATTCGTCAGTATGACTCGGCACCTTGCAAGATTTGTCTGTTATAATCGGCGTTTTGCCGCTATTTTCGTCGTTATGATCGAACTCGACGAAACAGACCGCCGACTTCTGGCCCTTTTGGGGGCCAATGCCCGCACGCCTGTGGCAAAGCTGGGCACCAAGCTGGGGCTCGCGCGCACAACGGTGCAGGCGCGGCTCGACAGGCTCGAACGCAATGGGGTCATCGCGGGCTATACCGTGAAACTTTCGGAAGACGCCCGGGCCGGGCAGATCAGGGCTACCGTTCTCATCCACATCACCCCGGCCGCCCAATCGGCTGTTTTGCGCCAGCTCGAGCGCCTTCCGGCGGTCGAGCGGGTTCACACCACTTCGGGCCGGTTTGATCTGGCCTGCCAGCTGCGCACCCAATCGACCCTTGCCCTTGACGAGACCCTCGACCGGATCGGCGAGATTGACGGCGTTTTGGCGATGGAGAGCCTCATTCACCTCTCCACGCGGATCGACCGCACCGTCTAGGATTTGGCTGCCTGCCGAAGCTGATAATGCGCAAGCTGTGCGGCAAAGGAGCGTTGATAGGCGGGCCGCGCCTCACCCCGGGCGAGGTAGGCTGCAAGGCGGGGCCGCTCGTCGAGAACCGGCTCGCCTCTGACGCGCAAGAGGACCGAGCAGATCAGGATATCGGCGGCGGTGAACTCGCCCATGAGCCAATCCTTGTCGCCAAGGGCGCGGTCGAGATCGTCCAGCCGGACCCGAAGCCGGTTTTCCGCCTGAGCCAGCCTGTCAGCGCCCCAGGCCTGGCCCCGGTCGTGGAAATGCGTCGACTCGATTTCGAGGATCCAGGGCTCGACCGAGCTCACGGCGGCAAACATCCAGGCGATGGTCCGGGCGCGGGCGTTGCGATCCTTGGGCAGGAGGCCGGCATGGGTTTCGGCGATATGGAGCACGATCGCCCCGGTTTCCCAGAGCGCCAGATCGCCCTCTTCATAGGTTGGGATCTGGCCGAAGGGCTGAAGCGCGCGGTGGGCAGGTTTTTTGAGTTCGGCGAAGCTGAGGTAGCGCACTTCGTAGGGCTGACCCACCTCTTCAAGCGCCCAGCGCACGCGCGTGTCGCGGGCGAGCCCGCGGCCGCGGTCGGGGGAGGCATCGAAGGCGGTGAGGGTTGGGATCATTGGCGCCATGCTCCTTGAGGTCGGGCGTGACAATCGCATTCCTTTGGACGTGTCACAAGAGGGCGGCGGAGCGCGGGGGCCAGCCCCCGCAGGCCCCCGGGATATTTAGGGGCCTCCGAGAGGGAGGTGCGTCTTTTCCTTTCCCTGCGCTTTCGCTAGAGAGCACCCTGAACGTTTCGAGGATCAGACCGATGGCGATGGAAAAGAATTTTGATGCGGCCGAGGCCGAACCGCGGCTCTACCGGATGTGGGAGGAGGCGGGGGCTTTCAAGGCGGGCGCCAATGCCAAGCCGGGGGCCGAGAGTTTCTGCATCATGATCCCGCCGCCGAACGTGACGGGCGCGCTGCATGTGGGCCATGCCTTCAACAATACGCTGCAGGATATCCTCACCCGCTGGCACCGGATGCGGGGCTTTGACACGCTGTGGCAGCCGGGGCAGGACCATGCGGGGATCGCCACGCAGTTGCAGGTTGAAAAGAAGCTGAAGGCGGCGAGCAATCTGCGCCGCACCGACATGAGCCGGGAGGATTTCCTCGGCAAGGTTTGGGAGTGGAAGGCGCAATACGGCAATACGATCATTGATCAACTCAAGCGCCTCGGCTCTTCGTGCGACTGGTCGCGCAATGCCTTTACGATGTCGGGCGCGCCGGGGGCGCCGGAGGCGGATGCCAAGGGCAATTTCCATGACGCGGTGATCAAGGTTTTCGTCGATCTTTACGGCAAGGGCTATATCTATCGCGGCAAGCGGCTGGTGAACTGGGACCCGCATTTCGAGACGGCGATCTCGGATCTCGAGGTCGAGAATATCGAAGTCGACGGCCATATGTGGCACTTCAAATATCCGCTCGCGGGCGGCGAGACCTATACCTATGTCGAGAAAGACGCGGAAGGGAACGTCGTCTTCACCGAGGAGCGGGATTATATCTCGATCGCGACGACGCGGCCCGAGACGATGCTGGGCGACGGGGCGGTTGCGGTTCACCCATCGGATGAACGTTATGCGCCAATCGTCGGCAAACTTTGCGAAATTCCGGTTGGGCCGAAGGAGCACCGGCGCCTCATTCCGATCATCACCGACGAATATCCCGATCCGAGTTTCGGCTCGGGCGCGGTGAAGATCACCGGCGCGCATGACTTCAACGACTATCAGGTGGCCAAGCGCGGCGGCATTCCGATGTATCGCCTGATGGACGTGCGCGGAGCGATGCGGGCGGATGGCGCGAGCTATGAAGAGGCGGCGACGATTGCCGGCGCTGTTGCGCGCGGCGAGCGGAGCCTCACCGAGGCCGAGGCCGATGCGTTGAACCTTGTGCCGGATCACCTGCGCGGGCTTGACCGGTTCGAGGCGCGGGAGAAGGTGGTGGCCGAGATCACGGCCGAGGGTTTGGCGGTGATGACGGCTGCCGATGATCCTCGGCTTGGGAAGGGCCGGGCCGAGGCCCGGCCTACGGAGGAAGCACCGGCGTTTGTGCCGCTTGTCGAGGGCAAGAAGATCATGCAGCCCTTTGGCGACCGATCGAAGGTTGTCATCGAGCCGATGCTGACCGACCAGTGGTTTGTCGACGCCGAAAAGATCGTCGGCCCCGCGCTCGAGGCTGTGCGATCGGGCAAGATCACGATCATGCCCGAGAGCGGAGAGAAAACCTATTACCATTGGCTTGAGAATATCGAGCCCTGGTGCATCAGCCGCCAGCTTTGGTGGGGGCATCAGATTCCGGTGTGGTATGACGCCGAGGGAAATCATTATTGTGCGCCGACCGAGGCCGAGGCGCAGGCCAAGGCTGGCGCCGGTGTTGCGCTGACCCGCGACCCCGACGTTCTCGACACCTGGTTCTCCTCGGGCCTTTGGCCGATCGGCACGCTCGGCTGGCCGGAAGAGACCGACGCCTACAAGCGCTATTTCCCGACCGATGTTCTCATCACCGGCCAGGATATCCTGTTCTTCTGGGTCGCCCGGATGATCATGATGCAGCTTGCCGTGGTGGATCAGATACCCTTCCACACCGTCTATCTGCACCAGCTTGTCCGCGACGAGAAGGGCAAGAAGATGTCGAAGACCACCGGCAACGTGATCGACCCTCTGGTGATCGTCGATGAATACGGCGCCGATGCCTTGCGCTTTACCAATGCCTCGATGGCGGCGATTGGCGGTGTGCTCAAGCTCTCGGAAGAGCGGATCAAGGGCTATCGCAACTTCACCACCAAGCTTTGGAATGCCTGCCGCTTTGCCGAGATGAACGGCGCTCTGGGCGGCGATGGCGCGATGCCCGCGCCCTCGGCCACAGTCAACCGCTGGATCATCGGCGAGGTTGCCAAGGTGCGCGAAGAGGTCGATGCGGCGCTGGCCGCCTATCGTTTCAACGACGCGGCGAGCGCGCTTTACGGCTTTGTCTGGGGCAAGGTCTGCGACTGGTATGTGGAGCTGTCAAAGCCGCTTCTCCTCGATGGCGAGGGCGCGATCAAGGCCGAGACGCAGGCGACGATGGCTTGGGTTCTCGATCAGTGTCTGGTCCTTCTGCACCCGATCATGCCCTTCATCACAGAAGAGCTTTGGGGCGTGGCCGGCGCGCGGGCCAAGATGCTCGTCCATGCGGACTGGCCGAGCTATACCGCCGCCGATCTCGTCGATCCGGCGGCCGATGCCGAGATGACCTGGACCATCAGCCTGATCGAAGGCATCCGCTCGGCGCGGGCGCAGATGAACGTGCCGGTGGGGCTCTATGTGCCGGTGGTGATGACCGAGGCCGATGGCGCCGCCCGCGGCGCCTATGCCAACAACGAGGTGATGATCAAACGGCTTGCGCGGATCGGCGAGGTGAGCGAGGCCGCCACCGCACCGAAGGGCTCGATCACCATTCCGACGAATGGCGCGACCTTTGCCCTGCCGCTCGCGGATATCATCGACGTGGGGGCCGAGAAGGCCCGCGTGCAAAAGGCGCTCGAAAAGCTTGGCAAAGAGCTTGGCGGCCTGCGCGGGAGGCTGAACAACCCGAGCTTCGTGGCGTCTGCCCCCGAAGAGGTGGTGGAAGAAGCGCGCGAGAACCTTGGCTTGCGCGAAGGGGAAGAGGCGCAGCTGAAGGCCGCGCTCGCCCGTCTTTCGGAGATCGGATAGCCCGGCTTGCGCCGGGCTGCCTCCGGCGGGAGTATTTTGGGGCCAAAAGAAGCGAGGGCCTTGCTCCTTTTGCGGGGGCGGGGCTTACTCACGCCATGAAAGACGATCCCCGCCTCACCCCGCTCGCCGCTTCGCTTCCCGCCACTGTGCCCTTCGTCGGCCCCGAAGCGCAGGAGCGCGCGCGGGGCAAGGCGTTTCGGGCGCGGCTTGGGGCCAACGAATCCGTCTTCGGCCCCTCGCCCAAGGCCATCGCCGCAATGCAGGCCGCCGCCTCTGGCGCGTGGATGTACGGCGACCCCGAAAGCCACGATCTGCGGCGGGCGTTGGCACTGGATCTGGGCATGGATCCAAGCCACATCATGGTGGGCGAAGGGATCGACGGGCTATTGGGCCTTGTCGTGCGGCTCTTCGTAGGGTCCGGCGAGGCGGTGGTCACCTCGGCAGGCGCCTATCCTACTTTCAACTACCATGTCGCGGGCTTCGGCGCGGCGGTCCATACCGTTCCCTATACCGGCGACCGGGAAGACCCCGAGCGGCTCATCGCCAAGGCGCGCGAGGTGGGCGCCAAGCTCATCTACTTCGCCAACCCCGACAATCCGATGGGGACATGGCACGAGGCCGAAACGGTCGAGCGGATGATTTCCGAGGTGCCGGAAGGGGCGCTTCTCATCCTCGATGAGGCCTATATCGAATTTGCCCCCGAAGGCACCGCGCCGCGGGTCGATCCCGCCGATCCGCGGGTGATCCGGATGCGGACCTTTTCCAAGGCACAGGGGCTTGCAGGCGCGCGCGTCGGCTATGCGATCGGGGCGGCGAAGGTGATCGAGGCCTTCAACAAGGTCCGCAACCATTTCGGCATGAGCCGCATTAGTCAGGCAGGGGCGCTGGCGGCGCTTGAGGACAAGGCGTGGCTCGCCCATGTGCAGGGCGAGGTCGCCAAGGCGCGCGACCGGATCGGGGCGATTGCGCTGGCCAACGGCCTTGTGCCGCTGCCCTCGGCCACGAACTTTGTCACCATAGATTGCGGCCGCGACGGCACCTTCGCCAAGGCGGTGCTGACCTCGCTTGTGGATCAGGGCATCTTCGTGCGGATGCCGTTTGTCGCGCCGCAGAACCGCTGTATCCGCGTCAGCTGCGGCACGCCCGCCGATCTTGAGGCTTTCGCCGAGGCGCTGCCCAAGGCGCTTGCCGCCGCGCGGGGCTAGGCTTCGGCGGCGATCAGCGCTGTGGCCGCCTCGACCGCCCCTGCCCCGTGGGCAATACCGGTCGCCTTGAGGCCCGCGTCGATCGTGGCGATGGCGGCAAGGATCATCTGGGCGTTTACATGGCCCATGTGGCCCACGCGGAAATAGGCGTCCGCCGGTTCGCGGCCGAGACCGATACCAAGCGTCAGGCCCGCCTTTTCCTCGCACCAGCCGCGCAGCTTATCGCCGTTGCCCGCGCCGATGCCGAACGCCGAGACAGCGTGCGAGCGTTTTGCCGGATCGGTGATGTTGAAAGCCATCGGGCCGCCTTGCCCCCAAGCCTCGACCGCCGCCCAAAGCGCGCGGGCGAGTTTGCCGTGGCGGGCCCAGACGTTTTCCAACCCCTCTTCCATGATCATGTCGATAGCCGTGCGCAGGCCGTAGAGGTGATGGGTGGGCGCGGTGCCGCCAAAAAGCTGCCAATAGCCTTCGGGATTGGCGCGGGGTTTCCAGTTCCAGTAGCCGGTGGCGCAATCGGCTGTCTCATGCACCTTCGCGGCCTTTTCATTGAACCAGACAAAGCCGAGGCCCGGCGGCGTCATCAGCCCCTTCTGGCTGGCGGCGACCGTCACATCGGCGCCCCATGCGTCCATCTCGTAAACGTCGCAGGCCAGCGAGGCGATGCAATCGACCATCAAAAGCGCGCCGTGGCCGGCCGCGTCCATCGTCTTGCGGATCGCGGGGATATCGTTGCGGACGCCGGCCGAGGTATCGACATGACAGACCATCACGGCCTTGATCCTGCCCTCGGTATCAGCGCGCAGGGCGAAGTCGAGCCGCTCAACCGCCACATCGGATTGAACACCAAAGTCGATTACCTCGACCTCGGCTCTGAGCCCGCGTGCGACCTCGGCCCAGCCAAGGCCGAAAAGCCCGGTCGCCAGCACCAAAACCTTGTCGCCGCGCGACAGGACATTGGCAAGCGAAGCCTCCCAAGCCGCATGGCCGTTGCCGATGTAGATGGCGACATCGCTTTCGGTGCGGGCAATCTTCTTGAGATCGGGGATCAGCGAATAGGTCAGGTCATAAAGCGGCCCGCCATAGATGTTCGGCGCGGCGCGGTGCATCGCCTGCAGCACGCGGTCGGGGACGACCGAGGGGCCGGGGATGGCAAGATACTGGCGACCGTGGGCGAGTGTCATCGGGTATTCCTTGCTAGGTTTTGCCGGACCCTACAGCGCCTTGCGGCGGCGTCAATCCGCCCTGACAAGCGCCCGCGCCTTGCCCCCGGGGGCGGAATGCCGCTAGATCAGCGGAACGAGAAGAGCAGGATCCGCCCGCGTGCCCAAAGACCGCAAGATACCGCCGCAAGACGCCTCTTCCGGGGCGCTTCTGGGCTGGCTCTGGCGCAGCTATATGCGCCAGCATTTCTGGACGATCGCGGCGGCCGTGTTCTTCATGGCGCTCGAAGGGTCGATGCTGGGCGCTTTAAGCTGGCTCATCCAGCCGATGTTCGACGACATCTTCGTGGCCGGCAACGGCGGCGCGATCTGGAGCCTCGGCATCGCGATCATCGGCGTCTTCGTTCTGCGGGCAATCGCGACCATGGGCCAGAAGATCTTTATGACCAAGGCCAACGAGTTGGCCGGCGCCGATATCCGGATTGATCTTTTGCGGCATCTCATGGTGCTCGACACCCGCTATCATCAGCAGAACCCGCCGGGAAACCTGATCGAGCGGGTCAACGGCGATGTCTCGGCGGTGGGATCGGTCTGGGCCAATATACTGGCGAGCTTTGCCCGCGACGGCATAGCCCTTGTCTGGCTCTTCGGCGCGGCGCTCTATATCGACTGGCGCTGGACGGCGATTGCCCTTGTCGGCATCCCCTTGCTGGTTCTGCCCTCGCTTACCGTGCAGGGCTTCATCCGCCGCCGCGCCAAAGCGGCCCGCGAGATCGCGGCGCGGCTTTCGATCCGGCTCGACGAGGTGTTCCACGGGATCAACGCGATCAAGCTCAACAGCCTCGAGGATTATCAGGCGGGGCGCTATCGCAGCCTGATCAACAGCAAGGTGAGGGCCGAGGTCCGCAAGGCCTTTGGCGAGGCGACGATTCCGGGCCTGATCGACCTGATGAGCGGGATCGGCTTTTTCTGCGTCATCGCCTATGGCGGCAGCCAGATCATCGCCGGAAACAAGACCATCGGTGAATTCATGGCCTTTTTCACCGCGATGGCATTGGCCTTCGAGCCGCTGCGCCGGCTCGGCACCCTCTCGGGCCAGATGCAGACCGCGGCGGCGAGCATCGACAGGATCGGTTCGATCCTTGGCGAGGAACCGCGGATCACCTCGCCCGCCGCCCCGCTGGCCGCGCCAACTGGTGCGCCGGAGATCCGGCTCGAGGCGGTCGGACTGGCCTATGACGATCTTCCGGTTCTGAAGGGCGCGAGCTTTATCGCCGAAGCAGGCAAGACCACCGCCCTTGTCGGCGCGTCAGGCGCAGGCAAGAGCACGGTGTTCAATGTTCTGACCCGTCTGGTCGATCCTCAGGGCGGCTCTGTTACCATCGGCGGCACCGAGGTGGCGGCGATGACATTGGCCGGCTTGCGCGGCCTCATCTCGGTCGTGGCCCAAGATGCGGCCCTGTTCGACGAGACCTTGCGCGACAATATCCTTCTGGGGCGGACGGGCGTCTCGCCCGAGCACCTCGACAAGGTTCTGACCGCCGCCCATGTGAGCGATTTCCTCGACCGCCTGCCCGAGGGCCTCGACAGCCCCGCAGGCCCGCGCGGCTCGAACCTCTCGGGCGGCCAGCGCCAGCGCGTCGCCATCGCCCGCGCGCTTCTGCGCGATACGCCGATCCTCCTCCTCGACGAGGCGACCTCGGCGCTCGACACCAAGTCCGAAGCCATCGTGCAAGAGGCTTTGGACCGTCTCTCCGAGGGGCGCACCACTCTTGTCATCGCCCACCGCCTCTCGACCGTGCGCAACGCCGACAAGATCGTGGTGATGGATCAGGGTCAGGTCGTCGATCAGGGAACGCATGACGAATTGTTGAAGCGCGGCGGGCTTTATGCCGAGCTATACCGGCTCCAGTTCAAGGCCGAGGAGACCGAGGCATGACCGCACGCCGCGTATTCGCCATTACCGGCAAGGACCGGGAGCATTTCCTTCAGGGCCTCGTCACCAACGATATCGCCAAGGCGCGGGGCGGCATCGCCTATGCAGCTCTTCTGACGCCGCAGGGCAAGTTCATTGCCGATTTCTTTCTTGTCGGTCAGCCCGATCGCATCCTTCTGGATGCAGATGCCACGGCTGGCGATGCGCTGGTGCAGCGACTGTCGATGTATCGCCTGCGCGCGGATGTGCGGATCACCGAGACTGATCTCATCGTTTCTCGCGGGACGGGGCCGGCCCCCGAAGGCGCCCTCGCCGATCCGCGTGATCCGGCGATGGGATGGCGGGCCTACGGGGCGACCGACCTGAGCGACGGCACCGATTGGGACGCCCAGCGCGTGGCGCTTGTCGTCCCGCAATCGGGCGAGGAACTGACCGGCGAGAGCTATATCCTCGAGATGGGCTTCGAGCGCCTGCACGGTGTCGATTTCCGCAAGGGCTGTTATGTGGGTCAGGAAGTCACCGCGCGGATGAAGCACAAGACCGAGCTTCGCAAGGGCCTTGCTCGGGTCCGCCTTGAAGGCGAGGCGCAGCCGGGCACACCGATCATGGCGGGCGAGAAAGAGGTCGGCACGCTTCACACCGTCTCGGGCGACCATGCGCTGGCCTATCTGCGGTTTGACCGGGCCGAGGGCGAGATGACGGCGGGCGGCGCGACCGTCACGCTTGATCAGGCCAAATAGGCGAAACGCGCGGCGAGCTCCTGCCAGAGCACCTCATTCGAGGCCGACAGCAGAACACCCTTGAGCCGCTCTGTCCGGTAGGCCCCGCCATCGAGAAACCGCACGACGCCCCCTGCCTCCATCACCGCCAGCGCCCCCGCCGCATGGTCCCACGGATGCGGGGTCGGGCCGCTCAGGACGAAATCGGAATGGCCCTGCGCCACCATGCGGTATTCGTGGCAAGAACAGCGCAGGCTGGTCACGCGGCCGAAATCGGGGAAGTCCTGCACCAGCCTGCGGCGCGTTTCCATCGGGAAAAGGCCCATGGGGATATAACCATTCATCCGCCGCCGCTCGGTTTCCTGAGAAACACGTAAAGGGCGCGAAAAGGACGGGCCACGCAATGTGGCGCCCTGCCCTGCGCTGGCCTCCACCCAGTCGTCCATCACCGGATCATAAAGGGCGCCGAACACCGGCTGGCCCTTGTGACAGACGGCAAGGATCACGCCGAAGGTTGCAAGGCCCTTTGCGAAATTCCATGTCCCGTCGACCGGATCGACGATCACCGCCCATTCGGCCTCGGCCATGCGCTGGCGGGCGGAAGGATCGGCGGCGACACCCTCTTCGCCCAAGACAACCGCCTCGGGCCATTCGGGGGCGACCATCGCCGTGATCAGCGCCTCGGCCTCGGTATCGGCCAAAGTAACCAGATCAGCAGGCCCGCTTTTCTGGCCAATCTCGCTCTCTGCAAGGTTGCGAAAGCGGGGCAGGATCGCTTGCCGTGCCGCGTCCCGCACGGCCTCAAGCAAAAGGGACCGGCGCGCCTCTGTCAGCATCACCGGTCCCTCCCTTGTCTCTGTCCTTATCGCGCGATCAGGCGCGTTCGGAATATTCCATCGTCTCGGTGTTGACGACGATGCGCTCGTCGGTGCCGACGAAGGGCGGCACCATGACGCGCACGCCGTTGTCGAGGATCGCGGGCTTGAAGCTGTTGGCGGCGGTCTGTCCCTTCACGACCGGCTCGGTCTCGACGATGGTGCAGATGACCTTCTGCGGCAGCGACACGTTGAGCGCCTCTTCCCCGTAGTATTCCACCGTGGCGGTCATCCCGTCCTGCAGGAAGGGGCGGCGCTCGCCAAGAAGATCAGCGTCGATCTCGGTCTGTTCGAAGGTCTCGCTGTCCATGAACACGAGGCGGCCGTCGCTCTCGTAGAGGAACTGCTGATCCTTTTGCTCGAGGCGGACCTGCTCGACGCGGTCTTCCGAGCGGAAGCGTTCGTTCAGCTTGCGGCCGTCGCGGATGTTTTTCAGCTCGCACTGGGCGAAAGCCCCGCCTTTGCCGGGCTTGACGTGGCTGACTTTGACTGCGGCCCACAGGCCACCATCGTGCTCGATGATGTTACCGGGGCGAATTTCGTTACCGTTTATCTTGGGCATGGCTCGTTTTCGTCAAAAAAGTGGCGGTTTGGTTGATGATCGCGAATTGGGGCCTATATGTCGACGAAGGGGTGACTTGTCACTAGCAGATATGCTATCCAAGCAAAATGAGCCATGCGTATGGCGCATAGCTGCCATTCCAAAAGAGACCCCCCGAATCGGATCAAAATAGGCATATTGCCCC
>CAKZOU010000046.1 GCA_937138255.1 uncultured Paracoccaceae bacterium
TGATGCACACTACCCTTGTCATCCCGACTTCTGGCCCCGGCCTCTACGAGTTCACCCGCGATGTGGCGCGATGGGTTTCGGGCGATGGTCTGCTGACGCTTTTCGTCCGCCACACCTCTTGTTCGCTCCTCATTCAGGAGAACGCCGATCCCGAGGTTCAGACCGATCTGACCGAGTTTTTCCACAGGCTCGTGCCGCCGACGACCGATCCGAAAATGGCCTATCTGACCCATACCTACGAGGGACCAGACGATATGCCGGCCCATATCAAGGCGGCGCTCCTACCGGTAAACTTGTCGATTCCTGTGGTCGCAGGGAAAATGACGCTTGGAACATGGCAGGGAATATTCCTTTTCGAACATTGGGCCCTTTCACACCAGCGCGAAGTTGTGGCGCAAATGATTCACTCCGGCGCCCCCTCTATCTAGGGGTCGGGAAATCGGGCTACCCAAACTGTGCCAGTCCTCCTATAGTGCCTGTGGATAACTGGGGACCAACACCCAACAGGCGAAAAGAGGACAGACCATGCGTTGCCCGTTCTGTGGAAACGTCGATACCCAAGTGAAAGATTCACGCCCCGCCGAGGATCACGTTGCGATCCGGCGCAGGCGCTTTTGCCCCGCTTGCGGCGGCCGCTTTACCACCTACGAACGCGTTCAGCTGCGCGATCTCGTGGTGATCAAGTCGAACGGGCGGCGCGAGGATTTCGACCGTGACAAGCTTGAGCGCTCTGTCCGCATCGCTTTGCAGAAGCGCCCTGTTGATCCAGAGCGGATCGACCAGATGATCTCGGGCATAGTGCGCCGGCTCGAAAGCCTTGGCGAGACAGACATTCCGTCAAAGACCATTGGCGAGATCGTGATGGAGACGCTGGCTCGGATCGACACCGTTGCTTATGTCCGGTTTGCGAGCGTTTACAAGAATTTCCAGGCCGCGGGCGATTTCGACAAATTCGTCAACGAGCTGCGCCCGAACCAAAAATCCGACACGTGAGCGCCGGGGCCGACCGCCGTTTCATGGCGCTGGCCCTGAGCCTTGGCCGGCGCGGGATGGGGCGTGTCTGGCCCAATCCTGCGGTCGGTTGTGTCATTGTCAAAGAAGGGCGGATCGTCGGCCGGGGCTGGACAGCCGACGGCGGCCGCCCCCATGCCGAGCCGCAGGCCTTGGCCAAGGCGGGCGCGGCTTCGCGTGGGGCCACGGCCTACGTCACGCTCGAACCTTGCGCCCATCATGGGCAAACGCCGCCTTGCGCCGAGGCGTTGGTGGCGGCAGGCGTGGCGCGGGTGGTGATTGCCGCGGGCGATCCCGATCCGCGCGTGGCGGGGCGGGGCGTTGAAATTCTGCGCCGCGCGGGCATCGAGGTCGAAACCGGTGTGATGCAGGCCGAGGCCGAGGCGGATCACGCCGGGTTCCTCATGCGCATCACCACAGGCCGCCCTTTTGTCACCCTCAAACTCGCCTCGAGCCTCGATGGCCGCATCGCCACGGCCACCGGCGAAAGCCGCTGGATCACCGGCCCCGAGGCGCGGCGGGCGGTTCATGCCCTCAGGGCGCGGCACGATGCGGTGATGATCGGCGGCGGCACCGCGCGGGCCGACGATCCGATGCTGGATATTCGCGATCTCGGGATCACGCGCCAGCCGGTGCGGGTTGTCATCAGCCGCCGCCTCGATCTGCCGACCGATGGGCGGCTGGCGCAGACCACGAAAAGCCAGCCGCTCTGGCTTTTCCATGGCCCCGAGGCAGACGCACGGCGCGCCGAATGGCTGGCGCTGGGCGCCGAATGCCTCTCTTGCGAGGTCTCGGGCGGGCAGGTGTCGCCAGTCTCGGCCCTCGCGGCCTTGGCCGAAAAGGGCCTCACCCGCGTTCTGTGCGAAGGCGGCGGGGCGCTGGCGGCAAGCCTTCTGCGCGAAGGCATGGTGGACGAGTTGATCGTGCATTCGGCGGGCCTTGCCATCGGCGCGGAAGGCACGCCTTCGCTCGGCGCCATGGGGATCGACCGGCTCGCGAATGCGCCACGGTTCGCGCTTGTCGAGGCAAAACCGCTTGGCGCCGATGTGCAAAGCGTCTGGCGGCGCAAGGCCTAGCGGCGCAGCCCGAGCATCGCCATAAGATCTTGAATTTCCGAGGCTATCCGTGTTCTGAGCGGCATCGCCGGTATCTCTCCACTCTCGAGCCGTTCGAGTGCGACCTCGACCGGACAGGCCATTCCCGTGACCGGATCAAAGTAGCGCGGATAGGCGATCAGGGCAGCATGGGCGAGCGCCACGATATCAGGCCGGGCCCGACGGCGCGGGATCGGGCGGGCGCGGTCGTCGGTCAGGCCCCAGCCCGCATAGAAGGGTTGGCCGAGGCAAGTCACCCGCTTGCCGCGCAGAAGCGCCTCGAACCCAAGGGTCGAGGTGATTGTCCAGACATCGTGGGCCAGGTCGATAGCATCGGCGGCGGAGACATCGTCGAGCACGGCATCGGCGTGTGAGAGGGGATCGGAAACCTCGCCCTTGCGTAGCCCCGCCACCACATCGGGATGCGGTTTGTAAAAGATCACGGCGGCGGGATTTGCGGCCCGTGCCTTGGCGAGGAGTGCGGCGTTGGTGCAGACCTCGCCCGCGCCAAGCCGGACCGAGGCATCGTCTTCGACTTGACCCACCACGAGGATGCGCCGCCCCGCAGGCAGCCCCTGGGGGATCGCTTCGGCGCCGGTGTTGTATTTGCTGATCCGGTGGCGGGTGAGCCGTGCAATCAGTTTCTCCGCCCGCGACCGTTCGGCTGCCGAAAGGCCATCACTTGCGTTGATGAGGTCTTCGAGGTCGCTCGGGGCGGTCGGATCATAATAGATGCCCTGCCGGTCGAGAACGAGGCTCATGGGCGGGATTAGCCGTGCACCAAGGCCGCGCGAGCGCAGAAACCCATCCTCGACCCGCGCCGCGCCTGCCGCCCGCGCCGCTTCGTCCATCCGCCCGGCCCAAGCCATGAGCGGTGTGCCGTCTTGCGGGGGGCTCTTGCGAAAGCTGATCCCCTTCGCGCCGCCGAACATGGCCCGCAGATGCGGGCGCTTCCAGCGGCTCATGCCCACCGCGGTCCAGCCCTTATGATCGTCGCGCCAGGCGCGGGCCAGCGCCTCCATCGTATCGAGCGCGTATTCAAAGCTGCACAGACGGTCGCGGTAGGGATCATACCAGACCGGATAGAGGATCATCGCCGCGGCAAAAAGCTGGGCTCGGGTGAGGTTGCGCTGGCGGCGGTCAAGGGGTTGGCGGTCGTCGGTCAGGCCCCAGCCCATGTAGAAGGGCTGGCCCAGAACCACGGGCTTATGCCCCGCGAGGATCGCCTCGAAACCGAGCTGAGAGGAGACGGTGTAGACGGCGACTGCCCCCTCAAGAAGCGCCCAGGGCGAGATCGGCGCATCGCAGATCTCGATCCGTCCTTCGTTTTTCATCCCCGAGAAATAGCCCTCTCGCAGGCCATTGCGGCTTTCGGGATGGGTCTTGATGATGATCCGCGCGCCGGGGTTCTCCTCCTGCGCGAGGAAGAGCATTTCCTTGAAGCTGTTGCTATCGGCGCGGCTCGCTTTGATCGAGGCGTCGCCCTTGGTCTGGTCGATCACCATGACATAGCCCGGATCGGGCGCGGGCAGGGCGGGATCGAAGCCCGAATATTTCGACAGGTGCAGGCGTCTCATCCGTTCGATCCCGTCCTTCGCGCGGCTCAGGACCGCGGCATCGTCGAGCGGGTCTTCGGCGAGGATCTTTTCAAGGTCCGAGCGGGTCGAGGGATCGAAATGGACCCCGCTCCGATCAAGGCTGAGGCCGATCGGCGGCTCGCCCATGCGCCCGGGCAGGACCGAGCGCAGGAAGGCATCCTCGACCCTCAGAAGGTTGGCACCGGTCCAGTCGGCCACCTTGCCGCCACGCGGGCTTGTAGGGCTTTGGCCCCAGACGCCGACGAGATCGCCTTCGCCTGGTTTGCCCAGCGTTATGTCATATCCGGCCAGCGTCAGGATGCGCCGCACGCGCTCTTCGGTCAGAAAGCCACCGCTGAAAACATAAAGCCGCCGCAGGGTCGCTGCGGCGGCTTTGTCATTCTCTGTCGATGTGTCAGCCACCGGAGGCGAGGCTGCCAAGCCCGTTGACCTGGAACAATGTGCCGGTCGCCGCCGAGATCGCTTTGTTGAACTGAACGAACGGGGCTTCGGTCACATAGACGGTATCGCCGTCGCGGATCGCGAAATCGCGGGCCATGAACATCCCGTTGGGCTGGGTCAGATCGAGCACGTAGATCACGCGCTGGGTTCCGATAAGCTGCGGATCGCCCATCAGTTGCTGCGCTATTGCCTCAGGTTCATTGCGGAAAACGAAGATGCCGGTCGGATCAGCTGTCACCGAGGACAGACCGCCAACTTGCGCGATCGCGTCGATAACTGAAATCGTTTGACTGAAGAACGGAACACGGCGTTGCGAGCCTGTCGCTCCCAACGCGGTAAAGCTCCGTCCATCGTCTTCGACGTTGATCCTGTCGCCATTCCGAAGCGCAATATCGAACTCAGGATGATCTTGGAGTTCACTGAACCAGATCGAGCCGGTCTTGCTGCCGCGGATCACGGTGATGCGGGTGATCTCGGGGGTGCCGGTGATTCCGCCTGCGCTGGCAAGCATCGAAGCCAGCGTTCTGGTCGGTCGTTCGATCGGGAAGACACCTTGCCCGCCGCCGGAGCCCAATATCGTTACGGTCGAACCGTCGCCGGCCACACGGCGCACTTCGACCTGTGGCTCAGGGGTCTGCAGCGCCAGCTTCTCGGTAATGATCTGGCGGATCGCTTCGGGCGAACTTCCGGCGGCCTTGATGCGGCCTGCATAGGGCACAAAGATATAGCCCTCGCCATCCACCTGAACCTCTTCAAGCCGGGTAGAAGGCGCACCCGAGACGGAAAGAAGCCCGTCGTCGACGTTCTCCCAGACTGTTATTCCCAGAACGTCGCCCGCCCGGATAGTGTCCGAGCCCATGATGGAACTGTTCAAGAATTCAGCGCTAAACCCCAAAGCAGGCGTAACACCGGCAATCCTGTTGACACGGTCATCGACAGCCAAAACAAAGGCGTCGCCTTCGCGGAGCACGGAGCCAGAGAAGATCTCTTGTTTGTTCGGGCCAGAGCGCGGCAATCCGCAGGCGGAAACTGTCGCCACGGCGGCAAGCAGCGCTGCCCCGCGGGCCAGGCGCAAAGTCAGGGTTTTCACTGCACGGGTCTCCTCGACCTGATACTGCCTCGTTATTTTTTTTCCAAACTATCGGAATCTTGCCGCGAAATCCAGCGCTTCGTCGTTCGACGGCTATGCTGCGAATCAGGACTGTTGCGCCCCTGCCGCGCTAGCCCGCGACTTTGAGGTTCTGACGGGGCGGGACGCGGCCGGCCCTCTGCGCCTCATAGGGATCGGCTTCGTCGAGCATCATATCGACAACCTGCCTCAAAAGCTGACGCCGCCCACGTGCGGAATAGAAACCGCCCGGAACCTGCGAGGTTTCCAGAAGATATTGCCGATAGTCACGATAGGCGTTGCTATCGGGTCGGTCTGGGCGGGCGAAAAACTCGTGCAAGGCTTGGGTCGAGACAAACTCGGGCTTGGCAAAGACCGCGCGCCCGAAAACCTTGAGCGGGATGCCGCGCCACAGAACCTGTTGCGCCGCGGTCGAGTTCACAGTCACGGCGGATCTGGCTTCGTTCAAAAGATGGGCGAGCTTGCCCCCGCCGACATAATGAAGCCGCCCCTCGACCCCGTGTTTGCGGGCCGCATCGCGAAGGATGCGCCGAATGGGGCTGCGGCCGTTTTCAAGGGGATGGGCCTTAAAGACGAGGTGGTGATGCCCCGGCGCGCCTTTGGCGAAGCCTTCGACGATCAGGTCTATAAAATCCTCGTGCCGCGAGAAAGGCGAATGGTCCCTGAGGCTTGAGTCGTGCTCAAGCTGCAAAAGGACAAGGTGATAGGGAAAGCCGCCAAACCGGACGCGAGCCGTTGCAATCGTTCGTTCGAGGGCCAGAAGAGGCATTTGGACCAGCCGCCGCGTATAAAGCGCCGCTTCGGTTCGCACAGGCAGCTCGCGGTGCGGGCGGAAGTTGCTGAAAGCGTGGTTACGAAACAGGACGAACCAGTGATAGAGCGCCCCGTAGAAGACGTGTTGGCGCATGTCGCCCCAATGGGCGGGAGGGCGCGGCACATCCGTATCGGACTGGGCGAGGGCGGCCCGCATCTCCGCGACGCCCATCTCCATCAGCCGCGAATTGCCGTTTGAACCACCACGCTCGTATGTGACCCAATAGGGGCGAAGATACCCTTCCTCGAAAACATGAACCGTCAGCCCGCGCGCTCTTGCGATCGCAACCGCCGTGGCGTGGATCGGGCGGGTGTCGCCATAAAGGACGATATCGGTGATAGCCTTCTCAGTGATGAGGTCTGAAAGCGTCGCCTCCCAACTTTCCGGCGCACCGGTGACGGCGATAAAGCTTTGATCCTTGGGCCAAAAGGCCCGGTCTCCCGCGTTGAAACCGACCCGCCAAACCTGTGCTCCCGCCGTGATCAGCATCCGGCCCAGTTGCCGGAAAAACGGCCCGTGAGGGCCTTGCAGGAACAGGAAGTGGCGGGTGTCTAGGCTGCTCATGGCGCTCTCGTTGGTTTGGCGCAGCATACCAGAGGCTTTGCCCGGAATGCGAGGCTTGTCTTGCCTGCTTGCGGGCGAGGCGCTAGGCAATGGCAAGGCAGAAGGAGCGAAGATGTTTACCGGCATTGTCACCGATATGGGAGAGATCCTCGAGCTTGAGCAGCGCGGCGACCTGCGCGCGCGGATCGGCACGAGCTATGACATCGCGGGCATCGACATTGGTGCCTCGATTGCCTGTAGTGGCGTTTGCCTGACGGTCGTGGCCCTTGGGGCCACCCCGAGAAACTGGTTCGACGTCCAGATCAGCGCCGAGACGGTCAATCTGACCAATGTGGGCGGCTGGAAGGTTGGCAAACGGATCAACCTCGAGCGGGCACTCAAGGTGGGCGACGAGCTGGGCGGTCATATCGTTTCGGGCCATGTCGACGGCGTGGCGGAAATCGTCGAGATGCACGACGAGGGCGACAGCACGCGCATGACCTTCCGCGCGCCTGAGCATCTGGCGAAGTTCATCGCGCCGAAAGGGTCGGTGGCGCTCAACGGCACCTCGCTCACCGTCAACGAGGTGAACGGCGCGACCTTCGGCATCAATGTGATCCCGCACACCAAGGACGTGACAACATGGGGTGCGGCCAAGGTGGGCGACAAGATCAACCTCGAGGTCGATACCATGGCGCGCTATGTGGCGCGGCTGCAGGAATGGGCCTAGGGGCGGGTATCGGCCATAACGGCGGGCCGACGCTGGAAAGCGGCGGCGCGTGGCGGCGCATCGCCTGGAAGAAGGCCCGCGAAGAACTACTCCCGACATTGCCCATCGAAGTTGTGCGGCTGAGGGTCAACCGCGCCAAAGAGCTTGGCCTTCCCTACAAGACCTATGCCAGCTTCCGCGCGGCAACCGGCCATGATCTTGTCGGATTTCTATTTTCTTCCAACGCCTTGCGGCTCGAGCACGGAGCCGAGGGCGCGGCGCGTCTTGGGCGGATCGAGGCGATTTCGGCCGACCGCGTGGCGGTTGTCCTGCCGCCCTTGCGCCCCGAAGCGGTGGCGCGACTTGGGGGCATAGACGCCGCGCATCGCGCGCCCACTTTGTCGATGACATGGCGCGAGACCCGCGAGGCCATCAAGGCCATGGCCCGGGCGCAGGGGCATAAATCGGCCCAATTCGTTCTTGTGGGCGAGACCGCGATCGAAGAGGGCTGGGCCTATACCGGCCAGACCGCAGGCTTTCTCACAGGCGACCGGTTCTTCGCGGCGTCCCTATAGCCCACGGCGAAAACCGCCAGAACCTGTCGTTTCAGCCCGCGCCCGTGCCGCCGCAATGACCCAATGTCACGGGGCTTTTCCCCTTTAAACGGGGGCCAACTAAGGCTATCTGCCGGACGAAGACTGAAGGGGAATACCATGTCGCTGCCTTTCGAAGAGCCGGGCCCGGTTGAGAAAGACTGGTCCGATGCGATCAGCCCGATCGAAGAGATCATCAACGATGCCCGCAACGGCCGGATGTTTATCCTCGTCGATCACGAGGATCGCGAGAACGAAGGCGATCTGGTGATCCCTGCCCAGATGGCAACGCCCGACGCGATCAACTTCATGGCGACCCACGGGCGCGGCCTCATCTGCCTGTCGCTCACCAGCACCCGGATTGATCAGCTCGGCCTGCCGCTCATGGCCTCGCAGAACTCCTCACGCCACGAGACCGCCTTCACCGTTTCGATCGAGGCTCGCGAGGGTGTCAGCACCGGCATTTCCGCCCATGACCGCGCCCGCACCGTTTCCGTGGCGATCGACGCCTCGAAGAGCGCCACCGACATTGCGACCCCCGGCCACGTCTTTCCGCTCCGCGCCCGCGATGGCGGCGTTCTGGTCCGCGCCGGCCATACCGAGGCGGCGGTGGATATCAGCCGCCTTGCCGGCCTCAACCCTTCGGGCGTGATTTGCGAGATCATGAAGGAAGACGGGACAATGGCCCGCCTGCCGGACCTCATCGCCTTTGCCCAGCGACACAACCTCAAGATCGGCACGATTTCCGACCTGATCGCCTATCGCCGCCGCTACGACAATCTCGTGCGGATGACCGAGGCCGACACGATCCACAGCGAATTTGGCGGCGACTGGTCGATGCGGATATTCACCGACGAGATTCAGGGCGCCGAGCATATCGCGCTGACCAAGGGCGATCTGTCGGGCGACGAGCCGGTTCTGGTGCGGATGCACGCGCTTGATCCGATGCTCGACGTGATTGGAACAGGCCCCGCAGGCCGCACCCGTGAGTTTGGCGACGCGATGGCCATGATCGCCAAGGAAGGGCGCGGCGCGGTGATCCTCTTGCGCGACCTGCACATGAAGCTGCACGCCCATGATTTCGCCTCGCCCCAGACCCTTCGCCAATATGGCGTGGGGGCGCAGATCCTGTCGTCGCTGGGCCTGTCGCGGATCGTGCTTCTGACCAATTCGCCCAAGCCCAAGGTGATCGGCCTTGATGCCTATGGCATTGAAATCGTTGATACCCGCAAGGTCGAGGGGGGCAACTGATGGCTGGAGCCTCGCACTATACCCTGCCGCGGCCTAAGTTTGACAAGCCGGTCAAGCTTCTGATCGTCGTCGCGCCCTATTACAAGGATATTGCCGACGAGTTGATCGCCGGCGCCAAGGCCGAGATCGAGGCCGCGGGCGGCACTTGGGATCTGGTCGAGGTTCCGGGGGCGCTCGAAGTGCCGACCGCCATCGGCATCGCGGCGCGGATGTCCAACTTTGACGGCTACGTTGCTCTCGGCTGCGTGATCCGCGGCGAGACCACGCATTACGAAACCGTCTGCAACGACTCGAGCCGCGCGCTCACCATGCTTGGCCTGCAGGGGCTTTGCATCGGCAACGGCATCCTCACCGTGGAGAACCACGAGCAGGCCGCCGTGCGCGCCGAGGCCAAGGGTCAAAACAAAGGCGGCGGGGCTGCGGCTGCGGCCTTGCACCTGATCGCGCTCAGCCGTAAGTGGGGCCGCGCCAGCAAGGGCGTTGGCTTTACCGGAGAGATCCTCCTCGCACGCGAGGGGCAGACGAACGCATGACCAGATCCAAGACCGAACATCGCAAGATGAAATCCGCCTCGCGGCTTTACGCCGTTCAGGCGCTTTTCCAGATGGAGGCCTCGGGCCAGACCGTCGATTCCGTCATGCGCGAGTTCGAGACCTTCCGCTTTGGCGCCGTCTACGAGGGCGACGAGATGCAGGAGGGCGATGTGCAAACCTTCCGCAGGTTGATGGAAGGCGCTGTGAACGAGCAGGCCAAGATTGACCAGATGACCGACCGCGCTCTGGTTGCCAAATGGCCGATCGCGCGGATCGACCCGACACTGCGGGCGCTCTTTCGCGCCGCAGGGGCAGAGCTTATCGCGAAGGACACGCCGCCCAAGGTCGTGATTACCGAGTTCGTGCAGGTGGCCGAGGCCTTCTTCGATGGTGGCAAAGAGCCCAAGTTCGTCAATGCCGTGCTCGATCACATGGCCCGCGAGGCGCAGCCCGAGGCCTTCTAGCCTGCGGCAATTCGGGCATTGAAGCGCGGCCCGCGCGATCCTAGCTTTGAGGGGAAAGCGAGGTTCGAATGCCCAAGCTCATCCGCCTTTACATCGTCAACGTGATCACCGGCTTCGGCCTCGCCGCGCTGCTTGTCGGGGCCATTCTCTGGCTCGACGTGGCACATCTGCGGCACCTCGTGATGACCAGCGATCAGGGGCTATTGGCTTTGTTCCTCTTGTGGTTTTTCCACGGGATCGTGTTTGCGGGCGTGCAGTTTGCCATCGCCATCATGAACATGGCGGAAGACGACGAGCCGCGCGGGGGCCTGCGCCTGCCGGTGCTGAAACGGGTCGCTATCCGCAAGGACTAGCCCGGCGCCGCGTCTTCCTCGGCCGTCAACCCACGTGACGGCACCCAAGCATAGCCATTCTCGCAGAGAATGACCGCCTCGCGCAGCCCGTGCGGTTTGTTTGTCGGCTCTTGCAGGATTGTTGCATCATGCGCGTGAGCGGTTGCCGCGGCAACGGCTATGTCGGGATCGGTCTCGTAAAGCCTCAACTCGATCCCTGCGCCGCGTGGCCCCGCTTCGGGCAGGAGCGCGGCGAGGGGGTGATTGGAGAAGGTCGGGTCGGAGTGCAGCTGAAAGACCTGCCCGCCATAGCGCAGGATCGCGAAATCGCGGCTGGCCTGATGGGCGGTCATGCCAAAGACGTCGCAAAGAAACGTCACCATCCGCGGCACATCCCGCACCAGAAGATTGAGGCCAAGGCCGGAAAGCGAACGCCCGAAATCGGGGGCGGAAATCCTGTCGTAGTCCATCGTCCCTCTCGCCGCGGGGATAAAGTGGCGGGAACCGCGGCAACCGTGGACGTTTTATTCCCGAGGACCTGTGTTTACAGGTGGGCGCCAGATAATCAGGCCAGGGCCAGAACAGAGCCAGCTCCCTCGGATTTGCTTAAGGCCACTGGAATGTAACGCTTGGCACGAGAGGGGCAGAAACCCGCCACCGCCATAGGTAGGGCCGCACTACCGCTGCCGCAAGATGGATTTCCGTCCGACGGGCGTGAAAATAATAGAAGAAAAGCTCTATAATTGTCGAATACCGACAGCCGCCAGAAATCGAACATTATTTCTAGAATAAAAACAATAGAACTATGCCGCTACTTCTGCGGCGCCGCTGTTTCTACGATCGCTCCAGTCTTTGGCGAAACCGCGGCCAATTGTGGGGGCTTTGGGGGCGTTTTGATCGGTCTTGACCGATGTTCACTATATGTTCATATCTAGGCCATGTCTGACGCGCCTGATACCGAAGCCCTCCGCCCCGGCCAGCTTTTGGCGCGTGGGGTTTGCCGGCATCTTCTGAGCCATGATTTCGTGACCGTGGAAGAATTGGTTCCGACCGCGGGCCTGCGCGTCGATGTGATGGCGCTCGGGCCCAAGGGCGAGGTGTGGGTTATCGAGTGCAAATCGAGCCGCGCCGATTTCCAGTCAGACAACAAGTGGCAGGGCTATCTCGAATGGTGCGACCGGTTTTTCTGGGCGGTCGATGCGGATTTCCCGACCGAGCTTCTCCCCGATGGCACGGGCCTCATCATGGCCGATGCCTATGGGGCGGAAATCCTGCGGATGGGGCTGGAGACGCCGCTTGCGGGTGCGCGGCGCAAGGTGATGCTGCAGAAATTCGCACGCCACGCCGCCCTGCGCCAGCAGGCCGCCCGCGATCCGGCTTTCCGCTTTACTTCCGCCTGGTAACGCTGCGCGCGGCCTGCGCGGCGGCACGGATTTCTTCTGCGATTTCCTCGGCTTCTTCGGGCTCGAAATCCATCGGGATCTCCTGGCCGCCCGCTTCGATAAAAAGCCGGACCATGCCGCTATCCGTCGGGCCGATCTGAAGATTGGCTTCGACATCGCGCTCGGTGTTGATCCCCATGATTGGCCTCCAAGGGTTTTGCGTCGTGCCCCTATAGCGCCGGATCGCGGGCAGGGGAACCATCCTCTTGCGCTTGCTTCGCGCTCTCAGCCAAATGGAGTGCATGAAGGGTGATATCATCATACGCGATCTGAAAAGCGGCGATGCCGGTTGGATCATCCGGCAGCACGGCGAGTTGTACGCCCGAGACGAGGGCTTTGACATCACCTTCGAGGCGCTCGTGGCCGAGATCATGGCCGATTTCATCCGCAGCCGCGATCCAGCCCGCGACCGCGCCTTCATCGCGGCACGGGGTGCCGAGCGGCTCGGCTGCATCTTCTGTGTTGGCAAGGACAAGCGGACAGCCAAGCTGCGCCTGTTTCTTGTCGTGCCAGAGGCACGCGGTCATGGCCTCGGCCATCGCCTGATCGCTGCCTGTATGGATTGGGCCAAGGCCCAAGGTTATGCGCGGATGGAGCTTTGGACCCACGAAAGCCATCAAGCGGCCTGTGCCCTCTATGCGGCCCACGGCTGGCATCTGGTGCGGTCGGAGCCTGTCCAAAGCTTCGGTGTCGAGCTTGTCGAACAAAGCTGGGAAATTGAGTTCTGACGCTCTTGCAATAGGGGGGCGATGGCGCTACATCGCCTGCCAGTGCCGCCTTAGCTCAGTTGGTTAGAGCGCTGGATTGTGGATCCAGAGGTCCCCTGTTCAAGCCAGGGAGGCGGTACCATCTCCCCCTAGTTGATCTCGACTTCGGCCAATAGCGGCGCCCATCCTGCGCCGTGCATATCGCGATCGTGGGCCGTGCCTTGGATCGCGGGGCGGGGCAGACTGAACTTCACGACATGCAGAACGGCGATATCGAAACGCTTGAGCGTGGCTTCCTCGACCCTGAAAAGCCGCGCCACCCGCTCGGACGACAGCCCGTTCACCACCCGCGCATAAACCTCGGGCGAGCCGCAGAAAATATCGACGGTGAGCCAGAACGGCCCCGCGTTCTTCGAGCGGACCTTTTCGACGATCGACCCCAACTCAGGCATCGCGCACCTCAAGGCTAAAGGCGTCCATCGGGTCATCCAGCTCCATCACATGGTTGAGGCAGAACTCATAGATCGCGCCCCGGTCGATTTCGGCGGGCGAGAAGGGGAAGGCGAAGGTCGGCTGCTCTTCCTCGCGGGTCAGCGGGTGATGAAGGAGGAAGGGATTGAGAAGCTTGCCAATTTCGTTGGCGCGTTCTTGCGTAGGCGCGGTGATGATGCCCATCACGCCCGCCTCGGCGGGGGCTTCGCGCCGCGTCTCGAGAGGCCCGAGGGTCGCCTCGACGCCGATGATCCGAAGTTCGCAGGCATAGTCCTCTGGCCCGAGCCCCATCCGATTGGCCACGCGCTGGGCATGGCGGCTAGCGATATCGTCGACCCAAGCGCGGATGTTTTCGACATATCGCCTGTCTCGCACGGTGGCGAGAAGGAGGGTCTGATAGCCCGCCACCCGCGCGCCTTCGAGTTTGACGGTATAGCGTTCTGAGGGCACCCAGACAGAGCCGGTGACGCGCACGCTCGTGTCGTCAATCGCCGCGTATCTGGCGGCAGTCACATCGAGGTGCCCGCCGGGTTCATAAAGAATGAACGGATCGGAATTCTCATAGAGCATATGCGCCGAAACGGTGTGGGGCGTGCAATGCGCCCCGTCTGCGAGGGGCGTCACGGTGAAGCCTTCGCCGTCAATATCGATCTGGATCACGCCCGATTGCGGGTTGGTCGCGCAAAGGGCGCCGCACTCGCCGATCTTGGCCGCGTGCCAGGCCGCGCCCGCATGATCGCCGCGCATCAGGGGAAGGGCCGCGATGATCGCCGTGTCGGTCGTCCGCCCCGCGATGACGATATCGGCGCCTGTTTCGAGCGCCTCGGCGATCTGCTCGGCGCCCGCCAGAGCGACGATGTGGGTTGTCGAACGGATCAGGTCGGCGCTGATCTCGGGCGCATGGGGCAGGGGCGTCACGCGGCCCTCTTTGAGCGCATCCGCGACCCGCTCTTTGGGTTGCTCGGACTTCAGAACCGCGATCCTGGCCGATAGCCCAAGCTCGGCCAGCGCCTCGACCGTGATCTCATAGAGCCACTCCACCGTGCTGTCGGCGCCGCAGGTTCCCGCCGTGCCGATCACCAGAGGGCAGCCCGCCTCGGCCCGCGCGGCGATCAGGCCCTTCCATTCGGCCTTGGTCCCGGCGCGGGAATATTTCGAGACGCCGCGCCCAAGATAGGAGGGCCCACTATCGGTGGACCCTCCGTCAATCGCAATCAGATCGGGTTTGGCGGCAACCCCCCGGGCCAAGGCCTCGGCATCATAGCCGAGGCCCAAGGCGCCCGAGGGGATGAGGATGCGGGTCATCTCAGTCGGTCACCATCTGTGGTTTGCGCAGGAAGCGACGGAGGAACATCGGCGCGATGAAGCCCAACGCCGCTGCAATCCAGAGGCCGATGGAGATCGGGGAAGAGAGGAGATAGGTCCATTCACCGCCCGAAAGGGTCATCGCGTGGCGTAGGTTGTTCTCCATCTGATAACCCAGAAGGATGCCGAGGATCACCGGCACGGTCGGGATATCCATCTTGCGGAAGATGTAGCCCATGACGCCAAAGCCTACCATCAAGAGAAGATCGAAGTAGCTTCCCGAGAGGGAATAGATGCCGACGAAGGAAATCATCGTCACCCCCGGCAGAAGGATCGCCGGCGGCACCTGAAGGATGCGCACGAAAACCTTCACCATCGGCACGTTCATCGCCAAAAGCACGAAATTGGCGATGAGCAGCGCCGCGATCAGGCCCCAGACGACGTCGGGCCGGTCGGCGAACAATGTCGGGCCGGGGGTGATGTTGAGCGTCATCAGCACGGCCAGAAGAACGGCCGTGGTGCCCGAGCCGGGAACCCCGAGCGTCAACATCGGCACCAGTGCCCCACCTGCGGCGGCGTTGTTGCCGGCCTCGGGGGCGGCCACGCCCTTGGCGACGCCCGTTCCAAAGCCGCCCTGTTTGCCAGCGATGGATTTCTCCATCATGTAGGTCATGAACGAGCCCAGCGAGGCCCCAGCGCCGGGCAGGACGCCCGCGACAAAGCCAACCGCGGACGAGCGCAGCATGGTCCAGCGGGTCGACCAGATCTCGCGCCATGGCACGGTCACTTTGCCAAGAACAACGCCCACCGCGCTGCCTTTGCCGTGGCTTTCGATGAAGAAGAACACCTCCGACACGGCGAACAGACCGACGATGGCGACGAGGAAATCAATCCCGTCCGCAAGGTGCAGGTTGCCTCCGGTGAAACGGGTAAAGCCCGAGTTGTTGTCGATACCGATGAGCGCGATGCCAAGGCCGATGAACGAAGCGAGCGCCGATTTCGCCTGATTGTTCGAGGCCATGCCGCCGAGGGTCGCGAAGGCGAGGGCATAGAGGGCGAAATATTCGGCGGGGCCAAATTTATAGGCGATGCGCGCAAGATAGGGCGCGACAAGCGCCAGCGCGACGGTCGCCAGAAACGCGCCCACGAAAGAGGCCACGCCCGAAATCACCAGCGCATCGCCCGCGCGGCCGTTCTTGGCCATGGGATAGCCGTCGAGCGTGGTCATCATCGCCGGTTCATCGCCGGGGATATTGAGAAGGATCGACGAGATCCGCCCGCCATACATCGCCCCGTAATAGACCGAGGTAAGAAGAACGAGCGCGGCGGTGGCATCGAGGCCCATGGTGAAGGTGATCGGGATAAGGATCGCCACGCCGTTCGACGGGCCAAGGCCCGGAAGGGCGCCGATGATCGTCCCGAGGAAACAGCCGACGACCGCCAGGATGAGCGTCATGGGCGAAAGCGCGACTTCAAAGCCGATAGCGAGATTTGCAAAAAGGTCCATTGTCGGTTCCTCAGCCCAAAAGGCCGCGCGGCAGAGCGAAGAGGCCAAGCCCCAGCGCGTATTTGAAGATGATGAAAAGACCCGCCGAAAGCCCAACACCGGTCAGAACGGCCGGCAACGGGCGCGGCGAGATTTGGTAGCTCAGGATTGCTGCGGCAACTGCGGTCGGGGCCAGAAAGCCCAGAGGCTTGAGGGAATAGGCATAGCCGATCAAAACGAGCGTCGCAAAACCGATCGAAACAAGGCTTGGCATTTCCGGCCAGTCGGCTTCGGGGTCGGGCCGCAGGATCAGGCCAACCGCACTGACCAACATCCCTACAGCGACGATGATCGGAAAAGCCTTGGGGCCGAGTTTGTCAAAAAGGTTCCCGGCCGGCAGATTGTAGGCGCTCACGATAAACGCGAGCGCCACAATCACGACGACCACACCGAGGATGCGGTCGGACCGGATCATTGAATGACGCCGATCTCTTTGCTGAGCTCGACCGTGTCGGCAACGACCTGATCGATCCAGCTCTGGAAATCGCCACCCACCTTGGTGAAGGGCGCAAGGCCATTGGCGGCCATGGCTTCCTGCCATTCGGCCGAAGCGGCCACGGCAGCAAGCTTTTCGCCCCAGGCGTTGAAGGCTTCGTCCGAGATGCCCTTCGGCACATAGAGGCCGCGCCAGTTGACGGCGACGACGTCATAACCCTGCTCGATGGCGGTCGGGATCTGATCGAAGCCCGGCACGCGCTCTTCGGTCAGAACCGCGAGGGCGCGCACTTCGCCCGAGTTGATGAAGCCCACGATTTCCGACATATCGCCGGTCATCGCCTGGGTGAAGCCACCGATGGTCTGGGTGATCGCATCCGCGCCACCGTCGACCCCGATGTATTTCACGCTGGTGATGTCGCTGAAGCCAGCAGCCTTGAGAACCTGCAGCGGCTTCATGTGGTCAAATCCGCCAGCGGCCGAACCACCAGCGAAAGCCACCGAACCCGGATCGGCCTTGATCGCCTCGACAAGGTCGGTCAGCGTCTGGAACGGGCTGTCGGCAGCCACGACGATCACGCCCGGATCAGCACCGATGGCGCCCACAAAGCGCACCTGATCGGCGGTCATGCCACCAAAGGCGTTCTGTGCAAGGCGGGTGGTGGTGGCAGAAGAAGCAGCAACGATCAGGTCTTCGTCGGTGTTGCGCTCGTTCACAACATGGGCAAAGGCAAGGCCGCCACCGGCGCCAGCCATGTTGGTGACCTGGACCGGATCACTTACGAGGCCGATGTCGAACAGGATCTTGCCGATCTGACGGCAGGTGAAATCCCAGCCGCCGCCGGGGTTGGCGGGGGCGATACACTCGGTGGCGAAGGCCGAACCGGCGGTAAATGTAAGGGCGGCACTTGTCAGAAGCACCTTGAGGGTCTTGTTCATGAAAATCTCCCTGTTTGTCGTATGCGGAGGCGCGGACGGCCGCTCGCCGACCCGCCCCTTGCAAGCGGGATAGTTCGCGGACAACCTGACACGAACCTGTCACGACGCCAAAAATCGAAAAGGGGGGAAGGTGCGGTTTCTGCTGGTCGAGGATAATCCCGATTTGGCCCGGTCGGTCCAGACGCGCCTGTCGCTCGATGGGCACGGTGTCGATTGGGCTGCGTCCTTGGCGGATGCCGAAGATCATTTGGCGACCGCCAGCTATGATTTGATCCTCCTCGACATCATGCTGCCGGATGGCGACGGGCGCGATTTTCTGGCCGCCCACCGCCGCGCAAAACGCGACACGCCGGTGATCGTGATGACGGCGCGGTCGGCCGTGTCGGACCGGGTTGCCCTGTTGGACACCGGGGCCGACGACTATATCACAAAACCCTTTGATTTTGCGGAGTTAGAGGCGAGAGTTCGGGCGGTGCTGCGCCGCAGGATGGGCGCCGCCCAGTCGCTTCGTTCCTATGCCGATCTGACCTTCGATCCTTTGGCCGCAACGATTACGATAGCCGGAGAGGCGCGCGAGTTGCGCAACCGTGAACTGCGGCTTTTCGAAATACTTCTTGCCGCACCTGACCGTATCTTCTCGAAGGGGCAGCTGTGTGACCGGCTCTTCTCGGCCGCCGAGGCCGTAAGCGACAATGCGATCGAGGTTTATGTGGGGCGCCTGCGAAAGAAGCTCGAGGGGAGCACGGTGCGGATCGAGACCGTGCGTGGTGTCGGTTACAGGCTGACATCGCAATGAAACGGCTGCGCCTCGCTTCGTCTGGTTCGATTCGCCAGAGACTGATCCTGCAACTCTTGGTGCTTGTCGCGGTTCTTTCGTGGGTGCTTTACCTGTCGATTCGAACAGTGGCAGGCTCGGCCGTTGAAACGACTCAGGACGCGATCCTCGGGTCGGCGACAATCGCCATCGCCGAAGAGCTGCGTGGTGGCGTGGATGGTGTGGCAATCGATATTCCCTATACGGCTTTTTCGATGCTTGGGGCGACCGGCGAAGACCGGGTCTTCTATCGAATCCTCGTCGATGGCGCGACAGTGACCGGCTATGAGGATTTGCCTTTGGCGGATCAGCCGCTAGGAGGCCTCTCGCCCTTTTTCTACACGCGCGAATATCAATCCGACACCGTTCGCATCGCCGCCGTAGAACGGTCGGTCATTGTCGGCAGCAGGCCCGTGAGGGTCGAGGTGATCGTGGCGCAAACCCGTTCGGCGCAGGATGCAATCGTTGCCCAAATGGCGAACCGGGCGGCGACACTGGGCCTTGGGTTCTTTGCCATTGCGGCCCTCTTGTCTCTCCTAACGGCGCGTTCGGTGCTTCAGCCGGTCAATAACCTTGCCGAAGCGGTGGGCCGGAGAGGCCCCCAGGATCTTCGTCCTGTCGAGTGGCCGGTGCCATCCGAACTTGCACCGCTGGTGGCCGCCCTCAATCAATTCATCGCCCGCCTTTCGGGTGCGCTGATCCGTACCGAAACCTTTATCGCGGAAGCGGCGCATCACATTCGCACACCCCTTGCGACGCTGAGGGCGCAAGCCGAAATCGCGTTGCGCCAGTCGCAGGACGAAGCGGCACGGGCCGCGATACGCGGAATGATCCGCTCAGTCGACGATTCCGCGCGCTCAGTAGGGCAGCTTCTGGACCACGCCGCGGTGGTCTATCGCACCGACCAGCGCACCGACGAAGAGATCGACCTTGCCGCGCTGACGCGCGATATGGTTGCGGTTTTTGGCCCGGCAGCAGAGCTGCGCGACATCGGGTTTGAACTCTCTCTGCCCGATGAACCGGTCACGATGACGGCGGACCGCCTCCTGTTGGAAAGTGCGATCCGCAACCTGCTCGACAATGCTGTCAAATACTCCGCACTTGAAGGTCTGATTTCTGTGTCACTCGAGGTTGAAGGCGATCAGGCCCGTCTCACCGTTTGCGACAGTGGTCGCGGCCTTTCGGGCGCCAAGAGTGCTACGCTGACCGGCAGGTTCAGGCGGGGCGAGAATGTTTCTGATGTGATCGGGTCCGGTCTTGGTCTGACCATTGTACGCGAGGTCGTGGCCGCCCACGGTGGAGATTTCAGATTGACGGAACGCGAAGGAGGCGGCGCTTGCGCAAACTTATCCTTGCCCTTGGGTTGATTCTTTCGGCCGCGGGCGCCATGGCTTTTGACATAGAAGAAGAGCGACTTTTCGGATCTGGACAGGAGGCATCGGTCGTCAGCATCCTTTCGACGACAGATATCGATATCTTCGAGCCTCTGGTTGTGGCTTTTCAGGCAGTCAATCCGGGGATTGCCGTTCAGTACACTGTCGCGAGCACAACCGAAGTCTACCGCGCAGTTTCGGGCCGAGAGCGGGCTTTCGATCTGGTCATTTCTTCTGCCATGGACCTTCAGATGAAGCTCGCCAACGATGGTTATGCCCGCGAGCACCGGTCGATCGAGACCGATGGTCTGCCTACATGGGCCCGCTGGCGGGATCAGCTCTTTGCCTTCGCGCAAGAGCCGGTGGTTCTGATCCTCTCTCGCCCGGCCTTTGATGGGCTTCGCCTGCCACAGACCAGGGCCGATCTGATTGACCTCTTGCGGGCGAACCCAGAGCGGTTCGAAGGGCGCATAGGTACCTACGATCCCAACCGGTCGGGCGCGGGGTACCTTTTCGCGACACAGGATGCGCGGCAGTCGGACACGTTCTGGCGGCTCTCGGAAGTGATGGGCGGCCTGTCACCGCGCCTCTACGATGGCTCAGGCGCGATGATCGCGGATGTTCAGGCGGGGCGCCTTGCCTTGGCCTATAATGTCCTTGGCTCCTACGCCGCGGCACAGCTGGCCGGCGATCCGAATGCCGCGTTGATCGAGCTTGAGGATTTCACCAATGTGCTATTGCGCACGGCGCTGATCCCGCGCGAGGCGGAGCGCCCTGAATTGGGCGCGGCTTTTCTCGATTTTCTGTTGTCGGGTAAGGGGCAGACCCTTATCGACGAGAAGGCTGGATTGCCAAGGATCGATGCGGCAACGCTGGCCTCGGCGGGGCATCGGCGGCCGATCCGGCTGGATCCGGGGCTTTTGGTGTTCGTCGATCCGCTGAAACGGCAACGTTTCCTGAGCGAATGGACCGCAGCCGTGGTGCGCCGCTAGCCTAGTCGACGGTCACTTCCTGCCTGAGCGCGCTTGTGGTGCGGTCGTAGATCAGGATGCGGTTGTCGGAGGTGACGACGGCGAACCAGTCGGTGCCTTGGGTGAAGGCAGTCGCCGTCACGCCCTCGGGCAGTGTGATCCGATCGGGGAGCGGCAGGGGATCGGCATTGAGGCGGATGACAAGGGCGGCGATAAGCACTAGGAACCCGCCAATCATCACCACCCCGAGCGCCGTGACGAGGCGCTTGAGAAAGATCAGTTGCGGCGGCAGGCTGCCGTTATCGGAAGAGGTATCCATATGGCCGTGTCCGTTGTCTCGTTTCGGATCGAAGAGGATCCGCCTGCCCGCCTTGATAAGGCGCTTTCGCGCGATGTGCCAGACGAGGCGGCGCTGTCGCGGTCGCGGCTTGGCAAGCTGATCGAGGGGGGGGCGGTTGCGGTCAATGGTGCGACGATCACCAACCCGCGGTTTCGCACCGGTGAGGGCGACGAGATCGAGATCCGCGTCGAGGAGGCGGACGAGAGCCATATCGGCGCGGAAGAGATCCCGCTCGAGGTGCTTTATGAGGATGACGATCTGATCGTTGTCAATAAACCTGCGGGCATGGTTGTCCATCCCGCGCCCGGATCGCCGGGGGGGACGCTCGTGAATGCACTGATCCACCATTGCGGCGAGAGCCTGTCGGGCGTGGGGGGCGAGAAGCGTCCGGGGATCGTGCACCGGATCGACAAGGAGACGAGCGGGCTCTTGGTGGCCGCCAAGAGCGATCGGGCGCATCATGGGCTTGCGGCGCAGTTCGAGAAACACACGGTCGAGCGGCATTATCTGGCGATCTGTTACGGCGTGCCGGATCAGAACGACCCGCGCCTGCATGGCGTTAAGGGGACGAGTTTCGAGCCGGGGAATATCCTGAAGATCCAGACCCATCTGGGGCGCCACAAGACCGATCGGCAGCGGCAAGCGGTGAGCTTTCACGGCGGGCGCCACGCGGTGACGCGGGCGCGGATCGTGCAGGCGCTGGGCGAGCCGCCGGTGGCGGCGCTGACCGAGTGCTGGCTCGAGACCGGACGCACCCATCAGATCCGTGTGCATATGGCCCATGTGGGACATGCGCTGATTGGCGATCCGGTTTATGGTGGGCGGCGGAAGCTCAACGCCAAGGCGGTGGGCGATGTGGGGCAGGCGGCGGCGCTGGACTTTTCCCGGCAGGCGCTGCATGCGGCGACTTTGGGGTTTGTGCATCCGGTGACGGGTGAAGAGCTGCGCTTTGCCGCGCCCTTGCCTCAGGATATGGCCGATCTTCTGGTGGCGCTGGGTGGCGAGGCGCCTGACGTCTAGGGGCTCTGCCCCTCTGGTCTCCGGCCATTCACCCCGGAGTATTTCGGGGCCAAAAGAAGCCTGAAATAAACTTCCCATCTGCGAGAGGTGGCGCGTTCGGGCCTCGTCATTGAGGCGCGCTGGGTTCATATATTGGAAAGGAAATAGTGCTAGCGCCCCTTGAATCGGATCACGGTGCGCCTAAATCGATGTTAAGAGTATAAACATTGGGAGTGTTCGATGAGTTCCTATGCCAATCTTCCCGCCCCCTCACCGGAGCAAGGGCTGAACCGGTATCTGCAGGAGATTCGCAAGTTTCCGATGCTGGTGCCGGAAGAGGAATACATGCTGGCCAAGCGCTGGGTCGACCATGAGGACAGCGGGGCTGCGCATCGTCTGGTGACGAGCCATCTTCGGCTCGCGGCCAAGATCGCGATGGGCTATCGCGGCTATGGCCTGCCGCAGGCCGAGGTGATTTCCGAGGCGAATGTGGGCCTGATGCAGGCGGTCAAGCGGTTCGATCCCGAGAAGGGCTTTCGCCTTGCCACCTATGCCATGTGGTGGATCCGCGCCTCGATCCAGGAATATATCCTGCGGTCGTGGAGCCTTGTGAAGCTGGGCACCACAAGCGCGCAGAAAAAGCTGTTTTTCAATCTGCGCAAGGCCAAGGCACGCATTGGGGCGCTCGAAGAAGGCGATCTTCGGCCCGAGAACGTCGCGCAGATCGCGCATGACCTTGGCGTGACGGAGGACGAGGTCGTCTCGATGAACCGCCGTCTTTCGGGAGGTGACGCATCGCTCAATGCCATGGTGGGCAGCGGCGATGGCGACAGTGTCACGCAGTGGCAAGACTGGCTCGAGGATGAGGATGCCGATCAGGCGGGCGCCTATGAAGAGCGCAACGAGCTGGAATCCCGGCGCGAGCTTTTGGCCGAGGCGATGAAGGTTCTCAATGAGCGGGAACGTGATATCCTGATCCAGCGTCGCCTTCAGGACGAGACAATCACGCTTGAGGACCTGTCGTCGCAATATGACGTGAGCCGGGAGCGCATTCGTCAGATCGAGGTGCGCGCGTTCGAGAAGCTCCAGCAGCGGATGCAGGAGCTCGCAAAAGAAAAAGGTATGCTGGCGACCGCCTAAGCGCGGACTGACAGCGCCAATTACAGAAACGGGGGTGCAGAATGCCTATACCTGATCCGAATGGAACCGAACCAGTCACCATCGATGAAAGTGGTCTGCCGGTTGTGGAAAAGAATATGCTCTCGCGGCTGGTCTCGATGATCCTGATCGGGATCCTGTTGGGGCTGTCGGATACTGTCTTTGTCCTGCTCGTCGTGGTGCAGTTTATCATCATGCTCTTCAACAGCGGGCGGCCCAATCCGCGGCTTGCGGATTTTGGCACGGCGTTGGCGCTGTGGATTGCCAAGGCGGTCCGCTACCAGACCGGCGCGAGCCAAACCCGCCCCTGGCCCTGGACTGATCTCGACTGATCCATGGCGGGCGGCTGGGCGCAGGATGGGGCGGTGAACGAGCAGATCGAGGCTTCGATCGCCGATGAGCTTGCCCGCATGAAGGCCCGCAAGGGGCCGATGGGCGATAGCCTGACCTATTGCGCCGAATGCGAGGAAGAGATCCCTCAGGCGCGGCGCGATGCTGTTCCGGGTGTGAAGCTTTGCATTGACTGTCAGACGGGGCGCGATGCGCGGCCGTTGAACCGCGGCGGCATCAACCGGCGCGGTTCCAAGGACAGCCAGCTCAAATAGCCCCTCTGGCCTCCAGCGCCTCCAACTCGTCGATCAGACCTTCGATCATCGACAGCCCCTTGTCCCAGAAGGCCGGGTCCGAGGCGTCGAGGCCGAAGGGCGCCAAGAGGTCTTTGTGGTGCTTCGATCCACCCGCGCGGAGCATCTCGAAGTATTTCTCCTGAAACGAGGCATCGCCCTCTTCATAGACCGCATAGAGCGCGTTCACGAGGCCGTCGCCGAAGGCATAGGCATAAACGTAGAAGGGCGAATGCACGAAGTGGGGGATATAGGCCCAGTAGGTCTTGTAGCCCTCGAAGAATTCAAACGCATCACCCAGAGACTCGGCCTGAACCGACATCCACAGCGCGTTGATATCTTCCGGCGTCAGCTCGCCCTCGCGGCGGGCGGCGTGAAGTTTGCATTCGAAATCATAGAAGGCGATCTGGCGGACGACCGTGTTGATCATGTCCTCGACCTTGCCGGCGAGGAGAACCTTGCGCTCCATCTTGTCTTTGGCGCCTGCAAGGAGCTTGCGGAAGGTCAGCATCTCGCCAAAGACCGAGGCGGTTTCGGCCAGCGTCAGCGGCGTTGACGACAGAAGCTCGCCCTGACCGGCGGCCAGAACCTGATGGACACCGTGGCCCAGTTCGTGCGCCAGCGTCATCACATCGCGCGGTTTGCCGAGGTAGTTGAGCATCACATAGGGATGCACGGTCGTGACAGTCGGGTGCGCGAAGGCGCCCGGCGCCTTGCCCGGCTTCACCGCGGCGTCGATCCAGCCCTTGTCGAAGAACGGTTCGGTCAATTTGGCAAGTTCGGGGTCGAAGGCGGCATAAGCGTCGGTCACGATCTGGCGCGCCTCGTCCCAGGCAACGATCCGGTCGGTCTCCATCGGCAGGGGCGCGTTGCGATCCCAAACCTGAAGCTTGTCGAGGCCGAGCCACTTGGCCTTGAGCCGATAGTAGCGGTGCGAGAGGCGCGGATAGGCGGCGACAACCGCGTTGCGCAGCGCCTCGACCACTTCGGGCTCGACATGGTTCGACAGATGCCGCGCGGTCTGGGCGGTGGGGAAGCCGCGCCAGCGATCCTCGATCTCCTTGTCCTTGGCGAGCGTGTTGTGGACGCGGGAGAAAATCTTGAGGTTTTCCTCGAAGATGCGCGAAAGCTCATGCGCCGCCGCCTCGCGCTTGTCGCGTTTCTGCTCGGTCAGTTGGTTCAAGAGCGTCTCGATCCCGACCTTCTGGCCCTCGAGATCGAACTCAAGGCCGGCAAGGGTCTCGTCGAAGAGCTTGTTCCACGCCGAAGCGCCAACGGTCGACTGGTCGTGCAGGAATTTCTCAAGCTCGTCAGAGAGTTGATAGGGCTTCATCGCCCGCATCCGGTCCATCACGGGGCGATAGCGGGCGAGGTCGGCGTTGGCGGCATAGAGCGCTTCGAGGTGGGCATCGTCGAGCCGGTTGAACTCGAGGCTCCAGAAGACGAGGGGCGTGGTGAAGGTCGTGATCTTGTCCTGACAATCAGACATGAACTTGGCGCGCGAGGCGTTGGTGGTTTCCTGATAATAGCGCAAGCCCGCGAATGACATGACGCGGCCGGCGGCCACATCAATCGCCTCGTAGCGTTTGACCGCGTCCAGAAGGCCGGCGGCATCCAGCCCCGCCATCTTGCCCTCGAAGGCCGCAGCAAAATCGGCGCAGGCGGTCTCGAGCCAGTCCATGTCCCTTTGCAGCTCGGCTGCTTTCTCGCCGGTGTAGAGGTCGTCGAGGTTCCATTCGGGCAGGGGGCCAAGTGAATTCCCTCCGGCGGCGTTGGCGTCGTAAACCGGGCTGCGATCTTTCATTAGGGAACCTTTCAACTGCGTTTGCCGGACCATAATCGGGCCTTTCAGCGAGGAAAAGGCCGGAAGGCGCTCTAGGCGTTGGCGGAAAAGAGTGCGAGCGACCGCTGCAGGACCATCTCGCGTATATGTGGCTGCTCGATCAGCAGCTCGTGGCGACCGTTCGGGATCTGAACCAACTCACCGTTGGGCCAGCGCGACATGCGTGTTTTGATCCTCTCAGGATCTACGATGCGCTCATCGCTGCCGACAAACGTAATGGCGGGCAGGTCAGGCGACCGGAGATCATCTATCGCTTCGCTTTCACGATCGGCCTCAAGATACCAGCCGATGCTTGGCCCGCCGAGTGTCAGTTCTGGATGCGCCTCATGCTGGCGGCGCAGGTAGGCAAACATTTCGGGGTCGCTCGTGAGGTCGTTACCGGCGAAATGGCGCCTGGCGATAAAAGTAACCCGCGATTGGGTGGGGGCGATGGATTCTTGACGGCCCAGCAGGGTTGAAATCTTGGCGGCGATAGGCGCCATGATTGCCGAAGAGCGCGACATCTGGATGCGCCACATCGGCGCCGAGAAGGCAACGGCGTTGAAAGGCGCGGCGGCGATGATCGTCCGCAGGCCGATACAGCCACCCATGGAATGCGCGAGCAAAAACCACGGCTTTGGTAGATTTTGGCTGCGCGCATAGGCAATCAGCGCCACAACATCGAGCTGATAGTCGGAGAAGTGGCGAATATGCCCGACCGCCGGGTCTTTGCAGACCCGTTGGGCAAGGCCCTGGCCCCGCCAATCGACCACCAAAGCGGCATATCCGGCTTTGCGCAGTTCGTAGACAGTTCGTCCGTATTTCTCGATATATTCGGTTCGGCCGGGAAAGACGAAGATCGTGCCTCGATCACCGCTGGTGGCCCAATGTGCCGCCCTGACTTTGACGCCGTCGGCGGCGACGCACCAGTTGGCCCGGCCGCCCTCGGGCGCTTCGGCGGCGTCCTCAAAAAGTGGCGCCGCCTCATAGGTCATGCAAGCACGCCTGCCAGCTTCATCGCCATGCCCATGTCGCCCTCGACGCGCAGCTTGCCCATCATGAAGGCGGCAGTGGCGTTTTGTTCGCCGCCGAGGATGGCGCGGAAGGTATCGACCGAGGCGCTGAGCGTCACGTCGGTGTCATCGTCGCTGATATGGGCGCCTGAACCGTCGATCACGATTGCGCCTTCGCCTTCGATATCGAACTTGGCAGAGCCGTCGAATCCAGCGCCGCCAAGGCGCTCATTCAAAGCTTTGACGGCTTCGTCGAGGGTCGCGCTCATAAGGTATCCTTTCAATGGAAAAAGGGGGCCGTCATTCGGCACCACGAGTTTGCTCTCCAAATATGCCGAATCCGTATCACCGATTCAAATTTGCCGTGGCGGCAACCGCGCAGTTTTTGGTTTTTTCCGACAATTTTCGGCGTTTGAGGGCAAAATGGTGGAAATCGGGCGCCAGTCCTTGACCTTTCCGCCCCGCCCCTAAATGACTCCGCGAGGCCCTTGCGCCGCTGCCACGTTCAACCTCGGGCCACATATGCTCACGCCTTCCCGGATAACCGCCGTTCTGGGGCCGACCAATACCGGCAAGACCCACTACGCCATCGAGCGGATGCTCGCGCACCGGACCGGGATCATCGGCCTGCCGCTGCGGCTTTTGGCGCGCGAGGTCTATGACCGGATCGTTGCGCTTCGTGGGCCGTCGGTCGTCGCCCTGGTGACAGGCGAAGAACGGATCGTGCCGGATCGGGTCCAGTATTGGGTCTGCACGGTCGAGGCCATGCCGCAGGGGATGGGCTGCGATTTTCTCGCGGTCGACGAGATCCAGCTTTGCGCCGATCCCGAGCGCGGCCACGTCTTCACCGACCGACTTCTACACGCCCGCGGCCTGCACGAGACCCTGTTTCTCGGCTCCGAAACCATGCGCAGCGCGATTGCAGGGCTGGTGCCGGGTGTGCATTTCCTGCATCGCGAGCGGTTTTCGACTTTGACCTACGCAGGTTCGAAAAAGATAAGCCGAATGCCCGGAAGAACGGCGATCGTCGGGTTTTCTGTTGAAAATGTGTATGCGATTGCCGAGCTTTTGCGTCGCACCAAGGGCGGCGCGGCGGTGGTTATGGGGGCGCTCAGCCCCCGCACCCGCAATGCCCAAGTCGCCATGTATCAAAATGGCGATGTCGATTTCCTCGTCGCCACCGATGCCATCGGCATGGGGCTCAACCTCGACATCACGCACGTCGCCTTTTCGTCGCTCACCAAGTTTGACGGCCACCGGATGCGCCCGCTTGCCCCCGACGAGCTTGCCCAGATCGCCGGCCGCGCGGGCCGACACATGAGCCACGGCACCTTTGGCGTCACAGGCGAGGCGCCCGAGCTGGAGCAGGACGTGATCGAGGCGATCGAGAACCACCAGTTCCGCCCCGTCAAAAAGCTCCACTGGCGCAATTCGGCGCTGCAATTCGGCTCGGTCGGGCGGCTCTTGCAAAACCTGGAGGCGAAAACCGATAACGGCTGGCTGACCCGCGTGCGCGAATCCGACGATCTGGCGGCGCTTCGCACGTTGGCCGCCGATGCCGAGGTGGCTGCCCGCGCCAGCGACGGTAAATCTGTCGAGCTTCTCTGGGATGTCTGCCGGATTCCCGATTTCCGCGGCATCAGCCGCGGCGAACACGCGGCCCTTTTGCGCGAGATCTACAATTTCCTGCATCAATATGGCCACGTTCCGCAGGATTGGTTTGCCCGACAGGTCCGCAGGATTGACAGGACAGATGGCGACATTGACACCCTCTCCAAGCGTCTGGCCTATGTGCGGACGTGGACCTATGTGGCCCAGCGACGTGGCTGGCTAGCCGACGAAAACCATTGGCGCGAGGAAACCCGCGCTGTAGAAGACCGACTGTCAGACGCGCTGCATGCCGCGCTGACCCAAAGATTTGTGGACCGGCGGACGAGTGTTCTCCTTCGCCGGCTCAAGCAGAAGGAGGGCCTTGTGGCCGACGTGAACGACAAGGGTGAAGTGACGGTTGACGGCGAGTTCGTCGGTCGTCTTGAAGGGTTCCGCTTCCGGATGGACAAGGCCGGAAGCCCCGACGAGGCCAAAACCCTCCGGCAGGCAAGCGCTCAGGCTCTTGCGCCGCATTTCCATCTGCGCGCGGACCGTTTCTATAACGCGCCCGATACCGAGATTGATTTCACCGAGCAGGGCGGCCTGATGTGGGGCACCGAGGCGTTGGGCAAGCTGACCGCTGGCGCGGACGCGCTGCGCCCCGTTGCCGTGGCCTTTGTCGATGACGAGGCGGGCGAGGATGTGGCCCAGAAGGTCCAGCGCCGCTTGCAGCATTTTATCGACCGCAAGGTCGCGGCCCTGTTCGAGCCGATGATCGCCATGCAGCGCGACGAGGCGCTGAGCGGCATGGCCAAGGGCTTTGCCTTCCGTCTGGGCGAAGGCTTTGGCATCGTCCCGCGCGGCGAGGTGGCCGAGGACGTGAAGGCGCTCGATCAAGAGGCCCGCGGCGCGCTGCGCAAGCATGGCATCCGCTTTGGCCAGTTCACCATCTTCATGCCGCTTCTGCTGAAGCCCGCGCCGACCCGTCTACGCCTTGTTTTGTGGAGCCTTGCCAAAGGCTTGGCAGAATTCCCCGAAGCGCCGCCGCCGGGCCTTGTGACCGTTCCGACCGTCGACGGCCTCGTGCCGGGCACCTATGCGATGGCCGGGTATCGTGCTGCTGGCGCGCGGGCGATCCGCATCGATATGCTGGAACGCCTCGCCGATATGCTGCGCGACAAGGACAGCAAGGGCGGTTTTGAGGCCAATCCCGATATGCTCTCGATTTCCGGGATGACGCTCGATCAGTTCGCGGATTTGATGCAGGGCCTTGGCTACAAGGCCGAGCGTGGCGAGCGGCCCAAGGCCAAGCCGGTTGTCGAGTCGCCCGCCGAAGAAGGGGCCGAGGCCTTGGAAGCCGCCGCCCCTGAGGCCGCGCCCGAGGCGGAAATCGCGCCCGAGATCGAGGTGTTCTACACCTTTACCTGGGGTGGCCGTGCCGCGCGGCCCGAACGTGCGGCCCGCCCGCCGCGCGACAAGCGCCGCGAAGGAGGCAAGCCAGCCGAAGGGGGCGAGCGCCCGCGCGGCAAGGGCGGCAAGAAAGATCGCCACAAGGGCAAAAAGCCAGACGGTGGCGAGAAGCCCAAGGCCTTCGAGGCGCGTCCGCAGCGCGAGAAGAGGATCGACCCCGATAATCCCTTCGCCGCCGCGCTCGCCGGCTTTAAGACGAAGTGACCGGAGAGGCCCGGCCGAGCATTCGCATCGACAAATGGCTCTGGCATGCGCGTTTCTTCAAGACGCGCACGCTGGCGGCCTCGGTCGTGGCGGCAGGCAAGGTTCGGGTTGATGGCACGCCCGTGAGCAAAACCTCGCGGGCTGTCGGGTCGGGGATGGTCCTCACCTTCGTGAAAGAGGGCGACGTCAAAGTCGTCCGGATCCTCGCCTGTGGCGAGAGGCGCGGACCCGCGCCCGAGGCGCAAAGCCTCTATGAAGATCTCTCTCCCGAGCCCGCGCCGAGGCCGGCGGCGAACCCCGGCTACGATGGGAAAGGGCGCCCAAACCGCAAGGATCGGGAAAACGCCGCGGCATTTGATCCCGCCCGGCGCCCTTTCGATCTTGAATGACCGCCACTCTTGGCCTAGCTAATCGCCCGAACGCCGAATTGGATCCACGCCCATGACCTATATCGTCAACGACGCCTGCATCGCCTGCAAATACACCGACTGTGTCGAGGTATGCCCGGTGGATTGCTTCTACGAAGGCGAGAACATGCTGGTGATCCACCCTGACGAGTGCATCGACTGCGGCGTCTGCGAGCCCGAGTGCCCCGCCGACGCGATCCGCCCGGATACCGAGCCGGACATGGAGAAATGGGTCGAGTTCAACCGCAAATACGCGGAAATGTGGCCGGTGATCATCACCCGCAAGGATCCGCTTCCCAATGCGGAAGAGATGGACGGCAAGCCGGGCAAGATTGATCTCTTCTCGGAAAAGCCCGGGCAGGGCGGCTAAACAACTTTTCAGAACTTGAATGGTCCGGCTATCGTGTCCTGAAAGGGGGCGCGATATGATTCCTTCTGACAATCGAAGGGCCGCTTTGGCCGCTTTGTCGGTCTGGTTCCTGCTCTCCTGTGCAATCGCGTGGGGGCTGATGCCCGTGTTGGCCTGGGCTGCAGGTGGAACTGCGGTCGATGCTACCGAGCTTCTTGGCAGGATCGAAAACGGGCAATGGGCAGGGTTGCCTGAAGATTTGCGCCTTTCGCCTTCTCTTCTCTACCTTCTTACTAGGTTGCAGGATTTCGCATTCACGATCTCCGCGCTCGTGACGGCCGTCATTTTCTTTGGCCGGTCAGGTGTGAGCTATATATTGAATGGGCTGGCCTCCAAGCGGGCCAGCGTCAAATGGATCGGCGCAGCGCTCCTCCTGCCGGTTCTGGCCTATGCTCTGGCAATCATGATCGCCGCGATGGGCGAACCGGGCGTCGTCGAGACGGTGGACCTGAGCGTTGGTTCGATCTCGAAGGTGCTCATAGGGCCCGCAAGTGGTCTTTTGACCTATCTGATCCTGAGGGCCGGCCTGGGCGAGGAACCTGGTCTTCGCGGATTTGCGCTTCCCGTGATGCTGTCTCTCGCGAGCCCCCTTCGAGCAGGCCTTGTTCTCGGCGCTCTTTGGGCGCTTTGGCACGCTCCAGTTCTACTCGGGCGCGATATCATCGAAGTGGCGTTCTTTATCCTGCTGAATCTTGCCTTGAGCCTGCTGTTCACGTGGGTGTTCCTCAAGGCCCGCGGATCGATCTGGCCCGTGGCGCTTCTTCATGCGGCGATCAACGCGGGCGACCGGATGGCCGAGACGATCCTGCCCGGCCTCGCGGCTGTTGATTGGCAGATCCCGGCCTATCTTGCGCTGATCTTGGTTGGTGTGGCCGCAGGGATTTCTCTTGCGCGGCCCCATATGAAAGAGGCCGCGATCGAGTTGACTCAGCATTCCTAGCGATTCGCATTTGCGCCCCTGATTTGCCCACCCTTGTCCTCACCGCAATGAGAATACCCATGAAAACAAGGGGTATGGCACTTCGGGATCGGACATGGGGCGCCGCTTTCAAGAATGCCATTTTTGTGGTATGATGCTGGGGATGTTGTAAAAGATCTGACCTGAAATCGCCGACGACCAGACCCGACGGAGACAAGCGATCGTCCCCGCCGGTTGTTTTTTCGGGTGGGTTTTGGTGCCCTGAAAGGAATAAAATGACCAAGAAGAAAGCCGAGTTCAGCCCGAACGAGTTTGTTGTCTATCCCGCGCATGGGGTTGGCAAGATCGTGTCGATCGAGAAGCAGGAAGTTGCGGGCTTTGAGCTGGAGTTGTTTGTCATCTCCTTCGAGAAGGACAAGATGACCCTACGCGTGCCGACCAACAAGGCGCTCGAGATCGGGATGCGCGGTCTTTCCTCGCCGGACGTCGTGGCGCATGCGATGAAGACCCTGAAGGGCAAGGCCAAGGTCAAGAAGGCCATGTGGTCGCGCCGGGCGCAGGAATATGAACAGAAGATCAACTCGGGCGATCTGATCGCCATTGCCGAAGTGGTGCGCGACCTGCATCGCGCCGACGACCAGCGCGAGCAGAGCTATTCGGAGCGTCAGCTTTATGAGGCCGCGCTCGAGCGCCTGACCCGCGAGATTGCCGCCGTGGCCGGAAATGACGAGTTGGCGGCTGCGAAAGAGATCGACTCAGTGCTGATCGGTCGCGCAGCCTGATCGAATAGTTTAACGCTAAACAAAAGCCGCGCCTTCGGGCGCGGCTTTTCGTTTGGGGGCGCTGCCCCCGCGCCCTGCGGGCGCTCCCCCGGAGTATTTCAGGCCAAAAGAATTAGAGGGCGCGCCAGCCGATATCGCGGCGGCAGAAGCCTTCGGGCCAGTCGATCTGATCGACGAGGGCATAGGCGCGGTCGCGCGCTTCTTTCAGGGTCTTGCCGCGGGCCGTGATGTTGAGGACACGGCCGCCGGTGGCGAGGATCGCGCCGTTTTGGGCGCTGGTGCCGGCATGGAAAACGATTTGGGAGGAGGTTTCTTCGATTTCGTCTAGCCCCTTGATTGTGCTGCCTTTCTGATAGGCGCCGGGATAGCCTTCGGCGGCCATGACGACGGTGATGGCGTGGTCGTCGGCCCAGTGAGGCGCGGTTTCTGCAAGGCGGCTTTCGGCGCAGGCTTGCATGAGGTCGAGCGCCTGGGCGCCGAGGCGCATCATCAAGACCTGGCATTCGGGATCGCCGAAGCGGACGTTGTATTCGACGAGGCGGGGTGCGCCGTCCTTGATCATCAGGCCAACGTAGAGAACGCCCTGATAGGGCATTCCGCGGCGGGCCATTTCGGCCATGGTCGGGCGGACGATTTCATCAATAGCGCGTTTCTCAACGTTGGCGTTGAGCACCGGGGCGGGGGAATAGGCGCCCATGCCGCCGGTATTGGGGCCAGTGTCGCCGTCGCCCACACGCTTGTGATCTTGTGCTGTGCCGATCGGGACGACTGTTTCACCATCCACGAGGACGAAGAGGGAGCCTTCTTCGCCCTCCATGAATTCTTCGATCACCACCTCGGCGCCGGCTGTGCCGAACTCTCCGCCGAACATGTCGTCGATGGCGTCAAGCGCCTCGGTTTCGGTCATGGCGACGATGACGCCCTTGCCAGCGGCGAGGCCATCGGCCTTGACGACGATGGGAGCACCTTGGGCACGAATATAGGCTTTGGCGCCTTCAGCCTCGGTGAAGCGGGCGTAGGCGGCTGTCGGGGCCTTGGCAGCGTCGCAGATCGCTTTTGTGAAAGATTTCGAGGCTTCGAGGCGTGCGGCGGCGGCAGAAGGTCCGAAAACTGAAAGTCCGGCATCGCGCAAACGGTCGGCAACGCCCGCCGCGAGGGGCGCTTCTGGGCCGACGAGCACGAAATCGACTGTGTTTTCCTCGGCGAAAACGGCGACTGCATCGCCATCGAGAATGTCGATATCGGCGCATTCGGCGATTGTCGCGATCCCGGCGTTGCCGGGGGCGACGATCAGCCGGTCACACTTTGGATTTTGCTTCACGGCCCAGGCGATGGCGTGTTCCCGCCCGCCGCTTCCCAGGATGAGGATATTCATCGCGTCCCCCGCTTGGCCTCTGATTGGCGGCGTTCTAAGGTCAGGGGGCAAGGATAACAAGGGTGCGAAATGGACCTCTTCGACGAGCGGCCGGAACCGGCAGGCAATGCGCCCGAGCTTTCGGTCTCCGAGATCAGCGGCGCGATCAAGAAGACGCTCGAGGGCGAGTTTGGCCATGTGCGGGTGCGCGGCGAGGTGGGCCGGGTGGTTCTGGCGCGGACGGGGCATCTTTATTTCGATCTCAAGGACGACCGCAGCGTTCTGGCGTCGGTGAGCTGGAAGGGGCAGGCATCGCGGCTGAGCTATATGCCGGAAGAGGGAATGGAGGTGATCGCCACGGGCAAGATCACTACCTATGGGCCGCAGTCGAAATACCAGCTGAACGTCGAGGATGTGGTGCCGGCGGGTGCGGGCGCACTCATGGCGATGCTGGAAAAGCGCAAGGCGGCGCTGGCGGCGGAGGGGCTTTTTGCGCCGGAGCGGAAGAAACCGATCCCCTATCTGCCGGAAATCATTGGGGTTGTGACCTCGCCAACGGGTGCCGTGATCCGCGATATCCTGCATCGCCTGCGGGACCGGTTTCCGCGTAAGGTCTTGGTTTGGCCGGTGGCTGTGCAGGGGCAGGCCTGCGCGCCCGAGGTGGCGCGGGCCATCGAGGGGTTCAACCGGCTGACGCCCGGCGGGGCTTTGCCGCGGCCCGATCTCATCATCGTGGCGCGGGGGGGCGGCTCGATCGAGGATCTCTGGGGCTTCAACGAAGAGATTGTGGTGCGGGCGGCGGCGGCCTCGCAGATACCGCTGATTTCGGCTGTGGGGCACGAGACCGACACGACGCTGATCGACTATGCCTCGGACTATCGCGCGCCCACACCGACGGCGGCGGCCGAGCGGGCGGTGCCGGTCAGGGCCGAGCTTTTGGCGCAGATCGAGGGGCAGGGGGCACGGCTCACGCATGGGGCGGCCCAGACTGTGGCGCTCCGCCGTCAGCGCCTGAATGATCTGGCCCGCGCCTTGCCGCGTCAGGAGGATTTGCTCGCCACGCCGCGACAGCGGCTGGACCATCTGGCCGAGCGCTTGCCTGCCGCGCTTCGGGCGGCGACTTCGGGCAAGCGGCTCAGGCTCAGCGAGGTTTCTGGGGGGCTGCGCCCCGGCCTTCTGCGGCGGATGATTGAGGCTGAACGGCGGCATCTGGCCGAGCGCGCGGCGCGGCTGCGGCCTCGCGATCTGGAAATGTTGGTTGTGCGTGGGCAAGAGCGGCTCGATCACGGCTTGCGCCGTCTGTCCGATCTTGCGACCCGCCGCGAGAGCGAGCGGACGGCGAAATTGCGGTCCCTCGATCAGCTTTTGCAAACGCTCGGCTATGAAGCGACGCTCAATCGCGGTTATGCCGTGGTGCGCGGGGATGGGCGCGTCGTAACGACACGCGATGAGGCCGCGGCGACAAAGGCGCTTGAAATCCAGTTTGCCGATGGACGGATCGGCGCGAAATCAACGGGCTAGGGCGGCAAGCCGCGGATCCATCACCCGCCGCCAGAGGCGCGGCATCAGGGCCAGCGTGGCCATGATCGGCAGGGAATAGGGCAGCCGCGGGGCGCTGGTCAGCTCAAGCGCCGGATAGGGCTTTTGCGGGTTCAGGTGGTGGTCGGAATGCCTCGGCGCATTGAGCATCAGGCCCGAGGTAAACCAATGCGGGCTGTCCCAGCTGTGCTGTGGCCCCACGGGCTCTGGTGAGCCGCCTTCTTGCAGGCCGCGGGTGAGGCCATAGTGCTGGACATAGTCCGACATCAAGAGCTGCACTGTCGCATAGGCCGACAGGGCGAAAAAGGCGGCAAGGGCGGCAGGGCCGCCATAGGCCAGCGCACCAAGAACAAGTGCCAATGTTGCGACCAGATCGCCAAAATAGGGGTGCCGCCAAATCCCGTCGCCACGGCGGGCGCGGCGTGCGCTTTCGGCGCGAAAGCCCTTGCGGAAGGAGCCGATCCAAGCGCGAGGGGCGAAGCGATAGAAGGATTCACCGGCCCGCGCCGTGTTGGGATCGGCAGGTGTTGCCACGGACACATGATGAACCAGAAGATGCGCCGAGCCGTGGTGGCCGAAAATGTGGCTGCGATAGACAAGCCGGCCAAGTCGCCGCAGGCTTCGGTTCGAGCGGTGCACAAGCTCGTGGGCGTTCGAGTTGCCGACCTGCCCCAGAAACATCCCCGCCGCGAGAAAGAGGGCGATCCTTTCCCAAAACGCCAGCCAATCTCCCGCAAGCCCGGCAACAGCTGATGCCATCACGGCGAAATGGCCGAAGGCGAGCACGACCGAAAGCGCGTCTGCCGCCGGAAACTCCTCGCCTTTTTGGGAGGGAGAGACGCGAGAGACCAACGCGTCGAGGCCCGCGGCAAGTGCCGTCATGTAGACGAGCGCAGCCGCCGCCCAAATTCCGCCAAACGTTGAAGCTGCCAGAAGCAGGGGGAGGGGTGTCAGAGTGGCGATGGTAAAGAAGATCATCCTGCCCTTGCCTGTCGGGTGTTTGCCTGTCTTGTTATCCCCGAAACGGGTGGAGGTCCAAGATATGTCTCAAGAGCTGCTTTTGGGTGCCTCTGCCGTATTGGCGCTGATCTATCTCCTGTTCATGACCAGAAGCGAGCCCACCTTGCTCCGCTCGGCTGTCAAAACCGGCTCAATTGCTCTTTTGGCTGTGGTGGCGCTGCCCATTCCGCTTCTGGCGCTGGCGCTGGGCGTCAGTGCACTGGGTGATCTGGCGCTTTCGCGGAATGGCGAAAGGGCGTTCCTTGCAGGGATCGGCGCATTCGCCTTGGCGCATCTCGCCTATTTGACCGTGTTTCTGTCTCTCGAAGGCGAAGCCACGCCAGCGGTAGGCTGGCAAGTGGCCGCAGGCATCGTGATCGCCTGTTTTTCCTCGGCAATGGCTTGGCTTCTGTGGTCGAGAGCCGGGTCGCTCCGTTGGCCCGTCCTTGGCTATGTGGGCATCATCGCTGTCATGGCGATCAGCTCCCTTCTTGTGCCAGCGCCTTATGCCCGCCCGGTTATCGCCGCTGCCTTCTTTTTCGTTTTGTCCGACAGCCTGATCGCGACCGAGCGCTTCTTGATCGCAGCGGCCCCGGCACCGCGCTGGCTACCGCCCGCGATCTGGCTGACCTACTGGCTGGCCCAGTTCTTCTTTTGCGTCGGAATCGCTCAAATCCTCTAGGTCGTTGTCGGTCTTTCAAATTCCGGCTGATGGCATTAGGTGGGAGGTAACAACGCCTGAGGGGCCTTTCGGAATGTCGTTCTTCAAGAAGCTCAAAGACCGGATGTTCAAGTCCTCGTCCAAGATCGACGAGGGGCTTGAGGCGATTGTCGGTAAGGGGGAAGACGAGGAGGCCGCGGTCGATCAGACCGAGCACGAGCCCGAACCCTTGCCCGAGGTCGAGCCCGAGCCTCTGCCTGAGATCGAACCTGAGCCCGAGCCGGAAATCGAACCCGAGGCCGAGCCTGAAATTCCGTTCGAGCCGGACTACGAGCCGGAGCCGTCGCCGGTCGAGATTCCGACGATGGTGGCCCCTGTCTTACCTGTCGCAGATCCCGCGCCCACCAAGGAAAAGCCGGGCTTCTTCGGTCGCCTTGTCGGCCGCACCGCCCCCGCCGCGCCGCGCCGAACGCTCGACGACGAGATGCTCGAACAGCTCGAAGAGCTGTTGATCACCGCCGACATGGGCGTTGATACCGCTCTGCGGGTGACGGCCAACATGGCCGAAGGGCGGCTGGGAAAGAAGCTCTCGGTTGACGAGATCAAGGGCCTTCTGGCCGCCGAAGTGACCCGGATCATGGAGCCGGTCGCCCGGCCCTTGCCGCTTTATCCGTCCAAGCCTCAGGTCGTGCTTGTGGTCGGCGTCAACGGCTCGGGCAAGACCACGACCATCGGCAAACTCGCGAGCCAGTTCCGCGCCGCGGGCAAGAAGGTCGTGATCGCGGCCGGCGACACGTTCCGCGCCGCCGCGGTCGAGCAGCTTCAGGTTTGGGGCGATCGGGCGGGCGTTCCGGTTCTGACCGCGCCCGAAGGCTCAGATCCGGCAAGCCTCGCCTTCGACGCGATGGAACGCGCGGCCAAGGATGGGGCCGACCTTCTGATGATCGACACCGCGGGCAGGTTGCAAAACCGTCAGGACCTGATGGAAGAGCTCTCCAAGATCGTCCGCGTGATCCGCAAGAAAGATCCATCCGCCCCGCACAACACGCTTCTGGTTCTGGATGCGACCACTGGGCAGAACGCCTTGAGCCAGGTCGAAACGTTCCAGAAGCTGGCCGATGTGTCGGGCCTTGTGATGACCAAGCTCGACGGCACCGCCAAGGGCGGCGTCCTCGTCGCGCTGGCCGACAAGTTCGGCTTGCCGATCCACGCCATCGGCGTGGGCGAGCAGATCGACGATCTTGCCCCCTTCGATCCCGAGGATTTCGCCCGCGCCCTCGTCGGCCTCGCCTAGGGCAGGCTGCGGGTGGGGGAATGGCTCGTCTCCATCGCCGGAACGCCCGAGGGCGCGCGGCTCGCGACGCTTCTCGCGCTTCTCTCGGCCGTGTGCCACGCGGCCTTTGGTGCGCTGCAGAAGGGCAGGCATGATCCCTTCCTGATCCGAGGGGCCATTGATGCGTGGCTGGTGGTGATCACGCTGCCGGTTGCCCTCTTCCTCGTCCCGTGGCCCACGCCGCAGACCTTCCTGATCCTTCTGGGCGCGGTCGTGATCCATTTCACTTACAAGGCCACCGTCGCCTTCGCCTATCAGCGGGCCGCCTATACGGTCGTCTATCCGGTGATCCGAGGCACCGGCCCCTTGGTTACGGTCTTTGGCGCGGCGCTGATCTTTCAGGAGCATTTCACCGCGACCCAATGGGTGGGGGTGGCTTGCCTGTCGGGCGCTATGCTCTTGCTGGCGCTTCGAAATATTGGCGAGGAAACGATTGATCGGCGCGGCTTGGCGATGGGCCTTGTCTGGGCGCTTCTGGGCGGGCTCCTTGTCGCGGTCTATACGGTCTACGATGCCTACGGCATCCGCCAGTCGGCCAATCCCTTCACCTTCCTCGCGTGGTTCTTCGTCATCACTGCGCTCGATTTCCCGATCCTTGCCGCCTATCGCTATCGTCGCTACGGCAGCGACGGGCCGGTGCGTGATCTCGTCTGGAAGGGCCTTGCCGGTGCGCTTATCGCTTGGGTGAGTTTCGGCGGTGTGATGATGGCGACACGGCTCGACAAGGTGGGCGAGGCGGCTGTCCTGCGCGAAACATCGCCGGTTTTCGCAGCACTCATCGGTTGGTTCATCTTGGGCGAGCGTGTGGGGCCGAGAAGGCTTGTCTTGATGGCGCTGATCGCCTTAGGTGCGATCATCGTCGAAACCGGAGGTTAGAATGAGCGAGAAGAAGATCAGCCCGGGCCTGAAATCGGCCCTCGATCTTGGCCCTGTGGTCCTGTTCTTTCTGGCCTTCTTCTTCCTGAAGGCCGACAGCTACACCATCGGCGGGCGGGAATACGGCAAGTTCATCGTCGTGACGGCGATGTTCATCCCCGTCCTTTTCGCCTCGATCGGCGCGCTTTGGTATCTGACCGGCAAGCTCAGCCGGATGCAGATCCTGACGATGATCCTCGTCCTGCTTTTCGGTGGCCTGTCGATCTGGTTCAACGACGAGCGCTTTTTCAAGATGAAGCCCACGGTGATCTATCTGATCTTTGCCGTTATGCTGGTGATCGGCCTCATGCGCGGCCAGTCCTACCTTGCCTATGTGATGGAAGACCTGATGCCGCTGGAAGAAAAGGGCTGGATGATCCTCACCCGCCGTTTTGCGATGTTTTTTGCTTTCCTCGCGGTCGCCAACGAATACGTCTGGCGCAATTTCGATACGGGCTCGTGGGTGACGTTCAAGACCTTTGGCCTGCCGATCCTGCTGTTTGTCTTCCTGATCGGGCAGTCGGGGCTTCTCATCACCTACGACCCTCGCCATCGGACGGACGAGGACGAGGACGAGGACGAGGACAAGAAGGGCGATAGCTAGGGAACCTTGTGGGTTCCCGTCACGCCCATCAACTCTTCACGATGCGCGATCTCGTCGGGATCTTCGCCGCGCCTGTGCGCCTCGATGAGCCGCCCCTTGCGGACGGCGGGGCGATGCCCGACCTCGACGAGCCAGCGGCGCATATTGTGCTTGTCGTGCATAGTCTGCCCCTGCCGCATCCATTGTGAGGCCCAGGGCCAGATGCACATATCGGCAATGGAATAGAAATCTCCCGCGACATAGCGTGTGCGGCCGAGCTGTTCATCGAGCACCTTGTAGAGCCGCGCGACCTCTTTGGTGAACCGCTCGTTGGGATAGTCGTGAACCACCGGCGGATTGCGCCGCCCAAGCGCCCGCAGGAAATGATGGGTTTGTCCGGCGATGGGGCCGAGCCCGCTCATCTGCCACATCACCCACATATCGACCGAGACCCGATCCCGCTCGGTCGGGCCGTAGAACTGGCCAGTCTTGCGAGCGAGATATTGCAGGATCGCGCCGCTTTCGAAAACGGCGATGGGCGCACCGTCCGGCCCTTCGGGATCGACGATCATCGGGATCTTGGCATTGGGGGCCAGCGCCAGAAACTCTGGGTTGTTCTGTTCACCGTTGTCGATATCGACGAGCTTGACTGTGTAGGGCAGGCCCATTTCTTCGAGCGCGATCGAGACTTTCCAACCGTTTGGCGTGGTCCAATAATAAAGATCAATTGGCGCGGCCATGGCTGTCTCCTGAGTTGCTTTCTCTACCTTGGCGGATCGTTCCCAAATCACAAGAGCCAAACACCCACGATCCGGTGAGCACCTTGACCTCGGGCCGGTGCAGGAGTATCCCCTCCCCGTGGCGATTTGAACCGGATTGCGGGCCACGTTAAACATTCCGCTAAATAGGCAAACGGGCTTTCGCCCCGATACCTTGTCCGGTGTCGGGGTTTTTTGTTGGCCGGAGGGGTCGAGATGGACAAGTGGAAGAAACGCACCCGCGCCGTGCACGCCGGCATCCGCCGGAGCCAGTATAACGAGGTCAGCGAAGCGATCTTTCTGACCCAGGGCTTTGTCTATGACAGCGCCGAAGAGGCCGAGGCCCGTTTCGTCAAGGCCGGCGAGGACGAGTTCATCTATGCCCGCTATGGCAACCCGACCGTGGCGATGTTCGAAGACCGGATCGCGAGCCTTGAGGGCGTCGAGGCCGGTTTCGCCACCGCCTCGGGCATGGCCGCCGTGAATGGCGCGCTGATGGCGCTGGTCAAGGCGGGCGATCACGTTGTCTCGTCGCGGGCGCTTTTCGGCTCGTGTCTCTACATCCTCGAGGATGTCTTGGGCCGGTTTGGCGTCGAGATCTCCCTCGTCGACGGGCGCGACCTCAATGCGTGGAAAGCCGCCGTCCGCCCCGACACCAAGCTGGTCTTTTGCGAGTCGGTCTCGAACCCGACCCTTGAAGTGATCGACCTTGGGGCCGTTGCCAACATTGCCCACGCGAACGGCGCGTTTCTGGTGGTCGACAACGTCTTCGCCACGCCGATCTTCTCCTATGCCGCCGAGGCGGGGGCCGATTTGATCGTCTATTCTTCGACCAAGCACATCGACGGGCAGGGGCGCTGCCTGGGCGGTGTGATCCTTGGAAAACGCGAATTGGTGCGCGGGCCGATCGAGGCCTATCTCAAGCACACCGGCGGGGCGATGAGCCCTTTCAACGCCTGGGTCATGCTCAAGTCGCTCGACACGATGGACCTTCGTGTTCGCGCCCAGTCGGCCACCGCCCAGACCCTCGCCGAAGAGATCGAAGGCCATGTGGCGGTTGGCCGCGTGATCTATCCGGGGCTCATGAGCCACCCCCAGCACAAGCTGGCGATGGATCAGGCCGGCGACGGCGGCACGGTCATGGCGATTGATCTCAAGGGCGGCAAGGACGCGGCGTTCCGTTTCCTCAATGCCTTGGAAATATTCACCATTTCCAACAATTTCGCCGACAGCAAATCCATTGTGACCCACCCGGCGACCACAACCCATCAGCGCCTGCCGCAGGCCCAGAAAGACCTGCTCGGCATCACGCCGGGCCTCATCCGCCTGTCTTGTGGCCTTGAAGATCCGGCCGATCTTCTGGCTGATGTTCTGCAGGCTTTGGCGCAGGTTTGATCCAATCGTCGGTTTTGGGCGTATTAATCTGTGAAATTTGGTAAACTGGCCCTGCGCGACCATATACCAAGCCTGACAGGACTTGCCCGTGGGGGGATCCATGAACATCTCGATGAAAGATTTCGACCGAGAGCCTACTCGTGACGAAGCCGAAGAGGCGCTCGCCGTTCTGCGGCGTTGGGCGGGTGTGGCCTCGCCAGAAGAGGTTGCCACCCTCGATCCCTTGGTCTCGCGCTTGATCCCCGGTCAGGAGGTTTCGAACTATCCCGCGCTGGCCCGCGCCTATCCTGAGGATTTCGTCGCGGACGAGGCCTATCGCGCCTCGATGCCCGATCTGCAAAATGGCCCTGCGAGCCTCATTCGCGGCGCAAAACGCCAGATCGAACACGTCGGCATCTCGAATTTCCGCCTGCCGGTCCGCTTTCATACCCGTGACAACGGCGATGTGACGCTCGAAACCTCGGTCACCGGCACGGTGAGCCTCGAGGCCGAGAAGAAGGGCATCAATATGTCCCGGATCATGCGGTCGTTTTACAAACACGCCGAGGATACCTTTTCTTTCGACGTGATCGAGTGTGCCCTCTACGGCTACAAAGCCGATCTCGACAGCTTTGACGCCCGCATCCAGATGCGCTTTTCCTTCCCGATGAAGGTGCAATCGCTGCGGTCGGGCCTTACGGGCTATCAATACTACGACATCGCGCTCGAGCTGGTTGAGACCAAGGGCGTGGCGAAGAAGATCATGCATCTCGACTATGTGTATTCCTCGACCTGCCCCTGTTCGCTCGAATTGTCCGAACACGCCCGCCAGTTCCGCGGCCAGCTTGCCACGCCGCATTCGCAGCGTTCGGTGGCGCGGATTTCTGTGGTGACTGAGCCGGGCCCGCGGCTGTGGTTCGAAGACCTGATCGACATGGCCCGCGCGGCTGTTCCGACCGAGACGCAAGTGATGGTCAAGCGCGAGGACGAGCAGGCATTCGCCGAGCTCAACGCAGCCAACCCGATCTTCGTCGAGGATGCGGCGCGGCTTTTCGCCGAGCAGCTCCAGAAAGATCCGCGTATCGGCGATTTTCGCGTGATTGCCAGCCATCAGGAAAGCCTGCACAGCCACGACGCGGTGAGCCTTCTGAGCGAGGGCGATACCTTCGCCAGCGAGAGCCTTGATCCCAAGCTTTTCAGCACGCTCTTTCACGTCGGCTGACGCCCCTCGGGCTTGACACTCTGACCCGCGCCAGCCAACCCTCCGGTCATGCTGGATTTGCGCCCTGTCGGATATGTTATCGGCCTTCTGGTCGCCGTCTTGGGCGCGGCCATGGTCGGGCCTTTGCTGTTCGACCTTTATGAAGGCGACCCCGAGTGGAAGACCTTCCTGCAATCGAGCGTCATCACGACAACGATCGGCGCAATCGTAGCGCTCGCTTGTGCCAATGGCGTCAGCGCGGGCCTGAATGTGCGCCTGTCGTTTCTTCTGACCACGCTCGTCTGGATCGCGCTGCCCGCTTTCGGGGCGCTCCCCTTCATTTTCGGTGAAACCGATCTCTCGATCGTCGACGCGATGTTCGAAGCCGTCTCGGGCATGACCACCACGGGCGCGACCGCTATCGCAGGGCTTGAGACCCATTCCTACGGCATCCTTCTCTGGCGCGGCATCCTGCAGTGGCTCGGCGGTCTCGGCATCGTCATCGTGGCGATGATCTTCCTGCCGGTGATGAAGGTCGGCGGGATGCAGTTCTTTCAGTCGGAAGGCTTCGATACTTTCGGCAAGGCGCTGCCGCGGGCGATGGACATCGCGAAGGGGCTTTTGAGCATCTACATCACCCTTACGGTGATCTGCGCCTTGGCCTATGTGCTGTCGGGGATGAACCCTCAGGACTCGATCGTTCACGCGTTCACGACCATCGCCACGGGCGGATATTCGACGACCGATGCCTCATTCGCCGCTTTCCCCGGCGCACCGCAATACGTTGCCGTGGCCTTCATGATCTTTGCCGGCATCCCCTTCGTCCGGTTCATTCAGCTGGTCCGCGGCGATGCCAGACCCATTTTCCGCGATATGCAGGTGCGAGCCTATGTGGTTTGGTCGAGCTATGCGGTTTTGCTGGTCGTTCTCTACCGCATCATAGAAGAAGGGACGTTTTCAGAAGAGCTGTTCCGCTCGAGCCTCTTCAACGTGGTGTCGATCTTTTCCGGGACCGGCTACGGCGACGGAGACGTGCAATCCTGGGGGCCGTTCCCCTTTGCCATCCTATTCTGTGTCGGCACGATTGGCGCCTGTTCGGGCTCGACCGGTTGCGCGATCAAGGTCTTCCGGTTCCAGATCATGCTTAGGGCGCTCTTTGGCCAGATCAAGCGGATGTATAGCCCGAGCCGGGTCGTATCGGTCAAATTCGAAGGGCGCACGGTGACGGATGAGGTCATGGCCTCGATCATGCTCCTCTTCACCGGGTTTATTCTGAGCTTCGGGATCATCGCTGTCCTTATGGGCATGACCGGGATCAGCTTTATGTCAGCCATCACTGGCGCCTGGACGGCGGTGTTCAATATCGGCCCCGTCTTTGGCTCGGAAGTTGGCCTCTCCGGAGCCGTCAATACTTTCCCCGATTCCGCCAAGTGGCTGATGATCTTCGGGATGCTTCTGGGGCGTCTCGAGATCGTCGCGGTATTCGTTCTCTTCCTTCCTCGCTTCTGGAGATCCTGAATGTCTGAACCGACCTCCGGCCGCCCCTTGGGCGCGCAGCTATCCCATATGCTCCGCTCGCGCGGGGTTGATGTGATCTTCGGGATACCGGGCGTGCATAACCAGGAGATGTATCGCGGCATCGAAGAAGCCGGGATCACCCATGTCCTCACGCGGCACGAACAGGGCGCGGGCTTCATGGCCGATGGGTATGCCCGGGCCACGGGGCGGCCCGGCGTCTGCTACATCATCACCGGGCCGGGCTTGTGCAACATCATGACCCCACTCGGGCAGGCCTATTCGGATAGCGTCTCGGTTCTGGCGATCTCGTCCTGCCTGCCGCAAGGGGGCAGCGACGACGGGCGCTTGCACGAGATGCTGGATCAACGCGGGGCAGGGGCAGCGGTATGCGACTGGTCGCACGAGGCGGAAAGCGCCGAGGATGCCTATGCCCGAATTGATCAGGCCCTGGCCGAGTTTCAGGATCGCAGGCCGAGGCCCAAGCACCTGCAGGTGCCGATCCCGATGCTGGAAGGCGCGGCACCCGAGTTTCCGGCCGAGCCGATCCAGAGACCCGAGCCGCCGGTGGCGCCCGATGCGGGCCAGATTGCCGAGGCGGCGAAACTGCTCGCAGCGGCTCGGCGTCCGTTGGTGATCGTTGGTGGTGGCGCGCGCTCGGCAGCACCTGAGGCACGCGCATTGGTCGCCCACCTAAAGGCCGCAAGCCTCGCCAGCTATGCTGGCAGAGGCGTGATCGACCCGGATGATCCGTTGCACCTTGGCTCGGTTCTGGCCCGCCCCGACAGCGCCGAGATGATCGCTTCGTCCGATTGCGTTCTGGTCGTAGGCTCGGTCTTGGCCGAGGTGGATATCTGGCGCGATAGCTCCGGCTTTGGCGAGGGGGCCAAGGTCATGCGCATCGACATCGACCCTTCGGTGCTGGCCCGCGATCCGCGTGTCGAACTTTCGATCCACGCCGACGCTGGGCTCGCGCTCAAGGCTTTGACCGCCGCCTTTTCTGGGGCCGCGATCCAGTCGACGTGGACGGTCTCCGAGACCCTCGACGCCCGCCGCCGCTGGCGCGCGCAGGTCGAGGCCGAACGCCCCGGCATCCTGCCCGTGGCCGACGCGATGCGCGAGGTCTTGCCGGAAGATGCGCTGATCTATTCCGACATGACCCAGTTCGCCTATGCCACCAAAGAGGTTTATCCGCTCAAACATCCCGGCCTCTGGCATCACCCCTATGGCTTTGGCACCCTCGGCTATGCGCTCCCCGCAGCCATCGGCGGCAAGATCGGCGTGGGTGACCGCGCGGTGATCGCCATCGCGGGGGACTATGGATTTCAGTATACGATCCAAGAGCTTGGCGTTGCGGTCGAGCTGGGCCTCAGCCTGCCGATCCTCCTGTGGGACAATGGCAAACTGGGCGAGATCGAGGCCAGCATGGTCCGCGCCCAGATCGCGCCCAATGCGGTGATCCAGCGCAATCCCGATTTCCTCAAGCTGGCCGAAGCCTATGGCGCTGCTTCTGCCCAGCCTGCAAGCCTCGCCGAATTCAAGCGCGATCTGGCCGCCGCCCTCAAGGCGGACGGCCCGACGATCATCCGCGTGACCTCGGACGTAGCCCTCGGCTAGTCCCAGCAGCCAACGAGAACGGTGATATCTGCCGCGGCGCGGGATAGTTCCTCGGCGCTCAGGTTGCCGCCGCGAGCCGTTGTTCCCGCGCGGATTCCAGCGGCGGAAAGGGCCGGCAGCAGGGCATCGGTATCGAGCGCGAAGTTGACGTCTTCGGGAAGCTGCGGGCCGCCGCTTTGCCGCGGCAAGAGCATCCCCAGCACCGCGCCGCCCGCATCAAGAACCGGCCCGCCCGCGTCGCCCGCCTGAACGGCGATCTTTAGGCGCTTGACCGTCTCCTCGCCATTCAACCCGCGCAGATCGGAGAGGGCGCCAAGGCTCAAGGTCGGCATCGACAGGACGCCGCCATAGGAATAGCCGGCAACGGCAATCTCGGAACCGAGCTTGGGAACCGCCGTCTGGAAGCGGGCCGAGGCAATCGGTGCCTGCCGCTCAGTGGGGATCAGGATCGCGACCCCGAGCCCCATGTCGCTATGGGCAAGCCGCATCGGCACCTCGCCCTCAATGGTCAGCGCGCCGCAATTTGCTGTAACGGCCGAGGTGGTCAGCACCGCGCCTGAGGCGTCGATGTAAAAGCCGGAGGCCGAGGATTTCGGGTGGCGGATCTCAAGACCCGAAACCAGATCGGGCGACTGGCTCTCGTCAAGCGCCACCATTTCGGGATCAAGCACGCCGGCGGTCGCGGCGAACGAGGTGCGCATTTCGGTCCAGAGGCGGCTGCGGCGTTCTTCGTCACCGGCAGGCCACACTAGGGCTATGCCTTTGATGGCGTCTCCCTCCAGCCGCGCAAAGACCGAGGTATGCACGGTATCGCTCCGTCCCTCGATTTCAAAAGAGCCGCCCCGGATACGGCGCGAACCGTCGCGAGGAACGATCGTCAATGTCTGGAGGACATCATAAAGGCTCTGCAGCCGCCGTTCATCGCCCCGCTGGCTGATCAAGAGCACCTGAGCGGCAAGTTCGTTTGCGGCGGCGTATTTCGCGAAAGGCGGTTCGTAGCCCTCAAAAGCAACGATATCGAGCGGGATCTTGACCGAAACGCCAGCGGTGGCGTCGGTGACCGTCTCAAGCCCCAATCCCTCAAAAACCGCGTTGTACTCGGTCAAAAGCGCCGCACGTTGGCCCGTTGTCAAAACCCCGGTCGCCTCGTGGCCTCGGGCGATCTGCCAAGCCTCCATCGCCGCCCGCGATCCACGGCCAAAAGATCCGTCGATACCCGAGTTGTAGAAACCCGCCCAGCGGAGGGCGATCTGCAGCTCTTCCTTCTCGCTTTGGTTCAAAAGGGCCTCGGAGGCAATCGCCTGCTGAACGGTCTCGTCGGCGGGGCCGGCGGGCTCGATCGGGGCGGTGGGTGCGGCTGCCACAACAGGCGCGCCGACAGGCCAGATCCGGGCCTGATAATTGCCGCCGTCAGAGACAAAGGCATCGCCGGGCACGGTGCCGCTGTTGATGAGCCTGGAAAGCACTGACTCCGCTTCGCCCCGTTCGAAGGGCCCCAAGGCGATGGCAAACCAGCCCGAGGACAGCGCATAACCTTCAACATTGGCAAGGCTGCCAGAATAGGCCGCAGCAAGCTCGGCCGCTTCGGAAGAGGTGGGCCGGGCGGCAATCTGGACCCAAGCCTGATCCTGTGCGGCAGCGGACAAAGGGGCAAAGAAAAGGACTAGAACAAAAAGAAATCGTCTCAGCATGGGTATTGGGCTCGGGTCACAGGTTTTGGCCCTTTCGGGCATTGGCGGGCAACCTAACAGGAAGAACGCGCTGTGCAGCAGGAAAATATGCCAATCGAGACGAATTCTGATGGCTTTGGGCTGATTGACCCTCACGGTCGCTCAGCCTATTGAGGCAGCCAAACCAGAGCGAGCGTGATCATGGCCGACAAACCCCGTTCCTTTCAGGAAATCATCCTGCGGCTTCAGGCCTATTGGGCCTCGAAGGGTTGTGCCGTGCTTCAGCCCTACGACATGGAAGTGGGTGCAGGGACCTTCCATCCGGCCACGACGCTCCGCAGCCTTGGCAACAAATCCTGGGCTGCGGCCTATGTGCAGCCCTCGCGCCGCCCGACCGATGGCCGCTATGGCGAGAACCCCAACCGCCTGCAGCACTATTACCAGTATCAGGTGCTCATCAAACCAAGCCCGCCCGATCTTCAGGATCTCTATCTCGGCTCGCTCGCCGCGATCGGCATCGACGCAAGCCTGCACGACATCCGCTTTGTCGAGGACGACTGGGAGAGCCCGACGCTGGGCGCCTGGGGCCTCGGCTGGGAGGTCTGGTGCGATGGCATGGAGGTCTCGCAGTTTACCTATTTCCAGCAGGTCGGCGGGCATGACTGCAAGCCGGTCTCGGGCGAATTGACCTACGGGCTTGAACGCCTTGCCATGTATGTCCTTGGCATCGACCATGTGATGGATATGCCCTTCAACGATCCGCAATCGCCGATCCCGCTGAAATACGGGGATATCTTCCGCCAGACCGAGGAAGAATACAGCCGCCACAATTTTGATGGCGCGACGACCGAGATGCTCTTGCGCCATTTCGAGGATGCCGAGGCCGAATGCAGCCGTCTTCTCGATATGCCCGCCGACGATCCTAAAACCGGCAAACGGATCATTCTGGCCCACCCCGCCTATGACCAGTGCATCAAGGCCTCGCACCTTTTCAACCTGCTCGACGCGCGCGGCGTGATCTCGGTCACCGAACGCCAGGCCTATATCGGCCGCGTCCGCGCGCTCGCCAAGAAATGCGCCGACGCTTTCGTGATGACGGACGCGGGGGCCTCGGTATGAGCGAGGCGGCTCCAGGGGCCGACGCTCCCGATCCGCGCGTTGCGGAACTGGAGGCCAGGTTGTCCAAGCTCAAGCGGAGAGAGCAACGCAATTTGCGGCAAGCGCGCGCGCATGGGTTTCTCGACGGTATTCTTGCTCTCCTTCGTCCCGGCGATGTGGTGATCGACTGTGGCGCGAATGTCGGCGACGTGTCCGCGCGCCTTGCCGCGACGGGCGCGACGGTCATCGCCTTTGAACCCGATCCCTATGCCATTGAGAAACTGTCGGAGCGGCTGGCAGGCTGTGATAACGTCACTTTGCATCAGCAGGCCGTCTCGACCGAGGCCGGGACGCTCAAGTTGATGCGCGCCTCTAACTTTGATGACAACCCCAAGGGCGGCTCGGTCAAGAGCACGCTTCTATCTGGGGGGCGGGGCATCAGCGAAGAGGATTCCATCGAGGTCGAGGTGATTGATTTTGTTGCCTTCCTGCGTGACCTTGTGGCCAAGAGCGGACCTATCGCTTTCCTGAAAATGGATATTGAAGGGGCCGAGCTTGCCCTTCTGCGCGCAATGGACGAAGCCGGGCTTTTCGCCGATATCCGCTGTCTCGTGGCCGAAACCCATGAGCGCAAATTCAAGGATCTGAGGTCCGATTATCGCGCCCTTCGCGATACCATCTCGGAGAAATATTCTCCGCAACACGTCAATCTGGATTGGATATGACCGGTAAATTTCTCACCCTGATCCTTGTCCTCGCCGCCGCAATTGCTGGCGGTTCGCTCTATTATCTTCAGGTCTATGCCTATTACGACGAGGTGACCGATGCTGAGGCGGGCGGAGTGACGCTTGTTGCCAACGCAATCGGCAAGCCGATCAAGATCGTCTACGACGATTTTCAGGCCATCGACTCCGACAGCTCGCCCCTGCGTTTCCGCGCCTGTTTTTCTGTGACCAACAGCCTTGGGATGCTGACGGAAAATTTCCGGGTCTACGAGGATCCGGTGCCCACTGTGGCCCCAAGCTGGTTCGACTGCTTCGACGCCAAGGCGCTGGGCGCGGCGCTCGAAGAAGGCACCGCTATTGCCTTCATGGGTGAGGAAAATATCCACTACGGCTTTGACCGTGTGGTCGCTGTCCTGCCCAATGGCCGCGGCTTTGCATGGCACCAGATCAACCATTGCGGCGAGGTCGTCTTTGACGGCAACCCCGCGCCCGAAGGCTGCCCGCCTGTCCCGGAAGGACTGCAATAATGCCCGATCTTCTGATTGAACTCTTCTCCGAAGAAATCCCCGCCCGGATGCAGGCGCGGGCGGCGGAGGACCTCAAAGGCCTCGTGACCAACGGGCTTGTCGAGGCCGGGCTGACCTATTCGGGCGCAGCCGCCTTCGCCACGCCGCGCCGTCTGGCGCTGTCGGTCGAGGGGCTGTCGGGGGCGAGCAAGGCAGTGCGCGAAGAGCGTAAAGGCCCCGCGACGACCGCGCCGGATCAGGCGGTCGAGGGTTTTCTGCGCTCGACCGGACTCACCCGCGATCAGCTCGAGGTGCGCGAGGCCGGCAAGGGTCAGGCCTATTTCGCGGTGATCGAGAAACCGGGCCGCGCGGCGGCCGAGATCATTGCCGAAGTGCTTGAACAGACGATCCGCACTTTCCCATGGCCCAAGTCCATGCGCTGGGGCGCGGGCAGCCTGCGCTGGGTGCGCCCGCTGCATTCGATCATCTGCATCCTGACTGACGAGGCCGGGGCGACGGTCGTCCCGCTCGAGATCGACGGGATCAGCGCAGGCAACACGACCCGCGGGCATCGGTTCCTTTCCAAAGGGGATATCAAGGTTTCGGGGTTTGAGGATTATGAGGCCAAGCTGAAGAAGGCCCATGTGATCTTGCGGGCCGACGAACGCGCCGAGACGATCTGGCATGACGCCACCAATCAGGCCTTTGCCTCTGGCCTCGAAGTCGTTGAGGACAAAGGGCTTTTGGCCGAGGTCTCGGGCCTTGTCGAATGGCCTGTGGTGCTCTCGGGCAAGATCGGCGAGGCCTTCCTTGGCCTGCCGCCAGAGGTGCTCCAGACCTCGATGAAGGAACATCAAAAGTTCTTCTCCGTCCGCAACCCGCGCTCGGGGCGGATCGAGGGCTTTGTCACCGTCGCCAATACCGAAACCGCCGATCACGGCGAAACGATCCTGAAGGGCAATCAAAAGGTTCTTTCGGCGCGGCTGTCGGATGCGCGGTTTTTCTATGAGAACGACCTGCGCGTCGCCAAGGCGGGCATGGGCGACTGGCTCGACGGCCTCGCCAATGTGACCTTCCACAACAAACTGGGCTCGCAGCGCGACCGGATTGCCCGCATCGCAGCCCTTGCCCGCGAGATCGCGCCCAAGGTTGGTGCGGATCCCGCACAGGCCGAAGAGGCCGCCAGCATCGCCAAGGCCGATCTGCGTTCGGCGATGGTCGGCGAATTCCCCGAGCTTCAGGGCGTGATGGGCCGCTACTATGCGCTGGCCGCGGGCCGTGCACCCGAGGTGGCCGACGCCGCCCGCGACCACTATTCGCCGCTGGGCCCGTCTGACGACGTTCCGACCGCGCCCGCCTCGGTCGCCGTGGCGCTCGCCGACAAGCTCGACACGCTCACCGGCTTCTGGGCCATCGACGAGAAACCGACCGGCTCGAAAGACCCCTTCGCCCTGCGCCGCGCCGCGTTGGGGGTGATCAGGTTGGTGTTGGGGAATGGGTTGCGGATGTCACTTGGTGGCGCCTGGCACGACCATCGCGAAACTGTTGCCTCCAATGCGCAAGGTGGAGCAATGGCGGATATTGCCGACCTCCTCTCCTTCTTCCACGACCGCCTCAAGGTCTTCCTGCGCGACGAGGGGATCCGTCACGATGTGATCGACGCCTGCCTTGCCATGCCGGGCAGCGATGATCTGACGCTTCTGGTCAAACGTGCCCGGGCGCTGTCGGGGTTCATGGGGACAGAGGACGGCGAAAACCTGATCCAAGGCTACAAGCGCGCCAATAACATCCTGACGCAGGCCGAAGAGAAGGACGGGGTCGAATATTCCTATGGTGCGGATGTGAAATTTGCCGAGGGCGACGAGGAAAAGGCGCTTTTTGCCGCGCTTGATCGCGCCGAGGCCGAGATTGCTCCGGCGATGAAGGCCGAGGATTTCGGCGCGGCGATGGCGGCGATGGCCGCGCTTCGTGCGCCGATTGATGCCTTCTTCACCGCTGTTCAGGTGAATTCCGACAATCAGGTGGTGCGCCGCAACCGGCTTAACCTTCTATCTCGCATCCGCAGCATCTGTCTTTCGGTGGCCGACCTCAATCGCATCGAAGGCTAGTAAAACCAAAGGTTTTCCTTGCTGCGAATCGCAATGCGCCTAAAGTGCGGGCAGCAGGAGAACGCCGCAGTGCAGAAAGAGATCACCTATCCGCCGGTCACGCTGATTACGCCCGAGGTGCCGATGTCGCCTTCGGTGCATGGCGGCCGCGCGAAATGCCTGCAGCGGCTCATTCGTCTCGAGATGCCAGTGCCGATCACGGTGGCTTTGTCTTTCGCCGCTGTGCGGGCCGTCGCCCAGGGGCAGCTGCCGGATATGGCCAAGGTCATGGCGCCCTTTGGCGACGATCCCCTTATTTCGGTGCGACCCTCGAGCCAGGATCCCGACTGGGGCGGGCCGGGGGCGATCCTCAACATTGGTATGAACGACGAGCGCCATGCGCGTATGTCGGCCGAGATCGGCGCCGAGGCAGCAACCGCGCTCTATCTGCGCTTTATCCAGTGTTACGCGGTTCATGTCTCCCGCCTCGATCCGGATTCCTTCGATCTTCCGGCCCGCCCGTCGCCGCAGGCGCTGCAAGCGGCGCTGGATGCCTATGAATACGAGATGGACGAGCCCTTCCCGCAAGACCCGCGCGAGCAGTTGTCCGAGGTCTTGCGCTCAATGGCCCGCGCGTGGGATGGCACCACCGCCCGCCTTCTGCGGCAGGCAAAGGGCGCCCCCGCGGATGCAGGCCTCGGCCTTGTGGTTCAGGCGATGGCGCTGGGCGTGGGCAAGGGCGAATGCGGCTCCGGCGTGATCGAGTTTGTCGACCCGACCACCGGCGAGCGGATGCTCAAGGGCCGCTACCTCGCGCAAAGCCAAGGCCGCGAGGCGCTGACCGATGGCGATGGGGCGCTTTATCTCATGCGCGATCCGCGCGGGCTTTCGGTGGAAGAGGCTTTGCCCGAGGTGTTTCAGAACCTCGTGCGCTATGGCGATCTCTGCCGCGCCAAGCTGCGCGAAGAGATGCAGATCGAGTTCGCGATCGAAAACGGCAGGCTCGCCATCCTCGATGCCGTGCGCGTTCAGCGGTCGAGCCGTGCCGCGGTGCGGATTGCGGTGGCGCTGGCCGAAGACGGGATCATCCCGCGCGAGGAGGCGATCCTGCGGGTCGAGCCGACCGCACTTTCCGAGCTTCTGCACCGGCAGGTCGACCCTTCCGCGCCCCGCGATTTCATCGTCAAAGGCATCGCCGCGAGCCCCGGCGCGGCCTCGGGCAAGATCGTTTTCACCGCCGACGACGCCACCGCCAGCGCCGCCCGCAGCGAGCCTTGCGTGCTCGTCCGCTGGGAAACCAGCCCCGAAGACATTCGCGGGATGCACGTCGCCCAAGCGGTTCTGACTGTGCGTGGTGGCATCACCAGCCACGCCGCGGTGATCGGCCGCGGGCTTGGCCTGCCTTGCGTGGTGGGGGCTTCGGACCTGACCATCGACCGCAAGAAAAAGATCCTCTTCGGGCCGAACGGCAAACGCTATGCCGAAGGCGATGTCATCACCATCGACGGCACCAAGGGCGAGGTTCTGGCCGGCGAGCCGCCGATGCTCGAAGCGGCGCTTGATGGCGCGTTCCAGACGCTTCTCACTTGGGCCGACGAGTTCCGCGATATCGGCGTGCGCGCGAATGCCGATACACCCGCCGACGCCCAGACCGCCCGCAACTTCGCCGCGCAGGGCATCGGCCTTTGCCGCACCGAGCATATGTTCTTCGAGGGCGACCGCCTTGGTGTTATGCGCGAGATGATTTTCGCGGGCTCTGCCGGAGACCGCCGCGCCGTGCTCGACCGGCTCTTGCCGATGCAGCGGGCCGATTTCGTCGAGCTGTTCAAGATCATGCAGGGCCAGCCGGTTTGCATCCGCCTGTTCGACCCGCCCTTGCACGAGTTCCTGCCGACCGAGAAAACAGGAATGCGGGATCTGGCTGAACAGCTCGATCTGCCGCTCTCGGACGTGGCCGCCCGTGTCGAAGCCCTGTCGGAATACAATCCGATGCTCGGGATGCGTGGCGTGCGTCTCGGCCTCACCTATCCCGAGATCTACGACATGCAGGCCCGCGCGATCTTCGAGGCGACCGTGGCCGCCAGCCGCAAGGGCGATCCGGTGGTGCCCGAGATCATGATCCCGCTGGTTTCCGCCATGCGCGAGGTCGAGATCGTCAAGACCCGCATCGACGCCGTGGCGGCCAATGTGAAGGCCGAGAGTGGGGTCGATTTCAACTATCGCCTCGGCGTGATGGTCGAGACCCCCCGTGCAGCCCTTCGTGCCGCCGACATCGCCCAACACGCTTCGTTCCTGTCCTTTGGGACCAATGACCTGACGCAGATGACCTATGGCCTTTCGCGCGACGATGCGGGGCGGTTCATGTCGGCCTATGTGCAGGCGCATGTCTATGAGGAAGACCCGTTCCATACCCTTGATGCCGAGGGCGTGGGCGAGCTTCTTTCGATCGGCGCCGAGCGCGGCCGAAGTGGCCGGCCCGATGTTGTCCTGTCGATCTGTGGCGAGCACGGAGGCAGCCGGTCGGCTATAGATTTCTGCCGAAAACAGGGCTTCGACTATGTTTCCTGCTCTCCGTTCCGGGTTCCGGTTGCGCGGCTTTCCGCTGCTCAACTGGCTATCGCAGATCGTCTGAAGCTCTAGATTTGGTATGACGTCTGGGCCCCCAACTACATATATGGGGTCAAAGCTGACAGTTTTCGTCAAAGCTGGGGAAAACTCGAGCTTTAAGGTGGACGGCTTTCCCATTTCGCATTAAGGAGTGCCGGCCTGCGCGGGGCTAACCGCGTGGAACCTGGGTTGGGGAAATGATCCTGTCGCTCGGACATCGTATGATCCGGGTCGCCATCTGTGCGGCCGGCATATTTGTGTTTGGGGCTGTGGCCTCCTCTTCTGAAGAGCTTCTAGCCAGCCGTCTTGGGGCGTTGCTTGGGCAAGAGCGCCAAGCGCTCGACGTTGTGTCGTCCGCCCATTTGGAAATGCTTACTGCGCCGCCGAACAAGGCTCAGGACCGCCAAGAAGAGATCAGCGAACACTACACCGCCGAATATCTTGCCCAGCAACCTGCCCCTGAGGGTGACGCGCAATGGGAATGCCTGACCGAGGCGCTCTATTTTGAGGCGCGCGGTGAAACGATCGAGGGGATGTTCGCGGTTGGCGAAGTGATCCTCAACCGGGTTGAGAGCAGCTCTTTCCCCACCACCATCTGCAAAGTCGTCAATCAGGGCACGGGGCAACGTTTTGCCTGCCAGTTCACCTATACCTGCGATGGCAAGCTGGAATCGGTGCACGAGCCCGCGGCATGGGACATGGTAGGCCGTATCGCCCGGCTTCTGATCGATGGAGCATCAAGCGACCTGACCCACGGCGCAACCTTCTATCACGCGATGTCGGTCAGCCCATCTTGGGCCAACCGCTTTGCTCAGACCGCGACGATCGGCTCGCATCTCTTTTATCGCGAACCAACCCGCACAGCGTCGAACTGATCCGCATCTCTGGTTGCCGTTGGGGTCGCGTGGCGCTATTCCGCGAGCATTATTCGCCGCTGGGGCTATGATATGACCGACGACATAAGTCTCGCTTTTGCCCATCCGGCCGAACGCGCCGCTGCCAGCGCGACACAGCCCTGCGACCGGATCTCGCTGCGCGACTATATCGTCGAGGTCGAGATCGGCGCCTTCCAGCAGGAACGCGGGCACCTTCAGCGGGTGCGCTTCAACGTTGTCGTCGAGGTTGCCCCGCAGACCGGCGAGATCGACGACGATGTGGATCGCATTCTGTCCTACGACAAGGTGACCGAGGCCATTGGCGCCGAACTGGGCGAAGAGCGGATCAATCTTCTCGAAACGCTCGCCGCCCGCGTGGCCGAACGCATCCTTCGCGAGCCGCAGGCGCAACGGATATTCGTGCGGATCGAGAAATTGGATCGTGGGCCGTTTTCACTGGGTGTCGAGATCGTTCGCGCCAAGGGCGAAGTGGCGCGCAAGGGGCAAGATCATGTGCAGGTGCCGCATCCCCGGATCGCGTTCCTGACGAACGAGGCGGTGGCAGCGTCTGGCCTCTCGACATGGATCGATCAACTTTCGGCCGACAGGACGCCGCTAATCCTCTGCGTCGGCGCTGCAACGGGGGTGGCGCCCGAAGCGTCCTCGCCCCTTGCCCAACGGCGGATCGACCTTCTCGCCATCGAACAGAACGCATGGATTCTGGCGGCCCGGGATTCGCGGTGCATCGTGGTGGAGACCCGGACCGAGCTCGACTGGGCCATGAAAAACGGCGAGATCACGGTCTGGGCGCCCTCTAAGATCGTGCTCGATTCTGCCCATCGCCCCTCGGTCGGCCCGCGTGACCCGCTGGCATTGGCTGGCTGGTTTGCCGAAGAGATGAAGGCAGCCGAATTTGTGGTCATCGGGGCCGAGGCGCCGGAACTTTCGATCCCGAGCCGCGCGATGCCTCTTGGGGCAACGAAGTGACCTCCTATCACCAACCGGCCGCCCGGAGCGGTGAGCCTCGCCCCGACGGCGCGCTGCCTCTTGCGGGAAGCGCCTCGGTCTGGTGGCAGGGGGCGTTTAGCGGCGGGCGAGATCACCTTGCTGAAACATTGGCCGTGGCTTTGGACGCCGCCACTCAAAGGCGGCTCTCGGGCCTCCGAGCCGACATTGCGGGCCTTTCCCTCGACCGCCCGCGTATCATGGGGATCCTCAATATCACCCCCGACAGCTTTTCCGATGGCGGGCAGATCTTTGCCGTCGAGGACGCGCTCAACCGCGCCCGCAAGATGGCCACTGAGGCGGACATCCTCGATATCGGAGGCGAAAGCACACGGCCCGGATCGGCCACTGTCGCCGAAAAAGACGAAATCGCCCGCGTCGTTCCGGTGATCGAAGCGATCCGCGCGGCCGGGATCACGACACCGATTTCCATCGACACGCGCAAGGCCAGCGTTGCCGCCGCTGCGCTGGATGCTGGCGCCGATATCGTCAACGATGTGGCCGCCATGACCTATGACAGCGCGATGGCGGGCCTTGTGGCGGAGCGTGGCGTGCCGGTCTGCCTCATGCACGCGCAGGGCGATCCAGCGACGATGCAGGACGATCCGCGCTATGACGATGTTGTGCTGGATGTGTTCGACTGGCTGTCGGAGCGGATCAGCGCTGCCCAATCGGCGGGCATCGCTCGCGACAAGATCATCGTCGATCCCGGCATCGGCTTTGGTAAGACGCTGCAACATAACGTGAGTCTCTTGCAGAACCTTTCAATCTATCATGACCTCGGTTTCCCGATCCTTCTCGGCGCCTCGCGCAAGCGGTTCATCGGCACGATCGGCAACGCGCCCGATCCTTTGGATCGCGTGGCGGGTTCGGTGGCCGTGGCACTGCATGGTGCAGCGCAGGCTGTTCAGATCCTGCGTGTCCATGATACATTCGAAACAAGACAGGCGTTGAGCCTGCAACAGGCGATTTTCGGGACGGATATTTCATGAGCCGCAAGCTTTTCGGGACAGACGGCGTGCGTGGCACAGCCAACACCTATCCGATGACCGCAGACCTTGCCCTGCGCCTCGGCGCGGCGGCGGGCCGCTATTTCGGCAATGACGGTGCCAACGGGCACCGCGTGGTGATCGGCAAGGACACGCGCCTTTCGGGCTATATGTTCGAAAACGCGCTCACCGCGGGCCTGACTTCGACGGGCATGAACGTGCTGCTCCTTGGCCCCGTTCCGACCCCCGCTGTCGGGATGCTGACTACGACCATGCGCGCCGATCTGGGCATCATGATCTCCGCCAGTCACAATCCGCACCACGACAACGGGATCAAGTTCTTCGGCCCTGATGGCTTCAAGCTCTCCGACGCCGCGGAGGCCGAAATCGAGGCGCTGCTTGAGGGCGATCCCGCCTATGCGCCGGCCGACCGTATCGGACGGGCCAAGCGGATCGACGATGGCCGGTTCCGCTATGCCGAGCGGGTCAAATCGACCTTTCCCGCCGGCAAGCACCTAACCGGCCTTAAAGTGGTGATCGACTGCGCCAACGGCGCCGCCTATCGTGTCGCGCCTGAGGTGCTTTGGGAGCTTGGCGCCGAGGTGATCCCCGTGGGCGTTGCGCCGAACGGTCGCAATATCAACGAGAAATGCGGCTCGACGAGCCCGGCTTTGGCTGCCGAGACCATCGTTGCCCATGGGGCCGATATGGGCATTTGCCTCGATGGCGATGCCGACCGGGTGATGATCCTTGATGAAACGGGCAAGGTCGCCGATGGCGATCAGATCATGGCGCTTATGGCCACGCGCTGGGCGGCGGAGGGGCGGCTCAATCATGGAACGCTCGTCGCAACCGTCATGTCCAATCTCGGGCTGGAACGTTTCCTCCAAGGCAAGGGCCTCCGCCTTGAACGCACCGCCGTGGGCGATCGTTATGTGGTCGAGCGGATGCGCAAGGGTGGGTTTAACTTGGGTGGCGAACAGTCCGGCCATATCGTGATGACCGATTACGCGACAACCGGCGACGGCCTTCTGGCTGGCCTTCAGTTCCTTGCAGCCATGGTCGAAACCGGCAGGAAGGCAAGCGAGCTTGCCCGCAATTTCGAGACCGTGCCGCAAATGCTCAAGAATGTTCGCTATGGCGCGGGGCAAGACCCGCTGGCCTCGAAAACTGTGAAAGATGCCATAGCGGCCGCCGAAGCCGATCTTGTCGGCAAGGGTCGCCTCCTGATCCGCAAGTCGGGCACCGAGCCTCTCGTGCGGGTGATGGCTGAATGCGAGGATGCAGGGCTTCTTGCTCGGGTCGTCGACGGGATCGTGGCCGAGGTCGCGGCGGCAAGCTAAGCCCTTCGCCCGAAGAACCGGATCGGTTTGCGCCATTGGCTGACGGCGAGGCCGCAGAGGATCAGGCCGAGCGCCGCAAAGAAGCGGAACGGCAGGTCTTCGCGCAGGACGAAGGCTCCGAAAACCACCGACCAGAGCGGCACCTGATAGTTCACCAAGGTCATGAACACCGACCCCGCGCTGCGGATGACGATGACGCGCAGAAGGTTGGCGAGGGCGGTCGGCAGGAAGCCCAGGACGAGGACCGCAAGGCCGGGGCGCAAGCCTTCCCAGCCGGGCAGGCCTTCGATGGCCAAGGTGGGCGGGATCAGGATGATCGAGCCGACGATCAGGGTCGCGGCGGCCATGGTGATCGGGTCGATGGGCGGGCAGCGGCGGGTGAGGATGCTGGAGACAGCATAGGAGACGGTTGCTGCAAGGCAGGCGATCTGGCCCAAGGGCGCCATGCCTTCGCCGATCTTGAGGGCGGCGGGGCCGATCAGGACGATGGCGCCCAGAAAGCCGACCGCGACACCGGCGAAACGACGGGCCGAGAGGGGTTCGTCGGAAAAGAAATGCGCGAGCGGCAGAACGACGAGGGGCAATGCCGCCATCGAAATCCCGGCGAAGGCCGAGGGGACATATTGCTGGCCCCAACTCAGAAGCGTGAAAGGCAGCGCGGTGTTGAGTGCTCCGATCAAGACGAGGTGCTTGATCACAGCCCGATCCGGCATCGGGCGCCCCAAGGCCACGACCAGCGCGGAGAGGGCGATCGCCCCGAGGGTGGAGCGCGCGCAGGCGACCGTGAGCGGCCCGTAGCCCTCAAGCGCGATGGACACGACCATGAACGTCCCGCCCCAGATGAGGCCGAGGGCAAAGATCGAAAACCAGTTGGCGGGGGTCGGGGCTTGGGTCATGCCTTGCGGATTACAGGCTGGACGGACCTTGCGCCAGAGGCTTCGCCGCCTTGATCCCGCTCAAAGCGCGACAAAGGGCTTTGGACTATGCTGTTCCCGACATGACAACCACGGAGGTCCGCATGGTATTCCTCAAGTCAGGCGCCTGGGCGCTGATTGCCGACGGTCGCAAGGCGCTGTTTCTGCGCAACAGCGGCGACACCAAGGCCTATGACCTTCGGGTCGTCTGGCACCGGACGATGGAGAACCCGGCCAATCACGAACAAGGCAGCGGCCGCCCGGATCGGGCCAATCCCGGCCCCGGGGGGCGGAAGTCGGCCATTGAGCCGACCGATTGGCACCAGATGGCCGAAGACCGCTTTGCCTTGGAAGTGGCCGGCATCCTCAATAAAGCCCATGCCGATGGCGCCTTTGAAGAGGTGGTGATCGTAGCCCCTCCGGCCGCGCTCGGCGAGTTGCGCGATCACCTCTCGGCAAAGGCGTCTGGCGCGGTGATCGCCCAGATTGCCAAGACGCTGACCGATCATCCGATCGACAAGATCGAAAAGATCCTGAAATCAGACCTCGACTCTCTTTAGACAAAGAAAAGGGGCGCCCGAAGGCGCCCCTGAACTTGGGTTGTAGCCGCGCTTAGTTGCGGGCCTTGTCGACCATCTTGCCCTTGGAGATCCAGGGCATCATGGCGCGGAGCTTTTCGCCGACCTGTTCGATCTGGTGCTCGTCGTTGATGCGGCGGGTCGCCTTGAAGAACGGCTGACCGACGGAGTTTTCCTGCATGAAGTCGCGCACGAACTTGCCGGTCTGGATGTCGGACAGAACCGCTTTCATGCGGGCCTTGGTCTCGTCGTAGGGAAGGATACGCGGGCCCGAGACATATTCGCCGTATTCGGCGGTGTTCGAGATCGAGTAGTTCATGTTGGCGATGCCGCCTTCATAGATCAGGTCGACGATCAGTTTCACTTCGTGCAGGCACTCGAAATAGGCCATTTCGGGCTCGTAGCCGGCCTCGACGAGGGTTTCAAAGCCCATGCGGATCAGCTCGACAAGACCGCCGCAGAGAACGGCCTGTTCGCCGAAGAGGTCGGTCTCGCATTCCTGACGGAAGTTGGTCTCGATGATGCCCGAGCGGCCGCCGCCGATGGCGGAGCAGTAGGACAGACCGATTTCCATGGCCTTGCCGGTGGCATCGTTGTGAACGGCCACGAGGCAGGGCACGCCGCCGCCCTTGGTGTATTCGCCGCGCACGGTGTGGCCGGGGCCCTTGGGGGCCATCATGATGACGTCAACGCCGGGCTTCGGCTCGATCAGGCCGAAGTGGACGTTGAGGCCGTGGGCGAAAGCGATCGCAGCGCCTTCGCGCAGATTGTCGTGGACGTATTTCTTGTAGGTCTCGGCCTGCAGCTCGTCCGGCATGGTGAACATGATGAGGTCGCACCAGGCGGCGGCTTCGGCGATGCCCATGACCTTGAGGCCTTCGGCTTCGGCTTTCTTGGCCGAGGGCGAACCGGGGCGCAGCGCCACGACGAGGTTCTTGGCGCCGCTGTCGCGCAGGTTCAGCGCATGTGCGTGGCCCTGCGAGCCATAGCCGAGAATGGCGACCTTCTTGTCCTTGATGAGGTTCACATCGCAATCGCGATCGTAATAGACGCGCATCTTTGCAGTCCTTTGATGAGGTTTCGATTGAGGCGCACCATATCGGACGGTGCGCGGATTGCGAGTGAAGGTCTTTGAGTATTTACTGGCCAAAAGAAGTTGTTATTCGCAGTTCTTTGAAATAGTGCGAAATCTATGCTTGACGATACTGACCGCCGCCTTTTGCGCCATCTGCAGGATGACCCCTCGCTGGCTTTGCCAGAGCTGGCGGAGCTTTGCGGTCTGACCGCGGGCCGCGCCGGGCGGCGGATCGAGAAGCTGCGCGAGGCGGGGATCCTCAAGGGGCAGGAGGCGGTGATCGACTGGAAGGCGCTGGGCTTTGCCGTGGCGGTGTCGCTCAGAATTACGCTCGACAAGACCGCGCCGAGCGCCTTTGACGAATTTCTGGCCGCCGCGCGCGGTGTGGCCGAGGTGATCGAGATCCAGACGTTTTTAGGGCGGGTCGATGTGCGGCTGCATATCGTCGCCCGCGATCTGGGGCATTGGCAGACGATCTATCGCGAGAAGGTCCTCACGCTGCCGCATATCGCCGATATCGAGGCGCTTATGACGGTGGCGACGGTCAAGATGGACGAGGCCCTGCCGCTTTGACCCCGCTTGACGACCTCGACCGCGCGATCCTCAAGGCGCTCGCCGCCGATGCCGCGCTTTCGGCCAGCACGCTGTCGCGCCGCCTTGGCCTGAGCCAGCCCGCCACATGGCGACGGATGCGGCGGTTGCAGGACGAGGGGATCATCGCGGGCCGCCGCCTCGTGCTCGATGCCGAGAAGCTCGGCTTCGGCGTCACTGTCTTCCTCGGCATCAAGCTCGCCGCCAAAGGGCGCGTGAGCCTTGAGGATTTCGAACGCGCCGTGACCTCGATCCGCGAGGTGCAGACGGTCGAACACGTCCTTGGCCTCTATGACTACCGCCTGCGCGTCGTCGCCCGCGATCTCGCCGATTTCGAGCGCGTCCTGCGCCGCCGGATCATGACGCTGCCGGGGGTTGGCAATGTCGAGGCCAACGTCCTTCTCTCGGAAGAGCGTCGCCCCGGCCCGATCTGACGCGGTTTGGGCAACTTTGCCTTTGCAACCCGCCGCCGCCCTGCGTAGGTCTATCTCAGCAAAGAAGGAGCCCCCCATGACGCACGCGCCCGTTGATCCCGATGGCCTGATGGAATTCTCGGTGGTCTTCACCGACCGCTCGCTCAACCACATGAGCGCCAAGTTCCAAGGTGTCATGCGCGATATCTCGTCGATGCTGAAAGAGGTCTATAGCGCCGATCATGTCGCGATCGTCCCCGGCGGCGGCACCTACGGCATGGAAGCGGTCGCCCGCCAGTTCGGCAATGCGGCGCATGCCATGATCGTGCGCAACGGCTGGTTCTCGTTCCGTTGGACCCAGATCTTCGACGCGGGCCAGTTCGCGGCAAAGACCACCGTCTTCAAGGCCCGCCAGACCGGCAACGATACCCGCGCCCCCTTTGCGCCCGCCCCCATCGAAGAGGTGACAGCGGCCATCCGCGAAGCCCGCCCCGATGTGGTTTTCGCCCCCCACGTGGAAACCAGCGCGGGCCTGATCCTGCCGGATGACTATATCACGGCCCTCGCCGCGGCCGCCCATGACGTGGGCGCGCTGATGGTGCTCGATTGCATCGCCTCGGGCTGTGTCTGGGTCGACATGAAGAAAACCGGCGTCGATGTCCTGATCTCCGCCCCGCAAAAGGGCTGGTCTGCAACGCCCGCCGCCGGCCTCGTGATGCTCTCGGAAAACGCGATGCAGCGGATGGCCGAAACCACCTCCAATTCCTTCGCCCTTGACCTCAAGAAATGGCATTCGATCATGGCGGCCTATGAAAACGGCGGCCACGCCTATCACGCCACCATGCCCACCGACAGCCTCGTGGCCTTCCGCGATACCATGGCCGAGACCCGCGACTACGGCTTTGAAAAACTGCGCGAGGCGCAATGGGCGCTGGGCAACGGTGTGCGCGAGATGCTCGCCGCCAAAGGCATCCGCTCGGTCGCGGCCAAAGGCTTTGCCGCGCCGGGCGTTGTCGTCAGCTACACCGACGATCCCGATGTCCAGAACGGCAAGAAATTCGCAGCTCTCGGCATGCAGATCGCCGCGGGCGTGCCGCTCCAATGCGACGAACCCGCCGATTTCCGCACCTTCCGCTTGGGCCTCTTCGGCCTCGACAAGCTCTACGATGTCGAAGGTACCATCGCACGCCTCAAAGGCGTCGTCGATCAGGTCCTCTGATCCTTCTTTTGGCGAAAAATACTCCGGGGTGAATGCCCGCAGGGCAGAGGGGCAGCGCCCCTTCAGCCCCGGACGCCGAGCCCGAGCTGCATCAAGGTCTTGCGCACCGGCGCCGCGCCGTAAAGCGCGGCGATCCCCTTGGCGCGCAGGTCGCGCAGGATCGGCGCACCTGCAATCGACGCCCGATTGAGCGCATCGACCCCACTAACCCTCAGCCGCACCTCGGGATGCCGCCGCCGCTCATAGGCGTCGAGCATCTTCCTGTCGGCCAAGCCCTCGGGCCGCGCCACGGCAAGCCCGTGCAGACAGGTCAGGTCGGCAAGGCTCATATTCAGCCCCTGCGCCCCGATCGGCGGCACCACATGCGCCGCCTCGGCCACCAAAGCGGTGCGGGCGGCGATCATCTTGTCGGCGATCTGGCTGATGATCGGCCAGACCTGCCGCGGGCCGATCAGCGTCAGCGCGCCATAGACACCCGCCGAACGGGCGGTCGCCTCGGCGTTGAACGCCGCCGCATCCAACGCTGCGAGCCGTTTGGTCTCGGGGCCAGACTCCATCCAGACCACCGCCGAGCAAGGCTTGCCGTCGTGATCAGGCAATGGCACCAGCGTAAACGGCCCGCCGGTGCGGTGCACTTCGGTCGAGACATTGCCATGCGGTAATTCGTGGTTGACCGCGAAAACCACAGCCTTTTGCCCATAGCGCGTGGTCTTGACGCCAATTCCGGCGGCCTGCCGCACCGCACTATTGCGCCCGTCCGCGCCGATCAGGAGCCGCGCCCGCAGGCTGGCACCGTCACTCAAATCGACCAATATCTCCGCCTCCCGCGCCAGCGAGCGGCGATAGCCGGTGCCGGGGCGGAAATCGACGTTGGGCAACTCGGCCAACCGCCCCACCATCTCGCGCCGAAGGAGCCAGTTGGGGAAGTTCCAGCCAAAGGGCAGGGGGCCGATGTCGGAGGCCACGAAATCGCGGGCGACGCGCGGTTCGGGCACTTCCCCGCCCGCATCGACGATCCGCATCACGTCGAGCGGCATGGCGTGAGGCTCAAGCCGATCCCAGAGGCCCGCAGCCATGAGAAATTCGCGCGAGGGCTGAAGAAAGGCGGTGGTCCGGTGATCGGCCCTAGCCGCGCCCGCATCCGTCACCGGCGGGGCGGGATCAACGATGGCCACACGGAAACCTGCAGTGCCAAAGGCCGCAGCGGCGGTGAGGCCCGCCACGCCGCCGCCGGCGATCACGATATCGGTTTCAGCCCGCGTCATGGCCCAGTCATAGGCCTGCTGTGCAGGAGGGGGAAGGGGCTTCAGCCGAGTTGCGACAGAAAGCCCGCAAGGTCGCTCGTATGGTGATGGATATGCGGCTGCGGCAGCGGCTCGGGGCCGACGTGCACGGTCCGCATCCCCATCGCATGGGGTGCTGCGAGGTTTCGGATATCGTCCTCGAACATCGCGCCTTCCTCGGGCGACAGACCATCGAGCGCAAACACGGCCTCAAACGCGGCCTGTTCGGGCTTGGGCCGAAACCCCGCATGTTCGACGCCATAGACCGCATCAAAGATCCCCGTCAGTCCCCGTGCGGCCAGCACCCGCTCGGCATAGGGCTTTGATCCATTGGTATAGACAATGCGCCGCCCCGGCAGGCGTTGGATCGCTGCCGCGAGGGCAGGGTCGGGGTTGAGATGGCTCAGGTCTATTTCATGGACCTCATAGAGATAGGGCCCCGGATCGACGCCGTGCTCGTTCATCAGCCCCGCAAGCGTCGTGCCGTATCGCGCCCAATACTCGGCGCGAAGCCGGTCAGCCTTGGTGCGATCAACACCAAGCGCCCGCTGGACGAAATCGGTCATCCGCACTTCGATCTGATCGAAAAGCCGCGCTTCGGGCGGGTAAAGCGTATTGTCGAGGTCAAAGACCCAGGCACGAACATGAGAGAAAGAGGCAGCTACCATGGCGCGGACCTTATCAAGCGCGGCAATAGGCGCAATCTCTTTGGCTTGAAACAGACAGGGCTTGGCGGATAGGGTTTGCCGATAGTTCTAGGACACGCCAATGCAAGATGCCCGCAGCCCCCAGAAGGACGCCTATGCGCTGATCCTCGAGGCGATCGACAGCCACATCTACAAGCCCGGCGACAGGCTGGTGGAAAGCGAGCTGGCCGAACGTTTCGGCGTCTCGCGCACGCCCATCCGCGAGGCGCTGCAGCGGCTCGAGACCCAGTCACTCCTGACCCGCGATGGGCGGTCGCTGATCGTGGCCTCGCTCGATCATACGCAAATGGCCGAGCTCTATGTCGTCCGGGGCGAACTCGAGGGCCTTGCCGCCCGCCTCGCCTCGCGCCACGCCACCCCCGAAGAGATCCGCGTTCTGCGCGACATGGTCGAGGCCGACCGCAAACTTATCGGCAATCCCGATGCTCTGTCGCGGGCCAACCGGCGCTTTCACAAGCAGATCCACCTCGCCAGCCACAACCGCTTTCTTGTCCAGCAGCTCGATCTCGTGCACCGTTCGATGGCACTTTTGGCGACCACCTCGCTCGCGGCTGAAGGGCGCGGCGCGGGTGCGCTCGACGAACATCAGGCGATCGTTACGGCAATCGAGGCGGGTGATGGCGACGGGGCCGACAAGGCGGTGCGCGAGCATATCTCCAAGGCGTTCATGACCCGCCTCAAATTGGATGCTGCGTCGGTCGAACGGAACGGGTGATCGCGCCATCTTGGGGCTTGATCGAATGACCGTGTGTCGTCTTGTCCCAGAAGAACGGCCGCCAGAGTATCTCCAAGAGCCCCTTACAGGCCGCCAGCGTGGCCAGCGGGAAATAGGCTTGTAGCGTGATCGCCCATGGCGTGAGCCAGCCCTTCCCGGCGCGGCGAACGGCAAGCGCAGCGACCGCAAGGTTGGTCAGCTCGCTCATGACGAACAGCGTCGATAACGAAATGAACGCAGCCGGTGGCAGTGTGCCCGACAAAGGATGAGGCAGGCCAAAGAGGATCAGCCAAAAGCTCCAAAGCGCGGGCGCAAGGGCAAAGGCGCTGAGGGTGCCAAAGAACAGGATCTGTATACCAACAAACCGCCATAGCCCGAGATCCCGCAAGAGCCTGAGTGGGTCACGCATGTGCACCCCGTAGGTCACGGCATAACCCTTGAGCCAACGCGACCTTTGCCGCACCCAGGGCCAGGCGCGGCAATTGGCTTCTTCTCCCGTGACGGTATCCACCAATTCGGTGCGATAGCCATACCGCGCGAGCCTCAGACCAAGATCGGCGTCTTCGGTGACATTATGGGCATCCCAGCCGCCGATCTCTTCCAGAACGCTCCGGCGAAAGAAGACGGTGGTGCCGCCAAGCGGAATCGTCAGGCCAAGGCGGGCCATCCCCGGCAGGACGACCCGGAACCATGCCGCATATTCCAGTGTAAAGCACCGCGCGAGCCAGTTCGCTCGGCTGTTGTAATAATCGAGGATGCCTTGCAGGCAGGCAACCTCGGGCCCCCGCGCTGCGAAACGCGCGACTATTTTCCTGATCTGATCTGGGGCGGGCGCGTCTTCGGCATCATAGATGCCAATGATCCGCCCGCGCGCGAAATTGAGACCATAGTTGAGCGCCCGTGGCTTGGTCTTGATCGTGCCCTTTGGCACGGTGATTGCCCGCATCCAGCGCGGCAGATTGGCGGCGGCCAATGTCTCGCGCGTCAGATGGTCGTCGGCTTCCAAAAGCAGGATCACGTCGAGCAGGGGTGCTGGATAATCAATCGCGGACAGGCGGCGCAGGAGGTGGCCGGCAATCTCGCGTTCCATATAGAGCGGGACCAAAAGCGTCACGACGGGCAGACGCTTTGGCATGGGATCGACCTTGGCGCGACCTGCGGGGCCGGAGAATACAGCAAAAGCCGCAGCGATTTTGAGCCCCATGTTGAGCGCGAGTATCGTCAATGCCCATGCGATGGCGAGGTAAAGCCCCCACTTTGGTGCAAGGGCGGTAATCAGCAACAGCATGGCGCCAACGATCGCCGCCCCAAGGATCCCTTTTTTTCCGGGCCAGCCTCGGGCGCTTAGCCTTGCAGGCGGCATGGCCTCGGCGCGCGCGACCAACTCCTGTGAAGCCGCTGTGACAATGGCTTCTTCGATCAGATCGGCAGGAGCGACGGCCATGCGGACCGACCCGAAAAGCTTGGTCAGATAGGGTAGGGCACGCGAGAACCCTTCTGGCCGCGCGGCAAGAATTATCGTGCGGCCACCTACCCGCCGCCAAGGCAGAATGCCCAGTCGCAGCGCTTGGTCCGGTCCGAGGCGGGCAAGGAGGGTCGGGTCGGGCGGATCGGACACTGGATCGATCAGACCGGCGCCAAGGGTTTCGGCCTCGGCCGCGGCAAGAGTGTCGGAGGACAGAAAAAGGCTGCGGGAAAGGAGCTCGGGAAGGGGGCGGTCGTAGCCGCTGGCCTCTGCTTCGATCTCAGCAAGGCGCCGCCCCGAGGCTAGGCCCTTGCGAGCCAATGTCGTCGCCAGAGGCGAAAGCGGAACCGCCTGCCGCGACCCCGCGCCGATACCACTGAGAGCCTCCAGATCCATTCTTGCCCCTCGGCCTTGCCTTCAGGACTGGATCGTTGATCAGGGTTAATCAGACCTTAACGGGCCTAGGACTTTCGGGCTTCCATGGCGTTGGCGAAACGCTCGAAGAGATAGAAGCTGTCCTGCGGGCCGGGGCTCGCTTCGGGGTGATATTGGACAGAGAACACCGGACGGTCGGTCATGCGGATGCCGCAGTTGGAGCCGTCAAACAGCGAAACATGGGTTTCCATGACGCCCTTGGGCAGGGTCTGGCTGTCGACGGTGAAGCCGTGGTTCATCGAGGTGATCTCGACCTTGCCGGTCTCAACATCCTTCACCGGATGGTTCGCACCGTGGTGGCCGTGGTTCATCTTGATGGTCTTGGCGCCAAGGGCGAGGGCCAGCATCTGGTGGCCAAGGCAGATGCCGAAAACCGGCACTTCGCTGCGCTCAAGAACGCCCTGGATCATCGGCACGGCATAGGCGCCGGTGGCGGCCGGATCGCCGGGGCCGTTCGAGAGGAACACGCCATCGGGATTATGCGCGAGCACCTCGTCGGCAGTCGCGTTGGCGGGAAGCACGATCACATCGCAGCCGGTCGAGGCGAGGCAGCGCAGGATATTGCGCTTGGCGCCATAGTCGATGGCGACGACCTTATGGCGCGGCGCCTCCTGGCGGGCGTAGCCCTCGGGCCAGGCCCAGCGCATTTCGTCCCAATGATAGGACTGGGCGCAGGTCACATCCTTCGCCAGATCAAGGCCGACAAGGCCCTTGAAGCCGCGCGCGGCCTTGACCAGCGCCTCGACGTCGAAATTGCCATCGGGATCGTGGGAAATCGCCACGTGCGGCGCGCCCTGCTGGCGGATCGCGCGGGTCAGGCGGCGGGTGTCGACGCCGCCGATGCCGATCCGGCCCTTGGCGGCGAGCCAGCTGGCGAGGTCTTGCGTCGCCCGCCAGTTCGACGGCTCGGTCGGATCCCATTTGACGACCATGCCGGCCGCCACGGGTTCGGCGGTCTCGTCATCCTCGGGGGTGACGCCGGTGTTGCCGATATGGGGGAAGGTGAAGGTGACGATCTGGCCGGCGTAGGAGGGATCGGTCATGATCTCCTGATAGCCGGTCATCGCGGTGTTGAAGCACAGCTCGGCCTCGGCCTGCCCCGTGGCGCCGAAACCGTAGCCGTAAAAGAGGGTGCCATCTGCTAGAGCAAGACAGGCGGTAGGCATATCCATTGCACTGTGCGGCATGATCGCGACTCCCCTTTGGCCAAATTGATGCGGTCCTAAGGGGTCGGGCGGCGGTGGTCAAGGCAGAAGCACCCCTGATGGGGCTGCGCGTCGCACCGGTTGTCATGAAGGATTGTTAAGAGTATGAGTTGCGGCCTCGACCACCGCTCAAAGGCCAAAACATGGACATGAGAACGACGATCAGCACCGCCCTAAAAGAGGCGATGAAGGCCAAGGATGCCGACCGTCTGTCAACCCTGCGCCTGATCAACGCAGCCATCAAAGACCGCGATATCGCTGCCCGCACTGACGGCGAAGAGGCGCAGGTCAGCGACGACACCGTGCTGGCGATTCTCGGCAAGATGGTCAAGCAACGGCAGGAAAGCGCACGCGCCTACGAAGAGGGCGGGCGGCTCGAGCTGGCCGAGAAAGAGATGAACGAGATTCGCATCATCGAGGAATACCTGCCGCGGCAGCTCGACGAAGTTGAGACCGATGCCGCCGTTGCGGCCGCCATCGCCGAGGTCGAGGCCACCTCGATCCGCGACATGGGCAAGGTCATGGCCGCGCTCAAAGGCAAATACACCGGCCAGATGGATTTCGGCAAAGTCGGCCCGATGGTGAAGGCCAAGCTCGGCTGATTGGCGAGGACAATCTCTTCGCCGATTGCTAGGCTTGCGGAAACCACGTTGCGAGCCCCGCATATGAAAGTTCTCGTTGTCTTCGATCATCCCCGCCGCATCTCGTTTAGCGGCGCCATTCTCGATGCCTTTCTCGAGGGGCTGGCCGATGCCGGGCACGAGGCCGAGATCGCCGATCTCTATGCCGAGGGCTTTGATCCCCGGATGCCTTTGGCCGACGAGCCGGACTGGGACGACGACGACAAGATCTATTCCGGGGCTGTTCTGGCCGAGCAGACGCGGATCGCCCGCAATGACGCGATCGCTTTTGTCTTTCCCGTCTGGTGGTGGTCGGTGCCTGCTATGACCAAGGGCTGGATCGACAGGGTCTGGAACAACGGCTGGGCCTATGGCGCGCGCAAGCTGCCGCACAGGAAGGCGCTGATGATCGGCATCGCCGCCAACAGCGCCGAAGGCTACCGCGAGCGCGGCGACGAAGCGGCGATGCGGTCTCAGCTTCTGGTGGGTGTGCTGAACTACTGCGGCATCAAGAACGCCGATCTGCGGCTCTTTTACGATGCGCTCGAGACCGACGAAATTCGCGCCACCCTCATCGAAGAAGCGCGGCGTTTGGGGCGCGAGTTTTAGGCGTAACTTTTCGATCGCACCAGCGCCGCGTCCAGTTCCGCCTTCAGGACGATCCGTTCGCCCTCGCTGAGAAAGGCCCCGACTTCCACCTCTCGGCCTTCGCCCTTCAGGGTCAGATAGTTGGGTACGGGCCCGCCCGTCGGGTGGATCTGCACGATCGTCCAATAGGGATTGGCCTGCCATTCCTGCACCGGCCCGCGCGGATTGTGGCGGATGAGGGCAATCCGGTCGCGGCGGAGGGTCAGGATCTCAAGGGTGCTGCCATCGCGGTAGCTGCGGTTCAGCGCATACCAGAGGCCCGCGACGGCGGCGGAGAGGAAAGGCAGAAGGGCCCAGAGGATCTTGGAGCCGATCACTGCAACGAGTGGCAGGGCGATCATCCCCACGGTCAGGCCGATGAAGATGACGAAGCCTGCCTTCGGCAAGGAGCGGTAGGGCCAGAGGTGCAGCTCGGCCATCGGCGCATCGGGGCCGGCCTCCGGTTCGATCCACTCATAGGGCATGGGCCTAGCTCTTGGCCTCTTCCTCGAGCACCTTGCGCGCGACGCGAAAACACTCAACCGCCTGTGGCACGCCGCAATAGATGCCGATCACATGGATGATGGCGCGAAGCTCCTCGCGGCTCACGCCATTGCCGAGCGCCCCGCGGCAGTGCAGCTCCCATTCGTGCATCTTTCCCAAAGCGCCGATCATCGCGAGGTTCATCATCGAGCGGGTCTTGGGGTCGATCACATCGTCGCCCCAGCCAAAGCCCCAGCACCAGGCGGTCATCGCCTCCTGAAAGGGACGCGAGAAATCGTCTGCGGTGGCGAGGTTGGTGTCGACATAGTCCTTGCCGAGCGTCGCCCGCCGCTGCTCAAGGCCCTTGAGGAAGAGGTCTTCGTCGAAGATGCCGCTCATGTCTGCCTCCCTGTTTGGCCAAACCTAGCGCCTTTGCGCGCGGCTTCACCAGCCTCCAAAAGAAAAGGCCCCGGATTATCCGGGGCCTTTTGCTAGTCTGGCTTGCCTCAGTGGGCGTGGCCCTTGTCCCAGTCGCTCTGCTTGGGGAGCGTCTCGAACGTGTGCTCCGGCGGCGGCGAGGGAAGGGTCCACTCGAGGGTGTCGGCCCATTCGTTCCACGGGTTGTTCGCGGTCACGTTGCGCGGGCGCATCAGGACGACGGCCAGCAGAACGATAAAGAACACGAAGGACGCGAAGGCGATGAAGGCGCCGATCGACGAGATGTAGTTCCAGTAGGCGAAGGCCTCCGGATAGTCGATGTAGCGGCGCGGCATGCCCTGACGGCCGAGGAAGTGCTGCGGGAAGAAGGTCAGGTTCGCACCGAGGAACATGGCCCAGAAGTGCAGCTTGCCTGCCCACTCGGGGAACATACGGCCCGACATCTTGGGCATGTAGAAGTAGATGCCCGCGAAGATGCCGAACACGGCGCCGAGGCTCATCACATAGTGGAAGTGCGCCACGACATAGTAGGTGTCGTGATAGGCGCGGTCGATCGGCGCTTGGCTCAGGACAATGCCGGTCACGCCGCCCACGGTGAAGAGGAAGAGGAAGCCGAAGGCCCAGAGCATCGGGGTTTTGAACTCGATCGAGCCGCCCCACATGGTGGCGATCCACGAGAAGATCTTAACGCCCGTGGGAACCGCGATAACCATGGTGGCCAGCATGAAGTAGGACTGCTGGGTCAGTGACATACCGACGGTGTACATGTGGTGCGCCCAGACGACGAAGCCCAGAGCACCAATGGCGACCATCGCATAGACCATCGGCAGGTAGCCGAAGATCGGCTTGCGCGAGAAGGTCGCGATCACGTGGCTGATGATGCCGAAGGCCGGAACGACGATGATGTAGACTTCCGGGTGGCCAAAGAACCACAGGATGTGCTGGTAGAGGATCGGATCACCGCCACCGGCCGGCTGGAAGAAGGTCGTCCCGAAGTTGCGGTCCATCAGAAGCATGGTGATGGCGCCGGCCAGAACCGGAAGCGACAGAAGGATGAGCCATGCTGTCACGAAGATCGACCAGGCGAAGAGCGGCACCTTGTGAAGGGTCATGCCCGGGGTGCGCATATTCAGGAAGGTGGTGATCATGTTGATCGCGCCGAGGATCGAGGAGGCACCCGAGAGGTGTACCGCGAAAATAGCGAGGTCCATCGAGTAGCCGCCTTCGTTGGTCGAGAGCGGCGGGTAGAGAACCCAGCCAACGCCCGAGCCAAGCTGGCCGTTGCCGCCGGGGCTCAGGAGCGAGGCGACGCCGAGCGAGGTGCCGGCCACATACATCCAGAAAGACAGGTTGTTCATGCGCGGGAAGGCCATGTCGGGCGCGCCGATCTGCAGCGGCATGAAGTAGTTGCCGAAGCCGCCGAACAGCGCCGGAATGACGACGAAGAACATCATCAGAACGCCGTGATAGGTGATCATCACGTTCCAGAGGTGGCCGTTCGGGGTGCACTCTGCCGAAGCATCGGCAATGAAGCGGGCCCCTTCGGCGCACATATACTGAACACCCGGCTCCATGAGCTCGAGGCGCATGAAAACGGTGAACAGGACCGAAATGAAACCGACGGCACCGGAAACCCAGAGATAGAGGATACCGATGTCTTTGTGGTTGGTGGACATGAACCAGCGGGTGAAGAAGCCCCGCTCGTCGTGGTGATCATGGCCGTGGATGGCGGCGTCTGCCATGTGGCTCTCCCGTATTGGCGTCAACTAAAGGGTGGCACGAGTCAGACCCGTCCCACCAGCTTTGGGGTGGTTCTAGTCGCTCAGGCCAGAGGGGGCAATATTCGAATGTATCAGGGCCTTGGGATAAATTGGCGCAGGCGGCGTCAAATGGGGCTGCGGGGCGTCACTGATGCCTCGAACGTGCGGCGCAGGGCAACGTCGACATCCGCCATCGTGACCGGCAGGCCAAGATCGACGAGGCTTGTCACCCCATGTTCGCGGATGCCGCAGGGGACGATTCCCGAAAAATGCCCAAGGTCGGGATCGACGTTGATCGACAGGCCATGGAACGAGACCCATTTTCGCAGGCGGATGCCAAGGGCGGCGATCTTGTCTTCGCGGACCGACCCATCAATCGCGCGCGGCTTCTCGGGCCGCTCGACCCAGACGCCGACCCGCCCCTCGCGGACCTCGCCGGTCACGTTGAATTCGGCCAGCGCCGTGATCACCCAAGTCTCTAGGTCTTTGACGAAGCGCCGCACATCATGCCCGCGCTCGCCCACATTCAGCATCACATAGGCGACCCGCTGGCCGGGGCCGTGATAGGTGTATTGGCCGCCGCGCTTGCTTTCGTAGACGGGAAACCTGTTCGGCTCGGTCAGATCAGCGGGTTTGGCGCTGGTGCCTGCGGTATAAAGTGGCGGGTGCTCGACAAGCCATATCGCCTCGTCGGCCTCACCCCGCGCAATCGCATCGGCGCGCGCTTCCATGAAGGCCACGGCCTCGTCATAGTCGGTCAGCCCGTCTGAGGTGATCCACTCTACCATGCGCCTATCCAGGCAAAAGCCCTGCATCCTTTACAGCCCGCACATAAGTTCGGCTGACCGGAATGTCACGCCCGTCCGACATGGTCAGCACCGCCTTGGCGCCGTCCCGCCGGGCGGAGGCGACCTCGCCGGTGACGACCCAGTGCGAGCGATGCACTTGAAGCCCCGGCAATGGTTCGGCTTCGGCGATGGCATCCGAGAGGCGCAAGAGCACAAGCGCGGTCCCGTTGCTTGTGGCGACTTCGGTGTAGTGGTCTTGGACCGTTAGCGAAATCAGCCTGCCCCGTTTCGGCAAGTCCATCCTCTGTAGAATGCGTGGCCCCTGCGGAACCTCTGCGGCTTGGGTCGCCGGTCTCGGCCGGCTGCGCAAGAAATAGAGGATGATCCCCGCCACGACGATTCCGACAGCCAAGACATTGGCCGCCAGCGAGAGGATCTCGCCGCTCGATTGCGGGGCATTTCCAAGCACCAGCCAGTTGATGACGATCACCTCGGCCAGAACGACGACGGCGATCGCCAAGGTGATAACCGGAAAGCCGATGGCAAAGGGCGGTCTGGTGCGCTCGAAGCGGCGGGTCAGAAGCGTAACCACGAGGCTGCCCGAGAAATACGTCACCACCGCGATCAGCCCCCAATAGCCGATCCGCGGGGCAAGCCGCATCGCGCTTTCGGTGCCGAACGGGCCGGAAAGCCCAAGGATCAACGCCAGGGCCGCAAGCGCCACCCAGACACGCGGCAAGCGAGCCTGCCGTTGCATTTCACGAAGCGCAAAGCGGATCTGTGTGCGGTTTGCGATGGCGTCTCCCCTTTCCGCGTATCCGCGCTGGAAGGCTGCGCGGGGCTGTCTCAAGGCTTTGGGCAATCAAACCAAGGAGTGATTGAAATGACAATGATAGACGAACTGCTTGCCGCTGGCCCAGCCGTGACATTTCATGTGGTCTCGGCATTGGAAGCCGTTGTTCTGGCACCGATTGTGCTTCTTCGCAGGCGTCGGGACCGCTTGCACAAGACCTTGGGCTATATCTGGGTGACCGCGATGGCGACCACAGCGCTCAGTTCCTTCTGGATTTCGGGTATGAGGGTTGTCGGGCCCTACGGTCCGATACACGCCTTGTCGGTCTTTACGCTCGGCGCGCTTTATGTCGCGATCCGACACGCACGCCTGGGCAATCGACGTGCCCACGAAGGGGTGATGCGCAATCTTGCCTTCTGGTCGCTCGGCGTGGCGGGAACGCTGGCCTTCCTGCCGGGGCGACTGATGGCGAATATGCTGTTCGACGAGCACCAGGTTCTGGGTTTCGCGCTGGTCCTGACGGCTGCGATTTTGGCTGTGTTGTTCGGAAGGGTCCTGGATCGGGGGGCGAAAACACCTCGGGAAAAAACCGCGCAATGAGGCCGATTTTGCTCTTCACTTCCCCCGAATCCTTCGCTATTCAGCGCCTCACCTTCAAGACCGTGCGGTCGTGGCGGAATTGGTAGACGCGCAGCGTTGAGGTCGCTGTTCCTTAACCGGAGTGAAAGTTCGAGTCTTTTCGACCGCACCATCACGAGGCAGGCCCCAGGGCCTGCCTCTTGTGTTTTCAGGGTCAGGGCAAGATCGAAAGCCAGCCCCATGCTGTCAGGATCGACGCCGCCGTGGCGATAAGCACGGTCGAGGCCGCGACGCGGCGGGCGGCGCCGTACATATTGGCGAAGATATAGGCGTTGACCCCGGGCGCCATGGCGCTCGTCAGGACGGCCGAACGCAGGGGCGCTGTGCCGAGGTGCGTGAGCTGCGACAGGCTCCATGTGATCGCCGGATGCAGAAGAAGCGAGATCGACACCGCATAGAGGATCACCCGCATATCGCCCTCGGGGCGGTAGCGGTAGAGCACGCCGCCGAGGCCGAAGAGGGCGGCAGGCAGGGCGGCGCGGGCCATGAGGTCAACCGCATCGGTCAGAACGTGGGGCATCGGAATGCCGGTGATATTGACGGCAAAGCCGAGCGCGATACCGACGATGAGGGCATTGCGGAAGGCGGCCTTGACGACCTTGCCGGGCAGCGCCGCAAGGCTGCCGCCGCGGTTGCGGGCGATCTCCATGGCGGTAATGCCGACGAGGTAGCAGAAGGGCGCGTGAACGGCGATGATCGCATAGTTGGCGTCAAGCGCGTCGGGGCCATAGGCGCGTTCGGTGATCGGCAGGCCGAGAAGGACCGAATTGGAAAAGAGGCCGCAAAAACCGATGGCGACCGCGTCTTCCCAAGTGCGTCCAAAGATGAACCGCGCGCCCAAGAGCCCCGCGAAAAATCCGCCCAATGCGCCGGCATAGAAGGGAAAAAGCAGGGCCAGATCAAAGTTCTGGCCGAGGTCCAGCTCGGAAATGGCGCGGAAGAGAAGGCAGGGGATTGCAAAGCCTTGGGTGAACTTCATCAGAAGGTCGATGCCGTCATCGCTGAAATACTTGGCCCAGACCGCGACATAGCCAAAGCCGAGGACGATGAAGACGGGCAGGATAACGTCGATCAGCGCGGCCATGTGCTCTCCTTGCCCGCGCGCATCCCGCGCCTAGGCGTCAAACTCGATTTCCATGCCGTCATAGGCGGCACTGATATGTTCAGGCGTTTCCGCCTCGACCGCGGCATAGTCGATATCGGCGTGCATATCGGTCAGGATCGCCCGCTTGGGCGCGGCGCGCTCGATCCAGTCGAGCGTCTGGGCCAGATGCGAATGGGTCGGATGCGGCGTGCGGCGCAGGGCGTCGACGATCCAGACGTCGAGATCCCTGAGCGTGGTCTGCCAGACCGGTTCAGGAATGGTCGCCACATCGGGCAGATAGGCCACACCACCCACGCGAAAACCCAAGGCATCCATCGAGCCGTGGTTCACCTGAAACGGGGTGAGCGTGATCGGGCCGCCCGCGCCGGTGATCGTCACGGGGCCGTCGATGGTGTTCAGCTCTAGGATCGGCGGATAGGGCGAGCCCTTGGGTTGGACGAACGCATAGCCGAAGCGCGACAGGAGCGCGTCGGAGGTCTCGCCATCGGCCCAGATCTGAAGCCGCTCGCGGGTGTTAAAGACGACCATCCGCAGATCGTCGATCCCGTGAACGTGGTCGGCGTGCGCGTGGGTGTAAAGAACACCGTCGAGATGCCCCACATCAGCGGCAAGGAGCTGCTGGCGCATATCGGGAGAGGTGTCGATCAACACGCGGGTTGTCCCGTCCGGTCCTTCCCGGCTGATGAGGACGGAACAACGGGTGCGCAGGTTGCGCGGGTTGCTCGGATCGCAATCGCCCCAATAGTTCCCAAGGCGGGGAACCCCCCCAGACGAGCCGCAGCCGAGGATCCTGAGGGTGTGGCGCGCCATCAGACGGGCCCCCACGCGGCGGCCTTGGAGAAGAGGCGGTCAAAGTTCGCAGAGGTAGCCGCGGCGAACGCCTCATAGCTCACGCCGAAGACCTCGGCGCCCACCTTGGCCGTATGCGCCGTATAGGCGGGCTCATTACGGCGGCCCCGGTGCGGCGGTGGGGCGAGGTAGGGGCTGTCGGTCTCGACAAGGATACGGTCAAGCGGGGCGGTGGCGAAGATATCGCGCAGATCGCCGCTTTTCGGGAAGGCGGCGATGCCGGACATCGAGAGATAGAAGCCGAGATCGAGCGCCGCCCTGGCAAGCCCCGCGCCCGACGAGAAGCAATGCATCACGCAAGCATAGGCGCCGTTGCGATAGCCCTTGGCGAGGATCGCCGCCATGTCCTCGTCCGCGTCGCGGGCATGGATGATGAGCGGCAGGCCGGTTTCGCGGGCGGCGTCGATATGGATGCGCAGCGACTGGCGCTGAAGATCGGCGCTGTCGGGGGTGTAGTGATAATCGAGGCCGGTCTCGCCGATACCGACCATCTTGGGGTGGCCGGCGAGGGCTACGAGGTCGTCCACCGAGACAAGCGGCTGTTTTTCGACACTCATCGGATGAATGCCCGCGGCGTAGAAGATGCCGTCATGCGCCTCGGCAATGGCGCGGACCTTGGGTTCGTTGGCAAGCCGCGTGCAGATCGTGACCATGCGGGTGACGCCAGCGGCGGCAGCGCGGGCAATCACGTCATCCACCTCGCCGTCGAAATCGGCGAAGTCGAGGTGGCAATGGCTGTCGACAATGGCAGGCGGCTGGCTCACGGGGCGCGTCTCAGGCTGCGGTGACGCCCTGCGCCACCTCTTCAATCTTGAACAGCATATCGAGGATCAGTGCGGCAGGGTCAAGATTGACGGCTCGCCCATGCCGGATGCGGGCGCTGAGATCCTGCTGCAAGGTCGCCCAGCGGCGGGCGGCGCGATCGTCGGGGGCGAGCTTGCCGATCAGACGCGCCTCGCCGGGCGCGCCCTGCCGGTCGGGCTCGCCCAGAAGGCCGGCGCGGGCGGTGCGGGCGATGAACTGTTCGAGAAGGTCGATGACGAGGGGGAAACGCACCTCGGCCCCTTTGCCCGCGCAGCTTTCGGCAAGGGCCAAGGCGGCGGGGCGGTCGATGTGGGGCAGGCGCGAGAGAAGGGCGATCAGCTCGGCATAAAGCGTAAGGCCATCATGCATGGCGAGGCGCACACCTTCGCCGACCGAGCCGCCCGTGAGCGCTGCCATCGCCTCGCGCTCGTCGATATGAACCCCCGCCTGATCCATCGCCTCGGCCATCTCCTCGGCCTGAAGCGGCACGCAGCGCAATTCGCGGCAGCGCGAGCGGATCGTCGGCAGGAGGCGCGCGGGCTGATGCGAAATGAGAAGGATCGTCGTGCGGGCAGGGGGTTCTTCAAGCTCTTTCAGGATCGAGTTGGCGGCGGTGACGTTCATCTCGTCGGCAGCATCGACGATGACCACCCGCCGCCCGCCGTCGGTGGCGGACATATGAAAGAATTTCTTGAGGTCGCGCACCGGCTCGGCGGTGATCTCGGATTGCAACTTGCTGGTCTTTTCGTTGACCGCGCGGCGGATCACCGCAAGGCGCGGGTGGCTGCCGGCAAGGATCAAGCGGCGTTCGGGGTGATCGGGGGAAATGTCGAGGCTTGTGGGCTCGGGCGGGGCGTCGCCGAAAAGGCCCCCGCCAGCCTCTTCAGGGCCTTCGGCCAAGAGAAAGGCCGCGATGCGATAGGCGAGGGTGGCTTTGCCGACGCCCTTTGGCCCGGTGATCAGCCAGCCGGAATGCAGGCGGCCCGAGGTATAGGCCCGCAGGAAATCTGCCTCGGCCTTGTCTTGGCCGATCAGGCGCGCGGTCTCGCGCGGATGCGGGGCGCCTTCGATCCGGTCGGGCTCTGGGCGGTCCTCGCTCATCAGGTATCCCCGACGATCTCGGCGATTTCCGTGGCAATGGCGGCGGCCTCGCGGTTGCCGTCGATCAGGACACAGCGCTTGGGGAAATCGTGGCAGAGAGCGAGAAAGCCGTGCCGCAGGGTTTCCTGAAAGCCGAGGCCGAAATCCTCGAACCGGTCTTCGCCCGACTTGCGGGCAAGGCCGCGCCGAAGGGCGGCTTCGGGGTCCATGTCGATCACGAAGGTCAGATCCGGCTCGCGGCCGATCATCAGGGCATGAAGCCTATCGACCGTTCCGCGCAGATCGCCGCGGGTCGCGCCCTGATAGACGCGGGTAGAATCGGCGAACCTGTCGGAGATGACCGTGCGGCCCTCGGCCAGTGCGGGCAGGATCGTCTTTTCGAGGTGATCGCGGCGGGCGGCGGTGAAGAGGAGGATCTCGGTTTCTGCCGACCACCGCTCGGGATTCCCCGTCAGAAGAAGTTGGCGGATTTCCTCGGCGCCGGGGCTGCCGCCGGGCTCGCGGGTGAGGACGATTTCCTCGCCGTTACCGCGCAGCCGTTCGGCCAGAAGCCGCGCCTGGGTGGACTTGCCCGACCCGTCGATCCCTTCAAAAGTGATGAAACGGCCCTCAGCCATCCGTGGCGCTCAATGTTTCCGCAGCAGAAGGGGAAATCTTGCGCAAAAGGACAATCGCCGCGGTCTTGAGGCGGACAGCAAAGCCGCCCTCCGCCACATCGCTTTCGGCGACGAGCGGTATTCTGACATCCGGTAGCTCGGGCCGGGAAATGATCAACTCGCCCAATTCTTGCCCCGCGCGAACGGGAGCTTCGATCGGGCTTTTGTAGATAACTTCGGCCGCAAGATCGGCGCCTCCGAAGGTTGGCACCAAGAGCCGGACATCCTCGACCACCGTCAATCCGACCGTCTCGGCCTCGCCCATCCAGACGTTCGCCTCTCCAAGGCGCGTTCCTGCTTTCAAGAGCTGCTTTTCGGCAAACTGGCGAAAGGCCCAGTTCAGGATGCGCTCGCTTTCCTCGGCGCGGGCTTCGGCGCTGTCGAGCCCGGAGATCACGAAGATCACCCGGCGATCACCCTGTTTGGCCGAACCGACAAGACCATAACCCGCTTCGCTGGTGTGACCGGTCTTGAGGCCGTCCGCCCCCATGCCGAGGGCAAGGATCGGGTTGCGGTTTTGCGAGTTTGACGGAACCCGCCCGTCAAAGTGGAATTCCTGCTCGCTGAACAGAGGGTAATAGGTCGGGAAGTCGCTGATGATATGATCAGCCAGAATGCCGAGATCCCGCATCGACATCAGATGCCCCACAGCGGGCCAGCCGTTGGAATTGGCGAATGACGAGTTGTTCATCCCCAGCTGGCGCGCGCGGTCGGTCATCAGGCGGGCAAAGCCGGCTTCGGAGCCATCAGGAGAAAGCGCCTCGGCAATCACGGCGCTGGCATCGTTGCCCGACAAGACGATGATCCCCCGCAAGAGATCCTCGACCTTCACCCGCTCGCCCGAGCGCAAGAACATCGACGAGCCTTGATAATCCATCGCGTGCTGAGAAACCAAAAGCTCGTCGGTGACATGAAGACGCCCGTCGCGGATCGCCTCGAAAGCCATGAAGAGCGTCATCAACTTCGACATGGACGCAGGCGGCAAAGGATCGTCTGCGTTCTTGGCCAAAAGGACTGTGCCAGTCGACTGGTCATAGACGAATGCCGCGCGCGCCTTGGTTTCGAATGACTGCGCGGTGGCCGAGAGGCCAGCCAACGTCAGAGCCATCGTCATTAGCGCAAATCGCAGCAGTGTCAGGGCGCGCGAGGTCATGCCGGGATCGGCTCCCTTTCGTCAGTTCGTCACATAGTAGGCGTCAGCAAAGCCGAGCTCTTTGACCTTGGCCAAAAGGGCAGACCGCTCGTCCGACGTCATCGCCGGCCCGACGATGATACGCCAGAAGGTGCGGCCCTGGCTCGATTGCTCAAGCACGGTCGGAATGATGCCATCGGCGCGCAAGAGATCGGCCGTCTTGAGGGCGTTGCCCTGGATCGAGAAGATGCCGATCTGGATAAAGGGCTTTTCAAGCGGCGAGGCGATGGGGCTTGGCAAGGGCATCGGCGTGGTGGTCGGAGTTGGCGCAGCTTGCGCGGCTTCTGCCGCGTCGATCGCAGCGGCGGCACCGGCGATCGGATCAAGCGGCATTGTCTCGATCTCGGAGGCGGCGGTCAGCTCGACAACCGGCTCGGGTTGTTCAACAGCAACCATCTCGCGGCGCAGAGCCACCACGCTTAGCGTCGCTGGTGCGCCGGCAAGCATCCCGAGCGCCTCTGCGGCGTCGGAAGACACCTGAAGCGCCGGACCGGGATTGTCGCGCTCGCGGCGGAACAGGGCGCCGATCACAAACCTGTCGTTGGCCGTATTGCGGATGATCACCCTCTCGGGTTCATCGACGTCCGGGTGCGCGACCCAGACCCCGCCAAGCGAGGGGCGGCCATCCCAGAGGCCGCTGTCGGTCACCGAGAAGACATCGGGCTTTTCGATATCCTGCTCGATCATCTGCGGCTCGGCTGTCGCGGCATCCGCCCCTTCGGCAGGTTTTTGTGGGAAAAGCTCGCCCGGCTGGCACCCGGCCAGAAACATCAGTGCCGCCGCAGAGCCAAGAACCGCCGCCCGGCGATACTGAACCCAGCCAAATAGAACGCCCGACATACCCATGCCCCTTTGTTTCCCGCTCCGGCAAAGACCGTTGACCGGCCCTTTCTGCCTGTTTCCTCACCGCCCTAAGGGCGAATTTGCAGCCACAATAGCGAGGGCTCCGCCACATTGAAAGACTGCTGCTGTGCCTCTGAGCGGAAATCCACCCTGCAAGGGCCTTTCAGAATCGAAACGTCCTGCGTATGGGTGGCCTCTGTCGGAGGAGTGGCAGAGTGGTCGATTGCACCGGTCTTGAAAACCGGCGTGCGTGAGAGCGTACCGTGGGTTCGAATCCCACCTCCTCCGCCA
>CAKZOU010000047.1 GCA_937138255.1 uncultured Paracoccaceae bacterium
AGAACCTGCACGCCGAACTTGAGGAAGAGGGCAAGAAGATCCTGAAGGGGGTCGATCTGGTGCTCGAACCTGGCAAGGTCCATGCGATCATGGGGCCGAACGGCTCGGGGAAATCGACGCTTTCGTATATTCTGGCAGGCCGCGAGGGCTATGAGGTGACCGAGGGATCGGCCGATCTCGATGGTGCCGATCTTCTCGAGATGGAGCCGGAAGAGCGCGCCGCGGCGGGGCTTTTCCTGGCCTTCCAGTATCCGGTCGAGATCCCCGGCGTGGGCAACATGACCTTCCTGCGGACCGCGGTGAACGCCCAACGCAAGGCGCGTGGCGAGGAAGAGCTTTCGGCTGGCGATTTCCTGAAAGATGTCCGCGCCAAGGCCAAGACGCTCAAGATCGACGCCGATATGCTCAAGCGCCCCGTCAACGTGGGCTTCTCGGGCGGCGAGAAGAAGCGCAACGAAATCCTGCAGATGGCGATGCTCGAGCCGAAGATGTGCATCCTTGACGAGACCGACTCGGGCCTCGATGTGGACGCGATGAAGCTTGTCTCGGAAGGCGTGAACGCGCTGCGCGATGGCAAGCGGTCGTTCCTCGTGATCACCCACTACCAGCGCCTTCTCGACCACATCAAACCCGACATCGTTCACATCATGGCCGATGGCCGGATCATCAAGACCGGCGGGCCCGAGCTTGCGCTCGAGGTCGAAAACAACGGCTATGCCGATATCCTCGCCGAGGAGGGGATCTGATGGGGCGTGCCGAGACGCTGAAGGCGCTGCGGGCCGACGCCGCCGCCGCGCGGATGGCGGGGCTGACGCTGCCGCAGGGGGCCGCTTGGGCCAATGCCGCGCGGCAGGAGGCCTTGGCGCGGGTTGGCGCCATGGGCCTGCCGACAAAGCGCGACGAATATTGGAAATACACCGATCCGGCGACCCTGACGGCGGGCGAGGCGGCTGACGCCGCGCTTTTCACCCCCGACGAGCGCCCGATGTTCGACGGAACCGACCGGCTGCGGATCGTCTTTGTCGATGGTGTGTTCGCTCCCGAGATGTCGGACGACATGACGGGCGAGAACCTCGAAATCGAGCGTCTTTCTACCGCGATGGCCAAGGATATCCACTGGGCCAAAGACCTCTATGGCAAGCTCGAGACCGAGGGCCATGATCCGGTCGAGCGCCCTCTTGCCGCGCTCAATTCGGCCTTCGCCACCGATGGCGTGGTGATCCGTGCCACGGGCAAGGTGAGCCGCCCTGTGAATGTCAGCTACCTGCACCGCGCGATCCGCTCGGATGCGATCTTGCACCATGTGATCCGCGTCGACGAGGGCGCCGATCTGACGTTCCTTGAAAATGGCCCCGCCGCGTCGCGGCTGAGCAAGGTGATGGAGGTTGATGTGGCTGACGGTGGAGCCTTCCACCACGTCCGCACCCAAGGCCGCGACCACGAGCGCCGCGCCGTGACCGGCAGCTATGCCCGCCTTGGCGCGGGCTCGACCTACAAATCCTTCACGTTGACCGTGAACGGCCGCCTCACGCGCAACGAGACGATCATCACCATCACCGGCGACGAGGCTGTGGCCCATGTGGCCGGCGCCTGCGTTGGCGACGGCAAGGATTTCCACCACGACGACACGGTGTTCATCACCCATGACGCTGTGGCCTGCGAAAGCCGTCAGGTGTTCAAGAAGGTGCTTCGCAACGGTGCGACCGGCGTCTTCCAAGGCAAGATCCTTGTAAAGCCTGGGGCGCAAAAGACCGATGGCTATCAGATCAGCCAGTCGCTCCTTCTCGACGACGACAGCCAGTTCCTCGCCAAGCCCGAGCTCGAGATCTATGCCGATGACGTGGCCTGTTCGCACGGCTCGACCTCGGGCGCGATCGACGAGACAGGGCTTTTCTATCTCCGCTCGCGCGGGGTTCCCGAGAAAGAGGCGATCGACCTTCTGACGCTGGCCTTCCTTGCCGAGGCCTTGGCCGAGATCGAGGACGAGGCCCTGGCCGAAGACCTGCGCGAACGTCTCGAAAGCTGGCTGAAAAGGCACCGCTGATATGTCGATCTCAAACGATGTCCTTCGGGCATGGATCCGGCCCCGCGCGGTGATGCGGCGGCTTCTCGATTCGGGCGAGAAAGAGAACCGGGCGCTCGCGATCCTGATGGCGGGCTGCCTTCTGATCTTCGTCGCCCAATGGCCGCGCCTTGTGCGTCTTTCGGAAGGGATCGACCTTCCGGCAGGGGCCGAGGTTCAGGAGCTGAGCCAGCTCATCGCCTATTCTCTGGTCTCGTGGCTCATTGTCTGGCCGCTGATCTTTTACATCGCCGCTGGGATCACCCGGATCTTGGCGCGGCTGTTCAAGGGCAAGGGAACCGGGTTCGGCGCGCGGCTGGCACTGTTCTGGGCGGTGCTGGCTTCCTCGCCCGCGGCTCTTCTCTATGGCCTTCTTGCAGGATTCAATGGCGGGACCCCCGGCACGCAGGCGATGGGCGTTGTCTGGCTCGTGGGTTTTGTCTGGATATGGATCCAGTCCTTGCGCGAAGCCGAAAGTGGAAACTGAGTTACCCTATGTATGACGTCGAAAAGATCCGCGCCGATTTTCCGATCCTTGCCCGTGAAGTGAACGGCAAGCCGCTCGTCTACCTCGACAACGGCGCTTCGGCGCAAAAGCCGAAAGCCGTGATCGATGCGGTGACGCGTGGCTATGCCCATGAATACGCCAACGTCCATCGCGGCCTGCATTACCTGTCTAACCTCGCGACCGAGAAATACGAGGCCGTGCGCGGCAAGATCGCGCGTTTCCTGAATGCCGCCTCAGAGGATGAGATCGTCCTGAACTCGGGCACCACCGAAGGCATCAACATGATCGCCTATGCCTGGGCGATGCCGCGGATGCACGCGGGCGACGAGATCGTTCTGTCGGTCCTGGAGCACCACGCCAATATCGTGCCCTGGCATTTCCTGCGCGAACGGCAGGGGGTTGTGCTGAAATGGGTCGAGCCCGAGGCCGACGGCTCGCTCGATCCCCAAAAGGTGATCGACGCGATTGGCCCGAAAACCAAACTGATCGCCGTCACCCACTGCTCGAACGTTCTTGGCACCATCGTCGACGTGAAGACGATCTGCGCCGCCGCCCGCGAGAGGGGCGTGCCGGTGTTGGTCGATGGCTCGCAGGGTGCGGTGCATATGCCGGTCGACGTTCAGGACATCGGCTGCGATTTCTACCCGATCACCGGCCACAAGCTCTATGGCCCCTCCGGCTCGGGCGCGATCTATGTCCGCAAAGAGCGCTTTGCCGAGATGCGCCCTTTCCTTGGCGGCGGCGACATGATCCGCGAGGTGAGCCGCGAAGCGGTGAGCTATGCCGAGCCACCGATGAAATTCGAGGCCGGAACCCCCGGCATCGTCCAGACCATCGGCTTTGGCGTGGCGCTCGACTATCTGATGGACCTCGGGATGGAGAATGTGGCTGCCCATGAAGCCCGCCTCCGCGCCTATGCCGAAAGCCGCCTCAAAGGGCTCAACTGGCTGAATATCCAAGGCAATGCGGCGCAGAAGGCGGCGATTTTCTCGCTCACCCTCAACGGCGCGGCCCACGCGCACGATATCTCGACCGTGCTCGACAAGCGCGGCGTCGCCGTCCGCGCCGGGCACCATTGCGCCCAGCCCTTGATGGAGCACCTGGGCGTTCCCGCCACCGCCCGCGCCTCATTCGCGCTATATAATACCGAGGCCGAGGTCGATGTGCTGGTGAGTGCGCTCGAGCTGTGCAACGATCTGTTTGGATAGGCCGATTTCCGATTGCGGGGCAGGGCCGCTTGGCCTATAGCCCCGCGATAGGCACCCGTAGCTCAGCTGGATAGAGCGCTGCCCTCCGAAGGCAGAGGCCACAGGTTCGAATCCTGTCGGGTGCGCCAACCTCCTCCCCAATTGTTTACAACGGTTTCAGCCGTTGGGGGGAGCGCGCGAGAAAACCCTGAATATCCGCTTGTCACACTCTGGTCACACCAAGAGGGGGTTTGACATGGCCAACATCAGGAACCGCAACGGTAAATGGCAGGCGCAAGGGCGCATTCAGGGGCAAGCCCCGGGTTTCCCACCAATGGCGGAGTCGCTCAATGCGTCTCTGGACTTTGAAAAGGTGGGTATGGGATACCTTTATGCGCCGGGCGAGTTTCACGTCTGAACCGTAGAAAGCAAAAAAAGGCGCCCGAAGGCGCCTGTCTGAGGGTCTGTTGGGTCTGGACTAGCTTCCCCAGGTTCGGACGTCGCCGCAATCCATATGGGTGAAATTGGATCGGCTATATTTGCCGACACCACCTGCGGCACATGAGGCGGCCGCAGCAACCACTTGCCGAACCGAACGCGACGACAGACGCAGGTCGGCCGCCTGGCCCCGCATATGCAGGGAGTTGACGGCAACCTTGCTTGAGCTTTCACGCAGCATCGCGTTGGTTTGCGGAGTGCGATAGCCGGAGAGAAGGTTGTAGGGCTCATTCACATCAAGAAGCGCATGGGTGGCGGCGATGATATCGACGGTGCGGTTGTCGATCGCCATGACCAGACCGGAGCGCCAATCGCGCATGAATTTGGAAATCTCGGTCATCGCTTCGGAAATATAGTCGCCTTCAATCCAGTAGATGACGTCGATCTTCTCGCCCGTGCGCCCCGAGAACATCTTGACCCGACGAATATCGCCGGCCCCACGCAGGAAGCTGGCGGCATTCGAGAATGTCGGGGCTGCGGTGATCGCGGTCGCGGCGAAGGCACGCAGAAGACCACGTCGAGAGATGCCCGATGAGGTATCAGTCATAAAAGCCTTGTCCCATCTTCCTGTCGCCCGCTTTTCGCGGGTCAATTGGCGACATCCCCCAAGATGCGCGCAAACTATGCCACGACTGGGTCGGCAGACCAACCTTCTTTTTCTGATTTTTGCTCAAATGACGAGTAATCGGCGACTTTTGGCCTAACTTTGACGGGCGTCGTCTGTGACGAAAATGCCAAAGCAGACGCGCAACAGATCAGCCCTCCGTGGCAAGCTGTCGGGATTGTGAATAGACATGAGCGGCGCGACAGGGAGTCTTGTTCCCGAAATGATGACCACCTTTTCCTGAGGGGACTTATGGGTTTTAGGACGATTGGGCGTTTTGTGCGTTCCGCTTTGACACAGGTTTTGCCGACGAAATTCCGGCCGTTCTTGATTGCACTAGCTACCGCAATAGCCATGAGCGGACCTGCCGCTGTGGCACAGGAAAGTGCGGCCTTCCGTCAGGCGGTTGCCGAAGCGGCCGCAAGCGATCGGGCTTTGCTCAATTTCTATCGGGACCGCGATTTTACCGGCCTTTGGATCGGCGCTGGCAAGGATGAGCGCGCCCGCAGGGCCGCACTTCTTTCGGCTTTCGATGAAGCTGCCGATCACGGGCTGCCGGCGGCGCGGTATGACAGCAAGGCCTTGGAGGCCAAGATACGCAATGCCCGCAGTCAGACCGATCTCGGGCAGATTGATGTCGAGTTGAGCCGCGTATTTCTGAACTATGCGCGGGATATTCAGACCGGCGTTCTCGTGCCCGGCGACGTGGTTGAGGATATCAAGCGGCGGGTTCCACATCGCGATCGCGGCTCAATCCTCGACGCTTTTTCCAAATCGACCCCGACCGCATTCATTCGCACATTGCCGCCTCAGAGCGAAGAATATGCAAGGCTTCTCAAAGCCAAGTTTGATCTCGAGCGGATTGTTGCTGCCGGCGATTGGGGCACGCCAGTCTATTCGGACGTGACCCTGCGGCCCGGCGATAGCTCGGATGCTGTCGTGGCGCTTCGCAACCGTTTGATCCGTATGGGATATATGAGTCGGACCGCCTCTGCGATCTATGACGGGCCGTTGCAGGAGGCTGTCCAAAGGTTTCAGCTTGATCACGGGCTCAACCCGGACGGAATTGCGGGGCAGGGCACATTGGGCGAGGTCAACGTGACCGCAGCTGCGCGCCTGCAATCGATCTTTGTCGCGATGGAGCGGGAGCGTTGGAACAACCAACCCCTCGGGGATCGGCACATATGGGTCAATCTGACGGATTTCACGGCCAAGATCGTTGATAATGGCGAAGTCACTTTCGTGACGAGATCGGTGGTCGGCGCGAATATCGAGGATCAGCGCAGCCCGGAATTCTCGGACCGTATGGAATATATGGTGCTGAACCCCGGCTGGTATGTGCCGCGCTCGATCATCGTCAACGAATATTTGCCGCTCCTCCAAGTGGATCCTCTGGCCGTCAACAATCTGGAGATCACGCGCGAGGACGGATCTATCGTCGAGCGGCTCGGCACGGATTTTTCGGCCTTCGACGAGACGACATTTCCGTTTGGGATGCGTGAACCGCCCAGCCAGGGCAACGCTTTGGGCGAGGTGAAGTTCATGTTCCCCAACCCCTACAACATCTATCTGCACGATACCCCGTCCCAGAGCCTTTTCGCCAAAGAGGTCCGCGCGTTTAGTCATGGTTGCATCCGGCTCGATGACCCGCGCGACTTCGCCTATGCGCTTTTGGCCAAACAGGTTTCGGATCCGAGCAGCTACTATGCGTCGATGCAGGCGCTTGGTGACGAGATCGAGGTGCGGCTTGAGCAGCCGGTTCCGGTGCATATCGACTATCGCACCGCGTTCACGACGGCCGCGGGTGGCATTGAATTCCGCCGCGACATCTATGGTCGGGATGCCAAGATTTGGGCCGCACTGACGCGAGAAGGGGTGGCGGCGCGGGCTGTTCGGGGCTAAATCCCTGACAAAGCAGGGGGCACTGATGGGTCACAAGATCGCGGATATTGCCAAGGCGCTGGGGGCGGAAGCCTTTGGAGACACCGCTCTTGTCATCCAGACAGCCGCCGAACCCGCGACTGCCGGACCGAACGATCTGGCGCTTGCGATGAGCCCCGCCTATGGCGAGGCGCTCAAGGCGGGCCGCGCCCGAGCCGCCGTTATCTGGCCCGGCGCCGATTGGCAGGCGCTTGGACTTGAAGCGGCGATTGTCGTGCCGCGTGCGCGTCTGGCGATGGCGCGCCTGACTGGGTTCCTTGACGACCGAAAGTTCGGCGGCGCGGGTGTCCATCCCAGTGCGGTTGTGGCGCCAGATGTCGAAATCGGCGACGATGTGGGGATCGGTCCCTTCGTCGTGATCGGTGCCGGTGCCAAGATTGGCGCGGGAAGCCGGATCGGGGCGCATGCGTCGATTGCCCCCGGCGTCGTGATCGGCCCCGATTGTCTTGTGCTCGACGGGGTGAGACTACGCAGAAAGGTCCGCATCGGGGCGCGCGCAATTCTTCATCCCAATGCGGTCGTCGGGGCGGACGGGTTCTCATTCGTGTCTGAGGCAGAAAGCAACGTCGAGCGGGCCCGTCGGGATCTTGGAAATGCCGAGATTGTCGTCCCGCAGGACGCCACCTGGCATCGCATCCATTCCCTTGGCGGGGTCGAGATCGGCGATGATGTCGAGATCGGCGCCAATAGCAGCGTCGATGCCGGAACGATCCGGCCCACGCGGATCGGATCCGGGACGAAGATCGATAATCTGGTGCAGGTTGGCCATAACGTGATCATCGGCGGGGATTGCCTTATCTCCGCCCAGGCCGCGATAGCCGGGTCGGCGGTTTTGGGTGATCGGGTGGTACTTGGCGGCAAAACAGGTGTGGCCGACAATATCACCATAGGTGATGATGTGGTTCTGACGGGCGCGACCATCGCGCTCTCCAACGTCCCGGCACGCCGCATCATGATGGGCTATCCGGCCGTGCCGATTGCAACCCATATCGAGATATACAAGGCCATGCGCCGACTGCCGCGCATCTTGAAGGACGCTGCCGCCAAGGCGAAATTGACCCAAAAGGTTGACAAGAGCGACTGAGTCCTCGGTCGAAATTGGGAGATCGGCCATGGATGCTGGGGCCAAAGTCATCGAGATCATTGCCGAACAAGCCGTGATCGACCCTTCGGATATCAACCTCGACCATTCACTTGAAGATCTCGGCATTGACAGCCTGGGCCTTGTAGAAAGCATCTTCGCCATCGAAGAGGCCTTTGATATAGCCGTGCCTTTCAATGCGAATGAGCCAAGTGCAGGCGAATTCGATTTCTCCTCGGTCGCGGCGATCATTGCGGCGGTGGAAGGCTTGGTGCGTGACAAGGCATGAGACGCGTTGTCATCACCGGGGCAGGGACGATCAACGCGCTCGCCCATGATGTTGACGGCACCTACAAGGCTTTGCGCGAAGGACGCTGTGGCATCGGACCACTTGAAATACGGGATGTTGACCGGCTTTCAGTGAAGATAGGAGCTCAGGTTCGCGGCTTCGACGAAGCCGCACATTTCAATCGCCAGCAGATCACGCTCTACGATAGATTTACTCAATTTGCGATGATCGCAGCGCGGCAAGCGATGCATCAGTCCGGGCTGGAAATCAGTGGTGAACTTGCCGATCGCGCGGGCGTTGTTTTTGGAACCTCAGGGGGCGGGCTAACGACGCAGGACGAGAATTACCGTGCGGTCTATGAAGAGGGGAAGAACCGGGTTCACCCGTTCATCGTGCCCAAGCTGATGAGCAATGCCGCCGCGAGCCACATATCAATGGAATGGAACCTGCGTGGCCCGTCTTTCACCGTGTCCACCGCCTGCGCCTCTTCCAACCATGCGATGGGCCTTGCGTTTCAGATGATCCGATCGGGCATTTGCGATGCGATGCTGACCGGCGGATCGGAATCGATGCTGTGCTTTGGCGGGATCAAGGCTTGGGAGGGCCTGCGCGTGATGTCGCACGATGCCTGCCGCCCGTTCAGCGCAAACCGGAACGGCATGGTGCAGGGCGAGGGGGCCGGGGTCTTCGTTTTCGAGGAACTTGAGGCGGCCAAAGCGCGCGGCGCGGAGATACTGGCCGAAATCATCGGTTTTGCGATGACCTCGGACGCCTCAGATATCGTTTTGCCATCGCGGGAAGGGGCGGCGCGGGCAATGGCCGGAGCGGTCAGAGATGCGGGCATAGCCTTGGCCGAGGTTGGCTATATCAACGCACATGGGACCGGGACGGCTGCCAATGACCGGACCGAGTGCGCCGCAGTGGCCGAGGTCTTCGGATCCCACGCGAAGAATCTGATGATCTCGTCGACGAAATCCATGCACGGCCACCTGATCGGCGGCACGGGGGCGGTGGAGCTTCTGGCTTGCCTCATGGCCTTGCGCGATGGGGTAATCCCTCCCACCGTCGGCTATGAAGCGCCTGATCTGGAATGTGCGCTCGATGTGGTGCCGAATGAGGCGCGCGAGGCGAGGGTCGAGGTGGCCCTGTCCAACGCATTCGCCTTTGGGGGCCTCAACGCGGTGATCGCGTTGAGGCGCTATTCGGGCTAGATCAGTTGGCCGCGCCCTGCAAGAGCGGGCTCTCGATGCCGGCAGTAAAGCCTTTGAGCGACATATTCAGCATGACCGGCTGACCGGGATTGGCGGCCGAGACGAGCCGCACCACCGCACTGGTGCCGCCTTTGAACTGGGCCAGCTCTTCCGCAGTAAAACCAACACGGGCGGCGCAGCCGTTCACGTTGCAGAACGTATAGACATAGCGGCGAGGCGAGGCTCCGTCGACGCTGATCATCAGGCCTTCGGTCAGAAGCGTGCCGAGCGGCGTCATGATCGTCGCTCCGGCTGCAGCTTGCCCGCCCTCGGGCAAGAGAAACATACTGATCTCGGCCACGGAATTGCCGTCGCCATCCATCAGGAGCTGATAAAGCTGGCAAGGATCATCGCCGTCCGGATTGTTGAGGCAGCGCAGGGCCCAATCGCCAATCTGTTCCTTGATATAAGGCGCACCTGCAGGCATTTCACCATCGACCTGACCCATATCGAGGCCGGTGGCAGGGTTCGTTGCCTCTTGTGCATGGACCGGTCCCGCCAAGGCTGCGAAGGCAAGGGCGGCGATAAGCGAAAAGCTCTTTTGCATGGATGTCTTCCCGTATGGGTTTCGTTGATTAGGGGGTCTACACTGTCTCGGCTGGGAAGTCAGGGGGTATTGGAGGCTCGATCGGCATGGTTTTGCCGCTGTCGCGGCCGCAAACCCTCGGCCCTAAATGAAAAAAGGGACCGTAGCCGATCCCTTTTCCCAACTCTCCCTGTCGGACTTGGCCGACTAATTGGCGTGACGCTACGAAAAGTCAAAGGGTGGGTCAACCCGGATTCTCACGGCTTGGTGAGCAAAAAGAACCCAATGTCCGGGGTAAAAAAAGAGGCCGTGCCTCGCGGCACGGCCAGTCCAACAGGGAGGTTGCCGGCAAAGAGGACATGGCCGGCCTCTTCCATCTAGCATCCAAGTGTTAACGATGTATCTTTGTCCCGAACGCATTGGCGGTGAATGACTTTTGGGGCGAGATATGAGCGCGACGATTTTTCTTGGCGGCGGCGGCGAAGGCTATGCCGAACCACAGAACCTTCTTCTTAACTATGCCAACCGTCACGGGTTGATTGCCGGTGCGACGGGCACTGGAAAGACCGTCACGCTTCAGATTCTCGCAGAGGGACTTTCTCAAGCCGGGGTGCCGGTGTTCCTCTCGGATGTGAAGGGTGATCTGTCGGGTCTTGGCGCGGCCGGCCGCAGCGATTTCAAGCTGCACGACGCCTTCATGAAGCGCGCGGCGACGATCGGGCTTGATCTGAACTACTCGGCCTTTCCCGTAACTTTCTGGGATCTCTTTGGCGCGCAAGGCCATCCGATCCGCGCCACCGTGGCCGAGATGGGGCCGCTTCTTCTCAGCCGTCTGCTGGAACTGACCGAAGTTCAGGAGGGCGTCCTCAACGTCGCCTTCCGCGTGGCCGACGAGCAGGGCTGGCCGCTGCTGGATCTTGAGGACTTGCAGGCATTGCTTGTTTGGGTCGGTCAGAACTCCAAAGATCTTTCGCTTCGCTATGGCAATGTGGCCAGCGCCTCGGTCGGAGCGATCCAGCGCCAGCTTCTGGTGCTTGAAAACCAAGGCGGCGCCCAACTTTTCGGAGAGCCGGCGCTCGATCTGGCCGATCTGATGCGCCTTGATGCCGAGGGTCGCGGTCGGATCAACATCCTTGCTGCCGATCAGCTGATGGCCTCGCCACGTCTTTATGCGACCTTTCTTCTGTGGCTCTTGAGCGAGCTCTTCGAAGAGCTTCCCGAGGTCGGCAATCCCGACAAGCCCAAGCTCGTTTTCTTCTTCGACGAGGCGCATCTCTTGTTCGACGATGCGCCCAAGGCGCTTGTCGACAAGGTTGAGCAGGTGGCGCGGCTGATCCGCTCCAAGGGGGTCGGTGTGTTTTTCGTCACGCAAAATCCTGCGGATGTGCCGGAAGATGTGCTCGGACAGCTTGGCAACCGCGTTCAGCACGCGCTCAGGGCTTTTACCGCAAACGACCAGAAGGCGCTGCGTCAGGCTTCGGCGACCTATCGGCCCAACCCGCTTTTCGACACGGCAGAGGCGATCATGCAGGTTGGCACGGGTGAGGCTGTGACCTCGATGCTCGATGCCAAGGGTGTGCCTGGCATCGTGGAGCGGACGTTGATCCGGCCTCCCTCATCACAGCTTGGCCCGATTGATCCCGCCACGCGGGCGGAGCTGATGGCGGCTTCTCCGGTGGCAGGCAAATACGATCAGAGGCTCGATCGCGACTCTGCGGCGGAAATGCTGGCCCGCAAGGCCAATGCAGCGGTTGAAGAGGCCGAAGCCGCAAACGAAACCCGTGAATTCACCGCCGCGCGGCGGTATGGCGGAAGCGTCAAGCGATCACCGCGGGCGGGACGTGCCAAGGACGAGGGCCTCGCCGATGCGTTGGCCACAGCTTTCGTGAAAGAGATGAAGGGCACAACCGGCCGTCGGATCATCCGTGGCATCCTCGGCAGTATGTTCAAGTCGCGCTAACGGCCCCGCCCTAGAGCTTTCGGACCTTCAGGCTCGAGATACGGTTCTGATCTTTCGCCAAGACCTCGAAGCGGAAACCGTAGAAAGTAAAGACCTGACCCACAGTCGGGATGGTCTGCGCTTCGTGGATCACAAGACCCGCCACGGTGTTGGCCTCGTCATCGGGCAAGGCCCAGTCATGGGCGCGGTTGAGATCGCGCAGCGTCATCGCGCCATCGACGATATAGGACCCATCGGCGGCTCGCTCGATCTGGCTTTCCTCTTCGATGTCGAACTCGTCGGCGATTTCGCCCACGATCTCTTCAAGGATGTCTTCAAGCGTCACGAGGCCTTGCAGGCCACCATATTCATCCACGACCAGCGCAAAATGCGACTTGCGCTTGAGAAAGGCGCGCATCTGATCGTCGAGGGTCGTGGTTTCGGGGACGAAATAGGGCGGCATCGCCACCGAGAGAATATCGAACTTCTCAAGCTCTTCGCGGTCGATTACGCCATCGGCCAGCAGCTTGTGCATGGCACGCAGAAGGTCTTTGGCGTGAACGACGCCAACAATATTGTCCTGATCGCCCTTGTAGAGAGGCAGCCGTGTATAGGCGCTCTCGAGACAGCGGGCCATGATCTCTTCGGCAGGCAGATTAGCGTCGATCAACTCGATCGAAGAGCGGTGCGTCATCACCTCTTCGATCATGCGTTCGGCCAGATCGAGCGCGCCAAGGATACGGTCGCGGTCTTCCTTTTCGACGATGCCTTCGGAATGGCCGAGCTGCAACGCACCGGCGATTTCCTCACGCACGGCAAGGATATGGCTGTCGGGGTCTGTTTTGACGCCAAAAACCCATAAAACGAGCCGAACGAAGGCCCGCACGGCGCTCACAATCGGCGACAGGATCAGCGTCACCCAATAGATCGGGCCCGAAACCCGCGCGGCGACCGTTTCAGGGCTGGTGATCGCATAGGTCTTGGGCAAGACCTCGGAAAAGATCAGCACAAGCGCGGTCATGGCCAGCGTGGCATAGGCCACGCCGTTTTGGCCAAACAGCTTGGTCAGAAGCGCCGTGGCGAGCGACGTGGCGAGGATGTTCACCACGTTGTTGCCCAAAAGGATCGATCCAATCAGCCGCTCGCTATCTTCGGTCACCTCGAGTGCCTTGGAGGCACCTTTCGAACCACGGTCGGCGGCCGTCCGCAACTTGCCGCGCGACGAGGCGGTCAATGCGGTTTCCGAGCCCGAGAAAAAGGCCGAGAGGATCAGAAGAACAAAGATGGCTGCGGCGGTAATCCAGAACGCAGCATCGAGAAGGGGGGCGGACATTTCAGACTTTCAGGGTTGGTCGCCCCTGTTATGGGGATTTATCGCCGTTCCATCAAGGCTTGGCCGCTTTCTTTGATGCACCGCCCGCCAGCGGGTGATGGTCGATCACCAGATCGCGCAGCCGCTCTTCGAGGACATGAGTATAGATCTCGGTTGTGGCGACATCGGCGTGCCCCAGCATCGTCTGGATCGCCCGCAGGTCGGCACCGCCCGCCAGCAGGTGTGTGGCGAAGGCGTGGCGCAGGGTGTGGGGCGTGACCTTCGAGGGCGAAACTCCGGCGGCAACCGCAAGGGTCTTGATGAGCACATAGAAGTGGTGCCGGGTCAGGTGCCCCTCCTTGCCGGTCGAGGGGAAAAGAAACCTGGAGGGCGGCAAGCCCCGCTTGACCACGACCGCCTCGGCCCGATCGCGCTCGGCAAGCCAGTCGGCAAGCGCCTCGCGGGCGGGGTTCGAGAGCGGCACCATCCGTTCCTTGCCACCTTTGCCGAGCACCAGAAGCATCTTTGGATTGCCGCGCGCGGCGGCTACGGGAAGGCCCACAAGTTCGCTCACGCGCATCCCCGTGGCGTAGAGAAGCTCCATCAGGCAAGTATTGCGAACGGCTTCCCGTTCGCTCTCGCGGGCGGCGGCCAACAGGCGATCGACCTCAGTAATCGAAAGGGTCTTTGGAAGGCTCTGATTTCGCCCCGGCCCTTTGATTTTCAGGGCGGGATTCGTGTCGCGCCAGCCTTCATCGAAGGCAAACCGAAAGAGCTGTTTGATCGACGAAAGTCGTCGGGCGCGGGTTGATTTGGCAAGGCCGTCCGCCTCGCAGGCAATGAGATAGGCTTCGATGGTCTCTTGATGGACCACCGCAAAATCCGATCCCCTTCGCCCCAGCCAGTCCGAGAAATCGCTCAGATCACGCCCATAGCTCAATAGCGTGTTCTTCGCGGCGTTGAGCTCGGCGGCTTGGGCGGCAAGAAAGCCCGCGATCCAGTCGGACTGACGGGCGGGGCCGCTCACAAAGGCCTCTCGAGGATGAGGTATTGCAGCGCAATGCGCCGGGCGTCAGCCTCAAGCCCCATTGCCCGTAAAAGGCGCAGGCCCTGACTGACAAGGGACGGATCCCCGACCGAGCCCTCCGCCAGCAGTCGGATGCCGCGCAGAAGCGCCTCGCCGCTCTTGCCCTCGGCCAGAAGCGCTGCCAGCGCGTCTGGTGGTGCGGCCCCGTCAAATCCCGCGGCGATGGCGGCGGTGCGAAGCGTCTGGCCTTGTGTCGTCGCCAGATCGCCGAGGGCCAGTTGCCGAAGGAACGCTTCTGTCTCATTGGTCGGTTGTCGCATCGTCGCGATCTGGGTTGAATCCTGCGACAGAAGACCGATCAGAAACGCAAGGCGCGAGGTATCCCCCTGCAAGGGCAGGCCCGCCAGATCGCGTCCGTAAAGACGGGCGAAACCAACCTCGGTACGGGCCATGCGCATGGCCGTCCAGGCGGCAGGCAGCGTCGCCGCAATCGCTTCGGTATCCCGGCGCCGCAGAGCGGCGTCGAAGGCCTGAAACGCCGCTGCGCGATCCCAGACCCCCCCAGAGGCCGCCGGGGTATGGGCCGTATAGAGCGCCTGAAGGAGGTTCTCGTTCACAGCCCCGTTCCGCGCCAGGCGCTCGGCCGCTTCAAGCTGGGCCCGCCAACCGGCGGTTTCCCGCAGATCGGCGTGGGCGAATGCAAGGGGCAGCATCGAGGTCGGAACGCCCTCGCCAATCGCTTCTCGCATCCGAAAGATCAAAGGGCTGACGCGCGAAGGGATCGGAAGCGGCGGTTCGCCGGCATAGAGATCAGGATCAAGAAAGCGCGACAGAAGCGCATCCTCTTCCTCGGTGATATCTCCGAGGGCACGCCCTGTGTTGAGGATCAGTGCAGCGGTATGCCAGTCGCCGCCCCGTGCCATACAGAAGATCCGGCCAAGATAGGTCGGCGCCACGTCCGGCTTGTCGCGCATCACGGCACAGGCGAAATCCTCGGTGCCGAGCAACAGCGCCACGTCGAACCAGCGGCGGAACTGATCGGGGGTCGTCGGGTCGGCAGCCTCGAGAAGGGCGTCGGCTTGGTCAATCGCGCCAAGGTCCAGAAGCCGGTCGACCTGTGCAAGAAAAAGATTGCCCTCGGGGCCAGCGCCGATCGGGGCGTCTGCCTCGGCCAAGAGAAGCCGCAGATAAAGATCGCGAAGGCCCGGCAGCAGGCTGACTGGAACTTCGGAAACGAGGCTAGTCAGAACTTCTTCATTGCTGCTCGACCACAAGGTGCGTGGAAACCCGGTAACGGCAGAGGGTAACAGACCCACAACGTCAGGCGAGGCCGTGTCAATTGTCGAGACAGAAATGGAAGGAAGAAGGACAGCGGCCGCCCCCGGCTCTTCAAGCCTGCGAACCGTAAGCCCGCCGTTCAGGGGATCGACGGGGGCGAGCCCGGCATCGAACATGGGCGTTTCAACGCTGCGCGAAAGCCAGTCGATTGCCGACAGCGGCTGACCCGAATTTTCCTGCGCGACCGCAACGCCCGAAACCATGAGCAGAACAGCCAGTGCAATCACGCCCTTGGGCATCAGTTACCCTCAAGGGTGACAGGTTGGGTGATCTCCTCAGTCGGGGCCGCGAAATCGCCGCTGAAGAACAACGGCCCCACATAGGCATAGGCCACAAGGCCAATAAACCCGATAACCACCAAAACCACCAAGAACTTGATCAGTCGCCATATCATAGCGGCATCCTTGCCTCTCCTGCCCGCAGCGGCTTTGGCCGCTTTGGCATCTTTATAACTGGCATTTCCCTCAAGATCACGCCATTCAGTAGAGAAAGTTTTGACTGGGCGGCTGTGTGCCGATTGCGGCCGCTTGAGGGACATAAAATGAGTGCGACGCCACAGGCGGCAGGCTCGGAGCGAGCCGCAGCTGACAAATTTGTTTTGCACAAGACCGTTGTGCTTGTTGGCATGATGGGTGCGGGCAAGACAGCCGTGGGCAGGGCCTTGGCAGCGCGGCTTGGCGTGCCGCTTCTTGATTCCGATGCGGAGATCGAACGCGCCGCCAACGCCACCATTGCCGAAATCTTCGCCCGTGACGGCGAGCCGTTCTTCCGCGCCCGTGAATCGGAAGTCATCGAGCGCCTTCTGGCCGGAAGCCCGTGTGTCCTCTCGACCGGCGGAGGGGCGTTTCTGGCCGAACGCAACCGCACCGCCATTTCGGCGCAGGGCGTCTCGGTATGGCTCTGCGCCGAGCTCGATCTTCTCTGGGATCGGGTCCGCCACAAGGAAACGCGCCCCTTGCTGCGAACGGCCGACCCAAAGAGAACCCTCGCCGAACTCTGCGAGAAGCGCGAGCCTTTCTATGCGATGGCCGATCTGAAGGTGCACACCCTGCCGCACTACTCGATTGACGAGACCTCCGACAAGGTGATCGAAGCCCTTTTGCGCCGCCCTGACATCCTGGAGGGAGCATGACCTTTGAGACCGTCCACGTCGATCTGCCGGGTCGCGCCTATGATATCCTGATTGGCGCGGGCCTTCTGCGCGAGGCGGGCCAGCACATCGCGCCGTTCCTGCGCCGCAAGCGCGTGGCGATCATCACCGACGAGACGGTGGCTGGGCTGCATCTGGCGACCTTGCAAGCCTCGCTCGATGCCGCAGGTATTGCCCACAGCGCGCTGGCGCTGCCACCGGGAGAGGCCACCAAAGGCTGGGCGCAGTTCTCGCGCACGGTCGAATGGATCCTCACCGAAAAGATCGAGCGCAGCGACCTTGTGATCGCGCTTGGCGGCGGCGTGATCGGCGATCTCGTGGGCTTTGCAGCCGCTGTTGTGCGGCGGGGCGTGCGTTTCGTGCAGATCCCGACGACGCTTCTGGCGCAGGTCGATAGCTCGGTCGGCGGCAAGACAGGGATCAATACCGCCCAAGGCAAGAACCTTGTCGGCGCCTTTCACCAGCCGACGCTCGTTTTGGCCGACACCGGCCTTCTGGCGACCCTGCCGCCCCGCGATTTCCTCGCCGGATATGGCGAGGTGGTGAAATACGGGCTTCTGGGCGATGCGGCCTTCTTCGAATGGCTCGAGGTCAACGGCCCCGCCATGGCCGAAGGCGATATCGACAAGCGCAACTTAGCCGTTCGCCGCTCTTGCGAGATGAAGGCCGAGATCGTCATGCGCGACGAGACCGAACAGGGCGACCGTGCTTTGCTCAATCTGGGCCATACCTTCTGCCACGCGCTCGAGGCCGCGACGGGCTATTCCTCGCGGCTTCTGCATGGGGAGGGTGTCGCGATCGGCTGTGCCTTGGCCTTCGAGACCTCGGCGCGGCTTGGCCTTTGCGCGCAGGAAGAGCCGAGCCGCGTCCGCGCCCATCTTGCGGCGATGGGGATGAAGGTTGCCCTGAAGGACATTCCCGGTGATCTGCCGGACGCCGACGCGCTTCTGGCGCTGATGGCGCAGGACAAGAAGGTTCTCGACGGCAAGCTGCGCTTCATCATGGCGCGGGGGATTGGCGCGGCCTTTGTCACCTCGGATGTGCCACAGGATGTGGTGGGCGGGCTCCTCAGCGAAGAACTCGCCCGCCGGTAAAAAGGCAAAACCCCCGCCGGGGCGGGGGTTTTTTCCTAGAACGGGATCTCGTCGTCCAGGTCGGAGCGGCCACCGCCGCCACCACTCGTGCCGCCGCCATAGCTGCCCGAACCACCGCCGTAGCCACCGCCACGATCCTCGTCGTAGCTGCTGCCACCGCCGCCGCCACCCGAGCCACCGGCGCTATCAAGTAGCGTCAGCTCGCCACGATAGGGGCGCAGGACGATTTCGGTCGTATAACGATCCTGGCCGGACTGGTCCTGCCATTTTCGGGTTTCGAGCTGGCCCTCGATATAAACCTTGGAGCCTTTGCGCAGATATTGCTCGGCGATCCGCCCGAGCGGTTCGGAAAAGATCGCTACGGAATGCCATTCGGTGCGCTCTTTGCGCTCGCCGGTGGTGCGGTCTTTCCAGTTTTCCGAGGTCGCGATGCGCAGGTTCACCACCTTGCCGCCGTTCTGAAAGCTGCGCACCTCGGGATCGCGCCCGAGATTGCCCACCAGAATAACCTTGTTGACGGATCCGGCCATATGCTCCCCCTTCGAATCTTGTGCAGGTCACGCACGTTACACCATCCCCTCATGGTGAAGGAAAGGTTAAATGTGCCCCTGCGGCCCGCCTTATTCGGCGGCGATGGTGATGACAGGCTCCATGCCGCGCAGCTCGTCTTCGGGCAGGTGGCACTTGATCTGATGGCCGTCGGCCATCGTCCGCAAAGACGGCACCTCGCGCTCGCAGAGCCCACCCTCGACCTTGGATTTCCAGCGGCAGCGCGTCTGGAACGGGCAGCCGGGCGGCGGGTTCATCGCCGAAGGAATATCGCCTTCCAGAACGATATGCTTCTTCTCGACCTTGGTATCGGCGATTGGCACCGCCGAGAGGAGCGCCTCGGTATAGGGGTGATAGGGCGGTGAGAAAACCTGATCCGTCGTGCCGATCTCGACCACATGGCCCAGATACATCACCATCACCCGATCCGAGAGATAGCGCACGATCGAGAGGTCGTGGCTGATGAAGAGAAGCGTGGTCTTTTCCTTGCGCTGGATCTCCATGAGAAGGTCGGTCACCGCCGCCTGCACCGAGACATCGAGCGCCGACACGGGCTCGTCGGCCACCACGATCCGCGCCCCGCCCGCGAAGGCGCGGGCGATACCCACGCGCTGTTTCTGCCCGCCCGAAAGCTGGCGCGGCATCCGTTCGGCAAAAGCACGGGGGAGCTTCACAAGGTCGAGAAGCTCGAGCATCCGCGCCTTGCGCTCGGCGTCGCTCTTGCCGATGCCGAAGATTTCGAGCGCGCGGATGATCTGGCGGCCCACGGTCATCGAGGGGTTGAGCGTATCGAAGGGGTTTTGAAACACCATCTGGATATCGGCCACCGTGCCGGTATCGCGGTCATTGATGGCGGTGCCCTGAATCTCGCGGTTATCGAGCAGGATCTTGCCGTCGGTCGCCGTCTCGAGCCCCATCAAGACCTTGGCGAAGGTCGACTTGCCGCAACCGGATTCGCCCACAATGGCCAGCGTCTCGCTTTCACGCGCCTCGAACGACAGGGTCTCGTTGGCCTTCACCACCTTGGTATGGCCACCGCCAAAGAGGGCATTGGCCGAGACCTCATAGTATTTCTTGAGGTTGTCCATCTTCAGGACAACTTCGCCGATCTCGCCCTTTTCCTTGGTCTCGCCCGCGTCGATCTTGGCGTTCCAGTCAATCTCTTCAAAGCGCAGGCAACGGGTCTGATGCCGGTCATCGCCTTCAACGAGGTTCATGGCGATGGTGCCCTGATCGCAGCGGCCAGCTTCGAAATAGTTGCAGCGCGGGCCGAAATTGCACCCCTGCGGGCGCTCATGCGGCAGGGGAAAGTTGCCGGGGATGGCGACGAGAGGCCGCGCGTTCTTGTCGGCGCCGGGCAGGGGGATCGAGCGGAAAAGCGCCTGCGTATAGGGGTGGCGCATCTTGTCGAAAACATCCTCGATCGAGCCGCGCTCGACCGCCTCGCCGGAATACATCACGCAAATCCGGTCGCAGGTTTCGAGCACGAGGCCAAGGTTGTGGCTGATGAACAGCATCGAGGTGCCGTATTTCTTGCCGAGGTCTTTCACGAGCTGCACCACGGCGGCTTCCACGGTCACATCGAGCGCGGTGGTCGGTTCATCAAGGATCAGAAGCGCGGGCTTCGACATCAGCGCCATGGCGATGACGATCCGCTGCTGCTGGCCGCCCGAAAGCTGGTGGGGATAACTCTTGAGGATGCGTTCGGGGTCGGGGAGCTTCACGTCCGTCACGACTTCCAAAGCCCGGGCATAGGCCTCTTTCTCACCGATCCCCTCGTGGATCATCGGCACTTCCATCAACTGCCGGCCGATCTTCATTGCCGGATTGAGCGAAGCCATCGGCTCCTGATAGATCATCGCGATCTCTTTGCCGCGCACATCGCGGAGCTCTTCGGCGCCCATGGTGCAGAGGTCGCGGCCCTTGAACTTGATCGAGCCGCCAACGATCCGGCCGTTCACGCCGAGATCCTGCATGACGCCCAGCGCGACGGTGGATTTGCCGCAGCCGGATTCGCCCACGAGGCCCAAGGCCTCGCCGGGCATGATCTTTGCCGAGAAGTCCATCACGGCCGGGATTTCCCGCAGGCGGGTGAAGAACGAGATCGAGAGGCGGTCGATGTCGAGGATCGGGGTGTCGTCGGTCATGATCAGTCCCTCAGGCTTTCTTCACGCAGGCCGTCGGCCAGAAGGTTGAGGCCCAAAACGAGGCTCAGCAGCGCCAGCGCAGGTGGCAGGGCAGGGTGCGGATAGATCGACAGGAGCTTGCGCCCCTCGTTGATCGTCGATCCCCAGTCGGGGCTTTCCGGCGGCAGGCCGAGGCCGAAGAAGCCCAATGTCCCCAGAAGGATCGTGGTGTAGCCGATGCGCAGGCAGAAATCGACGATCAGCGGCCCGCGCGCGTTGGGCAGAATCTCCCACAGCATGATATACCACGGGCCCTCGCCACGGGTCTGCGCCGCGGCCACATAGTCGCGGGTCGAGAGATCGAGCGTCAGGCCGCGCACGATGCGGAAGACGGTGGGCGAGTTGACGAAGACCACCGAGACAAAGACCACAAGGATGCCCGGCGGGATGTTGAAGAGGTCAAGTGCTGCGGGCAGGAAGGCCATCACCGTGCCGGGCTGAGAGATGAGCGAGAGATAGGCCCAGACCATCGCGCCGACGACGACGCCGAGGATCACGTTGCGCTTCTTCGGATCGGTGCGGAAGCGAGCGTTGAGAAACACCATCGCAAAGAGCACCGGAAAGACGAAGAGAACCGCCGCCATATAGGAGGGAATGCCGGTCATAACGATCTCGGGCGTCACCAGAAGGTAAAAGAGCAGGATCACCGGGAAGGCCAGGATCAGGTTGGCGAGGAACGACAGCACAGTGTCGAGCTTGCCGCCGTAATAGCCTGCTGGCACGCCGAGGGTGATGCCGACCATGAAGGCAAACATGGTGGCCAAGGGCGCGATCTTCACGACCTCCCAAGAGCCAAGGACCATCCGGCTAAAGACATCGCGGGCGAGGTTGTCGCCGCCCAGAAGATAGTGAGCGCCCATCGCGAAGTCTGTCGCGTTGGGAACGGCTGTGCCGGGGAGCTTGTTCTTCAGGCCCGAGACCTGCGACAACGGATCATGGGTCGCGATCATCCCGCCGACCGACGAGAAAAAGGCGGTATAGACCCAGAACATGACGATGCCGAAACCGATCATGCCGACGGTCGAGTCAAAGAGTTTGCCGTATAGCCCCAGCCGCCGCTTGTAGCGGATCGAGACTGCATAAGTGGCCACAAGCGCGATCCAGACGGGCGTGAGCTGTTTCGAGACAGCGCCGACGATACCGGCCTTCCCATAGGGCGCGACCACGCCACCAACGAGATAGCCAAGAACGATCAGGATCAGCGCCCACAAGAGATACTGCGGTGCACGCTCAATGAGGCCGGTCACGCCGCCCCGCCGCGACAGGCGGCCATCGGGTAGGGTCTGGGCACGATAGGGCTCGACGACAAGCGAGGCGAGGATTTGCAGAACCACGGCAATGGCGAAGAGGCCCGCCGCCACCACGAGGGCGGGATTGAGGATGGTTCCGAGCGATCCGGTCCAGGTTAGGTTGTCCATAGCGCTCTCCTCACGATATCCGGATGCGGGGGTTGAGGAAGACGTAGCCGATATCCGAGATCAACTGCGTGGTCAGAACGACAAAGACCGAGACGACCGACACACCCAAGAGCATCTCGATATCGTTGTTGCCGGCGGCCTGCACGAGGGTCCAGCCGAAGCCCTTGAAATTGAACAGGGTCTCGACGATCACCACGCCATTCAGAAGCCACGGGAATTGCAGCATGATCACGGTGAACGGCGCGATCAGCGCGTTTCTGAGCGCGTGTTTCAAGACGATGTTGCGGAAGCTAACACCCTTGAGGCGCGCGGTGCGGATATACTGCGCGGTCATGACCTCGGTCATTGAGGCGCGGGTCATCCGGGCGATATAGCCCATGCCATAAAGTGCCACAGTCAGAACCGGCAGGGTAAAATTGAGGAAGGTGATATCTTCCATGGCGCTCGTGGCCGAACCGTTGAACCATTTCAGGCCCACGGCGGACGAGGCAAAGACGGTGATGAAGATCACGCCCGAAACGTATTCCGGCGTGGCGGTGGTGACGATCGAGACGGTCGAAAGGCTGCGGTCAAGGCGCGAGCCTTCGCGCATTCCGGCAAGAACACCGATGATCAATGCGGACGGCACCATGACCAGCATGACCCATCCCATAAGCTTGCCGGTCTGGCTCAGGCGCGTCAGAACGATCTTGGAAACATCTTCCTTGAACACCGTCGAGAACCCCCAGTCGCCCTGAAGGATGCCACAGAACCGCGGGGCGGCCTCGGGATCAACGCCGGGGCGCAGGCAACGGCTGCGGGTCTCGCCATCGGCCCCCTCGATCACATAGCCGGGCAAGACGCCAAGCCACTCGCCGTATTTGACGAAATCGGCGCGGTCATAGCCGCGGTTGGAAAGCCATGTCTGGACCTGCTCGTCCGACATCCGGGCGTTGCCTTGGGTTTTGGCGAGTTTTTCGAGGTTTGGTTCTAGGTTCGTCAAAACGAACACGACGAATGTCAGACAAAGCGCCGTGAGGATCATGACCCCGAAGCGGCGCAAGACAAAAAGGCCCATGGAGCTTCCCTTGTCGTTCGCAGTTTAGGCCACCGTTTCGGGTGGCCGTTAATGCCATACGTCCGGCAGGGCCGGAGCGCCCCCGCAAAAGCGGGGGCGACACGCGGTTTTCTTAGGCCGAGAAAGCCAGCTTGTAAGCGTGGATCTCGAAGCTGGGGTGCATACCCGCACCCACAACACCCGGACGGAAGTTCCGGTAGAGCTTGCGCCAGAAGGGTTGGATGATCACGGCGTCGTTGCGGAACAACGTTTCGATCTCGGCCATCACTTCGCGGCGGGCATCGGCGTCGGCCAACGACATGGCCTTGGCAAGAAGCGTGTCGAACTCGGGGTTCGAATAGGCCGCTTCGTTCCATGCTTCGCCCGAACGATAAGCCAGAGCAAGAACTTGAACGCCCAGCGGACGGTGGTTCCATTCGGTGGCCGAGAAGGGGAACTTGTCCCAGTCGTTCCAGAAGGTTGAACCGGGCATGATCGTCCGTTTGATGTTGGCGCCCGCATCGCGGATCTGGGCGGCAACTGCGTCGCCCGAGTTCCGGTTGAAGTCGTCATCGAGGGTGATCAGCTCGAACTCGTAGTCTCCCATGCCGGCTTCGTCGAGAAGCGCCTTGGTGCCCGAGGGGTCGAATGTCGGACGGCCGATGTCGGCATATTCCGGGTGGACCGGGGCGACGTGGTGGTTGTCGGCCTCGGTGCCGCGGCCCGAATAGCCAAGCTCGAGAACCACACCGTTATTCACGGCCTGGCTCAGGGCCTGACGCACGCGGACATCGGCATAGGGCGCTACGCCATCAACTTCGGTCTTCTGATTGAAGCGGAAGACGAGGGTCGCGCCGGTGGTCACGTCCGACTGCTCCCAGCCGATCGCCGAGGCGATGTCGAGGAATTCGCCGACGTTCTCATAGAGCATGTCGACTTCGTCGGATTCGATCGCGGCCATCCAGGCGGCCGGGTCGGTGCCGTAGTCGATGAACTCGATGCGATCGAGATAGGCGCCGCCGATGCCTTCGGCCGAGTGGCCCCACCAGGTGTGGCCCTCGTTGCGGACGAGAACGGCCTTCACGCCAACCTCGAGCGATTCCAACCTGTAGGGGCCGGTGCCGAGCGAGTCTGCGACCATGGTTTCAGGGTTGTGGCTGGGGTGAACCACGGCAGCCGGATAGTCGGCCATGCCAACCATGACGGTGATGTCGGAGGCGGGCAGGTTCAGCTGAACGGTCATGTCGTCAAGCTTGACGATCGCGCGGTCACGGGCCTTGCCGGTCTCGGCGTCGATGAGCGAGGACATACGGCCCGCCATCGAGTTGCCTTCAACGGCCTTGTCGCACCAGTAGTTGAGGATCCAGACAACGTTGTCGGCGTTGAACGCTTCGCCGTTGTTCCAGGTCACGCCGGGGCGGACATGAAGGGTATATTGCGACGCATCGTCGTTGGCTTCCCAGCCTTCCAGCAGCATGCCGCGCATCGAGCCGTCGCTGTTGACCTCGACGAGATACTCGAGCCAGCCCCGAGCCACGTTGCCAAGATAGGACCAGTCAAACGTGCGCGGATCTTTCATCGCAACCACGTTTTGCTGGATGCGCATGGTTCCGCCTTGAGCAGCGGTCGCGGCGGCAGCGGGCGCCTTGAGGCCCAGAAGGCCATAGGCGGCAGTGGCGGTAACGCCAAGAGCGGTGGCGCGGGTCATGAACTCGCGGCGGCTCAGCTTACCTGCGCGCTCTTCCTCGGCATACATCAATGCAGCCGGATGAAGCGCAGAGTTAAATTGGGTCATTCTTTTCTCCCTGAATTTGTTTTCCGATGGTGGCAAAGCTGAGCGCGCCACGTCCTCCCTGCGCGCCGGGCCTCCGATCAGGAACCATCGTCGGCCTTTTTGGCGGTGGGTCAATAGTTGGTTTCGGCAATAACTGCGCAATTTGCGACATGCCCTGCCGGCGGGTGGGGCAAATAGTGCACGATTACGGGGTTGCTGAAAGGGAGTTCAGAGGCGCTGAACAGCCACGCCGGAGCGGCGGAAACCGGTTGGAGTTTGGCCGGTCGCTTGCTGGAAGCTGCGGGTGAAATAAGCAGCCGAGGTATAGCCAAGCGACTGTGCGATGTCTTGTACTGGCGTGCTCGTCTCGCGAAGAAGGAGGCGGGCCTCGTAAAGCACACGGTCGTTGAGAAGGCGCAACGCAGAACGACCACTGGTCGACCGGCAGCACCGCGTCAGATGGGTTGGCGTCACGCCCAGATCGGCGGCGTAGTCGGCGATCCCCTTGTGCTTGCGAAAGTCGCGCTCGACGAGATCGGAAAAGGCCGCGACCAGCCGGGCCGAGGCGGTGCGGCTGCGATCGGTCGCGGGATCGGTTGGGTGGTTTGCGACTTGACGTTCGAAGAAGACAGACAAAAGGCCCACGTGGTGCTGCGCCGCGCGCGCCTGTCCCGACTTGTCGGAAATGATCTCACGCTCAAGAGCATCGAAAATGCCGGCGAGTTCCTTTTGGGCGATGACGTCGCGCAAGCGAAGATGCACCGGCTCGTCCGGCCAATCCTCGACCATCGAGGCTGGAATTGCGAGCATTTGAGCGAAAACGGATGGTCCGACCTCAAAGCCATACATGGTCCGAGCGGGAATAAAGATCAGGTTGTTGGGCCCATAACCCGAGGTCAGGCCGGCCACCGTAATCCGGCCTTGCCCTTTCGCTACAAACAAAAGCCGCGGGGCGCTGTGGCTGCGCATGGCTTCTGTTCGCCAGCGCCCATTGGTCGGATTTTGGGCGAGAGCGGTCAGGGTCACACGGTTGGCAGGGTCAGGTAGAATGTCTAGCATTTGGCGGCTCTTGTTCGATTTCTGCAAGAATGCAGGGTTCTTGGCCGGCAACAATGACGAAAATATGAAGTTTTTGCAGATTCCTGTGGGTGAACCTGTGGATAACTACGGTATTGCCCGCCAGTCCTTCATCCGAGCGCGAAACCAGGTCCGTTGACGCTTGGCATATTGCCGTGAGGCAATGATCGCGGCCTCACGCGCTTGGTCGAGCGATGTCTCACCCTTGAGGTGGGCTATAAGCTCTGGCGCTCCGATTGCCTTGGACGACAGCAGGGCCGGATCCCAATGCGGCAGCATGGCCCGCGCCTCGTCAAGCGCGCCCATCGAAAGCATCTGGTCAAACCGGCGGGCGATGCGGTCGTTGAGCCAATCGGTGCCGACCTGCATGACGAGGGGGACCGTGGATCCAAGCGCTAGAAGCGGGGCGGGCGTGTCGGCTTGCCAGTCGGCTATGCCCCGCCCGGTCGCCCGGAGCACTTCCCAGGCACGCTGAACACGGGCACGGTTGTTGAGGTCGAGGGCGTCTCGTGTCCGAGGATCAAGGCCGGTGATCAGGTCGGGTAGGGGAAGGCTATCCGCTTCCAGCCTCACTTCGGACGGTGTTGGCGGGATCTCTGCCAAGCCCTCGGTAAGCGCTCGGAAATAGAGCCCTGTCCCGCCGACGATGATCGGCCGGTCAGGCCCGCGCAAAAGCCCTTCCACATCCCGCAGCCAATGGCCCACGGAATAGAGGGCATCAAAAGGGACGTGACCATAAAGAGCGTGTGGCGCGATCGACAGCTCATCCGGGCTGGGCCGCGCGGTCAGGATGCGCCAGCCATCAAAGACCTGAAGCGCATCGGCATTGATGATGATGCCGCCGCTCTCGGCCGCGATCGCCAGCGCCAGCGCCGATTTTCCCGAAGCGGTCGGCCCGGCGATGAGCACAGGTTTGTCGACAGGGATGTTCTTTGGGTCGATCACGAGCAGGCCTTCGTCTGGCGGTCGCGCGCTTGGGTTGCATTTTCCGGCGCGCTTGGCATTGAACACGCCGCTCTTTTCCGACATTTTGCCGCGCAACGAAAGACTCCCAGCAAAAAGAGAGACCCGCGGATGAGCGACAGTGACCAGACGACCTTCAAACGCGTGATGCTCAAGATCTCGGGCGAGGCCCTAATGGGGGATCAGGGGTTTGGTCTGCATCCGCCAACGGTCGAGCGGATCGCTCAGGAGGTGAAGTCGGTTCACGATATGGGCGTCGAGATCTGTATGGTGATCGGCGGCGGCAACATCTTCCGCGGGCTTCAGGGCTCGGCGCAGGGGATGGAGCGGACCACGGCCGATTATATGGGAATGTTGGCCACGGTGATGAACGCGCTGGCTATGCAGTCGGCTCTCGAGGCTGTGGGCGTCTTCACCCGCGTGATCTCGGCCATTCCGATGGATCAGGTCTGCGAGCCCTATATCCGCCGCCGCGCCGTGCGCCACCTCGAGAAGAAGCGGGTCTGCATCTTTGCGGCCGGCACCGGCAATCCCTATTTCACCACCGACACCGCCGCCGCGCTGCGCGCCACGGAAATGTCGTGCGAGGCGATCTTCATGGGCAAGCAGGTTGACGGCATATATGACAGCGACCCCAAGAAGAACGCGCAAGCCAAGCGATTTGACCGGATCAGCTATGACGAGGTTCTGGCCAAGAATCTCAAGGTGATGGATGCCTCCGCAATCGCGCTCTGCCGCGACAACAAAATGCCGCTCATCGTCTTTTCGCTGGACGAACCGGGCGGGTTCAAGGGCATCATGGCGGGCAAAGGCACCTATACAACTGTGCACGGTTGACGTTATAGGATCGCAACTTTCGCAAGACCGGGACGACCAAGATGGCTGACGAATTCGAACTCGACACTGATGATCTCCAGCGCCGGATGGACGGCGCGATCCACGCGCTGCGGACGGAATTCGCCTCACTCCGCACCGGCCGAGCCTCTGGCTCGATGCTCGAGCCTATTTCGGTCGATGCCTATGGCCAGATGACCCCGATCAACCAGCTCGGGACGATCAACGTCCCCGAACCGCGGATGGTGACCATCAACGTCTGGGACAAGGGCATGGTCGGCAAGGTCGAGAAGGCGATCCGCGAGTCTGGTCTTGGGATCAACCCGCAGCTCAACGGCACGATCATCATGCTGCCGATCCCCGAGCTGAACGAAGAACGCCGCCGCGAGCTGACCAAGGTCGCTGGCAACTATGCCGAACACGCCCGCGTTGCCATTCGCAACCTGCGCCGCGACGGTATGGATCAGGTCAAGAAGGCCAAGGCCGACGGCCTGTCGGAGGACGACCAGAAATTCTGGGAAGGTGAGGTTCAGGAACTGACCGACAAGTATATCAAGATCGTCGATCAGACCCTCGAGACCAAGCAGGCCGAGATCATGCAGGTCTGACCTGCGCAGTTTGGAGGCCAGATGGCCGAGACAACCGAGGCGAAAGGCCCGCGCCATGTTGCCGTCATCATGGACGGGAACGGCCGATGGGCGCAGAAGCGGGGCCGCCCCCGCTTGTTTGGCCACCACGCGGGCGCCCGCCGGGTGCGCGAGATCGTCGAGGCCTGCCCGGCGCTTGGCGTCAAATACCTGACCGTTTTTGCCTTTTCGACCGAGAACTGGAAGCGCACCCAGACCGAGGTTGCGGGTCTGATGAAGCTCTTCCGCCGCTACATCGAGAAAGAGCAGCGCGCGCTGGTCGAGGCGGGCGTACGGGTTCGGTTTATCGGGGATCGCGTGAAACTCGAGGACAAGCTCGTCGCGCTGATGGACGAGCTCGAGCTTCTGACCGCACACAACGATCTCATTCATCTGACCATCGCCATCAATTACGGCGGCCGCGACGAGGTTACGCGCGCGGCCAAGCGGATGGCCTTCGAGGTTCAGGCAGGACGGCTTCAACCTGAGGATGTCGATGCCGAAACGCTGGCGCGGTTCCTCGACACCCATGTGTTGCCCGACCCCGACCTCGTGATCCGCACCTCGGGCGAGGCCCGGATTTCGAATTTCCTTCTCTGGCAGTCGGCCTATTCCGAATACGAATTTGTTGATACGCTCTGGCCGGATTTCACCGCTGAAGAGTTTGGCAGGATCGTCGGAAACTATGCGACCCGCGACCGGCGGTTCGGCGCGGTGAAGGCCTGATATGGCGGTTTCTGGAAAATGGGGCGATCTGGCTCCAAGGGTCTTGTCCGCGATCGGCATGATCGTGATCGGCGGAGCGGCGCTTTGGCTGGGCGGCTTCTGGTTCTCCCTTCTTGCCGTCATCGTCAGTGGCGGGATGATCTGGGAACTCGCGCGGATGCTCGGGGCGCCGCGACCTGAAATAATGGGCGTGTTGGCGGCCGGAGCGATGGCTGTCGGGCAGGGGTGGTCATTGGGGTTGGGCTCTCTCGTCCTGGTGGTCGTGCCTGTGATTGGAGCTTTCCTCGTGGCGCGGGGCAGATGGATCTTTGCCGGCTATAGTTTGGCCGTTGCCGCCGCGATCCTTTGGTTTCTGGCCACGCGGGCCGATGGCATCATCGGGCTTCTTTGGGTTGTTCTGATTGTCGTGGCGTCCGACATCCTTGGATATTTCGCGGGCAGGATTGTCGGTGGGCCGAAATTCTGGCCGCGAGTGAGCCCGAAAAAGACTTGGAGCGGAACAATAGCGGGCTGGATCGGAGCCGGGGTCGTGGGGGCCGTGTTTGCGGGCTACGGTTTTGAAGGGCCGCTCGGGGGCGGTGCCTCTGTGATCGTCCTGTCGGTGCTTGCCGCGTTTGCCGGCCAGATGGGGGATATCGCCGAAAGTGCGATCAAGCGCTTTGCAGGTATCAAGGACAGCTCAAACCTTATCCCCGGCCATGGGGGTCTGCTCGATCGGTTCGACGCTTTGACCGGCGCAGCCTTGTTCCTCTTTGCGGTTGAGGTGCTGAAAGACGGAGGCCTTTTGTGAAGCGGATCTCCATTCTAGGCGCAACTGGCAGCATTGGCCAAAGCACGATTGATCTGATCCGGCGTGATATTGCGAACTACGACGTCGTTGCGCTCACGGGTGGCAGGAACGTCGATCAACTTGCCCGCGATGCCATCGAGCTCGGCGCAAAGCAGGCTGTGACCTGCGAACCAGCGCTTTTCGGTGCCCTCAAAGACAGGCTCGCTGGAACTGGCATCGAAGCCGCGGCAGGGGATGCGGCTGTGGCCGAAGCGGCCAGCCGTCCGGCAGATTGGATCATGTCGGCCATTGTCGGTGCGGCGGGGCTCGTACCGGGCATGGAAGCGATCCGGCAGGGGGCCACTCTGGCGCTGGCCAACAAGGAAACACTCGTTGCCGCGGGGCCCTTGGTCATGGCGGCTACGCGTGCCCACAACGCGCGTATCTTGCCGGTCGATAGTGAGCACTCTGCCGTCTTTCAGGCGCTCGTCGGCGAGGATATCGGAGCGGTTGAACGCATCATTATCACAGCTTCGGGCGGCGCTCTGCGCGATTGGCCAATCGAACGGCTCGCCCGTGCCACAGTTGCCGATGCCTCGACCCACCCCAATTGGGCGATGGGCCAGCGGATCACCATCGATTCCGCGTCTATGTTCAACAAGGCGCTCGAATTGATCGAAACCCGCGAGTTCTTTGGGGTCGACCCCTCGCAGATAGAGGTAGTGATCCATCCAGAAAGCCTTGTTCATGCTCTGGTTGGCTTCCGTGACGGAGCGCTCATGGCCCATGTCGGGGCCTCTGATATGCGTCATGCCATTGGCTTCGCCCTGAATTGGCCCGAGCGGCGGGAATTGCCTGTTGCACGGCTGGATCTGGCCAAGATCGGAACATTGACCTTCCGAGCCCCGGACCCCGAGCGCTATCCGGCTCTGCGCCTCGCGCAGTCGGTCATGAAGGCCGGAGGGCAAAGCGGCGCGGCCTTCAACGCCGCCAAGGAAATCGCCCTCGATGCTTTCATCGCCGGGCGGATCGGGTTTGTGGATATGGCGGCGTTTGTCGAAGATGTGCTCGACAAGATGTGGTCTTCGGATGGCCTGAACCGCGCCGCAAATAGCCTTGACGATATTCTCGAAACCGACCGACTTGCGCGCCGTCGTGCGTCGGAACTCATTGCAATTTCAGCCTAAGAAACCCTATGACGAGCCTTTTACCTCAATTCAGCTCTACCGGTCTAACCCTTCTGTCCTTTGTGGTCGCCTTGATGGTGATCGTGTTTGTGCATGAAATGGGCCACTACCTCGCGGGGCGCTGGAGCGGGATCAAGGCGGATGTTTTCTCGATCGGTTTTGGGCCGGTTCTGTGGCGACGTGTCGATCGCAGGGGAACGGTTTGGCAGATCGCACTGGTCCCGCTTGGCGGCTATGTGAAATTCAAAGGTGACAGCAACGCCGCTTCGATGGGGGCCGATACCGGTGCGAAAGCGTCCAGAGACAGCATGGCCGGCGCGCCGGTCTGGGCCCGCGCTCTGACGGTCGCTTCCGGTCCGGCCTTCAATTTCATTTTCGCATTTCTCGTCTTTGCTTGGGCAGTGCTGTCTATCGGTGTTGCGACCGACCCGCTCACTCTGGCCTCGGTCCCGGATTTGCCGGACACCTATGAACAGGAGCTCGAAACAGGCGACCAGATACTTGCCATTGGTGGCGTAGAAACCCCAACGATGGCCGACGTTGTCGCGGCAACGGACAAGCTTGGGATGGTTCCGTCTGTTGACTACCGGGTGATGCGGGCGGGCGAAGAGATTGTGGTGCGAGGCCCCTATCCTGAGCCGACCTTGGCGCGCGCTGTCAGCACAGACAGCCCGGCGCGCGAGGCGGGGCTTTTGGCTGACGATGTGATCACCGCAATCGACGGGACACCGGTTTTCGCATTTTCGCAGATGATGGACATCGTTGCCGCCTCTGACGGGCGGGCGATGACCTTTGAGGTCTGGCGGCAAGGCGAGACCTTGAGCTTTGATATCGCCCCGCGCCGTGTCGACCTTCCGCTGCGGGACGGTGATTTTGAGACGCGGTGGCTGATTGGCCTTTCGGGGGGGCTTTTCTTCGAGCCGCAAACCTCTTCTCCGGATATCGCGACGACCGTCCGCTATGCTTGGGGGCAGCTCTGGTACATCGCAAAGGTTTCTGTCTCGGGGATGTGGCATATGCTCACCGGAGAGATTTCGACCTGCAATCTTTCTAGCCCCGTCGGCATTGCCCAGACGTCGGGCGAAATGGCCGCCCAGGGAATCGGGGCCTATATTCAGTTCTTGGGCCTTCTCTCGACCGCGATCGGCCTTTTGAATCTTTTCCCGATCCCGATCCTCGACGGCGGCCACCTTGTCTTTCATGCCTATGAGGCTGTGAGCGGACGCAAGCCATCGGACGCCGCTTTGCGGGTTCTGACGATGATCGGGTTGGCCCTTATCCTGACGATGATGTTCCTCGCCTTGGCGAACGACACTGTTCCGGGGCTCTGCCCCTGAGGTTCCCTGAATTCGCCGTTTTTTGGCCGCAATCCTGCGAGACTCTGCAACGGCTGAAATCGTTATTGGGGCAGGATCATGCAGACACTCAACTCCGGATATCGTGGATTGTCCTATTTGATCGGACTTAACCTGGACCGGCTTTTGTTCGTTGGCGCCATTCTTGGCGCGCTGGGACTTGCGGCTTTTCTCGGCTCAATCTGAGCCGGATCCGCAAAGTTTCGCAAAATCAACAAAACGCGCCCTCCGGGGCGCGTTTGTGTTTTTGACAAGGCCCGGTAATCCCGATACTCCCTAGGTGTCTGGGGATATAAAACTGGCTAATCTTATGAGCGACCTTGCCACAAGCGCTGCCGCGCGGCTTTTCACTGTTTTCAGGGCTTTTTTTCTCGCTGCCCTGCTAGGCCTGAGCGCTTTGCCAGCTGCGGCACAGAGCTATAGCTTCTCCGGGGTATCTGTTCAGGGGAATCAGAGGATCGAAACCCAGACGATCCTGACCTATCTCGGCCTTTCGTCGGGGCAATCTGTCAGCGCGGCGACCCTTAATGATGCGGTTCAGGCCGTGCGCGAAACTGGACTTTTCGAGTCGGTTGATGCGCGCGTGAGCGGATCAACGCTGATCGTCACGGTTGTCGAGCTTCCGACCATTAGCGTCATCTCCTTCGAGGGCAATTCCAAGATCAAGGACGATGATCTTCGGTCTGCGATCCAATCGATGCCACGCCATGTTTTTAGCCCGAGCCAGGTCGAGCGCGATGTTGGCGCGATTGTCCAGCTCTATGCCGACAAGGGCCGGATCAGCGCAACTATCACCCCGCGCGTTATCCGTCGCAGCGACAACCGCGTCGATCTTGTGTTCGAGATCTTCGAAGGTGGCGTGACCGAGATTTCGCGGATTGGCTTTGTTGGCAACCGCAGCTTCTCAGATTATCGTCTTCGTGGCGTCCTCGAGACCAAGCAGGCAGGCCTTTTGCGGGCGATCATCAGCCGCGATACCTTTGTTGCCGACCGGATCGATTTCGACAAACAGGTGTTGACCGAGTTCTATCGCTCGCGCGGATTTGTCGATTTCGAGATTCAGTCTGTTGATGTTGAACTCACGCGTGAGCGAGATGCCTATCTCATCACGTTCAATGTCCAAGAGGGGCAGAAATACGAATTTGGCGAGGTTAAGGTTACCTCTGATCTACCGGATGTTGATCTGGCCGAGTTTGAGGGCATCGTTCGGACCAAGGACGGGCAGACCTATTCGCCGCTGCGGATCGAGAACGATATTGCGCGCCTCGAGTTCCGCGCCAATCAGCTCGGCCTGCAATTCATTCAGGCCGATCCGCAAATCACCCGCCGTGATCGCGAGCTAAAGCTCGATCTTGACTACGCGCTGGTGCGTGGACCGCGCGTCTTCGTCGAGCGCATCGATATCACCGGCAATACAACAACGCTCGACCGCGTTGTCCGCAACCAGTTCACCCTTGTTGAGGGCGATCCACTCAACCCCCGCTCGATCCGTGAAAGCGCTTCGCGCATCCGTGCGCTTGGGTTCTTCTCGAATGCCGAGGTCGGCACGCGAGCTGGGTCTTCCAGCGAGCAGGTGATTGTCGATGTGGCTGTGACCGAGGTTCCGACCGGATCGCTCACCTTCGGTGCGAACTACAACACCGACACCGGCTTTAGCTTGCTCGCGAGCTATAGCGAGCGGAATTTCCTCGGCCGGGGGCAGGCGCTTGATTTCCAGATTTCAACTGCGGCAACCAATCGGATCCTGACGTTCAATTTCACCGAGCCCTATCTTCTGGGTCGTGATCTGAGGCTTGGTCTGCGGTCGGGCTATAAGACCACCGATAACGAGGCAGCGCTCTATGACACGACGAGCTTTGGTTTCTCGCCGTCGTTGAGCTTCCCCGTGAGCGAAAATGGACGTCTGGGCGTCAGCTACTCGATCGACTATTCGCTCTTGTCGAATGTTTCCACCAACTCGCAGCCAATTCTTGAGGATGCCGCTGCCGGTGGGCGCTGGACGAATTCCGTTGGCTACACCTACACATGGGATAACCGTCGCACCGGGCTTTACCCGAACGCAGGGGTCTTGCTTCGCTTCGGACAGGAATATGCGTTTGGTGAAGCAACCTTCCTGAAGAACACAGCCACACTCGCGGCTGAGACCAAGATCATGAATGAGGAAGTGACGCTGCGCGCTACGCTTGAGGGCGGCTACCTCTACTTCCTCGAAGGCGCGAGCCGGATCACCGACCGCTATTTCATGAACAGCGGCATCATGCGCGGCTTTGAGCCCGGCGGATTTGGCCCGCGCTACACCGGCGACGGGGAAAATGATGCGCTCGGCGGCAATACCTATGCCGTGGTTCGCCTCGAGACCGAGTTCCCGATTGGCCTTCCCACCGAGTTTGGGATGCACGGCGGTGCTTTCATCGACTACGGGTCGCTTTGGGATACGGGTCTCTCCGATGTATCGGACGTTCTCTATAACGACTTCACACCCCGCGCAGTGGCCGGTCTGTCGTTGTTCTGGAAAACACCGATTGGCCCGTTGCGGTTCAACTTCATGCAGCCGCTTATGTCCGAAAGCTATGACCGGCCCAAATCCTTCGACCTGACCATCGCCACGTCGTTCTGATGCGGAAACTCGGGGTCGCTGTCTGCCTAGGATTGCTTGCCCTCTTCGGAGGGCAGGCTGTCGCGCAAGATAGCACAAGCACGCCGGCGACCGAGTTTCGCAGCCTGATCCTGACGATCAATCTTGATCAGCTGTTTGTGCAAACCCTCTACGGCCAGCGCATCCGCGCCGATATCGACCTTCAGGCCAAGGCGCTGGAAACTGAAAATCGAAAATTCGCCGAGGAGCTGCAAGCCGAAGAGCGGAGCTTGACAGAGCGCCGCCCGACGATGGATCCGGCTGATTTTCGGGTCGAGGCTGACGCCTTCGATGCCAAGGTGCAGACGGTCCGACAAGGGCAGGACGAAAAGGAACAAGCGCTCCAGACGAGTTTGAGCCGTGGCAGGGACGAATTCTTGTCGGCCGTGCAAGTCGTCTTGGCCGACATCATGATCTCGCGCGGCGCGGTGGTGATTATAGACCGGCGCAATATCGTCATGCAGGCCGATCTGATCGATATCACCGAGGCAGCAATTGCAGCGATCGACCAAAGCCTTGGCGATGGAACCGCAGCCACTCCGGCCACCAACTAGCACGGGCGAGCTTGCCGCGAAGGGGCCGAGTTGCTAGTGGTCGGATGAAGGCCCCGTCTGGGCTATTGAATAGGGAGAATGCCCATGTCCGAGCCCATCACGACCGCTGATATTCATCTGATCCAGAGAATCCTGCCGCATCGTTACCCGTTCTTGCTCGTAGACCGTGTTGAACAAATCAACGGAACCGAATCTGCCGTTGGGCTCAAGAACGTGACAATGAACGAGCCGCATTTTCAGGGCCATTTCCCCGGCAATCCGATCATGCCAGGCGTGACCATCGTGGAGGCGATGGCGCAGACGGCAGGCGTTATGGTCGGCGCGAGCCTCGGCCTCGTCGATGGCAACTTCCTCATCTATTTCATGGCAATCGACAACTGCAAATTCCGCCGCAAGGTTGTCCCCGGTGATCAGCTGCGGATGGAACTTCAGACAACGCGCGGCAAGCCGGGCGGCAAGGTCTGGCGGTTCAAGGGTGTCGCGACGGTTGATGGCGAACTGGCCGCCGAGGCGGAGTTCACCGCAATGATGGATCTAAAAGGCTGATGACACCCGATATTCACCCTTCTGCGGTGATCGAAGAGGGCGCCGTCATCGGCGCCGGATGTGTCGTTGGGCCATTCTGTGTGGTCGGTCCCGAGGTCGTCCTCGGAGACAATGTGACCCTCAGGAGCCATGTCGTCATCACCGGCGATACGCAGGTTGGTGAGGGGTCGACACTCTTCTCCTTCGCCGTGGTCGGCGAGGTGCCGCAGGATCTCAAATTCGCGGGCGAAAAGACGCGCCTTCGCATCGGCGCGCGCAATCGCATCCGCGAGCACGTCACGATCAACACCGGCACAGCCGGTGGCGGCGGCGAAACCCGGATCGGCAATGATTGTCTTTTGATGGCCGGCTGCCACGTCGCTCATGACGCACAAATCGGAGACCGGGTGATCATCGTGAATAACTCGGCCGTAGCCGGACACTGCATCATCGAGGACGACGTGATCATCGGTGGGCTATGCGGCATACATCAGTGGGTTCGGATCGGACGGGGCGCGATTATCGGCGCTTTGTCGATGGTGACGAATGACGTCATACCGCACGGCCTCGTGCAAGGACCACGCGGCGTTCTCGACGGCCTCAACCTAGTGGGCCTCAAGCGGCGTGGGGTCGAACGCGCCGATATCACGGCACTACGGGCAGCTTTCCAGATGCTTCGGGATGGTGAGGGGACTTTCCACGACAGGGCCAAGCGGCTGAAAGCTGAGGTGGACAGCACATATGTTCAGGAAATGGTCGATTTCATCTTGGGAGAATCAGACCGTAGCTTCCTGACCCCGAGCTGAACCGATGCTGGCGCTCTTTGCAGGCACTGGCGCTTTGCCCGGTCTCCTCGTCGAGGCGCTAGGGAAAAAAGGTGAGCTGCCGATTATCTGCTTCATGGCGGGTTTCGAACCTCAGGTTCCAGGTGGGCTCGAACAGATCGCCTTTCGCCTCGAGCATTTGGGAACACTTCTGTCCGAGCTTCGGCTGCGTGGGGTCGAAGAGGTCTGCCTAGCAGGCAAGGTTCTGAGGCCAGAGATTGATCCCGCCGAAATAGATCAAGCGACCGCCCCCCTCTTTGCCCGCATTGGGGCCGCAATGAAGATGGGCGACGATGGAACCTTGCGAGCGCTCATCGCTATCCTTGAAGAGTTCGGATTTACGGTCGTGGCGGCGCATGAAATCGCCCCCGATCTGTTGCCACGAAAGGGGGCTCTTGCCGGCCCATCTCCCAGCTATGCCCAGAAGGACGATGCCAAGAGCGGCAAGGCACACCTCGATGATCTTGCTCCTGCGGATATTGGTCAGGCCTGCGTTGTTCGGGGCGGCCAAGTTCTGGCGATGGAGGCAAGTCTGGGAACAGACTTTATGCTCAAGTCGCTCTCGGACCCGCCCAAGGCGCAAGGAGCAGTATTTTGCAAAGCGCCCAAGATCGGTCAGGACCGGCGAGCCGACCTTCCGGCCATCGGTCCTGAGACTGTGATCGGGGCTTCGCGGGCGGGAATCACCGGAATTTGGATTGAAGAGGGCGGGGTGATGTGCCTCGATGTTGACCACTTGAGAGGCGAAGCCAACCGGCTTGGCGTCTCGGTCTGGGTGGGGGACGTTTGATGCGGATCTTTATCATCGCGGGTGAGGTCTCGGGCGACAAGTTAGGCGGCGCGCTTATGGCGGGGCTGCGCTCACAAGTGGCGGAGCTGAGCTTCGACGGTGTTGGGGGTCCCAAGATGCGAGAACAGGGCCTGCGGAGCCTGTTTGCGATGGACGAGCTGTCGCTCATGGGGATCGTCGAGATCCTGCCCAAGTATTTTCATCTCAAACGTCGAATTCGCGAGCTGACCGAAGCAATCCTTGCCAATCCCCCGGATGTTCTGATCACCATCGACAGCCCTGATTTCTGCCTGCGCGTTGCTGCGGCGGTCAAGGAACGGAATCCCGAAATTCGAACGGTCCACTATGTCGCCCCGACGGTCTGGGCCTGGCGCCCGGAGCGGGCCGAGCGGATGGCGAAATTCATCGACCATGTGCTCTCTCTCTTCCCCTTTGAGCCCCCCTATATGGAAAAGGCGGGGATGGAGTGCGATTTTGTAGGCCATCCCGTCGTGGCCGAAAAGATCGGCACGGAAGAAGAGGCAATCTCGCTGCGAACCGTATTGGGTATGAAGAATGGCCCGCTGGTTCTGGCGCTTCCTGGCTCGCGGCGAAGTGAGGTCTCGCGCCTTGCCGGAACCTTTGGCTCGGCGCTTTCAAAACTCCAGGATAACCACCCCGATATGCGGGTGATCGTGCCCTGCGCCGCGCCTGTCGCGGGTTTGGTGCGCAAGTTGACCGCACATTGGCCGGTGCGGCCTGTGCTTGTCGATCCCACACGCGAGAGCGGTTTTTCGGGCGCCAAACTTGCCGCCTTCCGCGCCGCGGATGTGGCGCTTGCGGCTTCTGGGACAGTGTCGCTTGAGCTTGCGGCTTCCGGCACGCCGATGGTGATCGCCTATGACATGAACTGGCTGAGCCGCAGGATCATCAAGAAGAAGCTGCTCATCGATACGGTGACGCTTGTGAACCTTGTCAGCGACACCCGGACAATCCCCGAGTTTATTGGCAGTGAATGCCGCCCCGGGGCCATTGCAGAGGCCCTCGAGCAAGTATTGCAAAACCCCGAGGCCCAAAAAGAGGCCATGCGCCTGACGATGGAGCGGCTGGGGCAGGGTGGTGAGCCGCCGGGCCTACGCGCAGCCAAGGCCGTCTTGGCGCGGCTCTAGCGGCCTTTCCAGATCCAGCCACCGCCCAGGATGCGGCTGCCGCCGGTCTCGTAGAACACACAGGCCTGACCGGGGCTCACGCCTTCCTCGGCGGTCAGCAATTCCACCTCGGCTTCGGTTTCCGAGATCGGCCGCAGAATTGCGGGCACAGGCGGACGGGTCGAGCGGACCTTCACGGAAATCTCTCGCTCTGCCTTATTGCTGAAGGCGCCATCGCCCAGCCAGTTGATCTCGCGCACGGGGATCGTCCGCGTTGCCAATAGGTCTTTCGGGCCGACGACGACCTGCCGCTTGTCCACATCGAGCCGCACCACATAGAGCGGATCGGCGAGCCCGCCGATGCCAAGGCCTCGGCGTTGGCCGATGGTGTAGTGGATCACGCCGCGATGGGTGCCCAGAACGTTGCCTTCGGTATCGACAATCTCGCCCGGCTCCGCCGCGCCGGGGCGCAGCTTTTCGATCACCGAGGCGTAATTGCCATTGGGCACAAAGCAGATGTCCTGACTGTCGGGCTTGTCGGCCACGGCGAGCCCGTATTTGGCGGCAAGCTTGCGGGTCGCATCCTTCGAGGGCAGGTGGCCCAAGGGAAAGCGCAGAAACTCGAGCTGTTCAGGCGTGGTCGAGAAGAGGAAATAGCTCTGGTCGCGGTTTGCATCCGCCGCGCAATGCAATTCCGGCCCCGCGCCGAGTTTGCGCTGGATGTAATGGCCGGTGGCCATGCAATCGGCGTCGAGATCGCGGGCGGTTGCCAGAAGATCCTTGAACTTCACCCGCTCGTTGCAGCGGATGCAGGGCACGGGCGTGGCACCCGCGAGATAGCTGTCGGCAAACTCGTCGATCACCGCGTCCTTGAAGATATTCTCATAGTCGAGGACGTAATGGGGAAAGCCCATCGCCTCGGCCACACGGCGGGCATCGTGGATATCCTGCCCTGCACAGCAGGCGCCCTTCTTGGCCAGCGCGGCCCCGTGGTCGTAGAGCTGGAGGGTCACGCCCACGACGTCATAGCCCTCTTCAGCGAGCTGCGCGGCCACGACCGAGCTGTCCACGCCGCCCGACATTGCGACGACGACGCGCGTCTCGCTGGGCGGCTTGGCAAAGCCAAGCGAGTTGATCGGGTGCGGGGTGGGCATGTGTTTCCGGCGGGTTACTGAGGTCTGCCGGAATATAGGAAAATACGAAGCACTCTCAAGAGGTGGTTTCACCGGTCTTTAAATCCCGACCCCCAGTTTCTGCATCGTGGGAACACTGGGGTGTGAAATGTATATCAAGAAAGCAAAGGGGCCGCGCTCGGTGCGGTTGCCTGACGGAACATTGATGAGCCTTGCTGATTTGCCTGCGGTCGACACCAAGCGCTGGGTGGCCTCAAGGAAAGCCGCGGTTGTCAGAGCTGTGGCGCACGGGCTGATCGAGATCGAAGACGCGCTTGAGGCCTATGGTCTTTCAGAAGACGAGTTCATGGCGTGGGTGCGTGCCGTCGCCGAGCACGGAGAAGATGCGCTTAAAACAACAGCCATCCAAAAATATAGACAACCCTAGATTGTCAATGCGGAGAATTTCGCTACGGTAACGGGTGATTAACCAATGTCGCTCTATCCTGAACGCAACGTTACTGTGCGGAGGCCCGAATATGCGCATCTTGTTGGTGGAGGATGATCCGACAACATCGAAAAGCATCGAAATGATGCTGACCCATGCCAATCTCAACGTCTATGCGACGGACCTTGGCGAAGAGGGGATCGATCTGGCCAAGCTCTATGACTATGATCTGATCCTCCTTGACCTTCATTTGCCGGACATGAGCGGGCATGAGGTTTTGCGGCAACTGCGGATGGCGCGGGTCGAGACACCGATCCTGATCTTGACCGGCGAGAGCGGGACGGAAAGCAAGTTGCGCGGATTTGGCTTTGGGGCGGATGACTATATGACCAAGCCGTTTCACCGCGACGAGTTGGTTGCGCGGATTCATGCGATCATCCGGCGCTCGAAAGGGCATTCCCAATCCATCATCAATACGGGCCGGATCTCGGTCAATCTCGATGCCAAAACCGTCGATGTCGGCGGGATGCCTGTGCATTTGACCGGCAAGGAATACCAGATGCTGGAGCTCCTAAGCCTGAGGAAGGGCACCACCCTGACCAAGGAAATGTTTCTCAACCATCTCTATGGGGGAATGGACGAACCAGAGTTGAAGATCATCGATGTGTTCATCTGCAAGCTTCGAAAGAAACTTTCGGAAGCGACCGGCGGGGAAAACCACATCGAAACAGTCTGGGGCAGAGGTTACGTCCTGAGAGATCCCGAAAAGGGCAGACAAGCCGAACGGCTGGCCGTCGGCGCCTGAGGCTGGACGCGGAACAGATCGCCGCCTAAGAGTCGTCTGGAACGGGTTCAGCGACTTTCGGGGACGACGTGCGCGAGACGGAACAAGACAAGTCAATGGGATCAGGCGCTGCGGCTGATATGGCTGTTGGTCAGTTGTCGGTTGTGCAAGCCCAAGCAGAACTGGACCGCCTCGCCCGTGCGCTTGCGGCTGCGAACCGTGCCTATCACACCGAGGATGCGCCGGAAATTTCCGACGCTGCCTATGACGCCCTGAAACGGCGAAACGTCGAGATCGAGAAACGGTTTCCCGAACTCAAACGCCCTGACAGCCCAAGTGAGCAGGTTGGCGCGGCAGGCTCGGACGGCTTTGGCAAAGTCCGCCATGCGGTGCGGATGCTGAGCCTCGAAAATGCGTTTGACGACGCGGAAGTCACCGAGTTTGATCAGCGGATTCGCCGGTTTCTTGGTTTGTCCGACGATGCGCCACTCGGCTATACGGCCGAACCCAAGATCGACGGGCTGTCGCTGTCGTTGCGCTATGAAAACGGCCGGCTCGTGCAGGCCGCCACGCGCGGCGATGGCGAGGTGGGTGAGAACGTGACCGCCAACGCCCTGACAATCAAAGACATCCCACAAACAATCACCGGCGCGCCAGCAATCCTGGAGGTGCGGGGCGAGGTCTATATGAGCCACGCCGATTTCGCCGCGCTCAATGCCCGACAAGAAGCCTCCGGCGGCAAGACCTTTGCCAACCCTCGAAACGCCGCCGCCGGCAGTCTGCGCCAGTTGGACGCCGAAATCACCCGCGCCCGCCCGCTTCGGTTCTTTGCCTACGCGTGGGGCGAGGTCTCAGGGCCGCTTGCCACCACCCAAATGGGAGCGATCGACCGTCTTGCCGAGCTTGGCTTTCAGACGAATCCACTGACCCAGAGGTTTGACGACATAGCGGGCCTGGCGCGACACTACCGCGATATTGAGACGCGCCGGGCATCGCTGGGCTATGATATCGATGGTGTGGTCTACAAGGTCGACGATCTGCGCCTGCAAGAGCGGCTTGGCTTCCGCTCGACCACGCCTCGCTGGGCCATCGCCCATAAGTTTCCCGCCGAACTTGCCTGGACAGTTCTCGAGGCGATCGACATTCAGGTGGGCCGCACCGGCGCTTTGAGCCCTGTCGCGCGGCTTCGGCCGATCACGGTTGGCGGGGTGGTTGTCTCCAATGCCACGCTGCATAACGAAGACTATATCGCTGGACGCGATTCCAACGGTGCGCCAATCCGCGAGGGGCGGGATATCCGCCTGGGCGATTGGGTTCAGGTCTATCGTGCGGGCGATGTGATCCCCAAGATCAAGGATGTCGATCTTGCAAGGCGGCCTGCCGAAGCACGCCCGTATGTCTTTCCCCAAACCTGCCCCGAATGCCAATCTGTGGCTTTACGAGAGCCAGGTGATGCCGTCCATCGCTGCACCGGCGGCCTGATCTGTCCGGCGCAGGCGGTTGAAAAGCTCAAACATTTTGTCAGCCGCGGCGCCTTTGATATCGAAGGCTTGGGCGCCAAGCAGATCGAGATGTTCTTTGCCGATGATCTGCTGCCGATCCGCGAACCTGCGGATATCTTCACCCTCGCGGCGCGCGATCAGGCCAACCTTTCAAAGCTGGCCAATCGCGATGGTTTTGGGGAACGAAGCGCCCAAAAGCTTTTTGCCGCCATCGAAGAACGGCGCAAGATACCGCTGGCCAAACTCCTGTTTGCGCTTGGCATCCGCCACCTTGGGGAAACCAGCTCGGCCATGATCGCCACCCACTATGAGACCTGGCCCGCCTTCGAGGCCGCGATGACAGCTGCGCGTGTCGGCGAGGGCCCAGAGTGGGATGATCTCATCGGCATCGACGGAGTTGGAAGTGTTATGGCGGCCTCGCTCGTGACGACGATGCAGCAAGAGGCAGAGCGCGCCTCGATTGATCGGCTCGTGGCACAACTCGATGTGCAGGAAAGCCGCCGAATGGTGGCCGAAAACAGCCCTGTCGCGGGCAAGACAATTGTCTTTACCGGCACGCTTGAAAAGATGAGCCGCGCAGAAGCCAAAGCTCGCGCTGAAGCGCTTGGGGCGAAGGTCGCCGGAAGCGTGAGCGCCAAGACCGATCTTCTTGTTGCCGGGCCGGGGGCGGGATCGAAGGCCAAGAAGGCCGAAGAGCTGGGCATCGAAACGATCGACGAAGACGGCTGGCTCGCGCTCATTGGTGGGGCATGAAGGGCCGGCCCGAAGCCCTTTGGCCGCTCTTTGGCGGGCTTCAGGCGCTTGACGGCGTTGGGCCCAAAACGGCGCAGTTGATGGTTGCCCTCGGTGTCGAAAAGCCGCGCGATGTTCTTTTCACTTTGCCCTACAGCGGGATCGACCGACACCGCCGCGCTTCGATCAACGAGGTCGTGTTGCCCGCCGTCGCGACGGTCGAAATCACCGTGACCGCGCATTTTCCACCGCATGGCAAGGGGCGGCCCTACCGGATCACGGTGAACGATGCCAAAACCTCGTTTCAGCTCGTGTTCTTCCATGCCCGTGCCGAGTATCTGAAAAAGCTTTTGCCGGTGGGCGAGCGGCGTGTTGTGTCAGGCAGGGTCGAGATGTTCGACGGTATCGCCCAGATGACCCATCCCGACCATATCCTGCCACTAGAAGAGGCGGAGGATATGCCCCTTTTCGAACCGGTCTATCCGCTCACCGCAGGCATCACGCAAAAGCTCATGTTCAAGGCCTCGCGCAGCACATTGGGGATGGCGCCGCTATTGCCCGAATGGATTGATCCGGCGTTGAAGGCGCGGGAAGGCTGGCCTGATTGGGGCGCGGCTTTGCGGCAAGTTCATTCCCCTGAATCGACTGCCGATCTCTCGCCGCATCTCCCGGCCCGCCAGCGCCTCGCCTACGACGAGTTCTTCGCCCACCAGTTGACACTTGCGCTCGCCCGCGCGGTTGTCCGGCGCGGCAAGGGGCGGGTTTCGGCGGGCGACGGGCGGCTCCGGGCCAAGGTTCTGGCTGCGCTGCCCTATAGGCCCACGGGCGCACAGACCCGCGCTGTCGAGGAGATCTCGGCCGACATGGCTGGCGAAGCGCGGATGAACCGGCTTTTGCAGGGCGATGTGGGCTCGGGCAAGACGCTCGTGGCGCTGATGGCGCTTTTGCGGGCGGTCGAGGCGGGCGGGCAGGGGGTCATGATGGCTCCAACCGAAATTTTGGCTCGACAACATTATGACGGGCTGAAGGGGTTGGCTGCGGCGGCGGGCGTTCGCATCGAGATCCTGACCGGGCGCGACAAGGGGGCCGAACGCAGCGCGAAACTTGCGGCGTTGGCCGGAGGCGAGATCGGCATCCTCGTTGGCACCCATGCGGTCTTCCAGAAGGATGTCGAGTTCGACGATCTGCGCCTTGCTGTGATCGACGAACAGCACCGCTTTGGCGTGGCCCAGCGGATGGAGCTGGGCGCCAAGGGGCAGGCGGTCGATGTTTTGGTGATGACGGCCACGCCGATCCCGCGCAGCCTGGCGCTGGCGCAGTATGGCGATATGGATGTGTCTGTTCTCGATGAAAAGCCGCCCGGGCGGACACCGGTGCGGACAGCACTCGTCTCGGTCGACCGGATGGACGAGGTGATCGGCAAGCTCCGTCGCGCCGTTCAGGAGGGCAAGCAGGCCTACTGGGTCTGTCCACTGGTCGAGGAGTCCGAGACCTCGGACATGACCGCCGCCGAGGAACGGTTCAAACGCCTGCGCGCGGCCCTTGGCGAGGGGGTGGTGGGGCTTGTCCACGGACAGCTCCCCCCCGCCGAAAAAGACGCCGCCATGGCGGCCTTCGCCAAAGGCGAGACGGGCGTTCTCGTGGCGACGACGGTGATCGAGGTGGGGGTCGATGTGCCCAACGCTTCGATCATGGTGATCGAGCGGGCCGAGAGCTTTGGCCTGGCCCAACTCCATCAGCTTCGCGGACGGGTTGGCCGTGGTTCGGCGGCTTCGACCTGCCTTTTGATGTTTCAGGAGCCGCTGTCCGAAGGGGGCAGGCGGCGCCTTCAGATCCTGCGCGAGACGGAAGACGGCTTTCGGATCGCCGAGGAAGACCTCGCCATGCGCGGGGCTGGCGATGTGATCGGCACGGCGCAATCGGGCCTGCCACGGTTCCGGATCGCCGATCTCGAACGGCAAGCGCCGCTGATGCAGATGGCCCAGTCGGATGCCCGAAAGCTCTTGCACGATGATCCGGGGCTAACCTCGCCCCGCGGCGAGGCGGCTCGCACGCTTCTTTGGCTCATGGAGCAGGACAAGGCGATCCGTTTGATATCAGTAGGTTAGGCGCCTCACGGCCGACATTTGCTTATTTGTTCACAAATGTTCTCATAAAGTTCTTTACTTGCGGTTAAGAACATGAGAACAAATCAGCAACAAGCAAGCGTCGAGGTAAGCAACATGGCCAAAGAAATCAAATCCGCGATCGAACGTTCCGCCGATACCCTGATCGTCGATGCGCTCGGCGCTGTCGCCCTTGTCGTGCTGCTTTACGTCAGCCTCACGCTGCCGTCGTTTTTCTGATCTGCCCGGAGCCTGAGGTCTAGGCGCCCGCATCGTCCTGTCCCAACTGCGATGCTTTCAGCCTGTCCCCCCGGTGGCCTTGCCTCTACCGGTGCGGCGCCCCAAGACCCGGCTTCTGCCTGCCGCCGCCATCCCGTCCCGGATGCGCGGCGGTTTTTTTAAGCGCGTTGGGCCTCGGCAATCGCCTCGAGGATCGCGTCAAAGGTCAGCAGGATCGAGGCGTGGCGGTTCTTGTAGTCGCGCGCAGGCTCTAGAACCTTGAGCCCCTCGAAAGGCGCAGTGGGCACCGGCCCGCCATCCTTCAACATGGCCGCAAGCTGATCGCGCCCGCGCTGTATATCCTCGGGCGTCAGGCCGACCACGACCGCGCCGATCACCGAAGCCGCCGCTTGCCCCAAGGCACAGGCCTTCACGTCTTGCCCATAGTCGGCAATCTTGTCGTCCTTCAGGACGAGATCGACGGTGACGGTCGAGCCGCACAGCGGCGAGCGCCTGCGAACGGTGGCGTCAGGCGCTTTTAGCCGCGCGGTGCGAGGCATGTCGGCGCCAAGGGCAAGGATCTTTGCCGAGTAGAGTTTGATGAGGTCAGTATCGGTCGACATCGCGAGTTTGCCCTTTGTCCTTCGCTGCCCTACATAGGCCGGGCACGAGGGATGCAAAAGAGGTTTTGCCCGATGTCTGGCCCCAAGTTCGATCCGGCGACGCTCAAGTTTGATGCCAATGGCCTCATCCCCGCCATCGCTCAGGATGCCGGGAACGGTGAAGTGCTGATGATGGCCTGGATGAACGCCACTTCGCTCGCGAAAACGCTGGAGACCGGCCGCGTCACCTATTGGTCGCGCTCGCGGCAAGAGCTTTGGGCCAAGGGCGAGACCAGCGGCCATATTCAGGAGCTGATCGAGCTGCGCGTCGATTGTGACCGGGATTGCCTTCTGATGAAGGTCCGCCAGAGCGGCCCCGCCTGCCACACCAACCGGCGGTCCTGTTTCTATACGCTCGTCGAGGATGGCACCGAGACCATCACCTCGGACCCGGTCTAGAGCCCGACCAGACGGCGGATATCGCCGGGGCTGGCCCCGTCTTCGCGGTATTTCGCAATGGCGCGGGCATCGTCGCGCTTGGCAAGCCGCTTGCCCGCCTCGTCGCGAATCAGGCGGTGGTGGTGATAGATCGGCGTGGGCAGCCCCAGAAGCCTTTGCAAAACAACGTGAATCCGCGTTGCCTCGAACAAGTCCTGCCCGCGCACCACATGGGTGATCCCCTGCGCTGCATCGTCTAGAACCACGGCGAGGTGATAGGCCACAAAGCCATCGCGCCGGGCGAGAACGATATCGCCGAGGAGCGCCACCGCAGCTTCGGCGCTGAAGGTGATCTCGCCGCTTTCCCCATTTGGCCCTTCGCCGGTTTCGGTGAAGGCATAGCTGCCCATCGCTGCGCGGGCCATATCGAGCCGGTGGGCGATGCCGGGCGTGCCGGGGGGCAGTAGTGCTGTCTCGGTGCCTCGGCAGGTGCCGGGATAGAGGATGCCATCAGGGCCGGTGGGCGGCTCGACGCCTTCCTGCGGGGCCGAGGCTGCCGCAAGGATATCGCGTCGGTTGCAGGCGCAGCCGTAGAGAAACCCGTTTTGGAACAGATCTTTCAGAACCGCCCGATAGGCCGCGCCGCGTGTCGATTGCCGCATCACCGGCTCGGGCCAAACGATGCCGAGCCAGTGCAGATCGTCATAGATCTGCGCCTCCCATTCGGTGCGCGCGCGGGTCTGGTCAATATCCTCGATCCGCAACAGGAACTGCCCGCCCGCCGCGCGGGCCATGTCATAGGCCGCGAGCGCCGAAAAGGCATGGCCGAGGTGCAGGGGGCCGGTAGGCGAGGGCGCGAAGCGGGTGATCATGGGGCCAGCCTAACGGGCCGCTTCAGAGCCCGTCCAGCGGGCTTTGCGCCAGCCACGCCTGCCAATCGGCCTTGGCGCGGTCGGTATAGCCCTTATAGCGGTCTTTCCGGCCACGACGGCCGCTGCGGGCGTCTTCAAGCGGCGGGAAGAGTCCGAAATTCACGTTCATCGGCTGGAACGTCTTGGCGACAGCCCCGCCTGTGATATGGGACACAAGTGCACCCATCGCAGTGGTCGGTGGCACGGGGGGCAATTCACACCCGAGGATTTCGGCGGCGGCCATCCGGCCCGCCAAAAGGCCCATGGCGGCGGATTCAACATAGCCCTCAACGCCCGTGACTTGGCCCGCGAAGCGGATATTGGGCTTGGATTTGAGGCGCATCTGCGCGTCAAGGAGCGTGGGCGAGTTCAGGAAGGTGTTGCGGTGAATCCCGCCGAGCCGCGCGAATTGCGCTTTCTCAAGACCGGGAATCTTGCGAAAAACATCGACTTGCGCGCCATACTTCATCTTGGTCTGGAAGCCGACGATGTTGTAGAGCGTGCCAAGCGCATTGTCGCGGCGCAGCTGCACCACGGCATAGGGCTTGTTTTCCGGATCATGGGCGTTGGTCAGGCCGATGGGCTTCATCGGCCCAAAGCGCAGCGTCTCTCGGCCGCGCTCGGCCATGACCTCGATCGGCAGGCAACCATCGAAATAGCCCGCTGTCTCGCCCTCGTGAAACTCGGTCTTGTCGGCAACGAGAAGCGCGTCGATGAAGGCCTCATATTGCGGCTTGGTCATCGGGCAATTGAGATAGGCCGTCCGTTCTTCCTCGGTCTCGCCCTTGTCATAGCGCGATTGCATCCAGGCCATGTCCATATCGACACTGTCGAAATAGACGATGGGGGCAATGGCATCGAAAAAGGCGAGCGCGGTGGCTCCGGTCTCGGCTTGGATGGCCTGGCCCAAGGCGGGCGAGGTCAGCGGGCCGGTGGAAAATATCCATTTATCGGTTGAGGGAAGCTCTGCAACCTCTTCATAAGACACAGAAACCTTTGGATGCGCTACGAGCGCATCGGTGACCGATTCGGCGAAAGGATCACGGTCGACCGCCAAAGCGCCGCCCGCCGGAAGGCGGTGCCGGGTCGCCATCTCCATGATGATCCCCTTGGCCGCCCGCATCTCCCAATGGAGAAGGCCCACTGCGTTCTGTTCGCTGTCGTCCGAGCGGAAGGAGTTGGAACAGACCATCTCGGCAAGGTTGCCGGTCTTGTGGGCAAAGGTCTCGACCTTGGGGCGCATCTCGTGGATCACCACGCGCACACCCGCATTGGCCGCCTGCCAGGCTGCTTCCGATCCGGCCATGCCGCCGCCGACGATATGAAGTGTCTCGCTCATGGCAGCCCGCATAGGGCTTTTGCTGCCGGTTGGAAAGGGATCAGTTGCCGACGAGCCCGCGCGACCAGAGGCCGGCGAGGGGATCGGGAAAGGCGAAGGACGGCTTCTGCCCGAAGGTATAGGATGCCGCGACGAAGAGGCAGGCGCGGGTGTCATAGCCGGTCAGGGCATCGGCCCGATAGCCGACCGTGACGACAAAGGGGGTGTTGCGCGGTTGATAGCTGAGGGCCACTTCGGCCTGAGCCCCGATGGCCGAGATATTAGCCTCGTCAAACTCCGCCACGGTGGTGGAGGCGGAAAAGCTGAAGGTATCGCTCAGGCTGCGCTCCCACGAGGCGCTCGCGAAGATATAGTCGAGCGCACCGGGGCGGGCGAGGCCACCGCCTGCTCGAATGCCGAAGGTTGTGTCCCCCCCCACCCATACGCCTTCGATCCCAGCTTCGATGGCCCAGATCGGGGCGTTGTCGAGATCGCTGAATTCAACGAAAGCGCCATAGCGGCGGTCGCTGTCGGGGATGAGGTAAAGATGCGCACCCGCGCTGGCGAGCAAGCCGCCCGAGGCCGGATCAACGCTGGCGTCAAGCTGGAGACCGTGGTGGGCGGTAATCAGGTAGGACGCCGCAAGGTCGGCCGAGCCGGTGCTGTCCAGCGCGAGCGTTGCGCCTTCAAAGCCGATCAGGCTGCTCTGCGCCGAGGCGCCGCTATTCAGAAGAAACAAGGAAACAAGGGCCAGTCGCAGCATGGGTCACTCCGGTGAGAAATGCGCCGTTCTGGCTGCGGCCCGCGAGGACGCAGGCAAGCTCATTTCACCGGAATTTCCGAGAATTTGAATGGAAATCTTGAGAAAGGGTTAACCGGGGTGCAGGGCCCCGGCTATTCCTCGTCCTCGGCCTGTTCGGCGATCCAGGCGACCGAGGCCACCTCTTCGCCCTTGGCGGTATCGAAGACCTTGACGCCGCCGGCGCTGCGCGATCGGAAGCTGATGCCTTCGACCGGCACGCGGATCGACTGGCCGGTCGAGGTCACCAGCATGATCTGGTCGCCCATCTCGACCGGGAAGGAGGAGACGATATCGCCGCCCCGCATGGCCTTGTCCATCGCCGTGACACCCATGCCGCCGCGCCCGCGCACCGGATAATCGTGGCTCGAGGAAAGCTTGCCCGAGCCTTTGGCGGTGATGGTCAGGATCAGGTTCTCGACCGCCGACATCTCGGCATAGCGCTCGGCCGAAATCGCGCCGAACACGGCCTCTTCGTCCTCATCCGCCTCGGCCTCGTCGGCCACGCCCGCCATGGCGCGGCGCATCTTGAGATAGCCTGCGCGCTCTTCGGCGGTCGCGTCGAAATGCCGGATCACGGCCATCGAGACGACCTTGTCATCGCCGCGCAGGCGGATGCCGCGCACACCGGTGGAATCGCGGCCCTTGAAGACCCGCACATCCGTGACGGAGAAGCGGATCGCGCGGCCCGAGTCGGTGACGAGCATGATGTCATCGTCTTCCGAACAGATGCGCGCGTTCACAAGTTCAACCCCTTCGGGCAGTTTCATCGCGATCTTGCCGTTGCGCATCACATTGGTGAAATCCGACAGGGCATTGCGGCGCACATCGCCCTCGGAGGTGGCGAAGGCGATCTGCAGGTCGTCCCATTCCTCGTCAGGACGATCAACCGGCATGATCGCGGCAATGGAAACACCCGTCGGGATCGGCAGGATGTTGACGATCGCCTTGCCCTTTGCCGTGCGCCCCGCCAGCGGTAGGCGCCAGGTCTTGAGCTTGTAGGCCATGCCATCAGTGGTGAAGAACAGAAGCTGGGTATGGGTGTTGGCGACAAAGAGCGTGGTGACCACGTCCTCTTCCTTGGTCTGCATCGACGAGAGGCCCTTGCCGCCGCGCCGCTGCGAGCGGAACTCGGCCAGAGCGGTGCGCTTGATATAGCCGCCCGAGGTCACGGTCACGACCATATCCTCGCGCTCGATCAGGTCTTCGTCTTCAAGATCGCCCGCCCAGTCGACAATCTCGGTCCGGCGCGGCACCGCAAACTGCTCGCGCACTTCGCGCAGCTCGGTCGAGATGATCTCCATGATCCGTTCGCGGCTGGCGAGGATCGCGAGGTATTCCTTGATCTTGCCGGCGAGGTCTTGCAATTCGTCGGTGACTTCCTGAACGCCGATCTGGGTCAGGCGCTGGAGACGCAGATCAAGGATCGCGCGGGCCTGAACTTCGGAGAGGTTATAAGTGCCATCCTCGTTCACGGGGTGCAACGGATCGTCGATCAGCTTGAGATATTCGACAATCGCGCCTGCCGGCCAGCGGCGGGTCATCAGCTTTTCGCGGGCGTCAGCGGCATCGGCCGAGGAGCGGATCGTCGCGACAACCTCGTCGACGTTGGTCACAGCTACGGCCAGACCACACAGCACATGGCTCCGCTCGCGGGCCTTGCGCAATTCAAAGGCGGTGCGGCGGGCGACAACCTCTTCACGGAAGCTGATGAAGGCCGAGAGGAACCCGTAGAGCGTCAGTTGCTCGGGCCGGCCGCCATTTAACGCCAGCATATTGCAGCCGAACGAGGTCTGCATCGGGGTGAAGCGGTAAAGCTGGTTCAGAACCACGTCGGGGGTCGCGTCACGCTTGAGCTCGACCACGACGCGCACGCCGTTGCGGTCGCTCTCGTCCTGCACATGGGCGATGCCTTCGATCCGCTTGTCGCGGGCCGCTTCGGCGATCTTGTCGATCATCGTCGCCTTGTTGACCTGATAGGGGATCTCGTCGACGACGATGGCCCAGCGATCCTTGCGCAATTCCTCGACGTGGGTCTTGGCGCGGATGATGACCGAGCCGCGCCCTTCGAGATAGGCTTTGCGGGCGCCGGAGCGGCCAAGCATCAGGCCGCCGGTCGGGAAATCGGGGCCGGGAACATATTCGATCAGGTCTTCGGAGGAGAGATCCGGGTTGTCGATCAGCGCCAGAGTGGCATCGACCACTTCGCCAAGGTTGTGCGGCGGAATATTCGTCGCCATGCCCACGGCAATACCGCCCGCGCCATTGACGAGCATATTGGGGAAACGGGCGGGCAGGACGGTCGGCTCGCGGTCTTTCCCATCATAGTTGTCCTGAAAATCGACGGTTTCCTTGTCGATATCGGCCAGAAGGAAGGCGGCGGGTTTGTCCATCCGCACTTCGGTATAGCGCATGGCCGCGGCGTTATCGCCGTCCATCGAGCCGAAGTTGCCTTGCCCATCCAGAAGCGGCAGCGACATCGAGAAATCCTGCGCCATCCGCACCAGCGCGTCATAGATCGCGCTATCACCGTGGGGGTGGTATTTACCCATGACATCGCCCACCGGACGGGCCGATTTCCGATAGGGTTTGTCGTGGCTGTTGCCGACCTCGTGCATCGCATAAAGGATGCGGCGGTGAACCGGTTTGAGGCCATCGCGCAGGTCGGGAATCGCGCGGCTGACGATCACGCTCATGGCGTAATCGAGGTAGGAGGTCTTCAGCTCGTCGGTGATCGAGACGGAGGGGCCATGATACTCGGGCCGCTTCGGCGCGGTTTCTTCTGCGTTTTCAGGGGTTTCCGGGGTATCGCTCACACTGTCCGCCTGTCATCCGTCTGGGATCAATATTTAGGTCTCTGGACTATACCAGACCCCTGATATTGGGTGCAATCGGATAAGGCCCAGAAAGGCCAATGGGGCCGGATTTTATGCCCAGCCCCATGATATCGCGTCAGCTTTTGGCGCGCTGGACCATCCCGAAAAGATCGCGGGGATCGTCGGGGTCGGCGAGCATGTCAAGTTCGGTATAAAACGGCGTGCCTTTGATGCGGGAATGGACATAGCGGAGCGCGCTAAAATCCTCGATGGCAAAGCCCACACTGTCGAAAAGTGTGATCTGCCTGTCGCCGGTGCGGCCGGGTGCGTCGCCGGTCATCACCTGCCACAGCTCGATCACCGGATGATCGTCGTCCAGCTGCTGGATCTCGCCCTCGATGCGGGTCTGGGGCGGGTATTCCACGAAGATATCCGAGCGGCGCAGGATATCGGCGTGAAGCTCGGTCTTGCCGGGGCAGTCGCCGCCGATGGCGTTGATGTGGACGCCCGCACCCACCATGTTGTCGGTCAGGATCGTCGCGTTCTGCTTGTCGGCGGTGCAGGTGGTGATGATCTCGGCGCCTTCCATGGCCTCCTGGCCCGAAGCGCAACTCACGACCTTCAGGCCCGAACCCGCCAGATTGCGCGCGCATTTGGCGGTGGCGGCGGGGTCGATATCATAAAGGCGCACCGTCCCGATACCGCAGATTGCCTTGAAGGCCATGCACTGAAACTCGGACTGCGCGCCGTTGCCGATCATCGCCATGGTCTTTGCGCCCTTGGGGGCCAGATATTTGGCGGCCAGCGCCGACATGGCGGCGGTGCGCAGCGCGGTGAGGATGGTCATCTCCGTCAAGAGCACCGGATAGCCGGTATGCACATCCGCGAGAAGGCCAAAGGCTGTGACGGTCTGAAGCCCCTCGCGGGTGTTCTTGGGGTGGCCGTTGACGTATTTGAAGCCATACATCTCGCCATCCGAGGTCGGCATCAGCTCGATCACACCCACTTCCGAATGCGAGGCGACGCGCGGCGTCTTGTCGAAAAGCGGCCAGCGGCGGAAATCGGCTTCGATCTCGCCCGCCAGATCGCGCAGCATCGCTTCAAGGCCGATGTGATGGACAAGGCCCATCATATGCGCGACCGACACGAAAGGGACGAGCGCGAGGCGGGAGGGGGGCGTCATGAATGGCTCCGGGTGGGTCTGTCAAAGATGCGGCGGCCAAGAAGCGAGGCGGTGAGGTCCACCATCAGGTTCGCCGTCTTGCCGCGATCATCGAGGAAGGGGTTGAGCTCGACGAGGTCGAGCGAGGTCACGAGGCCACTATCGCAGAGCATTTCCATGACGAGATGCCCCTCGCGCACGGTCGCGCCGCCGGGAACGGTGGTGCCAACCGCCGGGGCGACCGAGGGATCGAGGAAATCCACGTCGAGCGAGACGTGCAGCATCCCGTTTGCGGCCTCGACCATGGCGAGGAAATCGGCCAGAGGCTTGCGGATGCCGACCTCGTCGATGGTGCGCATATCCACGAGGGTTGCGTCGCCTGCCTCAAGCGCCTCGCGCTCGGCGGCATCGACGGATCGCAAGCCGATCATGCCGACATTCTCGACCGGAACGACGGCGGGCAGGGGCGGGAAGGCCTCAAAGCCGGAACGACCAGTGACATAACCCACAGGCGTGCCGTGCAGGTTGCCGCTGTCGGTGGTGTCGGGGGTGTGGAAATCCGAATGAGCGTCGAGCCAGAGCACGAAGAGCGGGCGGCCCATGTCCTTGGCGTGGGCGGCCATACCGGCAACGGAGCCGAGCGAAAGGGCGTGATCGCCACCGAGGAAGATCGGCATCCCATTCTTCGCCGCGTCTCGGGCGGCGGCGCTGAGGGTGCGGGTCCAGCCGACATTCTCGGCCAGCGCGTGAACAAGCGGGTTCTTCGGTGGACCCACAGTGACCGCTTCGGGGGCAAGGTTGCCAAGGTCGGAAACCTTGTGGCCAAGGGCAGTGATCGCCTCGGCGATACCGGCGGTGCGATAGGCGTCGGGGCCCATGAGACAACCGCGGCGGCGTTTGCCGCAATCGACCGGGGCGCCAATCAGGATGATGTGAGTCTGTGTCATGTTGAGATACTCCTTTCGGATCGGGTCTGGTGGAAGCGGGCAAAACGTGCAAAAGGAAACCTGATTGCTCGATTTGGACAGGAATTATGGACGATCTGGATCAGAAACTTCTCGCCGCGCTGAAACGCGACGGCCGCGCCTCTCTGTCGGAGCTGGCAGCCGACCTGAAAGTCACCCGCACGACCGTCCGCAGCCGGATGGCCAAGCTGGCGCAAACGGGCGACATCGCGGGCTATACCGTTCTGACCCGCAGCGATATTGCCGCGAGCCCGGTGCGCGGGCTGATGATGCTCGGGATCGAGGGGCGCGGCACCGAGAAGATCATCCAGCGCCTTGTCGGCATGGCGCAGGTGAGCGCGGTGCACACCACCAATGGAACGTGGGATCTGATTGTCGAGATCGGCACTCAGACCCTTGAGGATCTTGACGAGGTTCTTTTCGCAATTCGCCGCCTCGAGGGCGTCACGCGCAGCGAGACCAACCTGTTGCTGTCGACCCGCCGCGCGGCGCGGCGCTAGGCGTCGCTGGCTTTCCAAGCCGCAATCCAAAGGGCGACGAGCAAGAGCGAAAACACCGCATTCCATGCGGGCATCGACAGCCAGAGAAACTGCCAGCTGATTTCGTCACAGAGGATGAGCTTCGGCCCGTCCATCGCCAGAAGGTCCGATCCGCTGAGGCCCGTCAGGCCGCCCGAGCTGGTGCAGCTCGACGGCCCCGGCCACCAATGTTGTTCAACGCCCGCGTGATAGGCGCCAATTGCGCCGGTTGTCAGCGCCGACAGGCCGCCCAAAGCGATGAAAAGCCGCGCCCCTGTCAAAACCGCCAATCCTCCGGCAAGGATCGCCCCGCCGTGGGGCCAGCGCTGCCAAAGGCACATCTGGCAGGGCAGATAGCCGAGGGCCTGAAAGATGAAAGCGCCAATCAGAAGCGCGGCCGAACCACCTGCGGCCAAAAGGACAAGGGTCTTGCGGGTCATAGATACCTCACGAGATAGAAGCCGCCGAGCAGGAGAACGCAGAAGATCGCGAACATCAATCCGAGACGCCTTTCAATGAAGCCCCGGATGGGCGGGCCGAACTTCCACAAGAGCGCGGCCACGACGAAAAACCTAAGCGCGCGGGCCAAAATCGCGGAGACGATGAAAACCGGAAGCGAAAGACCGGTCGCCCCCGAGGCGATGGTGATGACCTTGAAGGGAAAGGGCGTGACGCCTGCAATGAGGACAGCCCAAGCGCCCCAGTCGTTGTAGCGGATGGCGAAGCTTTCGAAAGCGTCAGCCTTGCCATAGAAATCAAGGATCGGCTGACCCACGGTCTCGAACAGCAGCGCCCCGATGGCATAGCCAAAGAGGCCTCCAAGAAGCGAGGCAACCGTTGCCACCGCCGCAATGCGGAAGGCCCGCGTGGGCGCGGCTATGATCATCGGGATCATCAGAACGTCTGGCGGGATCGGAAAGAACGAGCTTTCCACAAAGGCGATGATCGCCAGCGCCCAGATCGCGCGGGGATGCGCGGCGAGCGATATTGTCCAATCATAAAGTTTGCGGATCATGCCTGCCTCGATCTTTGGGGCTTTAGGCCACTTCGTATCGCTTTCGTCAACTCGCAGTCGTGTGAATGTTCGCGCAGGATCGCCGTTGACGACCCCGAGCGCGGCGGATACACGGAATGCCGCTGGCCGGTGTGGCGGAATGGTAGACGCAGCGGATTCAAAATCCGCCGGGGCAACCCCCCGTGAAGGTTCGAGTCCTTTCACCGGCACCAGATCCCCTGAGTCGGGCGTTAAAATCCCGAAACCTGACCAATCGGATGGTTTCGCAGTGATTGGTATGATCCTGGCAACAGATGCCCATCGACAACCGCAACAAGACCCTCTTGATCGCGCCGTCTGCCGCAATTTCGCCATTTTGCAGCATTGTTCACGCTTTCAGCCATAGTCGTTCGGTTCAAGGCAGCAAATCTGCTCGCAGGTCAATCGAACGTAAACAATAGAGAGGGAATCAGCGTCCGCCAGTTCTCGCTATTGGGGTTTTCGGCGGCCCGCTAAGCTGGGGTTGCCGCAATTCGGTCATTTTTGGCTACCTAAGCCACAGTCCTGCCTTTATTTTTGAAACGTCCCCTCATTCGGGGGCTGGCTGTGGGGGCAGCCAGGTTCGTTCGAAGGCCGATCGGCCACCGTAGAACCGCAAGAGTGTCTGCGTCGGCTTGCCAGCGCAAAAATCGTAATTTCCGCCATTTCGGCGGCGGCGTTTTGCGTCGATGGCGAAGCTTTGCCTTCTGCCAAAAACAAACGGAGAGTGTCTTGAGCCCGAAGGATCACGGTTTCGACAGTGACGATGGCGTCGATGTCCTCGACCTGCGGGGCATGGGCGTTAGATCCATCAATTATGATGAAGGATCTACTGACAGCGGCATGGTCACCTTCAGGGATGGCTCCACAGTTGCCTTCCATGACGTTGAAAAGGTCATCCCTTGCTTTACCCCCGGCACCCTCATCGCGACGACAGCGGGTGAGCGCCCGGTTGAGAGCCTCAAAGTCGGTGACAAGGTCATTACCCGCGACAACGGGATCCAGGAAATTGCCTGGATTGGTTCCAAGACGATAGGCGGCAAGGATCTTGTCCATGCACCGCATCTGCGCCCGATTTTGATCAAGGCAGGCGCGCTTGGCGGGGGGCTGCCCGAGACTGATATGCTCCTGTCGCCCAACCATCGTGTCCTGGTGGCCTCGGATCTCACCCAGCTTTATTTCGAAGAGCGTGAAGTTCTCGCCGCAGCCAAGCATCTTGTTGGGGCCGAGGGGGTCTTTCAGGTTGATGTGATGCAGACGACCTACATCCATTTCATGTGCGAACATCACGAGGTTGTTCTGTCGAACGGCTCGTGGACCGAGAGCTTTCAGCCGGGCGACTATTCGTTGAAGGGGCTAGGAAACAGCCAGCGCAGTGAAATTTTCGAGCTTTTCCCCGAACTCGCGACACGGGTCGGCACCAGAAACTATGCCGCCGCCCGCCGCTCGTTAAAGAAACACGAGGCGCGTCTTCTCATCTGACAGCTTTGCAGCGCCGCGCCCGCGAGGGTGCGGTTGGCCGGTCCGGTGGGGGCGCGGCCAAGACACCCCGGCGCCTTAGGCCCGGGGTGTTTTCTTTCTGAAGGCATCCCAATCCTCCGGCGTATCAAGGTCGACACGGGCCACCCGGCCGGGGAGAGGAACGAGGCAGGTCTGGGCACGCAAAGGTCTTACAAGGCTCTCGCCGCCGCCGTCGCCGGAAAGCTCGGCAAAGCGGGGGATCAGGCTGGCGTCGAAAAGGATTGGATGACCGGGCTCGCCTGTTTCTGTTGCGCCGCGCCAGATCAGCTTGTCAGGGGCATCCGCCCGCGCTGCCGTGACTGCCCGCATCTCTACTGCGCCAATCTCAGCCAGATCACCAAGGACCAGCAGGAATCCAGCACCCTTCGGCAGCCGCGCCACCGCGCCGCGTAATGTCCCCGACATTCCCTCCTCGGCCTCGGGAACGGCAAGCAAGCTCACATCAAGCCCCGCCAGCGCTTCGGCGCGGGGGTGGGGCAGGGCGGGCAAGGCCACGAAAACCGGCTCGCCAAGCTCGAGCGCGGCAAGCGCCAGCCGCCGCAGAAGCGGCACTCCGTCAATCTCTTCAAGATGCTTGTCGCGGCCGCGCATCCGTGAGGACCGCCCGGCCGCGAGAATCAGGATCGGGGTCATTCCCCGAGCCTAGGAGAGCAGGCCCTAGCCGCGCAACCGCACGCCTTCGGGATCAAAGCCGCTGTCGAGGGCGAGCCGCGCCTTGCGGCGCTTGCCCAGAAGCTCGATCTCGACCTCAAGATCATCGGCAACCGACGCACGCGGCACGAGCGCATAAGCGACCGATTGGCCCATGTGATGCGAATAGCCGCCCGAGGTGCAGAAGCCCGCAACCTCGCCGTTGATGAACACCGGTTCATAGGCGGTCACGTCGGCGTCCTCGGCTTCGACGATAAATGTCACAAGCTGGCGGGCAGGGGGCACGTCGCGCTCGGCAGCGGCGGGCGCGTGGCCGATGAAATTGCTGCGCTTCCAGTCGATGAAACGGTCAATGCCGGTCTCGGCGGCGGTGTAGTCGGGCGAGAACTCGCGCAGCCAAGAGCCGAAGAACCGATCAAGCCTGAGCGACATCATCGCCCGCATCCCGAAGGGGATCATTCCGTGCGGCTGGCCTGCATTCCACAGCGTGTGCCAGAGGCTCCGCTGATCCATGATATCGCAGTAGATCTCGAAGCCAAGATCGCCGGTATAACTCACCCGCTGCACGATACAGTCGGCTTGCCCCACGACCATGCGGCGCACATCGAGAAACTTCATCGCCCCCACATCGGCCCGGGTGCAGGCCTGCAAGACCTCGCGCACCTTGGGGCCGGCGATCTGGAAACCGGTGCGCCGGTCGGAGATGTTCTCGACCGTCACGCCCTCCGCCTCATTCATCAGGAACCAGCGATGGTGGATATCCTGCGCGCCATAGGAAGCGGTGAGCTGATACTCGGTCTCGCTCAGGCAGGAGATGGTGAAATCCCCCCAGAGCCGCCCTTTGGGCGAGAGCATCGGCGTGAGCGATATCCGCCCCGGTTTGGGGATGCGCCCCGCCATGATCCGACCGATCCATGCCTTGGCATTCGGCCCCTTGACCGAGAATTTGCCGAAGTTCTGCACCTCGTTGATCCCCACGCCCGCCCGCACGGCCTTCACCTCGCGCCCCGTGGCGGCGAACGCGTTGGAGCGGCGGAAGGACGGGGTCTCATAGCGCGGCTCGTCGCCTCGCGCGTAATAGTTGACCACCTCGAGGCCGAACTGCTGGCCCCAGACCGCGCCCATGCTGTCGAAAATGTCATACATCGGCGTGGTGCGATGCGGCCGCGCCGCGGGCTTTTCCTCGTTGGGATAGGCGATGGAGAAACGGGTCTGGTAATTCTCGATGACCTTGGGCCGCGTATAGCCCGGCGTGATCCATTTGCCGAAGCGGCCCACATCAAGGCCCGTCACATCGCGTTCGGCCTCGCCCTCGATCATCCATTGCGCCAGCGTCAGGCCGACGCCGCCGCCCTGACTGAAGCCCGCCATGACACCGCAGGCCGACCAGTAATTCCGCACGCCCGGCACAGGGCCGACGAGCGGGTTGCCGTCGGGGGCAAAGGTGAACGGGCCGTGGATGACCGATTTGACGCCCGCACGCTCGAGCACCGGGAAGCGCTTGTAGGCGAAGGCGATGGAATCCTCGATCTTGTCGAAATCGTCGGGCAGAAGCTCGTGGCCGAAATCCCACGGCGTCCCGTCTACCGCCCAAGGCCGACAGGGCTTTTCATAGAAGCCGATGCAAAGGCCACGGCCCTCTTGCCGCAGATAGCTCTCGCCGGCGGGATCCATGACGTGGGGATGCTCGCGGCCGAGGTTATAGATCTCGGGGACTTCGTCGGTGACCAGATACTGGTGCTCCATCGGATGCAGCGGGAAGTAGATGCCCGCCATCGCCCCCACCTCACGCGCCCAGAGGCCGCCCGCGTTGACGATATGCTCGGCATGGATCGTGCCCTTCTCGGTCACCACGTCCCACGTCCCGTCGGCCCGCTGGTTGGTCTCGATCACCTTGCAGTGGGTCTCGATCGTCGCCCCGCCCATCCGCGCGGCCTTGGCATAGGCGTGGGTCGTGCCGGAAGGATCGAGGTGGCCGTCGAGCGGGTCGTAAAGGCCGCCGACGATGCCGTCGAGATTGACGATCGGCGCCATCCTGGCGATTTCCTCGGGGCCGACGATCTCGGTCTCAAGCCCCATGTAGCGATGCTTGGCCCGCTCGGCCACGAGCATGTCAAACCGGTCGCGGTTGTCGGCCAAGGTGATGCCGCCCACATGGTGAAGGCCACAGGACATCCCCGTGATCGCCTCAAGCTCGCGGTAGAGGCGGATCGTATAGCCCTGAAGCGCGGCCATATTGGTATCGCCGTTGAGAGTGTGAAAGCCCCCGGCCGCGTGCCATGTCGAGCCCGAGGTCAGCTCGGACCGCTCGATCAGCATGACATCCGACCAGCCAAGCTTGGTCAGGTGATAGAGAACGGAGCATCCAACGACGCCCCCGCCGATAACGGCAACGCGAGTAGTGGTTTTCATGGGCCTACCTCGTGAAATGGATCGGCCCTAGTTCACTCCGCCGCCGCGGACCTCACTTTTCCTTTAGCGACGGTTCCTGTCGTTTTTCCTGCGTCGATTGGAAACTCCGCCGGATCAATTCCGTGGCGACGGCAGAGGCGGTCCAGATAGCAGTCCTTTGGCAAGTCGCCGCCGAAATCCTCCAAAATAAAACGTTTGGTTTTACCAAAAATATGAACCGAAACAGTCTCCGGGTGTTCATAGATCTCTGACGATACCGCCGGATCGAGATGTGCCCGTCGGAAAGGCCGCGGACCAGGGTAGAGAACATTCTTGCCGACGCCAAAGCGCTTTTCTCCAGTTTCGGCGAGATAGTGATCGACCATCCTCGGCCCAGTAGTGCCCCAACTAAATTCCGTTACATTCCAAGTTTCGCCTGACGCTTTCCGGTCTTGGAGTTGATCTTGCCTACTCCGGCGAAAGAATGGGGGTATGGGTGTCAAGCTGGTAAGGAATTCGACACAGCCGTGAAGACCAGGCGAGTTTGACGGCAGTCCAAGGACTCCATTGGCGAGTGAATGGTCGGACTTCTTGGCTTCTTCGAAACCAAAAACATACGGCGTCGGAAATATAAACGGGCGCAAGCAATAGGCGTCCATGTCAGCCCAGATCGCTCCAGTCTCGCGGATCATGAAGAGACGGAAAATGTCGCTATAGACGGCATTGTTATGTCGCAGTTCGGGCCCGACCGCGAACTTCGGCGCATAGATATCGCGGGCGTCTGCGATGATAACCCCTTTCGGCACATTGCCGACCTCGTCCAAGGTGTAGAGCGTGAACTCGTGACCGGCATCGAGATAGGACTGGGCTACGAGAACCTCTACAAACGTCAAATCGCTTCCAGTCCAGAAGCTGGCGATCTTGGGCAGCGCGCGTGTCTCACCTCGCTCTGCGTTCCGCGATAAGGAATGAAGCTGCCAGGCTGGCGAAACCGGCGCCTTTGCGGTTTCTGTCGGATTGACGCGCTCGGGATCGCACAACCCAATCGCCCGCGCCGTTGTGAACCCATCGCCAGTCGCAACAATTTCGTCCGCTTTTGCGCGATGCCAGTCGAAAGACCGGCGATGCAGCCTGGCCAGTTCGGGGTCCTTTAGAAAACCATCGAGCACTGATCTGGCCGCCGGACCAAGGGGGGCAGGGGCGGCCATCCCCGATGTATCATAGCCGCGATAGTAATCTATGAACCGGTTCTCGAGCCGCGCCGCATCCATGACATCGCCGCGATCAATCTTGACCAGAAAGCTTTCGATGCTGCGGATCGCATAATGATTGAGACGGGCGTGATCGGTTGTCCCGCCGCTTGCAATGACCTTCCTGTCCGTATCGGTGAATGAAGGCGGAAGTTGGTTGCCGGAACCGTCTTTCCAAACCAGACCGAGTGCCGAAAAGTCACGCATGATCGGGCGATGATTTCGGCGCGGAGACCAAGGCAAAGCATTGCGATAAAGAGTTTTTATTGCCGTAAATTCATCTTGAGATGGAATGCGCGACATCATCGTGAATTGATCACAAACCGGCTCGTCCCGCATTTCCACGCGATTGTCGCCCGAATAAGGGGTGGACGTAAGCGAGATCGCGTCTGCAGGAGCGAGCCGTTCAACTAGATCCGAAACTTGAGTTAGCGGCGCCTCGAGGTGGACAAATTCATCGACATCTGAGTGCAGAATCCACTTGGCGCGGCGATAGGCTGGATAATACTGGGCTATCTTTAGGGCTGCGATCTGCCACTTGCCAACCTCAACCGACAGAACTCTGGGATTGATGACGTGGGTAACGAGCCCCTGGCGTTGCAAGGCCAGAAGGATTTCGTCGGTCCCGTCGGCACAATCGTTTGTGACGACGATGAAATGGCCAAAACCAATAGCGAGATGGTGGGCCACCCATTCAAGGATGTAGGGCCCTTCGTTCTTCATCGCTGTAACGATGACAAATTCCTGGTTCTTGGTCATGGCTGCCCTTGTTTTACTCGGAACCATCTTTGAGATCCTCTGTCCGGTCAAGATGATCAAACAAGACAGCGATCTTCCCGGAAAAACGACACAGAACGTCGCAAGCGGGCAGACAGCATCCAGTGGTTTCCCTGAAACTCGGCGAGAAACGGTGGAGGAATTGATGCGTTCGCGGGCTCAGGCAGTCGTCATTGGTGGCGGCGTCATCGGTTGTTCGATCCTCTATCATCTGGCCAAGCTCGGCTGGACCGACGTGGTGCTGCTCGAGCGTGACGAGCTGACCTCGGGCTCGACTTGGCACGCGGCGGCCAACATCCACGGGTTGCACGATTCGACCAACATCAGCCGCATTCAGCACTATACGATGAGCCTCTACAAAGAGCTCGAGGCCGAGACGGGGCAGGGCTGCGGCGTGTTCCAGCCGGGCTCACTCTATCTCGCCCAGACCGAGGCGCGCGAGCATCAGTTGCGGCTGCAGGCGGCCAAGGCCAAGTTCTACGGCATGAATTTCCACGAGGTCAGCCGCGACGAGGCCGAGCGGCTGCACCCGCTCGTCGATTTCGACGGTATCCGCTGCATCATGTACGAGCCCGATGGCGGCAACGTCGATCCCTCGGGCGTGACCAACGCCTATGCCACCGGCGCGCGGATGCGCGGGGCCGAGATCTATCGTTTCACGCCGGTGACGGCGACGATCCCCCAGCCGGACGGGACATGGATCGTCGAGACACCGAAGGGCGCGATCCACACCGATTGGGTGATCAACGCCGCGGGCCTTTGGGGCCGCGAGGTTGCGGCGCTGGCGGGGATCGAGCTGCCCTTAATGCCGACCGAGCATCAGTATTTTGTCACCGAGACCATCCCCGAGATTGCCGCAATGGACCGGCGCCTGCCGTCGGTCGCCGACCGCGACGGCGAGTATTATCTGCGGCAGGAAGGCAAGGGCCTTCTCGTCGGCGCCTATGAGAAGGCGATGAAATTCTGGGCCGAGGACGGCACGCCGCAAGGATTCGGCCACGAGCTTTTCGCCGACGATCTGGAGCGGATAGAAGACAATATGATGCGGGCGATTGCCCGTGTGCCGGTTGTCGGCAGCGCCGGGATCAAGCGGGTGATCAACGGGCCGATGATCTGGTCGCCGGATTCGAGCGTGCTTTACGGCCCGCACCCCGACCTGAAAAACTATTTCTGCTGCAACGGGATCATCCCCGGCTTCAGCCAGTCTGGCGGCATGGGCCTGATGGCGGCGCAGTGGATCACTACGGGCGAGAGCCAGTATGATATGTTCATCTGGGACGTGGCGCGCTTTGGCAAATGGGCCGACAAGGCCTTTACCCGCGCCCGCGTGCAGGATCAGTATGCCAACCGCTTCAAGATCCACTTCCCCAATGAGGAACGCGCGGCGGGGCGGCCGGTGCGGGTGCGCCCCGTCTACGAGATGCAGAAAGAGATGGGCGGGGTTTTCGGCCTGAACTACGGCTGGGAACATCCGCTCTATTTCGATGCGGCGACGCCCGACAGCGCCGGTTTCACCCGCCAGCCGTGGTTCGAAAACGTGGGCCGCGAGGCGCGGATGCTGCGCGAGAAGGTCGGCGTCATCGATATCTCGAACTTTGCCAAATACGTTTGTCGTGGGCCGGGGGCGGAAGACTGGCTCAACGCCGTTTTCGCCAACCGGATGCCCACGCTTGTGGGCCGATCCTGCCTGACGCCGCTCATCGGCGTGCGCGGCGGGATTGCGGGCGATTTTACCGTGACCAAGATGGCCGGGGATGAATACTGGATCATCGGCTCGGGCATGGCCGAGCGCTATCACCAGCGGTTCTGGGCGATGGTGCCGTTGCCGGAGGGAACCACCTTCACCTCGCGCACCGAGGCGACCTGCGGTTTCAACGTCGCCGGCCCCAAGTCCCGCGACCTGCTGCAACGGCTGTCGAACGCCGACCTTTCAAACGAGGCCTGGCCGTTCATGCGGTCGGGCCGGTTGGAGATTGCCGGCGTTGAGTGCGGCGCCCTGCGGGTGTCATTTACCGGCGATCTCGGCTGGGAGATCTACTGCCACGAGCCCGATCAGGTGGCGGTCTATGCCGCGCTGATCGAAGCGGCGAAGGCGCTTGAGGGCGGGCCGGTGGGCAGCCGGGCGCTCATGTCGCTTCGGGTCGAGAAGGGTTATGGCAGTTGGAGCCGCGAGTATTCGCCGGAATACTGGCCGCAGGAGACGGGGCTTGAACGCCTGATCAAGCTCGACAAGGAATTCTTGCATAAAGCCGCATACTTGGCGCTCAAAGATAATGCACCGCGTGAAGTCTTGCGGTTGGTCGAGGTGCTGGAGGTCGGGAGCGCCGACGCTACCGGAGGCGAGCCGATCTTCCTGCCGGATGGCACTCCGGTCGGCAAGGTCACCAGCGGCACATATGGTTATAGCGTCGGCAAGAGCCTCGCACTCGCCTATCTCAAAGGCGTTGAGCCGGGGGCAGAGGTGGATGTGATGATCCTCGGGCGGCCCCACCGCGGGCGCGTCTTGGCCGGGCCGCCGTTCGATCCGAAGGGGGAACGGTTGAGGGGATAATACAATCCCCTCAGCGTCTTACGGGATGATCCTCGAGTATTTCGTGCCCTGAAGCGTGGCGCCGATGCGGAAGCCTGCCTGGGCAAAGACCACCGCGATCACGGGATCCCGTGTGGTGGTCGTATCCGCGCGCAGCATCTCGCCCTGATCATTCAGCGCATAGGCCAGATCGGCGCCCGCCGACCAGCCGCTGCCGTGGCGGAAATCCATCAGGGCCTGTTCCGTCATGAAGAACAGGACATGGCTGAACTGCTGGGCGCCCACCTGAAAGCCGGTGCTGGCCGAGGCGGCGGAGTAGTAATCGACCGTCGTTTGGCCTATCCGCAGCGCACCGCGCCCATAGGAGCCGCCGACCCAGAGGCCGACTTCTGTCACCAAGGGCATGACCAGCATCCCCTGGGCCTTGCTGGCAAGGTCTTGGGTGCCGGGGTAGGTCGCATACATATAGCGCAGCGTCTCGTCGACACGGGCGTCGATCATTGCGCCGCCATCGCCACCAACTCCGTTGGCGCAGGCGGCAAGAAGGGACGTGGCGCCAAGGCCAAGTGCGAATTTACGACGGGTTGTCTGGGTCATGGGATCCTCTCGATGCCTCTTGGCGGTCTTGTGCCGCCTCTCTTACGGGCAACTATATTACGTATCCGCGGGCCTGTCACCCGCGAGATGATGAGGATCAGTGTTCGGCAGGGATCAGCCGTTCAGGATCTTTGCGGCAGACGGGGCGAAATAGGTCAGGATGCCGTCACAGCCGGCGCGTTTGAAGCACAGAAGGCTCTCAAGCATGACCTTTTCCTGATCGAGCCAGCCGTTCTGCGCCGCCGCCATCAGCATCGCGTATTCGCCCGAGACCTGATAGGCGAAGGTCGGCACGCCAAACTCGTCTTTCACGCGGCGGCAGATATCGAGATAGGGCATCCCCGGCTTGACCATGATCATGTCGGCGCCTTCTGATAGGTCGCGCTGGACAAGGCGCATCGCCTCGTCGGAATTGGCCGGATCCATCTGATAGGTCTTTTTGTCGCCCTTCAAAGCACCCGAGGCGCCCACCGCGTCGCGGAACGGGCCATAGAATCCCGAGGCATATTTGGCAGTGTAAGAGAGGATCGCAACATCTGGATATCCGGCACTTTCCAGCGCCCCTCGGATCGCGCCGATGCGGCCGTCCATCATGTCGGAGGGGCCAAGGATATCCGCCCCCGCCTCGGCCTGCGCCAGCGCCATCTTCACCAGCGCCTCGACGGTGCGGTCGTTGACGATCACGCCGTCCTCCACATAGCCGTCGTGGCCGTTGATGTTGTAGGGGTCGAGCGCGATGTCGGTCATGATCGCGATTTCAGGGGCGGCGTCCTTGATCGCCCGGATCGCGGTATTGGTCAGGTTGTTCGGGTTCCACGCCTCGGCGCAATCCTCGGTGCGGTGCTCCATGGCTGTGTAGGGAAAGAGACAGATCGCCGGAATGCCAAGATCGCGGGCCTCAACTGCGGCTTTCACCACGCGGTCGATCGTCTTGCGGGTGACACCCGGCATCGAGGGGATCGCGGTTTCCTCGTCCTTTCCGGCCATGAGAAACACCGGCCAGATGAAATCCGAAGGTGCAAGGCTCGTCTCGCGCACCATGGCTCGCAGGGCAGGGCTCTTGCGCAGGCGGCGCAGGCGGGTGGCGGGGAAGGGGGCGAGGGTGCGGGTCATGGTCGGGCCTTTCTGGTCTCGGATACCGAGGTGCCACGGAATTGCCCGCATCACAAGTCTGGGCAATGCCGCAGGAGAGCGCTAGGGTCGCCAAAACCGATGCATACGCAGGCCCCGAATTGAGCTGGACCCAGACTATCTTTGAAGTGATCGATATGCGGTCCTTCTCCAATCTCTGGTATTGGATCGCGCTTGCCGTGGCCTGGTCGACGGCGAGCCATTGGGTTCTGGGCGTGCCCTATGACATGATCCAGAGGGCGCAACGGCAGGGCGGGCAGGTCCAGCACGATTTGGAAGAGTTGGTGCGCATCAATATCGGCCGCCTTCTCTATATTGCCCGCCTGACGGGGCTTTGGGCGCTTGGGTTTGTCTCGGCCGCGCTCACCGCGCTTGGAACGCTGGCGTTCTACTACGAGGTCGAGTTTGCGCAGGCCGTGTTCCTACTGGCCCTGCCCATGTCGATTGTCGGCGCACTCAGCTTGTCGACCGCGCGGCTCATCGAAGAGACCCAGCCCACCGGCAAGGATCTGCACAAACGCCTCTTCCGTCAGCGCCTCTATACCCAGATCATCGGCATGATCTCGATCTTCATCACCTCGATGTATGGGATGTGGCAGAACATGGCCTCGACCCCCGGCTTCTAGGCAGTTGACACCGCGGCCCGCGCGGTTAGGTGAGGGCGCATGGCCGAGACCCAGTTCATCACCGTTGGCGGCGCGCCGGAAGGCTATGATGCCCGCCTGATCCTGAAGGAGATTGAAAGCTCCAACGGGCCGGTGATCCATATCGCCCGCGACGACAAGCGCCTCGCCGCGATGCAGGCGGCGCTTGCGTTCTTCGCGCCGACGATGCCGGTGATCGACTTTCCGGCCTGGGACTGTCTGCCCTATGACCGCGTGTCTCCGCATTCGGATATCTCCGCCCTGCGGATGGCCACGCTCGCGGGCCTTGTCCACGGGATGCCGCCGAAATTCGTCCTTCTGACCACGATCAACGCCGTGACCCAGAAGGTTCCGGCGCGCGGGGTCTTGAAGGACGCCGCGTTCAAGGCTCAGGTCGGCAAACGGATCAATGAGGCGGCCCTGCGCGAGTTTCTCGTCCGCATGGGTTTTACCATGGCGCCCACCGTGGTCGAACCGGGCGACTATGCGATCCGCGGGGGCATCATCGACATCTTCCCGCCGGGCGAGGGCGGGCCGGTGCGGCTCGATCTTTTCGGCGATGTGCTTGATGGGGCGCGGCGGTTTGATCCCGAGACCCAGCGGACAACCGAGAAACTTGATGTGGTCGAGTTGGCCCCGGTCAGCGAAGTGATCCTCGACGAGCCCTCGATCACCCGTTTCCGCCAGAACTATCGCATCGAATTTGGCGCCGCCGGGACCGACGATCCACTTTATGAGGCGGTGAGCGCGGGGCGCAAGCACGCGGGCATGGAGCATTGGCTGGGGTTCTTTCACGACAGGTTGGAAACCCTGTTCGACTATCTGCCGAAAGCGACCGTCACCCTCGACGATCAGGTGACCCCCACGCGCATTGCCCGCTGGGCTTCGGTCGCGGATCAATACGACACGCGGATGTTTGCCCTAAAACAGAAATCGCGCGTCGATTCGGTCTATAAACCCGCGCCGCCCGCGAGCCTCTATCTCGATGAGGCAGGCTGGGATGCGGCGATTGCCGGCCGCCGCGTGATGCAGTTCGGCGCGCTCAAGCAGGCCTCCGGTCCGAATGTAATCGACGCGGGCGGGCGGATCGGGCGGGATTTCGCGCCCGAGCGGCAGCAGGAACAGATCAACCTCTTTGGCGCCTTGGTTCAGCACATCCGGTCTCGCGAGGCGGATGGCCCCGTGGTCATCGCCTCTTATTCCGAGGGCGCGCGCGAGCGGCTTTCGGGGCTTCTGGAAGACGAAGGCATCGGCGAGACCATCGAGATCACCGATTTCTCGCGGGTCGGCAAGCGGGGGGTTCACCTCGCGGTCTGGCCGCTCGAGGATGGGTTCGAGGCGCCGGGGCTGACGGTCATTTCCGAGCAGGACGTTCTGGGCGACCGCCTTATCCGCCAGACCAAGAAGAAGCGCCGGGCCGAGAATTTCCTGACCGAAGCGCAAGGGCTGACGCCCGGCGATCTCGTGGTGCACGTCGATCACGGGGTCGGGCGCTATCTGGGGCTTGAGGTTATCACAGCGCTTGGCGCGGCGCACGAATGTCTTGCCCTCGAATATGCCGAAAACGCCAAGCTCTTTTTGCCGGTCGAGAATATCGAGCTCCTCTCTCGCTTCGGCCATGAGGAGGGGCTTCTTGATAAGCTCGGCGGCGGTGCGTGGCAGGCCAAGAAGGCGCGCCTCAAGGAACGCATCCGTCAGATGGCGGAAAAGCTCATCCGCGTGGCCGCCGAACGGGCGCTGCGCAAGGCACCCGAGCTGAGCCCCCCCGACGGGATGTGGGACCAGTTCCTCGCCCGCTTCCCCTATGCCGAGACCGACGATCAGCTTCAGGCCATTGAGGATGTGTTGAATGATCTCGACTCGGGCCAGCCGATGGACCGCCTCGTTTGCGGCGACGTGGGCTTCGGCAAGACCGAAGTCGCCATCCGCGCGGCCTTTGTCGCGGCCATGTCGGGGATGCAGGTGGCGATCATCGCGCCGACCACTTTGTTGGCCCGCCAGCACTACAAGAATTTCGCCGAACGCTTCCGCGGCTTCCCTATACAGGTCATGCCGCTTTCGCGCTTTGTCTCCGCCCGCGATGCGGCGCTGACGCGCGAAGGGCTGACCAACGGCCGCGTCGATATCGTCATCGGCACCCATGCGCTTTTGGCCAAGGGGATCAAGTTCAAGAACCTCGGGCTTCTCATCATCGACGAAGAGCAGCATTTCGGCGTCCAGCACAAGGAACGCCTGAAACAGCTGCGCTCGGATGTGCACGTCTTGACCCTGACCGCCACGCCGATCCCGCGCACGTTGCAAATGGCGCTTTCCGGCGTTCGGGAGCTGTCGATCATCGGCACCCCGCCGATCGACCGCCTTGCCATCCGGACCTATGTGAGCGAGTTCGACACGATCACCATCCGCGAGGCCCTCTTGCGCGAGCATTATCGCGGTGGGCAGTCGTTCTTCGTCGTGCCGCGCATCGCCGACCTGCCCGAGATGGAGGATTGGCTCAAGCGCGAGGTGCCGGAGGTGAGCTATGTCGTGGCTCACGGGCAGATGGCGGCGGGCGAGCTCGATGACCGGATGAACGCCTTCTACGATGGCAAGTTCGATGTGCTTCTGGCGACGACCATCGTCGAATCCGGCCTCGATATCCCGACCGCGAATACGATGGTCGTGCACCGCGCCGATATGTTTGGCTTGGCCCAGCTTTATCAGATCCGCGGCCGCGTCGGCCGGTCGAAGACCCGCGCCTATGCCTATCTGACGACCAAGCCCCGCGCCAAGCTGACGCCGCAGGCGGAAAAGCGGCTGCGCGTGCTCGGGAGCCTCGACACCCTCGGCGCAGGGTTCACGCTGGCGAGCCAGGACCTCGACATTCGCGGGGCGGGCAACCTTTTAGGCGAGGAACAGTCGGGCCATGTGCGCGAGGTGGGATATGAGCTTTACCAGCAGATGCTCGAGGACGAGATCGCCCGTATCCGCGCGGGCAAGGGCGAGGGTCTGATCGACGACGACGGCCACTGGGCGCCGCAGATCAACCTCGGCGTTCCTGTCCTGATCCCCGAGACCTATGTGCCCGACCTCGATGTGCGCCTCGGCCTCTATCGCCGCTTGGCGGACTTGACGACCAAGGTCGAGCTTGAGGGCTTTGCCGCCGAGTTGATCGACCGTTTCGGCAAGCTGCCGAAAGAGGTCAACACGCTCATGCTCATCGTGCGGATCAAGGCCATGTGCAAACGTGCGGGGATCAGCCAGCTCGACGGCGGCCCCAAGGGCGCGACGATCCGCTTCCACAACGACAAGTTCGCCTCGCCCAAGGGTCTGGTGGAGTTCATCGGCGATCAGCGCGAGATGGCGAAGGTCAAGGATAACAAGATCATCGTCCGGCGCGATTGGAAATCCGAGGCCGATCGGATCAAGGGCGCCTTCTCGATTGCCCGAGACCTCGCGGAAAAGGCGAAGGGCGCCTAAGCGTCCTGCGCTTTGGCGAGGCGCTGGATTTCCTCGATCACCGAGACCCAAAGCTCGGGCGGCTGCGCGCCGGGGACGACATGGCGGTTGTCGACGATGAAGGTCGGCACCGCGCTCACCCCCATCTCGCGGCTATGGGCATCGCGGGATTTGATGGTTTCAAGGTCGGCGTCCGAGGCAAGTAGGCGCGCGATCATCTCGCGATCAAGCCCGACTTCGCCGGCAATATCGGCCAAGGTCTCGTGATCGCCGATATTCCGGCCATCGACGAAATAGGCGCGGAAAAGGGCCGCGACCATCGCCGTTTGCTTGCCCTCAAGCCCCGCCCAATGAATGAGCCGGTGCGCGTCGAGCGTATTTGGGGTGACCTCGATCCCCTCGAAATTGATCTTCAGCCCCGCATTCTCGGCGTGTTGGGCCACAGGCAGATAGGCTTTCACCGCGCCTTCCTGACCGCCGAATTTGGTCTCGAGATAGGTGCGGCGGTCCACGCCACCGGCGGGCATATTGGGGTTCAACTGGAACGGATGCCATTCGATCTCGAACGGATGGTCGCCCACTTTCTCGAGCGCGCGTTCCAGATTGGCTTTGCCGATATAGCACCAGGGGCAGATCGGATCGGAGAGGATATCAAGCTTGATCATGGCCCCTCATAGCGCGACCCGCGCGCGGGTGCCACTCACTCTTCGTTGAAAAGGCGCGGCAGCAGGACGGCCGCGATGGCGGTCGCGATCAGCTGACCTGCGATCCAAGCGGGGGCGCTGTGCGGTGCAATGCCTGCGGCGCTATCGGTCAGGGTTCTGGCGATCGTGACAGCCGGATTGGCGAAAGAGGTTGAAGCGGTGAACCAGTAGGCCGCCGTGATATAGAGACCAACGAGGGCAGGAACGGCTTCGGGCCGTGCTTTCAATCCCCCAAAGATCGTGAGGAGCAAACCGAAAGTGGCGATCCCTTCGGCAAGTGCCAGATGCGCCCCATCACTGGCCGAGGTCGAAACTTGCAGGATCGGCTCTCCGAACATCGCGTGGACAACCCAGACACCAAGAATGCCGCCGATTATCTGCGCCACTACATAGAGAACTGATGCACCAGTCGAAATGTCGCCGCGTGCACGGAAGGCAAGGGTTACGGCCGGGTTCAGATGGGCGCCGGAAACCGGGCCAAGAACCGTTATGAGGACGAAAAGAATGGCGCCTGTAGACAGCGAACTGGCCAAAAGGCCAAGGGCTGGTCCAGCGCCCAGAGATGTTCCCATATGGGCGGACCCCACCGCCGTTCCGAGGAGGAAGGCTGTCCCGATACATTCAGCGAAAACTCGGCGCAGCATGATGGCTCCGTGCAACTGTCAGCGGAGAATGAAAGGCGGCACGAGGCGGGTCAAGCGCTCTTGCTGGCCGCTTCCCATTCTTCGCGCAGCACCCGCCTCAGGAGCTTGTTATTGGCGCCGCGCGGCAGGCTCTCGCGCCGGAGAAAGAGGCGAGGGCATTTGTAGCGGGCAAGGCGTTCAGCTGCAAAAGCAGCCAGTTCCTCTTCGGTGATGTCGCCCGAAGATACATAGAACAGCCCGATCACGGTCGTATCGGCTTTCACCTGCAGCTCGCAGGCCGCGGCGTCGGTGATCGTCGGATGGGCGGTCATGGCGTCCTCGACCTCGACGGGGCTGACGCGATAGCCGCCGGCGTTCATCATATCGTCGGCGCGCCCCTCGTAGGTGATGGTGAAATCGTCGGCCATCCGGCCCACATCGCCGGTCAGGAACCACTCGCCTTGAAACCGCGCCGCTGTCTCTTCCGGCTGGCCGAGATAGCCGAGCATGAGGCCCGGATCGGAGCGGTGCACTGCAATGACGCCGGGTTCGCCCATGGGCACCGGGCCCTCCGCGCCAATCAGCGCGACGTGGCGGCCGGGCTGGGGGCGGCCGAGGGTGGTCACCGGGGCCGGGGCCGAGGGGCTGGCGGAGACGAAGGTCGAGCATTCCGACATCCCGTAGGCCTCGTAGACTGGCGCGCCACTGGCCTTCTCCCAGCCGCGGGCGAGTTCGGAGGGGAGCTTCTCACCCGCCGAGAGGCCGTGGCGGAGTTTAGGCAGGGCAGGCACCGGAGCGCGCAACATTTGCCGGTAGACCCCCGGCGCGGCGGCGAAGATCGTGGCCTCATGCTCGGCCAGAAGTCTCGCGAGTTCGGTAGGGGCGATTCCGGCTGCGGGAATGAGGGCGCTCGCGCCGACCGACCACGGGTCCATGAGGCCGGTGCCGAGGGTATAGGTCCAGTTGAAGGCGCCTGCGTGCAGGAGGAAGTCGGTCTCGGTCAGCCCATACCAGCCATTCCACATCATCCGCCGCGCCCAGATCGCGCGGTGGGCGTGGACCACGGCGCGGGGGCGGCCCGAGGTGCCGGAGGTGAAGATGATATAGGCGGGGCGGTTCGGATCGCCGAGGGCAAAGTCGGCGGGGGGAAGATCGCGGAAGGCGCGGAGCCTCTCGAGTGGTAGCACCGGAGCGCTATGGTCCGGCAGGCTGATCCCCGGTGCGGCAATGATCAGTTTGGGCGCCAGATCGGCCGACATGGCGGTGATCTCGCGCTCGGTCAGCTGTGAGGAGGTCGGGACCGGCACGAGGCCCGCACCGATGGCACCGAGATAGGCAATAGGGAAATCGGCGGTATTGCCAAGGCGTATCAGGACGATATCGCCGGGCATCAAGCCTTCACGCAAGAGGCCCGTCGCCGTGCCGCGGACCGCCGTCTCCAGCGCAGCATAGGTCCAGCTTTCGGGCTGTGCACCGCCGATCACGCTGAGCGCCGTTTTATCCGCAAGTTCGCCCGCGCGGGCAAGCACATGGGCCGCCATATTGAAGGGCGCGGGGCAGGGGGCGGGCGCGCCCTGATCGAAGAGGCTCAACATGGGCCTTGGCTAGTGCGCCCCCGCGCCAGTTGCAAGCGGAAGGGGGGCGGATTAAGAGGGCGCATGACCGCCCGTGATCCCAAATCCTTGATCCGCATCGCCCGCGCGCAGGGCAGCGACGAGCTGGCCGCGCCGCTCGATCTCGGGGCGCGGGTGCGCGAGCTGCGTAAAGAGCGCAGCTGGACGCTGGAGCAGGCGGCGCAGAAGGCGGGGCTGGCGCGGTCAACGTTGTCGAAGATCGAAAACGGTCAGATGTCGCCGACCTATGAGGCGCTGAAGAAGCTGGCCATTGGCCTTGATATTTCGGTACCGCAGCTTTTCACTCCGCCCAGCAAGGGGCAGGTGAACGGCCGGATCGCGGTGACCAAAACCGGAGAGGGCAGCCGGCACATTACCACGACCTATGAGCATGAGCTTCTGGCCGATCAGCTGACCCGAAAACAGATGCTGCCCTATCGGGCGCGTATCCGGGCGCGATCGGTGGACGAGTTCGAGGGCTGGGTGCGCCATGATGGCGAGGAGTTTCTCTATGTGCTGACGGGCACCATAAGGCTCTTTACCGAATTCTATGAGCCAATCGACATGAAGCGCGGCGACAGCGCTTACTATGATGCGGCGATGGGGCACAATGTGATCTCGACGAGCGCCGAAGACGCGACCATCCTTTGGGTCACGTCGCTGGGTTAGGGGGCGCTGCCCCCGTCCGCTATGCGGACTCCCCCGGAGTATTTTGAGCCAAAAGAAGGGCTGGGAGTCAGAACCAGGTCTGAACGGTGCGAGCGCCGTCGGCCACGTCTTCGCCGAGACCGGCGATGGTGTTGCAACCCGCAAGCGCGACCGTGAGACAAAGTAGAAGCGTTTTGAGTTTCATCTGTCCGATTTCCGTTGCCCGTGTCGCCGGTTTGGTCCGGCCTCATCAGGAAGTACTGCGGTCTGCCTCATTTTGCAATCTCTGGGAGTTTTAGTACCGATTCGCGCGGAGTTTTGACGATGAACGCGATCTGACGACTCTCGGAAATGCGCCGCGCAATCGGAGGTTGTCCGCCCTCCAAATCGGCGCCGTCGGGCTCAGATCGGGCCAAGCAGCGCAAGCCAACTAGATAGGGTGGGGGCCCTTGTTGAAAAGGCTAGAGATGGCAGGCGAAGGACATGAAAAACTCTGGTGTCACTTTGGAGACAATGGCTCGAGTGCCTTGCTGCGTTCGAGGAACGGGCCGCAAACTCCCGCAGTTGAACATAAACTTTTGTGTTGGACCTACGCGGGAGATTGCTTATAAAGGGGGCACTGCTCGATAGGTTTCTTGCCTGTATGAAACCTGCCTCAATAACTTAACGCCGGCCTTGTGCCGGCGTTTTTTTCGTTTTGGGCCAGATCGCTCATTTTCTTCGCATCTGCAGCATGACAGTGTTGCGCCTGAAAATGGCGGAGGAGGTGGATCATGTCGCTCAAGGGGAAAACGGCTGTTGTCACGGGATCGAACTCGGGGATCGGCCTCGGGGTGGCGCGGGCCTTGGCCGGGGCCGGGGCGGATGTGGTTCTAAACTCCTTCACAGACCGGCCCGAGGATCACGCTTTGGCTGAGGCGCTTGGGGCGGAGTTCGGCGTGAGCGCGCGGTATGTTCGGGCCGATCTGTCGAAAGCCGAAGAGGCGCGCGGGCTGATCGAAGCCGCAGGGCGTTGCGATATCCTTGTCAACAACGCCGGGATCCAGCACGTTGCGCCGGTTGATCAGTTTCCGGCCGAAAGATGGGACGCCATCATCGCCATCAATCTGTCCTCCGCGTTTCACACCACAGCCGTTGCCCTGCCGATGATGCGTAAGGCGGGTTGGGGCCGGATCGTGAATATCGCCTCGGCGCATGGGCTGACCGCCTCGCCCTTCAAATCGGCCTATGTCGGGGCCAAGCATGGGGTCGTGGGTCTGACCAAGACTGTCGCACTGGAAACGGCGGAAGAGGCGATCACCTGCAATGCCATTTGTCCGGGCTATGTGCTCACCCCGCTCGTTGAAGCGCAGATCCCTGACCAGATGAAGGTGCACGGGATGGACCGCGAGACGGTGATCCGCGAGGTGATGCTGACGCGCCAGCCGTCCAAGCAGTTTGCCACCGTCGAACAGCTGGGCGGGACGACCGTCTTTCTCTGCTCGGATGCCGCGGCCCAGATCACCGGCACGACGATTAGCGTCGACGGCGGCTGGACGGCGCTTTAGGCCGAGTGGATCAGGCCGAGGGCGATCGCCCACATGGTCGCGCCGATGGTAATCTCGATGATCTGCCAGGCGCGCGGCTTTTTCAAAAGCGGCGCCAAGAGGCGCGCGCCGTAGCCGAGCGAGAAGAAGAAGACGAAAGAGGCAAAGGCCGCGCCGATCCCGAAGGCGATCTTGTCGGCCACCTCGGGATAGCCTGTCGAGACGGCGCCAACGATCCCGAGCGTGTCGAGGTAGACGTGCGGGTTGAGCCAGGTGAAGGCGGCGCCCGCGAGAAGCACTTTGGCGAGCGTCGGCTGTGAGGCGCCGGCCTTGAGGCTCTCGCCGCCGTGCAGGGCGGCGCGGAAGCGGAGGGCTCCGTAGACGATGAGGAACGCCGCACCGGCGAGGCTCATCGCGCGGGGGAGCCAGGGCAGGGCGGCCACGAAAGCGCCGAAACCGGCCACGCCGATGACGATCAGGATCGCATCGGAGACAGAACAGAGAAGGCAGAGCCAGAAGACATGGGCCCGCAAAAGCCCCTGTCGCAGCACGAAGGCGTTTTGTGCACCGATGGCGAGGATGATGGAAAAGCCGGTGAAGAAGCCGGTGAGCGCCGGGATCATTCCTGTTTCGCGGCCTTCGCCGCCGCCTCGGCCTTGGCCTTCGCGGCCTTCTTGTCGGCCGGATAAACAAGACCGGCCGAGATCACCAGTTTGGCGGCGTCTTCCACGCTCATGTCGAGCGGGATCACGTCGGCTTTGGGCACGAAGAGGAGGAAGCCCGAGGTCGGGTTGGGGGTTGTCGGCAGGAAGACGGTCATCACCTCATCGTCACGCGGCACTTTCTGGGCGATTTCGCCCTTGGCGCTCGTAGAGACAAAGCCAACCGCCCAGAGGCCGGGGCGGGGGTATTCGACCAGGCAGGCGCGGTCGAAGGAGGTCTCGGATTGCGAGAACACGGTTTCGGCAATCTGCTTCACCCCGCCATAGACCGAGCGGACGATCGGCATCCGCTCGACAAGGCCCTCGCCCCAGCGGATGAAGCTGCGGCCGATGAGGCCCTTGGCGATCCAGCCGACGACGACGGTGAAGGCAAGGAACAGGATGACGCCGACGCCGCGGACGTTGATGGTCACGGCATCTGCGCCCTCGAGCCCGAAGAAGCGGTTGATGAGTTCTTGCGGATGATAGGACTGCGGGATGAAGGGCCAGACTACGCCGTCCACCCATCCCAGAACGGTGGTGACCAGCCAGAAGGTCATGCCGATCGGCGCGATCACCACAAGGCCCGCGAGGAAATTGTTGCGGAACGCAGTCAGGATGCCGCCGCGTCGGCGGGGGGCCGGATCGTCGTGATGGTCAGGTCCGTTCACTTGGGCCTCGCTTGGGGGTTCATCGGCAAAATAGTCGGGCGCCTCGGGCTTTCCAAGGGGCGGGCGCTCAGGCCTTGGCCATTTCGCTGGCAATCTTTGCGCCAAGGCGCGCGTTGTTGAGGACCAGCGCGATATTGGCCTCGAGGCTGGCGCCGTGGGTGAGTTCGAAGATACGCTGGAGCAGAAACGGCGTGACGGCCTTGGCCGCGATCCCTTGCGCCTCGGCTTCGGATAGAGCCTTGGCGATATGCGGCGCAAGGACATCAGACGGGATCTCGGCCTCGGCAGGGATCGGGTTGGCGACCAACTGGCCGCCGGGCAGGCCCAGAGCGCCGCGCATCCGGTGGGCGGCGGCGATCTCGGCGGGGCTGTCCATCCGCAGGGGCGCCTTGAGGCCCGATTGGCGCGACCAAAAGGCGGGGAGGTCGTCTTGCCCGTAGGCGATCACCGGAACGCCGAGGGTTTCCAGAACTTCCAGGGTTTTCGGCAGGTCGAGGATGGCCTTGGCCCCTGCGGCGATGACCGTGACCGGGGTCTGGGCAAGTTCGTGCAGGTCGGCGGAGATATCGAAACTCGTCTCCGCGCCGCGGTGCACGCCGCCGATCCCGCCTGTCGCAAAGACCTCGATCCCGGCGAGCCGGGCGGCGATCATCGTGGCGGCCACGGTCGTGGCTCCGGTGCGGCCAGAGGCAAGGCAGGCGGCCATATCGGCGCGGGAAAGCTTCATCACGTCCTTGGCCTGCCCTAGTGCATCGAGCTGGGATCCATTCAGCCCCACATGGAGCGCACCAGCGATCACCGCGATGGTGGCAGGCGTGGCACCGCCTTGGCGCACCGTCTCTTCCACCCGCCGCGCGGTTTCGACATTCTGCGGATAGGGCATTCCGTGGGTGATGATCGTGCTTTCAAGCGCGACAATCGGTGCGCCCTTGGCGCGGGCCTCGGCGACCTCGTCGGAATAGATCATATCAATCACTTGGGGACTTCTCCGGAAACATAGGTGGCCGCGGCGTCGAGCGCCTTGAAGAGCGCCTCCTCGCGGGCCGCCCCCCGCGCTTCGGCGACGATGTGAGCCGCCATGAATGTATCGCCCGCGCCGGTGACGCGGGTCACAAGCACTTTGGGCGGCTCAAGGGTGATGACGCTATCGCCTGTCGCCTCACTGGCCGGGCGGCCGCCGTCCGTCACCAGCACCCGATGCGCGCCACGGACGATCATTGCGGCGGCGGCGGCGGCGGAGTCGGTGAAATGCGCCTGACAAAGGCGACTGGCTTCCTCGAGGTTAACGTAAAGCGTTGCAGTCGGGTGATCCATCAACGCGAGAAGCCGTTCAGCTTTGCCGGGGCTGGCTGGAGCCACGCGCAGATCGGCCAAGGCAAAGAGAGGCGAGCGGGCGATTTCGCGCAAAAGGTCGGTCGTCAGGTTGCCATCGAGCGCCACGAGGCCAGAGTGGGGGGCGTCAGCGCTTCCGAGCCGTCCATCGGCCAGCGGAGCAAGGATGCGCTCACCTGCCGCCTCCAGAGAATGCGCGTCAGCAATTGCCGCAATCAGCCCGTTCGCCCCTTCGACAGCCATATAGACATCGGTCGGCAGATCCTCGGAGCGATAGACAAACTCGCACACAAGCCCCATCCGCCCGGCTTCGGCGATCAATTCCTCGCCCTCGGCATCGCGGCCGATGGCGGTGAGGATCGCGGGCGTCAGGCCAAATCGGCGCAGCGTCATGGCGATGTTCATCGCCACACCTCCGGGAAGGCGGGTGATCCGCCCCGGCACATCGGCCCCGGCCTGCATATGCACAGTGGCGCGGCCGATCACATCCCAAAGGACGGAACCGATACAGAGGATGTCGGGTGTTTGGCTCATACCTGCTTGTTGCCGCAAAGCGTGGGGGCCTGCAAGAAGAACGGGAAATATTGCAGGGGCAGGGGGCTTGCACCCCCCATCACTTGCGTCTATAGGGCCGCTACTTCAATCCCGCAGGCGGGGGCGGGTGCTATGGGGAGACATCCCATACCATCCACCGGTTGGGCGAAAGCCTGATCCTCCGCCGAGGCTAAACCGGAAAGGAATAGGACATGGCTCTTCCCGAGTTCTCCATGCGTCAGCTGCTTGAGGCTGGCGTTCACTTCGGCCACCAGACCCAGCGCTGGAACCCGAAGATGCAGCAATACATCTACGGCAGCCGCAACGGCATCCACATCCTCGATCTGACCCAGACCGTGCCGATGCTTGACGCCGCGCTCAACGTCATCCGCGATACCGTCGCCAAGGGCGGCCGTATCCTCTTTGTCGGCACCAAGCGTCAGGCCCAGAAGGGCATCGCCGACGCCGCCGAAAAGTCGGCCCAGTTCTACATGAACCACCGCTGGCTCGGTGGCACGTTGACCAACTGGCAGACCGTTTCGCAGTCGATCAACCGCCTCAAGGCGATCGACGAGGCCGCCGCTCAAGGCTTTGAAGGCCTCACCAAGAAAGAGCGCCTCGGCATGGAGCGCGAGCAGGCCAAACTTCAGGCTTCGCTTGGCGGTATCCGCGAGATGGGCGGCGTTCCGGATCTTCTGTTCGTCATCGACGTGAACAAGGAAGACCTCGCCATCCTCGAAGCCAACAAGCTCGGCATCCCGGTTGTCGCAGTTGTCGACACCAACTGCTCGCCGGCTGGCGTTGACTATGTGATCCCCGGCAACGACGACGCAGCGCGCGCCATTGCGCTCTACTGCGATCTCGCCGCCCGTGCTGCGCTCGACGGCATGTCGACCCAGCTTGCCAAGGCCGGTGTCGATCTCGGCGCCATGGAAGAGATCGCCGAAGAGGCTGTCGCGGAGTAATCCGCGCCGCTTCGCACAGATAAAACCGGACGGGCAGGGCCCGTCCGGCCACCCCTATTAAGGAGACGCATGATGACGATCACCGCATCGATGGTGAAAGAACTCCGCGAGTCGACCGGCGCGGGCATGATGGACGCCAAGAAGGCGCTCACCGAAACCAATGGCGACATGGAAGCGGCCGTTGACTGGCTTCGCACCAAGGGCCTTGCCAAGGCCGCCAAGAAATCCGGCCGCACCGCCGCCGAGGGCCTTGTGGCCGTCGCCGTGAACGGCGGCAAGGGCGTGGCTGTCGAGGTCAACTCGGAGACCGACTTCGTTGCCAAGAACGCTGATTTCCAGAAGATGGTGTCGGGTATTGCCACTGTGGCGCTTGGCGTCGACAGCACCGAGGCGCTCAAGGCCGCTTCGATGAACGGCAAGACGGTTGAGACCGTTGTGACCGAAGCCGTTGCCGTGATCGGTGAGAACATGTCGGTCCGCCGCATGGCCGCGATCAACGCGGATGGCGTTGTGACCTATGTCCATAATGCCGCCACGGACGGCATGGGCAAGATCGGCGTTCTCGTCGGTTTCTCGGGTGGCAACGAGGGCTTTGCCCGTCAGGTCGCCATGCACATTGCCGCCGCCAACCCGGCCTCGCTGTCGGAAGCCGACCTTGATCCGGCCGTTGTTGCCAAGGAAAAGGCCGTGCAGATGGACATCGCCCGCGAGTCGGGCAAGCCCGAAGCCGTCATCGAGAAGATGATCGAAGGCCGCATGAAGAAGTTCGTCGCCGAGTCGACCCTTCTCGGCCAGGCTTTCGTGATCAACCCCGACCTGACCGTCGAGGCCGCCGCCAAGGAAGCCGGCGTGACCATCACCGGTTTCGTCCGCCTCGAGGTTGGTGAAGGCATCGAAAAAGAAGCCGACGACTTCGCCGCCGAAGTCGCCCGGATGAACGCCAAGGGCTAATCCCTCGCGTCAAACCAAAAGAATGGCCCGCCGGAGTGATCCGGCGGGATTTTCTTTGGGGCAGGGCGCCCGTAGGCGGCACCGATATTGGGAGAACAGGATGCCGCCCCGGCGCAACCGGCTGTTATCGAGGCGTCGTTTTACATGATGCTAAGACCGATCAGAAGCCAGCCCCAACGCCGGTGTCCCGGTTGGTCCCGTCCCAACCTGAAATAACAGGAGTCGACGGGACCGCGTTCCAGGCCTAAGGCCACCACTCACGGAACACCCTATTTTTGATTGATTCTAAGGAAATTGAAAGTAAGGAAAACCTGACCTCGCAGCAGATTTTTTCGATCGGTCAAATCTAGATCGTTTTGACATATACCTGATTAAGAAATGCCGCCTTGAGCAACGCCTGGGCTGTTGTTTCGACACCGAGAGCGGCCCGCGCGAGGCGTAGATGCTTTTCAACCATCGCGACTGAAATGCCGAGCAGGCCGGAAATTTCCGAGGCGGACTTTCCGTCGCCAACAGCTTCCAGGATTTGTCTCTGGCGGGGAGATAGCCGGATTGACCCAAGGTTTGGCAACGACATGATTTTGAGATGTGCTACGTTATTGATGATTTCTATATCGCGCCCGTGTTGGGCCCAGATCTTGTCGACGTCGTCCTGATCCAATCCGGGCATGGCGGTCAGGGCCATTGCCGCTCTTTGCCGCGATCCGGTGGTAACGAAAGAAATCGTATACCCAGCAACAACTTGCATCGCTCTGTTAAACTCAAGATGACGAAGCTCCGCAGGTGAAAGCTGTCCTGAGACAGCACGATCCTGAACGATCCGCCAACTCTGTGCGCCAAAATGCGTCATGGTCCAGCGCATCATCGGTGCCGAGCGCAGCGTTTCTTGGGTTAGGAAGCGCTGGATATATTCAGGCGAGTGGTTCGATAGGACCACCCAATCCACCTCGGGACCGACGCCACCTTTTTCGGCGCTGCGTGTAAGCCCATAAATCAGACGATCAAACCCATAGCTTGCCATTTTCGCTATCAAGAGCGACCATAGATCTTCGGCAGACTCAGCGGATACCATTTGTGCGAGAAATTCGACCGTATCCGCAGAGTCTGCATCAAGCATACAAGCACCCATGTTTTTGCTTACCCAACTGGCAGTTATGTTACATAATACTGATTATGCGTGTTTTGACTGTCAGCATAGGATCAGCTTTCCCGCCGATGCTCTAAACGCAAGTAAATTCAACAAACCAACGCTTGGGGTTCGAAAGGCTGCTAGCCTTGAACAACTTCGTAGCGCTGCTCACCAAGCCCTTCTATTGCAAGGACCATTTGATCTCCGGCCTTGAGGTAGACTTCGGGCTTCTGCCCCATCCCCACCCCCGGCGGTGTCCCTGTGGAAATCACATCACCCGGCTGGAGGCTCATGAACTGGGACAGATACGAGACAACCTCGGCCACGCTAAAGTGCATGGTTTTTGTCGAGCCATCCTGGAACCGCTTGCCGTTGACATCGAGCGTCATTTTCAGATCTTGCGGATTGGCAATTTCATCACGGGTGACGAGCCACGGTCCAATCGGCCCAAAGGTGTCGGCAGACTTTCCCTTGACCCATTGCCCCGAGCGCCGCAGCTGGAAATCCCGCTCGCTCACGTCGTTTGCGATGCAATAGCCTGCGATATGCGACATCGCCTCTTCGACCGATACATATTTCGCTTCCTTGCCGATCACGACAGCAAGCTCGAGCTCCCAATCCGTTTTGCTTGACCCGTGGGGGATCTCGATCGGATCATTGGCGCCGCATATAGCGGAGGTCGCTTTGAAAAAGACGATCGGTTCTTCGGGAATAGCCATGTTGGCTTCAGCAGCGTGATCGTCAAAGTTCAGGCCGATACAAATGAATTTTCCGACCTGCCCCACACAGGCGCCAATACGCGGGCTCCCTTCAACCAAGGGCAGGCGCGCGGGATCGATCTCGCGCAAACGCTGTAAAGCGGTATCAGACAGGGCGGTGCCGGCGATATCATCGATCTCCGCCGACAGATCGCGCAGCGCACCATCGACATCAAGCATCCCCGGCTTTTCCTTGCCTTTTGGCCCGAAGCGGAGAAGTTTCATGGTGCGTCCTTCCAGTTCTGCGTTGAGATCAACCCAAAGATTACAGGTCCGAGAAGCGGCGACAAGGGCGCGGTCTCGGCGATGTCACAATTTTATTGAAGGGTTAGGCTCCAATGGTGGCCCTTTGGCTGCATTGATCGGGTTCGGGCGAAACGTGTCGAAACCGGCTAAAAAAAATGCCGCTTTTGACGGGGACATTTCCAATTTCCGGCCTATTCTGTGCTTTAACAGGGGGCGATCTTTCCAAAGGTCCAA
>CAKZOU010000048.1 GCA_937138255.1 uncultured Paracoccaceae bacterium
CCGCGAAGGCGGCCGCACCGTCGGCGCAGGCGTCGTCGCCAAAATCATCGAGTAATCGACGATCAGGATCTGATTGGGGGGCTGCCTTCGGGCGGCCCCTTTTTCTTTGCCAAACCTCTTTTTTGACGGCAGAGATCGTCCGGTAAACAAGGGGCAGGCCGTGCGACAGTCACTTCACCGAAACGCGGATTTCATGAAGCTTTGGGCGGCCCAAGCCGTTAGCGCTGTGGGCGCGCGGATCACCCGGACGGTTCTGCCGATCATCGCGATCCTGCTGATCGACGCCACGCCGACCGAGGTGGCCATACTATCAGCCCTCGGATTTGCGCCAAGCGTGATCGTCGGGCTTTTCGCAGGCGGCATTGCCGACCGGCGCGCAAAGCGTCCTTTGATGATCGGTGCCGACATCTTTCGGGCCCTCATCATCCTTTCAATACCGCTGGCTGCCAATAGCGGTGTCTTGTCGATGGGGCAGATATATCTCGTCGCGGCGCTCACCGGTGCGGCCTCGTCGCTTTTTGATATTGCCGACAAGACCTTCTTGCCCGCGGTCTTGCCGAAAGAGCAGCTTGTCGATGGCAACGCGCGGCTCGAAGCCTCGGATGCGGTGGCCGAAGGCATCGGGCCTTGGATCGGCGGGGCGCTGGTCGGGCTCGTCGGTGCGCCGATGGCGCTTGTTTTCGATGCGGCGAGCTATCTGTGGTCGGCTCTGCTGCTTGGGTTGGTTCGCCGCGAAGCGCCGGTCGATACCAATCTAAGAGAAGCGGACGGCACTGGTCTATTTGCAGACGCACGGATTGGCCTGCGGGCCAGCCTAGCGCAGCCGATGATTGCCCGTATCCTGCTTGCCACCATCATCCTTTCCCTCTCGGGCGGTTTCTTCATGGCGCTCTATATGGTCGTCACGGTCGATCTTCTGGCGCTGTCGCCGACCATGGTCGGCGCGATCATCGGGGTTGGGGGGCTGGGCGGCGTGCTCGGAGCCATCTCCGCGCCCGCACTACGGCGGCGGTTCGGCGCTTATGGAGCGCTGGTTCGGTCGCTGGCCATTGCCGCAGCCTTCAACTTTTCCGTGCCACTCTCGCTACTTTTCCCATCGGCCGCCGTTCCGCTACTGGTTTCGGCTCAGCTCGTGGGCGACGGGTTCATGACCCTTGCCTTCATCATGGTCGTCAGCCTCCGGCAAGAGGTCATGGCCAAAGAGGTTCTGGGCCGTGTGAACGCGACCTTTCATCTGGCCTCCTCGGGCGCTTTGGTCAGCGGCTCGTTACTCGCTGCGGTTCTGGTCATCTGGAGTCCCGTCGAATGGGTCATCTGGGGCGCATCGTTTGGCGGCGTGGTCGCCGTTCCGATCTTGCTGGGCTATCGCCCAACCCCGGAAGAAGGGCATTAGAGCCCGGCGGGCAGGCCAACCATCGCGTCGGCCTCGGCCGTTGCGGCATCGAGGGCGTCCGACAGGGATTTCAGAAGTTCCGCCTTCCGCGCCTCGTCCATGTGGCGTGGAATCTCGGCGTCCCAACGCCGATAGACCGCCGCGCCACGGCTGAAGGGCCAGGGAAAGAGCATCCGGTCCCAGCCGGGCAGGCGCGACTGCCGCCGCACCGAGTTGGCATGAAGAAAGACCGGCAAGCCCGAGATGCGCGCCCATTCAAGCGGCGCTTCCTGCAAGACGCGGCGCGGTCCGGTGGGGCCGTCGCCCGTCAGGCCGATGCTGGCACCCGAACGGATCAGGCGCAGGATCTGCCGAGACGCTGTCTTGTTGGATTTTCGGAAGGCCATCGAAAAGGGCGTGCCGTTAAACCGGCTGTGTGTCACCGCACTGATCCGCCCGTCGCGGTTGTCGGCGGTCGGCACGGTGATCGGCGTGAGCCCCTGCGGCCAGAGCGGGATCGCCATGAGCGTCCTGCTATGCCAGAGGAGGTAGATGACCGGCCCCTCTTTCATCGCGGCGCGCAGGTCGTCTGCGCCGCTGACCTGCCAGCGCGTTGTTCGGAACACCAGCCAGATATAGGCCGAATAGATCCGCCCGAGCAGCCGTTCCATGAAGGATGTGGCAGCGGGCATCGGTTCTGCTATTTCTGTTTCGGTCTGGCCGGACATCAGGCTTCTCTGTGATTTCCGCCCTTGTAGAAGGCGGGCCACTTTTCATGCAAGGCCAGTCTTGCAAGCGCCAGAGATTGCCGCTATTCGACAGGCCGGCCTTAGGGGTATAGCTCAGCTGGTAGAGCGACGGTCTCCAAAACCGTAGGTCGCGGGTTCGAACCCTGCTGCCCCTGCCATCTCCACGATGATTTGCGCCCTCGACTTGACCTTTGCCAGCGAGATTCGCACAGTCCGCTCACCACGGAGATCGGGGATTGGCGCATTGACAGGACCGATATCGGTTGGCCTTCATCTTGGTGTACACAAGACGGCCACGACCCATCTGCAATTCAGCCTCCGCGACAGCCGCGAGGCGCTTGTTGCCAAAGGCGTTCGATATTACGGCCCCGACTATCTTCGCCTTCGCGGCCGCTCGATCCCACAAGTGTTTGGATTGGGCGATAGGCGACAGCAGCGGCGCTCGGTGGGCGATCAAATCTCGTTCATGGCAAAAGACGGAAACCGAATCTTGTTGAGCGAAGAGAATTTCGCTGGGCAGCTGATTGACGGTCGCGGTGTAATCACTCAGCCGCTTTACGGCACCGTAGCTGGTCAGGTGCAAGAGTTGGCCGATAAGCTGGTAGCAGAAGGCGCTGCCCTCGATCTCTTTGTGGCCCTCCGTAGTCCGGCCACCTTTGTGACATCGTGCTACAGTCAGGCTCTGTTGGGAGGGCATTTTTCAACTCCGACCGAGTTTGCCACGCACAATCCACCAGCGATGATTGACTGGGTCGGCTTTGTTCGATCACTGGCGGGTATTTCCAATCTGCGGCAGATGTTCGTCTGGCGCTACGAAGACTATGCCGCCGTTCTTCCAAAGGTCTTGTCACGCATGCTTGGTGCTGATGCTGCGAAAGAGGTTGCGCTGGCAACCGCGATTGCCAATCAGGGTCTCTCAGCCCGCGCACTTGATAGCGTCTTGGAAGCCCAAGCGAACGGCAACACATGGCTTTCCCCGGCCCGCGCCCGCAAGCGTCTGCCGGTCGGACCCGACTCCCCCCCCTTCGGTCTGTTCGGGCCAGAGGAGTTGCGACGCGACCGGGACCGATACGCCAGCCAGATCGCGCAGATCGCCCAAATCTCGGAACTCACCGTGATCCGTCCTTAATGGTCACGCTCCTAAGGCAGGGTTGAAAACCGCCCGCCAACTCCGTATGTCGCGTCAAACGTATCCGAAAGGTGGCCACATGGCTCGCACCAGCCCTATCCAGTTTATCCAGCAGACCCGCGCCGAGATTGGCAAGGTCGTTTGGCCCTCGCGCCGCGAGGTTCTTCTGACCACCAGCATGGTCTTTCTGATGGCGACCCTGCTCGCTGTCTTCTTCGCGCTCGTCGATCTCTTGATCCGGTCGGGCCTTCAGGGTGTCCTGACCTTCTTCGGATCCTGACCTTCAAGGCGCATTTGCGCCGACGGAAGAAATTGGCCTTTCCCCCTTGAAATCAAAGGCCTCGGGGGGTATGAGCCACGGACTTCCGAATGGGGCGTGCGGCGAATCGAGTTGCGCGCCGCTTTTTATTTTCGGAAACGGGCGGTCTAACCGCTTGATGAATATGGAACTTTCGGTCGCAGGGCCGGTGACGACGAGGTGTCGAGGAACATGGCGAAACGTTGGTATTCGGTAAGCGTGCTCTCGAACTTCGAGAAGAAGATTGCCGAACAGATCCGTACCAAAGTGGCCGATCAAGGGCTCGAGGACCAGATCGACGAAGTTCTGGTGCCGACCGAAGAGGTTATCGAAATGCGCCGCGGCAAGAAAGTGACCGCCGAGCGCCGCTTCATGCCGGGCTATGTTCTGGTGCACATGGAAATGTCGGACGAGGGCTATCACCTGATCAACTCGATCAACCGCGTGACCGGCTTCCTCGGGCCGCAAGGCCGCCCGATGCCGATGCGCGATGCCGAGGTTCAGGCGATTCTCGGCCGCGTCGAAGAGGGCCAGGAAGCGCCACGCACGCTGATCCACTTCGAGATCGGCGAAAAGGTCAAGGTGAGCGACGGCCCGTTCGAGGATTTCGACGGGATGGTCGAAGAGGTCGACGAAGACAATCAGCGCCTCAAGGTCACCGTTTCGATTTTTGGCCGGGCCACCCCGGTCGAGCTGGAATTCACTCAGGTCGCCAAGCAGGGCTGAGTGTCTCACGTGGGAGGCAAGGGCGGCGCGCCGCCGGAGCCGGACCACACAACTTAGGCCCTGGCCACGCGTGGTTCGGGGGTTGGAAAAAGGAGAGGCCAAATGGCCAAGAAAGTAATGGGCATGTTGAAGCTCCAAGTCGCCGCTGGCGATGCGAAGCCGTCGCCCCCCGTTGGTCCGGCTCTGGGTCAGCGCGGCATCAACATCATGGAATTCTGCAAGGCGTTCAACGCCAAGACCGCAGACATGGAAAAGGGTGCTCCGTGCCCGACCGTGATCACCTACTACCAGGACAAGTCGTTCACCTTCGAGATCAAGACGCCGCCGGCCTCTTACTATCTCAAGAAAGCCGCCAAGCTGACCTCGGGCTCCAAGACCCCCGGCAAAGCGACCGCAGGTTCCGTGACCGTCGCCCAAGTCCGTGAAATCGCCGAGGCCAAGATGAAAGACCTCAACGCGAATTCCGTCGAAGGCGCCATGCAGATCATCCTGGGCTCCGCCCGGTCGATGGGTATCGAGGTGAAGTGATGGCAAAAGCTGGTAAACGTATTCGCGCCGCTCGCGAAGCCTTCGCAGGCAAGGAAAACCTCTCGGTCGCCGATGCGGTCGCTCTGGTGAAATCCAATGCCAAGTCCAAGTTCGACGAGACCATCGAGATCGCGATGAACCTCGGCGTCGATCCGCGCCACGCCGACCAGATGGTCCGCGGCACGGTTAACCTGCCGAACGGCACCGGTAAATCGGTTCGCGTTGCTGTCTTCGCTCGTGGCGACAAGGCCGACGAAGCCAAGAAAGCCGGAGCCGATATCGTTGGCGCCGAAGACCTGATGGAGATCGTTCAGTCGGGCAAGATCGACTTCGACCGCTGCATCGCCACCCCTGACATGATGCCGATCGTCGGCCGTCTGGGTAAGGTTCTCGGTCCGCGCAACCTGATGCCGAACCCGAAAATCGGCACCGTGACCGTTGACGTGGCCGAAGCTGTGACCGCTGCCAAAGGCGGCCAGGTCCAGTTCAAGGCCGAAAAGGCCGGTGTCATCCATGCCGGTATCGGCAAGGCCTCGTTCGACGCCAAGAAGCTTGAAGAGAACCTTCTCGCTTTCGTTGACGCCGTCCAGAAAGCCAAGCCGTCGGGCGCCAAAGGCACCTACCTCAAGAAGGTTGCCCTCAGCTCGACCATGGGCCCGGGCGTGTCGGTCGACGTCGCCTCGGCGACCGGCAACTAAGAATTTCAGCCCGGCTTTCGGGCCGGGATGAATGGCGGGGCCCGCAAGGGCCTCGTCCTGTCCGAGACGGAGGGCGGGGGAAACCTGCTAAGTCCTTCCTGAGATGGGAAACGAGAAGAGATTTCCGTTTGGCTGCGCGGATGCGCTTCCTTCGGGCGATCAAGGCTCGGGACCCTGAAACGGACCCGAAGAGCCAGTGGACCCTTCCGCTGGCAAACATGAGCCGGGGGTCAAAATCGGCCCCCATTACTTGGAGTGAAACTGTGGATAGAGCCCAGAAAGAGAAAGTGGTCGAGGAACTCGGCCAGATCTTTGAAAGCTCTGGCGTCGTAGTGGTTGCCCACTACGAAGGCATGACGGTTGCACAAATGCAGGACCTGCGCGCGAAAATGCGTGAAGTAGGCGGGTCCGTTCGCGTTGCCAAGAACAAGCTCGCCAAGATCGCCCTCGAGGGAAAGCCCTGCGCAAGCATCGCCGACTACCTCACGGGCATGACCGTGTTGTCCTATTCGGAAGACCCCGTGGCTGCGGCCAAGGTGGTCGACGCCTATGCGAAGTCGAACGACAAGTTCGTCATCCTCGGCGGCGCAATGGGCGACTCGGCTCTGGATACTGCCGGTGTCAAAGCCGTCGCACAAATGCCGTCGCGTGAAGAGCTCATCGCTTCGATCGTCGCCTGCATCGGTGCGCCCGCCTCGAACATCGCCGGTGCCATTGGCGCGCCTGCTTCGAACATCGCGAGCATTCTTTCGACCATCGAAGAGAAAGCTGCATAAGCAACCCGATTACCAGACGGGGCCGCATAGCCCTGACGTTGGAACACACATCAAACGAACGGAAAGCATAAAATGGCTGATCTGAAGAAACTTGCTGAAGAGATCGTGGGTCTGACCCTTCTCGAAGCCCAGGAACTGAAAAACATCCTGAAAGACGAGTACGGCATCGAGCCCGCCGCTGGCGGCGCTGTCATGATGGCCGGCCCGGCTGCCGGTGGCGCTGCTGCCGCTGCCGAAGAAGAAAAGACCGAGTTCGACGTCGTCCTCAAGGACGCCGGCGCTCAGAAGATCAACGTGATCAAAGAAGTCCGTGCGATCACCGGTCTTGGTCTGAAAGAAGCCAAAGATCTCGTCGAAGCCGGTGGCAAGGTGAAAGAAGCCGCGCCGAAGGCCGAAGCCGAAGAGATCAAGGCAAAGCTGGAAGCCGCTGGCGCCAAGGTCGAACTGGCCTAAGCCAATTGGCAGGGGCCTTGGCCCCGAAACACAGGCTGGGCCCGCATTTTGCGGGTCCAGCCGAACCTGTCTTAGCAGGGGGCAAATCTGGCCCTCTCCTTGGACAGGTTCCGGATCGGGAGGCTTCCGGTGGGACGGAAGCCAGGAATAGACCGGAACTCATCCGCTCTCACACGGGCGCTGTGCCGCAGCCCAACGGCATGGACCCAGTAGAGATTTGAAAGGTGACGACGCACATGGCTCAGTCCTTCCTCGGCCAGAAACGCTTGCGCAAATATTACGGTAAAATCCGTGAAGTGCTGGAAATGCCGAACCTCATCGAGGTTCAGAAATCCTCCTACGACCTCTTCCTGCGGTCTGGCGATGCCTCCGAGCCCGCCGACGGCGAAGGGATCAAGGGTGTCTTCCAATCGGTATTCCCGATCAAGGATTTCAACGAGACCGCCGTTCTCGAGTTTGTGAAATACGAGCTCGAAAAGCCGAAATTCGACGTTGAAGAATGTATGCAGCGCGATCTGACCTATTCGGCCCCGCTGAAGGTCACGCTTCGCCTCATCGTGTTCGATGTCGATGAAGATACCGGCGCCAAGTCGGTGAAGGACATCAAAGAGCAGGACGTGTTCATGGGTGACATGCCGCTCATGACCCCGAACGGCACGTTCATCGTCAACGGCACCGAGCGCGTCATCGTTTCCCAGATGCACCGCAGCCCGGGCGTGTTCTTCGATCACGACAAGGGCAAGACCCACTCCTCGGGCAAGCTCCTGTTCGCCTGCCGCATCATCCCCTATCGCGGCTCGTGGCTCGATTTCGAGTTTGACGCCAAAGACCTCGTCTTCTCGCGCATCGACCGTCGCCGCAAACTGCCGGTCACGACGCTCCTCTATGCGCTGGGCATGGATCAGGAAGGCATCATGGATGCCTATTACGATACCGTCGAATACAAGCTCGAGAAGAAGGGCAAGAACTGGATCACCAAGTTCTTCCCCGAGCGCGCTCGCGGCACCCGTCCGACCTATGACCTGATCGACGCCAAGACCGGCGAAGTGATCGCCAAGGCTGGCGAGAAGGTTACTCCGCGCACCGTCAAGAAGCTGATCGAAGAGGGCAAGGTCAGCGAGCTTCTGGTGCCGTTCAACCACATCGTTGGCAAATACGTCGCCAAGGACATCATCAACGAAGAAAACGGCGCGATCTATGTCGAAGCCGGTGATGAATTGACCGCTGAAATCAATTCCGATGGCACCCTGATCGGGGGCACCGTGAAAGATCTGATCGACGCGGGCGTCAAGTCGGTCCCGGTGCTCGATATCGACAATATCAATGTCGGCCCCTACATGCGCAACACCATGGCCGCCGACAAGAACATGAACCGCGAAACCGCGCTCATGGACATCTACCGCGTCATGCGCCCGGGCGAGCCGCCGACCGTCGATGCCGCTTCGGCCCTGTTCGACACCCTGTTCTTCGACAGCGAGCGCTATGATCTTTCGGCCGTTGGCCGGGTGAAGATGAACATGCGCCTCGACCTCGATGCCGCCGATACCATGCGCACCCTCCGCAACGAGGATATCGTTGCCTGCGTCAAGGCTCTGGTCGAGCTGCGCGACGGCAAGGGCGAGGTCGATGATATCGACCACCTCGGCAACCGCCGCGTCCGTTCGGTTGGCGAGCTGATGGAAAACCAGTACCGCGTTGGCCTTCTCCGCATGGAGCGCGCGATCAAGGAGCGTATGTCGTCGGTCGAAATCGACACCGTCATGCCGCAAGACCTGATCAACGCGAAACCGGCTGCTGCCGCCGTGCGCGAGTTCTTTGGCTCCTCGCAGCTGTCGCAGTTCATGGACCAGACCAACCCGCTGTCGGAAGTCACCCACAAGCGGCGCCTTTCGGCCCTCGGGCCGGGCGGTCTGACCCGCGAGCGTGCGGGCTTCGAGGTTCGCGACGTGCACCCGACCCACTATGGCCGGATGTGCCCCATTGAGACGCCGGAAGGCCCGAACATCGGCCTCATCAACTCGCTGGCCACCTTCGCCCGCGTCAACAAGTATGGCTTCATCGAGACCCCCTACCGCAAGGTCAACGCCGGCAAGGTCACCGACGAAGTGCATTATATGTCGGCGACCGAAGAGATGCGTCACACCGTGGCTCAGGCCAACGCGACGCTCGACAAGGACGGCAACTTCATCAACGACCTCGTGTCGACCCGTCAGTCGGGCGAATACACGCTCGCCCCGCGCGAGAATGTTGACCTCATCGACGTGTCGCCGAAACAGCTTGTGTCGGTCGCGGCCTCGCTCATTCCGTTCCTCGAGAATGACGACGCCAACCGCGCCCTCATGGGCTCGAACATGCAGCGTCAGGCGGTCCCGCTTCTGCAGGCCGAAGCGCCGCTCGTCGGCACCGGCATCGAAGGCGTTGTCGCCCGCGACTCCGGCGCCTCGATCATGGCCCGCCGCGCCGGTATCATCGACCAGGTCGATGCCCAGCGTATCGTTGTGCGCGCGACCGCCGATCTCGAGGTCGGCGATCCCGGCGTCGATATCTACCGTCTCCGCAAGTTCCAGCGGTCCAACCAGAACACCTGCATCAACCAGCGCCCGCTGGTGAAGGTGGGTGACACTGTGGGCAAGGGCGAGGTTATCGCCGATGGTCCGTCGACTGATATGGGCGAACTGGCTCTCGGCAAGAACGTCGTCGTCGCCTTCATGCCCTGGAACGGCTACAACTACGAAGACTCGATCCTGATCTCCGAGCGCATCGTGCGCGACGACGTTTTCACCTCGATCCACATCGAGGAATTCGAAGTCGCCGCCCGCGACACCAAGCTCGGGCCGGAAGAGATCACCCGCGATATCCCGAACGTCGGTGAAGAAGCGCTGCGCAACCTCGACGAGGCTGGCATCGTCTACATCGGTGCCGAGGTTGGCCCGGGCGATATCCTCGTCGGCAAGATCACCCCGAAGGGCGAAAGCCCGATGACGCCGGAAGAGAAACTCCTCCGCGCCATCTTCGGTGAGAAGGCGTCTGACGTCCGCGATACCTCGCTGCGCCTGCCGCCGGGGGATTCGGGCACCATCGTCGAAGTCCGCGTCTTCAACCGTCATGGTGTCGACAAGGACGAGCGCGCGCTCCAGATCGAACGCGAAGAGGTCGAGCGCCTCTCGCGCGACCGTGACGACGAGCTCGCGATCCTCGACCGCAACATCTATGCCCGCCTCAAGTCGATGATCCTCGGCAAGGTGGCCGTGAAAGGCCCGAAAGGCTTCAAGGCCAACACCGAGATCACCGAAGAGGTTCTGGGCGAGCTGAGCCGCGGCCAGTGGTGGCAGCTTGCTCTGAAGGAAGAGAAAGACGCCCAGATCGTCGAGGCGCTCAACGAGCAGTATGAGGCCCAGCGCCGTGCTCTCGATGCGCGTTTCGAAGACAAGGTCGAGAAAGTCCGCCGTGGCGACGATCTGCCGCCGGGTGTGATGAAGATGGTCAAGGTCTTCGTCGCGGTGAAGCGCAAGCTGCAGCCGGGCGACAAGATGGCCGGCCGTCACGGCAACAAGGGTGTTATCTCCAAGGTCGTTCCGATGGAGGATATGCCCTTCCTCGCCGACGGCACCCCGGTCGACTTCGTTCTCAACCCGCTCGGCGTGCCGAGCCGGATGAACGTCGGTCAGATCCTCGAGACCCACATGGGCTGGGCCGCGCGCGGCCTTGGCCTGCACATCGACGAGGCGCTTCAGGAATACCGGCGCTCGGGCGACCTGACGCCGGTCCGCGACGCGATGAAGATCGCCTACGGCGCCGATGTCTATGACGAAGGCCTTGCCGGCATGGACGAGGGCACCCTCGTTGAAGCCGCCGGCAATGTCACCCGTGGCGTTCCGATCGCGACCCCGGTCTTCGACGGTGCGAAAGAGGCCGACGTGAACGACGCGCTGATCCGCGCTGGTTTCGACACCTCGGGCCAGTCGCAGCTGTTCGACGGCCGCACCGGCGAACAGTTCAGCCGCAACGTGACCGTTGGTGTGAAGTATCTTCTCAAGCTTCACCACCTCGTCGACGACAAGATCCACGCCCGCTCGACCGGCCCCTACAGCCTCGTCACCCAGCAGCCGCTTGGTGGTAAGGCCCAGTTCGGTGGCCAGCGCTTCGGCGAGATGGAGGTTTGGGCCCTCGAAGCCTACGGCGCCGCCTACACCCTGCAGGAAATGCTGACGGTGAAGTCGGACGACGTGGCAGGCAGGACCAAGGTCTACGAGTCGATCGTCAAGGGCGAGGACAACTTCGAAGCCGGCGTGCCGGAATCGTTCAACGTTCTCGTCAAGGAAGTGCGGGGCCTCGGCCTCAACATGGAACTCCTGGATGCGGAGGAAGACGAGTGAGGCGAGGCCGCCTCACTCTGATCCCTTCCCCTGATATGTAAGGACGCAAAATGAACCAGGAACTGACCAACAACCCGTTCAACCCGCTCACCCCGGCCAAGGCTTTTGACGAGATCAAGGTCTCGCTCGCCTCGCCCGAGCGGATCCTGTCGTGGTCTTTCGGCGAAATCAAAAAGCCGGAAACCATCAACTACCGGACCTTCAAGCCCGAACGCGACGGCCTGTTCTGTGCCCGTATCTTCGGGCCGATCAAGGACTATGAGTGCCTCTGCGGCAAGTACAAGCGCATGAAGTATCGCGGCGTCGTCTGCGAGAAATGCGGCGTCGAGGTCACCCTCCAGAAAGTCCGCCGCGAGCGCATGGGCCACATCGAACTGGCCGCGCCCGTCGCCCACATCTGGTTCCTCAAGTCGCTTCCCTCGCGGATCGGCCTGATGCTCGACATGACCCTGCGCGACCTCGAGCGTATTCTCTATTTCGAGAACTACGTCGTGATCGAGCCGGGCCTGACCGATCTGCACTATGGCCAGCTGATGACCGAGGAAGAGTTCCTCGACGCGCAAGACGCCTATGGCATGGATGCTTTCCAGGCCAACATCGGCGCCGAAGCGATCCGCGAAATGCTGTCGATGATCGACCTTGAAGCCACCGCCGAGCAGCTCCGTGAAGAGCTGAAAGAGGCGACTGGCGAGCTCAAGCCCAAGAAGATCATCAAGCGCCTCAAGATCGTCGAGAGCTTCGTCGAGTCGGGCAACCGCCCCGAATGGATGGTCCTGACCGTGATCCCCGTGATCCCGCCGGAACTGCGCCCGCTCGTCCCGCTGGACGGCGGCCGTTTCGCGACCTCGGATCTCAACGATCTTTATCGCCGCGTGATCAACCGCAACAACCGCCTCAAGCGCCTTATCGAACTGCGCGCGCCCGACATCATCGTCCGAAACGAAAAGCGGATGCTGCAGGAATCGGTCGACGCTCTGTTCGATAACGGCCGCCGTGGCCGCGTCATCACCGGCGCCAACAAGCGCCCGCTGAAATCGCTCTCGGATATGCTCAAGGGCAAGCAGGGCCGCTTCCGCCAGAACCTTCTGGGTAAGCGCGTCGACTTCTCGGGCCGTTCGGTCATCGTGACCGGCCCGGAACTCAAGCTGCACCAGTGCGGCCTGCCGAAGAAGATGGCGCTCGAGCTGTTCAAGCCGTTCA
>CAKZOU010000049.1 GCA_937138255.1 uncultured Paracoccaceae bacterium
CGTCCGATCCGGTCCGCGAAGAGGCCCAGATCGCACGGCTCACCGATCTTGCGAACCAGGCCGATCTCGACCCGGACTTCGCCAAGAAATTCCTGGCCTTCATCATCCAGGAAGTCATCAAACACCACGAACAACACCAATCCTGACGGGCGTTCCGCCCGTCACCACGCCATTCAAAGGAGAAATCGACATGGCTATGAAAATCCGTCTTGCCCGCGGCGGCTCGAAAAAGCGCCCCCACTACGCGATCGTTGCGTCCGACAGCCGCATGCCTCGTGATGGCCGCTTCATCGAGAAGCTGGGCACCTATAACCCGCTTCTCGCCAAGGACAGCGAAGACCGCGTCAAGATGGACGTCGACCGCGTGAAGCATTGGCTTTCGCTCGGCGCCCAGCCGACCGACCGCGTGGCCCGCTTCCTCGAGGCCGCCGGCGTTGTTGCCAAGAAAGAGCGCAGCAACCCCAAGAAAGCCGTTCCGGGCAAAGCTGCCGCCGAGCGCGCCGCTGCCAAGGCCGCCAAGGCTGCCGCTCCGGCTGAAGAAGCTTCGGAGTAAGTCCAAGCTGGGGCCCGCGCCGATGGTGCGGGCCTCTCCTCTCTCACGGGGCCGCAGATGTTCTGGCTTCTTCGCAAACTCCTGATCCCGGTTGCCGCCTTCGGCTTTGGCATGGCGCTGCAGCTTCAGATCGACACCGACCGCTGCCACGCGGCCGGTGGCATCTGGTGGGAAGGGGTTTGCCAAGGCGCCATTGCCGACTGATAGTGCCAAAGCGGCAAACTGGGATGAGCCATGTCTGACACGCGTGTGATCGTTGGAGCCATTGCCGGAGCTTTCGGCGTGAAGGGCGAGGTGCGCCTCAAGTCTTTCTGCGCCGACCCTGCCGCTATTGCCGACTATACGCCGCTCTTTTCCAAGGACGGACGGTCCTTTGCCACCGTGGTCCTGACCGGCGCGACCACCAACGCTCTCACTGCGCGGATCGACGGCGTTAGCACCAAGGAAGAGGCCGATGCCTTGAAAGGCATCGAGCTTTATGCCGAGCGCGACCAGCTTCCCTCGCTGCCGGATGACGAGTTCTATCACGCCGACCTCATTGGCCTTCCGGTCTATGATGCGGGCGGGCAGCTTTTGGGCAGGGTCAAGGCCGTGCTCAACCACGGCGCCTCGGACCTTCTCGAAATCCACAGTCCCGGAGCGAAATCGACCGTTCTTTTGCCCTTCACCAAGGCCGCTGTGCCGACAGTTGACCTCGCCGCGGGCCGGATCGTTGCCGATCCGCCTTCCGGCCTTTTCGACAGCTGAGGGCGCAATGACCGACGCCCCCCTCCCCGGCAAATCCCACGGGCGCAAGTCGATCACGGCCTCGCTCAAGCCGCGCGACCTGATGGAAGAGCGCGCCACCCTTGCCCGCGCCTTTCAGGCGCAGGTGATCACGCTTTTTCCCGGCGCTTTTCCCGGCGTTCTGGGCGAGAGCCTGACCGGCAAGGCGCTGAACGAGGGCCTCTGGCAGCTCAAGACCTACGACCTGCGCCAATATGGCGAGGGGCGGCACCGCAATGTCGACGACACGCCCGCTGGTGGCGGCGCGGGGATGGTGCTGCGGCCTGATGTTCTGGAAAGGGCGATCACCGCGGCGCGGAGCGAGGCGCGGGGCGTGATGCCGCTCATCTATCTCTCGCCGCGCGGCAAGCCGATGGATCAGGCGATGATGCGCCAGCTTGCGGCCTGCGATGGCGTCACGCTTCTGTGTGGCCGCTTCGAAGGGGTCGATCAGCGAGTGCTCGATCACTTCGGGATCGAAGAGGTGAGCCTCGGCGATTTCGTTCTCACCGGCGGCGAGATCGCGGCGCAGGCGCTTCTGGATGCCACTATCCGCCTCTTGCCCGGCGTTCTTGGCAATGCCGCCTCGACCGAAGAGGAAAGCTTCTCGGCGGGCCTGCTCGAGCATCCGCAATATACCCGCCCCGCCATCTGGCAGGGGCGCGAGATCCCTCCTGTCCTGATGTCGGGCCACCACGCCGAGATCGAGAAATGGCGCAAGGCAGAGGCGGAGAAAATCACCAAGGAACGCCGCCCCGATCTTTGGGACGCTTTTTCAAGAAAGCGGTAGGGGCTTTAGTCCTTCACCAGCCCCGCCATCTGCTTGGTAATGTAGCGGATCGCCTTTTCCGGCATGATCCGAATGAGCGCATTGAGCATCTTCGCATCCTTGCCGACCAACACATGAAGCTTATTGGCCTCGATCCCGTCAAGGATGATCCGGGCGGCCTCGGGCGCGGGCACTGGCTTCATGCTCTTGGCCGCCTCGTCCGCACCTTTGGGCATCGGCACGCCGGAATTTTGCGAGATGTTGGTATCGACCCCGCCGGGCATCACCACCGTCACATGGATATTGCTTCCCAATGTCTCGGCATAGAGGCCCTCGGAGAGAAGCTTTACCGCCGCTTTGGAGGCTCCATACATCGTTTGCCCCGGGAAGGGGATGAAGCCACCCATGCTCGAGACATTGCAGATATGCGCCTCGGGGCGGGCCTTGAGGTGCGGAAAGAAGGCCTTGATCATGTGAATCTGGCTCCAGAGGTTCACGTTGATCATGCGCTCGATGATCTCGTAGGACAGGTCGGCAAAATCAATGAAAGGCTGGATCACGCCGGCGCAGTTGATGATGGCATCGACCTGGCCGTGCTCTGCGATCACCTCCTCAGGCAACTCATGGACCCGTTTGCGATCGGACACATCGGCCACATGGGTCGAAAGCCGCTCGCCCGCTACGGCGCTCGTAAAGGTCGCAAGGCCCCCGGGCCGAAGATCGACCGCCGCGACCCGTGCGCCACGCGCCAAGAGCGCCAGCACCAGCGCCCGCCCGATGCCGCTTCCGCCGCCTGTAACGACGAAGACTTTGTCCTTGATTTTCATGGTCTCTCCCTCCGAGTCGTGGCCGCAGTCTAGCAGACCGTGAAGGCTGCGGAATTGACCTTGCTCAAGCCACACTCCGGGGCTTGAACGCAGCAGCCAACCCGCCTATACACCGCCCGTCTGGGGCTCGGCTGAGTCGTCCGGATTTCTTTCTTTGCTCATCGGCCTGCTTTCTTCGGCGGGGTGGAGCGGAAGGAACGACAAATAAGGAACGTTGCCTGATCTCTGGCGGGCGCTGCGGCGACCCGGAAGAAGACCGAGAGCTCTGAGGCACATCACCTTTGCGGAACAAACCGCAAGCAAGATAGGAGCGCATCAGATGGACCTGATCGCACAACTCGAGGCGGAACAAGTTGCCGCCCTTGGGAAGGACATTCCCGATTTCAAAGCCGGCGATACCATTCGCGTCGGCTACAAGGTGACCGAAGGCACCCGCACCCGCGTTCAGATGTATGAAGGCGTTTGCATCAGCCGCAAGAACGGCTCGGGCATTGCCGGTTCGTTCACCGTTCGCAAGATTTCGTTCGGCGAAGGCGTGGAGCGTGTGTTCCCGCTGCACTCGACCAACATCGACAGCATCACCGTTGTCCGTCGTGGTCGCGTCCGCCGCGCCAAGCTTTACTACCTCCGTTCGCGTCGCGGCAAATCGGCCCGTATCGCCGAGGTGAGCAACTACAAGGCGCTCGGCAGCGCCGCTGACGCATAAGGAGCACCACTATGCGCAAAGGTATTCACCCCGATTATCACATGATCGACGTCAAGCTCGTCGATGGCACCGTGATCCAGATGAAATCGACCTGGGGCAAAGAGGGCGATCAGATGTCGCTCGACATCGACCCCTCGGTTCACCCGGCCTGGACCGGCGGCTCGTCCCGCCTGCTCGACACCGGCGGCCGCGTGTCGAAGTTCAAGAACAAATACGCTGGCCTCGGCTTCTAAGCCTGACGACCACGGAAAACGAAACGCCGCCCCTCGGGGCGGCGTTTTGCATTTCAGGGGATTGCCGCTAGGGTTCGCAAGAACAGAACTAGAGGCCCCGCCATGTCTTTCCCCGCTTTTTTCGACCAACTCCCGCTTCTCGATGTGCCGATCTCGGAAGATATCGTCACCATCCGGGCGATCCGGTCGGATCAGGGGCTCGTGGCCTTCTTCACCTTTCACAAGGATTTCGAGATGCCGCCGCATTCCCACGGGTTCCAGTGGGGGACGGTGATCAAGGGCCAGCTCACCTTCACCATCGACGGCAAGTCAACAACCTATGGCCCCGGCGAGACCTATTTTCTCGACAGGGGCGAGGTTCACGCAGTCAAGGCCGCTGCGGGAACGCAGGCTCTCGATGTGTTCGAAGAGCCTGATCGTTACCCGCTCAAGTCCTAGGCCCTCGCCGCGCGGTCGCCTTTGGCGCCACGACGCTTGAAGCCGCCGGGCTTGCCCATTGCCGGCTTCGCGCCAGCGGGGCGCCCAGCCTGCCCATGACCGCCGGGCTTGCCACCACTCCGACGGGGGCCACCCCCGCGACGCTTGGGCTGCTCGGGGGCGACAGGATCCCACGGGCGACCAGAGGCCACCGGGATCGAGGCTTTCATCGCCTTCTCGATATCGCTCAGATAGCCCATCTCGTCAGGCGCGCAGAGCGCGATCGCCATGCCATCGGCCCCCGCGCGCGCGGTGCGGCCGATGCGGTGGACATAGTTTTCCGGCACGTTCGGCAGCTCATAGTTATAGACGTGCTTCACGCCCGGAATATCGAGGCCACGGGCGGCCACATCGGTTGCGACCAGCACCCGCACCTTGCCATCCCGGAATTCCTGAATGGCGCGCTCACGCTGGCCCTGGCTCTTGTTGCCGTGGATCGCGGTGACGGCAAAACCTTTGGCCGCGAGGTTGCGCGACAGCTTTTCCATCCCGTGCTTGGTGCGGCCAAAGACAAGCGCCAGCTCGTCGCGGTGCTTGTCGAGAAGATCGACGAGCAGGTCCATCTTGGCGGCAGCGCCGACAAAGTGAACGCATTGCTCGATCTTGTCGGCGGCCTTGCCCGGCGGGTTGACCTGCACGCGGATCGGGTTCGAGAGATAGGCCTCGCTCAGCTCGGCCATCTGCTTGGGCATCGTGGCCGAGAACAGCATCGTCTGGCGCTCTTTCGCCAGAAGCGGCGCGATCCGGCGCAGGGCGTGGATGAAGCCGAGATCGAGCATCTGGTCGGCCTCGTCGAGGACGAGGAAGCGGGTTTCATCAAGCCGGACAGCCCTACGGTCGATCAGGTCGAGCAGGCGGCCGGGGGTGGCCACGAGAACGGCGGTGCCCTTCTCGAGCTTGCGGATCTGGCCAGTGATGCCGGCGCCGCCCACCACGAGAACGATCTTGAGGTGGCTGCCCTCGGCATACATTGTCAGGTTGTCGGCGATCTGCTTGGCCAATTCGCGGGTCGGCGCAAGGATCAACGCCTTGGCTGACTTAGGCGAGGGACGCCCGCCATCTTTGAGAAGCGCATCCAGCATCGGCAGACCAAAGGCGGCGGTCTTGCCGGTCCCGGTCTGGGCAAGGCCCATCACGTCGCGCCCGTTCATGGCGTGGGGGATGGCCTGCGCCTGAATCGGCGTCGGGTCGGTGATGCCGTTTTCGGCAAGTTTCGCAATCAAGCGGGGCGCGAGGCCCAGCATATCAAAATCCATAGTCTTATCCTGTAAGGCGCAGCCCATAGGCATACGCACATCATGCGCCACGGCCCGAGCGGCCGCGACATCGGCAAAGGGTTGCGCCAAGGGCTGACAGGCACGCCGAATTGCGCGCACACCGCCAAGGCGCGGCACCCCTGCGTGAATGTGGGAACCAGTTAATCCGAGCCTTCGCGCGGCCACTTCATAGCGGGCGGCGCACTGCTCACGCGGCAGGAGGCTTCGGTCCAGCAGCACATGGGGCCTGCGCGACGCAAAGTCAAGCCAAGGAATTGCGCTTCATGCTGCGCTGCCGCGCTTCCCCTTGGGCGCGGCACAAACTATAGTGCATCCAAGAAACAATCGGGGACGAGCACGTGGCGCATATCATCGTCGTGGGCAACGAAAAGGGCGGCGCGGGGAAATCAACCGTGTCGATGCACGTTGCAACAGCGCTTGCCCGCATGGGCCACAAGGTCGGCACGCTGGACCTCGACCTGCGGCAGAAAACCCTCGCGCGCTATATGCACAACCGCAACCGTTTCCTGCAGGCCGAGGGCCTCGACCTGCCGACGCCGAGCTATCACGAGCTTCCCGAGATCGACCAATCGAGCCTGAAGCCGGGTGAAAACGTCTTTGATCACCGCCTTTCGGTGGCTGTGGCGGGCCTCGAGCCGGACGTGGATTTCATCTTGATCGACTGCCCCGGCAGCCATACGCGCCTGAGCCAGGTCGCCCACTCGCTCGCCGATACGCTGATCACGCCGCTGAATGATAGTTTCGTCGATTTCGATCTTCTCGCCCATGTCGACAACGACGGCGAGACGATCACCGGACCATCCGTCTATGCCGAGATGGTCTGGAACGCGCGCCAGCTTCGGGCGCAGGCGGGCCTGCCGCCGATCGACTGGGTGGTCGTGCGCAACCGACTTGGCGCGCAGAACATGGTCAACAAGCAGAAGATGGAAGCGGCGCTGACCAAGCTCTCGCGGCGCATCGGCTTTCGCATCGCCCCCGGCTTCAACGAGCGGGTGATCTTCCGCGAGCTCTTCCCGCGCGGCCTGACGCTCCTCGATCTGCGGGATATTGGCGTCTCGCAGCTCAACATCTCCAACGTTGCCGCGCGGCAAGAGCTGCGCGATCTGATGAAAGCGCTAAATTTGCCGGGTGTCAGCGTCGATTTCTGATCCGGCTCTCGATCTGGTTCGTATGTGATTTATGAGTAAGATTTCGCCCCTGTGGATCGCCTTCTGGACCGCCCTTCTCGGCGCAGTCCTTGCGACATTCGCCATTCTCACGCTGCAACCCTTCTTGGATCAGGTCCCCCACCTGCCAGATCAGGGCGCGGCGTGGTATTTTTGGAAACGGATCGACCCTGATTGGGCGAGCCGCGCCACGGCTTGGGGGTTCTATCTTGCGCATCAGATCTTCTTCTGGGGGCTGATCTGGTGGGCCGTGCGCCACCGAGACGAGCTGCGTGATCGGGGACGGATGCATGCCGTGAACTGGATCGGCCTGATCGGCACTTTTGCGTTTATCGGCCTGCATTATCTCCAGACGGCCATCTGGTATGACGGTCTGGCGCAAGACACCTCCGTCTTTTCCTCGCAGATATCGGTGATCTTCCTTCTGATCATCGTCCTGATGATCGAAGCCCCCCGTCGCGGCCTGTTCTTTGGTTATGGCGGCGGCTGGCTGAAATCTCTCAGGCCCATGCTCATCCGCTATCACGGCTACTATTTCGCCTGGGCGGTGGTCTATACCTACTGGTTCCACCCGATGGAGACCACTCCGGGCCACCTGCTCGGGTTCTTCTACACCTTCCTGCTGCTGATCCAGGGCGCCTTCGTCTTTACCCGCGTGCACACCAACAAATGGTGGACCGTGACGCTGGAGGTCTCGGTCCTTGTGCACGGTGTCACCGTGGCGCTTGTGGCAGGGCAAGAGATCTGGCCGATGTTCCTCTTCGGCTTCGCCGCAATGTTCATCGTGACGCAGATGCATGGCCTCGGCCTCAGCCGTCTGGTCCGTGGCGTGATACTCGCCATGTTCGCAGGCTCGGTGTATCTGGTCTATTCCGACAGGGGATGGGCTCAGCTGAACGAGATCATCCGCATCCCGGTGATCGACTATGGCCTGCTGGCGATCCTTGGTGGCTTGGCGATCTGGATAACCAAACGTCGACGCAGAGCGGCCTAGCCGCCTCACGAGCGCGAGCGGGCAAGAAGAACAGACGGTTCCGTTGTTTGCAGAGGAAAGTGGCGGACTGGGGAGGATTCGAACCCCCGACCCCTTGATTCGTAGTCAAGTACTC
>CAKZOU010000050.1 GCA_937138255.1 uncultured Paracoccaceae bacterium
TTTCCCAAAGTGAGAATTGATTAAAGTTTGCCGGGTTGCCCGCAGTGAACTTTGCTCCTTTTCCGCTTTCGGCGGTTTGCTCTGTCATTCAACACCTTCGTCTTGGACCTCAGAACATACGTCCCATCGTTGACGGATGCTGACGTTCAAAGCTGCGGTCAGCGCCGAGGTCGCGCAGAGTGTGATCGCTGGAATGAATGGTGTCCAGCTCGGCGTTGGCGCGCGAACGGAAGATTCGCAGAACGGCGCTTGCGAGTGTCTTCAGGCCGGTCGTTTTAACCGGTGCGAAAGTGAGGTTTTGCGGCTGGGTGGAAATGTCGGTCATGGCGGTTCCTTCCTGATTTTTGCGGTGTAGCTGCTTACGAAGCCACTTTGTCAGGAAGGCGGGAAAGCGTACTTAAGCGATCCGAAAGCTGTCCGAAATGTTCCTAAGACCTGCAAATGAGCAATATCCGGGGCGTCTGGAGGCCTAGATTTGCTGCGCGGCGGCGGCGGCGCGTGATTGCAGTTCGGCTCGGATCTTCTTGAAACGCGGCTGGTCGCGCAGTGGATCAAGGTCGGTATCCCGTTCAATCCATTGCGCAAAGGCCGACGGGTTTGCCCGCGCGAGCCCCCTCTCGAGCAAGTCGAGCGCATCCTCAATCTCGCCCATGATCGCCAATGCGCAGCCGATATTATAGTCGATGCTGGGATCTTCCGGCTCCATCGCCTTGAGACGAAGAGCCAGCATCTTGGCGGCATCGACCTCGCCCATATGCGCGTGGCCAAGTGCCTTGTACATCAACGCATAGGTATCGTTTGCGTCGCGAGCCAAAGCGCGCTCCAGACGCTCTATCGCCCTCAGAACCGCGCCCTTGGCCTTTTCGGTTTGCCCGGTCGCCGTATAGCACATCTCGACCGAAGTCACCGCTGGAATAGCATCAGGGAACAGCTCGGTTGCGCGTTCCCAATAGGTGATCGCGTCCTCATGGCGGCCGAGCTGGAAAAGGGTGCGCCCGTAAAGAAAGAGCACATCGTAGGAATCTGGGTCTAGCTCGAAAGATCTTTGATGCAGCGGCAACGCCTCATCAAAGCGGCCCATTCCTGCCAGAACACGCGCCTTCGCGGCCATGGCATCGGCAAGTCCGGGATTGAGCTCGAGCGCCCTTTCAGCGGCAGCAAGTCCGTTGTCGCTTGTTGGGTCAAGGCCATAAAGCCCCGCCTGGCTCGTCGCCAAGAGCGACCATGCCCGGTCGAAACTTGGATCAATAGAAAGCGCCTGCCGCGCCAGTCGCTCTGCAATCTGGTAGTTCTTTCGGTCGGTCCGCAGATGGTGATAGCGGGCCTGCAGATAGATCTCATAGGCTCTGGGATTGTCGGTCGACCGCGCATGGATGGCCGCACGTTCGTCGGGAACGAGCCGCACTTTGAGCGCCGCGACGATGGCCTGAGTGATCTCGTCTTGAAGCGCGAAAATGTCGGTCAGGTCGCGGTCGAACCGGTCGGCCCACACCGGGTGACCGGTCGCGCCGTCGACCAGTTGGGCATTGATCCGCAGGCGGTTGCCTGCCTTGCGAACACTGCCCTCCACGACATGCGAAACCCCCAGCCGTTCGGAGATCTCGGACACGTCGACTGCCTGGCCCTTGAAGGTGAAGGCAGTGTTTCGGGCGACAACGGAAAGGGCGGAGATCTTGGAGAGGTCGGTGATGATGTCTTCGGCGATGCCGTCGGAGAAATACTCCTGGTCGGGGTCGTTCGACGTATTGGCAAAGGGCAGAACAAGGATGCTGTGGCCCGTGCCAGCCTGTGGCTTGGCTTTTGCAGCAGGCGGTTCCTCGACCGCGCTCTCGACCAGAACAAACTGATACCCGCGCCCCGGGATCGTCGCCAGAGCGTCGGCCCCAAGCGCCTTTCTCAGCGCCGAGACCTGAACCGTCAGGTTGCTTTCTTCCACGGCGATATCCGGCCAGACCGCGTCAAGCATTTCGGCCTTGGTCACAACCCGATGGCGGTTCGAAACGAGGAAAGCGAGAAGGTCGAACGCCCTTGCACCAAGGGAGATCTCCTTGCCCGCCTTCTTCAATCGCCGTTCATCTGGCAGAAAATCGAATTGTCCAAAACGGTAGGCGGTCAACTCAAATCCTTAAAACTAGAACTCCGGCATGGTAGGTCGGTCCCTTTCAAAAAGAAACATGGTTTCATAGAGACGCCGCGCTTGAAGCGCTCGCGCCTTTCCAGCTTTGATTTGCATGATGCCCCGCCTCTGGGCATAATCACCGGGAGGCACATCGGGCCACGACAGGAAGAACTCCGCGCGGTCGATAAAAAGGGCAGGTTTCGGATGCGTTGGATTTTGGCGGCGGTAGCGCTTGTGGTCCTGATCTCTTGCGGAGGTTCGGGCGGGCGCGTCAGTGGCTCGGCCAGCGGCCCGATCGGCAGCGCCTGTGTCGCGGCGGGGCGCTCAAGCGCAAGTGGGGCGCTTTGTTCTTGCGTGCAAGCGGCCGCAAACCAGACCCTGAGCGGGTCTGACCAAGCACGCGCTGCCGAATTCTTTGCCGATCCGGAAAAGGCGCAGTCCACCCGGATGTCCGATAGCTCGGCCAGCGAGGCGTTCTGGGAGCGCTATCGCAATTTCGCCGCGATGGCCGAGGCCATGTGCGAGGCTTGACGCGGCGGCCCCAGGGGTGAAGCCGCCGCTCTGATCGCTTAGTTGCTGGGCGTGGTCGAGCTGTCGCCACTCATCGAGGAATGATCCATCGACGAATGGTCCATCGAACTGTGATCCATCATGCCATCCGTCGGCATATCACCGACGATGATCTCGATCGTGATTTCACCAGCCTTCTCGAACACGAGGGTCAGGACGATCACGTCGCCTTCCTTCCAGGCGCTGTTGAGGCCCATGAACATGACGTGTTTGCCACCGCGCTCGAGGACAACTTCGCCCTCTGCGGGAATGGCAAAGCCTTCCTCGATATGGACCATCTTCATGACGCCGTCTTCGCCGGCGATATGGGTATGAAGCTCGACGCGTTGAGCGGCGTCTGAACGGACATCGATCAGACGATCGTCCTCGCCTGTCATGTTGTGGACGACCATGAAGGCGGCCCCGGCCATCGGTGAGTTCGAGATGGCATAGGTGTGGTGGATCATCATATCGCCGGCAAAGGCGGGAAGAGCAGAAAGAAGGGTCGCGGCGACGGCCGCAATGAGGGATTTGAGGGCCATTTTCTATCCTGTTGTCTGAGTTTCATGAATGGAACGTCAGACCAGAGCAGGAGGCCCCCGTGCGCGCGGGGTCTGGGGGCGTGCGGCCAGTGCGATGAAGGTATCGTCGCTGTGATAGTCGGCCCCGGAAAGGGTGAAGCTCGTGGGCGCCACTGTGATGCTGGCGATATCCGCCGAGGCATGCGTGGTGCAATCGGGGCAGAAGTGGCTGGGCTTGACCGGAGCGCCGGTCGCATCGACCGGAACGGAGACCTGAACGCCGCCGAGGCACAGAACAGCCTCTCCAACCGCTGGCGCCATACCACGCGCTGCCGCCATCTGCTGAAAGGTCGCGATCAGCAGGACGACAAAGAAGACAGAGAGGGCGGAACGCAGCCGTATCATCGCCCTAGCGCCTATCACCTCGTCAAATGGCGGAAAAGCGCCAAAACGCCGCTGTTCAAACGCAAAAGCCCGGCCAATGGCCGGGCTCGAAAGCGCGAAGATCGCTCGGATCAGGCGGCGGCCTGAGCCTTGAGGATCTCTTTCTTGACCTTCAGCGCCTCGGCCGAAAGCTCGTCGTCCTTGGCCTTGGCCATGAACGCGTCAAGGCCACCTCGGTGGTCGACAGTGCGCAGCGCAGCCGAGGACACGCGAAACTTGAAGGTGCGGCCCAGAATATCGGACTGCATCGACACGTCCTGCAGGTTGGGCAGGAAGCGGCGGCGGGTCTTGTTGTTGGCGTGGCTGACGTTGTTGCCAGACATCGGCCCTTTTCCGGTCAGATCGCAGCGGCGCGACATATCTCGTATCCTTGTCTTTTGGGCCCAGCCCCAGATCGGGGGGCCCTGTCAAACGGCAAGGGCCCTGCATGGATCGCAGGGCCGCGAATTCAGTCTGGGCGTCCTAAGAGGATTCCTGTCCGGCGTCAAGCGGGTTCGATCCGGTCTTTGCACCAAACCGCCCAGGCATCACTTGTCGGCCCTGGTCAGAGAATCCAGCACCTGCGCGGCGGCGCTTGTCGGCGACATGGAGCCCCCCGCGACAGCGGCCTCGGCACGGTAAAGCTCGGCGGCAAGCCGCTCGTCCGCCGCCAGACGCGCCAAGAGTTGCAGCCGGACTTCCTCATGGAACCAGTAAAGCGCCTGCGCCTTGCGCCGCGCCGCATTGTGGCCCTGCGCCTTGCGCCAGCCAGACAGCGCCTGCATCTCGGCCCAGGCCTGTTCGATACCGGTGGTCTCGACCGCCGACACGGTCATCGCCTTGGGAAAGCCCTCGGGGTCTTGCGGCCGTTTGCGCAGAAGCCGCAGCGCGCCGCCATAGTCTGCGCAAGTGCGGCTGGCCTGCGCTTTCAGCTCGCCATCGGCCTTGTTGACGAGGATCAGGTCGGCGATCTCCATGATCCCGCGCTTGACGCCCTGCAACTCGTCGCCACCTGCGGGTGCGATGAGCAGAACGAAGAGATCGCACATCTCGGCGACCATCGTCTCGGATTGGCCGACCCCCACGGTCTCGATGAGGATCACGTCATAGCCCGCCGCCTCGCAAAGGCTGATCGCCTCGCGGGTGCGCCGCGCCACGCCGCCCAGATGCGATTGCGAGGGCGAGGGGCGGATAAAAGCGTTTGGATCGCGGCTGAGGCGCTCCATTCGGGTCTTGTCGCCCAGGATCGAGCCGCCCGAGCGGGCCGAAGAAGGATCGACCGCCAGAACCGCGACCTTGAGACCGAGGCCGGTCAGCATAAGGCCGAACGCCTCGATGAAGGTCGATTTGCCAACCCCCGGCGTACCCGAAAGCCCGATGCGAAGCGCCTCGCGCTCATTGCCCAGCGCCTCGATCAGCGCGAGCGCCTCGGCGCGGTGGTCGGTCCGCCCGCTTTCCACAAGCGTGATCGCCCGCGCAAGCGCACGCCGGTCACCGCTTCTCAGGGCGTCGCTCAAGGCGGGAATGTCTGTCTTGCGGCTCATGCCCCCTCTTCTATCGGCTTGCCGCCGCCTGTCCAGTCTCGGGGCTTGATTCCGCCGCCCTTTGCGTCAGCTTGGGCGCATGACACCCCTGCCCCCCGCCTTTTCTGATTGGTTCGCCGCCCGCGGCTGGCAGGTGCATCCGCATCAGCAGGAAATGCTCGACCGCGCGGGAGAGCCGGCGCTCATGCTTATCGCGCCCACAGGGGGCGGCAAGACGCTGGCGGGGTTCTTGCCGACATTGGCCGAACTGGCCACTGAACCGCGCGAAGGCCTGCACACGCTCTATATCTCGCCCCTCAAGGCGCTGGCCTCGGATATCCGCCGCAACCTTCTGGTGCCGATCAGCGAGATGAACCTGCCGATCCGCGTCGAGGACCGGACCGGCGACACCAGCGCCACGCGCAAGAAACGCCAGCGGGTCGATCCGCCGCATATCCTTCTGACGACGCCCGAGTCGCTCGCGCTCCTGACCTCCTATGAGGATGCGCCGCGAATGTTCGCGGGTCTCAGCCGCGTGATCATCGACGAGATTCACGCCCTTGCCGAAAGCAAACGGGGCGATCAGCTGATGCTGGCGCTCTCGCGGCTTGAGGCCGTGGCGCCGGGGCTCAGGCGTGTGGGGCTTTCGGCAACGGTCGAGGATCCGCCCGCCCTTGCCGCCCTCATGGCCCGTGGCGGGGCGCCCTGCCCCGTCCTTCAGGCCGATCCCGGCCCCGATCCCGATATCGCCATGCTCCGCACCGAGGCGCCTCCGCCGTGGTCGGGCGGCGGCGGGCGCTACGCGATTGGCGAGATCTTTGACGAGGTAAAGCGCCACCGCACCACGCTCATCTTTCACAACACCCGCGCACAGGCCGAGATCTTCTTCCACCACCTCTGGCTCGCCAATACCGACGATCTGCCCATCGGCATCCACCACGGCAGCCTTTCGCGCGAACAGCGCGACGCGGTGGAAAAGGCGATGACCGAGGGACAGCTTCGCGCCGTGGTTTGCACCGGTAGCCTCGATCTCGGCATCGACTGGGGCGATGTGGACCTCGTGATACAGGTCGGCGCGCCGAAGAACGTCAAACGCCTGATCCAGCGTATCGGCCGCGCCAATCACCGCTATAACGCGCCGTCCAAGGCGCTTCTGGTGCCTGCCAATCGCTTCGAAGTGGTCGAATGCGTGGCGGCGCTGGAGGCCGCCAAGGCGCATGACCTTGATGGAGACCCGCGCGGGCCGGGGCCGCTTGACGTGTTGTGCCAGCACATCCTGATCCGCGCTTGTGCGGGGCCGTTCGACGAGCGCGAGCTGTTCCATGAGGTCCGCAGCGTCGGCGCCTACGCCGGCCTGTCGCGCGCCGCCTTTGACGACTGCTTGGATTTCTGCGCCACCGGCGGCTATGCGCTCAAGGCCTATGACCGCTGGCAAAGGCTCATCAAGCGCCCCGATGGCCTCTGGCAGCTGCGCGACCCCCGCGCCGCCCAGCGCATCCGCATGAACATCGGCACCATTCAGGATACCGACACGCTCAAGGTCCGCCTGCGGGGGGCGGGCAAGCCTTTGGGCGAGGTCGAGGAATCCTTCGCCGCCACCCTCTCGGCGGGCGATACCTTCCTCATCGGCGGGCAGATCGTGCGCTATGAGGGGCTGAAGGAAATGACCGTCGAGGTCAGCCGCTCCGCCGCCAAGAAGCCGCGTGTGGCCGTCTTTCAGGGCACCAAATTCTCGACCTCGACGCAGCTTTCAAGCCGCATCCTTGAGATGCTTCTTCAAAAGACATGGCCCGCCCTGCCCGATCACACCGCCGCGTGGCTCGCGCTCCAACGCGAGTTGTCTCACCTGCCTTCGCATGACCGCGTGCTGGTCGAGAGCTTCCCGCATGACGGCCTTGCGCACACCTGTTTCTACGGCTTTGCAGGCCGCAACGCGCAACAGACGCTCGGCCTCCTCCTCACCCGCCGGATGGAGACCGCGGGGCTTAACCCCTTGGGCTTTGTCGCCACCGATTATGCCACGCTGATCTGGGGCCTCGACGAGGTGGCCGACCCCGCGCCCCTTTTGCAGGACAAGGGCCTGCGCGAAGGCCTCGACGAATGGCTCAAGAGCAATGCCGTGATGAAGCGGACCTTCCGGGGCGCGGCCACCATCGCAGGCCTCATCGAGCGCAACCTGCCGCAGGCGCGCAAATCGGGGCGGCAGGCGACCTTTTCGTCGGACATCCTCTACGACACGCTCCGCAAATACGACCCCGAACACCTTTTGATGCGGATCACGGAAGCCGAGGCCATGCGCGGCCTTGTCGATTTCGGGCGGATCGAAGAATTCCTCGCTCGCACCGAGGGCCGAGTTGATCATGTGCGGCTCGAGCGCGTCTCTCCCTTGGCCGCGCCGATGCTCCTTGAGGTCGGCAAGGTGCCGATCGTCGGCGAGGGGCGCGAGCGGCTCGTGGCGCAAGAGGCCGCAGCCCTGATGGCCGAAGCCGGCCTCGACGGGCTCTAGGCCTTGCGCGGGCCTGCAATCCACGGCAGGACGATGCGATGACCGCCCACGCCTTCACCCTCTATGATACGCCCCTGCGCGCCCTTCCCAGCGGCGCGCTGCATATCCCGGGCGAAGCGGCGCTCTGTGTCTCCGACCTGCATCTGGGAAAGTCCGACCGCATCGCGCGGCGCGGTGGCGGCCTCTTGCCCCCCTACGAGGCCCGCGAGACACTGGCGCGGCTCGAAGCGGATATCTTCGCTACAAATGCCCGGCAGGTCATTTGCCTTGGCGACAGCTTCGACGACCTCGCCGCGCAGGACTCGCTGGGCGAAGCGGAGCGGCTCTGGCTGGCGCGGCTTCAGGCGGGGCGGCGCTGGATCTGGATCGAGGGCAACCACGATCCGGGGCCAGTCGAACTTGGCGGTAGCCATTTGGCCGAGATGCGGCTTGGCGCATTGGTTTACCGCCACATCGCCCAGAAGGGCGCAGAAGGCGAGGTCTCTGGGCATTACCACCCCAAACACCGCGTCAGCGGCGCTGGCCCCGCACGCGCAGCATTTATTTACGACCAGCGCCGATTGATCTTGCCGGCCTATGGCACCTATACCGGCGGGCTGAGCACGACCGATCCCGCCATCTCCGCCCTGTTCAAGAGGCCGGCAATCGCCGTTCTGACCGGCTCCAGAGCCATTCCAACGCCACTCTGACCGCTCAGGTGAGGAGCCCGGTACTCTCAAGCGCGGATTGATAGCCCCGGCTCACCGGCACCTCGTCTCCATTGGTCAGGCTGAGAAACACCCGCCCCTTTTCGCGCCGCGTTCCCGCAACCGCCGACGCCGCGACCCAGTGGGACCGGTGGGTGACATACCCTTCCACCCCGTCCATCTCGGCGATACCATCGGAGAGGCGCAAAAGGATCCGCTGGGTCGACCCGTCTGACAGGCTTACCACCGTATAGTGATCCTCCGCCGAAAGCCGGAGAACTTCGGCATCGCCATTTCCCTCGAGCCTCTGGAAAAGGCGTGGTTGCGAGGACAGTTCCACCTCGGAAGCAGCCTCTTTCCTCCACACCAGAAGCACATAGCGCATCGCCGCAATCCACAGCGAGATGACCCCTACCTGCGCGCCAAGTTCGGCAATCTCGCCGAGGACCAGGCCGCGGCTACGGTCAAAAAGCCAAATCAGAAGATGCAGCTGCGGTGTAAAGACCACGATAAAGATGCAGAGCAAAAGCAGTTCACGCTGCAGGTCGCTCCAACCGGTCGTCCGCGATGTGACCAGATGCCTTAGAGCACCGACAGATCCAATGGAGGCGACAATCACCAAAGCCCAGAAGATCGTTGAGAGTATCTGGCCAAAGGCATCGGTCGATCCGAAAGGACCAACATACCCAAGCAGGACAGCGGTCGCGACCGACCCAAACTTGATGGGTCTGCTGCCTAGATAGAACGCCCTGCCAACTGAAATTGTGCTCGACATACCGACAATGTAATCAATGCTTTGGCGGCTAGATAGCCGCTCTTCGGCAGATATGTCATCACATTCTTGCGAACGATAGCTGTTCTAGGCGGTTAGCCCTTCAGGCTCGCGCAGGCCATGGGCGCGGCAGCAGGCTGTCAGCGTATTAGCAAGAAGGCAGGCAATGGTCATCGGGCCAACTCCGCCCGGCACAGGCGTGATCGCGCCCGCCACCTCGGCACAACTTGCAAATTCGCAGTCGCCGACGAGGGCGGTCTTCCCGTCCCGTTCGATCCGGTTGATGCCCACGTCGATCACTGTCGCGCCCGGCTTGATCCAGTCGCCCGTTACCATCTCGGGCCGCCCGACCGCCGCCACTACGATATCCGCTTGCCGGACGACCGAAGGCAGATCCTTGGTGCGGCTGTGGGCAATGGTCACGGTGCAGCTGTCGCCCAAAAGCAGGTTGGCCATCGGCTTGCCGACGATGTTTGACCGGCCGATCACCACGGCGTTCAGGCCCGAAAGGCTACCGTGATAATCGCGCAGCATCATCAGGGAACCAAGCGGCGTGCAAGGAACCATGGATTTCTGACCAGTGCCGAGAAGGCCGACGTTGGAGATATGGAAGCCGTCCACATCCTTGGCCGGATTGATCGAATTGATCACCAGATCGGAATCGAGATGCTTCGGCAACGGCAGCTGAACCAGAATGCCGTGCACATCCGGATCCTTGTTGAGCCGGTCGATCAGCGCCAGAAGATCGGCCTCGGAGGTATCGGCCTCAAGTTTGTGTTCGTAGGAGTTCATACCCACTTCAACGGTCTGCTTGCCCTTCGAGCGCACATAGACCTGGCTTGCCGGGTCTTCCCCGACGAGAACAACCGCAAGGCCGGGCGTAATCCCGTTCTCTTCCTTGATCTGCGCCACATGGGCGGCAACCTTGGCTCTTACGGTGGCGGCAAAGGCTTTGCCGTCGATCAGTTTTGCGGTCATCCCGGTTTCTCCTACGTTTCGGTGCCCAGCACCTGTTCCTCGCGCGCAATTGACCAATCGATCAGCTGGCGCCAAAGGGTCTCGATCAGTTCCGGGTCGAGACCTTCCGCGAGGGCGGAGTCGCGCACCCTGCCGACCACCTCTTCGATCCGCGTCTCGATCCGCGCTGGCAGACCTTCACCCGGCTTCAGCTCGATCGCCCGATCAATGAGGCCGGCGCGATAGGCCAGAAGCTTTACCAGCGCCCTGTCAGTTGCATCTATCTCGGCCCTCAGGTCGATCATGGTCTTCAACTGGCTGGGACTTGCGGACATTGGCCTTGTCGCTTTGTAGGGATGGCTCCCCTTTGAACAAAGCCACCCCCAAGTGCAAGCCCCGGCAGGACGAACCCGCCGGGGCAACGTGATTTAGAACAGGCCCTCGATCTGGCCCTCGTCGTTAAGACGGATGGTCTCGGCGCTCGGAACCTTGGGCAGGCCCGGCATGGTCATGATCTCGCCGCAGATCACCACGACAAAGCCCGCACCCGCCGAGAGGCGCACCTCACGGACCGGCACCGAATGGCCGGTGGGCGCGCCGCGCAGGTTGGGGTCGGTCGAGAAGCTGTATTGCGTCTTGGCCATGCAGACCGGCAGGTTACCATAGCCCGCGGCCTCCCAAGCCTTGAGCTGCTCGCGGATCGACTTGTCGGCGATCACCTCGTCGGCGTGGTAGATGCGCTTGGCGACGGTCTCGATCTTCTGGAACAGCGGCATCTCGTCTGGATAGAGGGGGGCGAAATTGGCCGAACCACTCTCGGCCAGCTGTACGACCTTGTGCGCCAGATCTTCGATCCCCGCCGAACCCTTGGCCCAGTGTTTGCAGAGGATCGCCTCGGCGCCCTGCGCCTTGACGTAATCCTTGACCGCCTGAACCTCGGCGTCAGTATCCGAGACGAAGTGGTTGATGCCGACGACGACCGGCACGCCAAAGCTCTTCACGTTGGCGATGTGGCGCCCGAGGTTGGGGCAGCCTTTTTTGACGGCTTCAACATTCTCCGCGCCAAGATCGGCCTTGGCAACGCCGCCGTTCATCTTCATCGCGCGCACGGTGGCAACGATCACCACGGCATCGGGCGCAAGGCCCGCCTTGCGGCACTTGATGTTCATGAACTTCTCGGCGCCAAGATCGGCGCCAAAGCCGGCTTCGGTCACCACATAGTCGGCGATCTTGAGCGCGGTGGTGGTCGCGGTGACCGAGTTACAGCCGTGGGCGATATTGGCGAAGGGGCCACCGTGGACGAAGGCCGGGTTGTTCTCGAGCGTCTGCACGAGGTTCGGCTGCATCGCATCCTTCAGGAGCACGGTCATCGCGCCATCGGCCTTGATGTCGCGGCAATAGACCGGCGATTTGTCGCGGCGGTAGGCCACGATCATGTCGCCAAGGCGCTTTTGCAGGTCGGCAAGGTTCTTGGCGAGGCAGAGAATCGCCATGACCTCGGAGGCCACGGTGATGTCAAAGCCGGTCTGGCGGGGCGAGCCGTTCGAGACGCCGCCGAGCGAGGTCACGATATCGCGCAGCGCACGGTCGTTCATGTCGACCACGCGGCGCCAGACAACGCGGCGGTCGTCGATACCAAGCTCGTTGCCCCAATAGATATGGTTGTCGATCATCGCCGACAGAAGGTTGTGGGCCGAGGTGATGGCGTGGAAATCGCCTGTGAAGTGGAGGTTCATCTCCTCCATCGGCACGATCTGGGCATAGCCGCCGCCGGCAGCGCCGCCCTTCATGCCAAAGTTCGGCCCGAGCGAGGCTTCGCGGATACAGATCGCCGCTTTCTTGCCAATCCGGTTGAGGCCGTCGCCGAGGCCCACGGTTGTCGTGGTCTTGCCCTCGCCCGCCGGGGTCGGGTTGATCGCGGTGACGAGGATCAGCTTGCCGTTGGGGCGATCTTGCACCGAGTCGATGAACGACTGGCTGACCTTGGCCTTGTCGTGGCCGTAGGGAAGAAGATCGTCCGAGCTGATGCCCAGCTTGGCACCGATTTCCTGAATGGGGCGTTTCTTGGCCTCGCGGGCAATTTCGATATCGGACTTGTAGCTCATGGTGACCTTCCACGTTGGGGCAATGCGGGCGCATTGCGTCGACAACGGCATACCTTGCGGGAACATGCGACATAATTGCATTTCCGACATTATCGCCACCGGAATCGGCGGGCTATGTCGGCGATGGCGCGGATAGGAAACTTCTGTGAGGTCTCAGCCCAACCAGCCGCGCTGTTCGGGCACGAAAAGCCGCAGCCCCTCTCCAAGCCGCAACGTTCCGCCACGTTCGACCGAGGCGGTGACGCCACGCCGCCCCTTCGCGGAAGGTTTGAACGCCTTGCCGAAGCCGGGGTGGACGGCTTCGAGGGTCTTGGCTGGATAGTTGCAGGGCCCATTTTCAACGTCGATGACGATGGTCACGCCCGAAGCGGAAAGGAGCCGCGAGGCCGGGGGGACATGGCTGAAATCGGGAATGCCCTTGAGAACGATCGAGGCGCCAAGCCAGAGCGGATCGAGGCGCGGCAGGCCCATCTCACGCGCGATCTCCGCCATCTCTTCTTCGCTGAGGATGCTCATTTGGCGGCTGTTGCGAATCTCGGTCCCCTTGGGGTGGATATTGGCAACGCGCGAACAGGAGGGCCGGGTGATCCCGCCGTGAAACTCCTTGTCGAAACCTGCGAGCGTCAGCGGCATCTCGGCCACCGCCTCGGCTTCGATCTCGGCCCCTTCGCGGCGCGGGACAAGGCCCAGAAAGGTAATCGTTGCGGTGTAATCGGTGGCGACGAAACCGGCCATGGGCGCTCCTTTCGGGTCAGTGTCGGGTCAGAACGAAGAACAATCGGCGGAAGGGAAAGAGAATGGAACCATCCGCTTCGGCAGGATAGTCTGAAGCAAGCACCTCTTCATAGGCCGCAAGGAACCGGGCCGCCTCTGCGGCGTCGAGTTTCTCTGCGATCGGTCGCATCGCGGTTGACTCGGTGAAGAGGCGAACGGGATGGGCGCCCTGGGCGGCGGGCAGGCGTTGCAGGTATTCGCTTTGCCAGACGGAAACTTCCCCGAACGGCGCAAGCATTCTTGCATAGACTTCGGGAGCTGCCACTTGCGGTTGCCAGTCTGAATAGTCGAACCGGTCAGGAAAGAGCGCCACTGAGACCTCCCGCAGCGCCGCATGGCTTGGCGCCATCTGCTGGCGCGGCATCTGGACAGCCAGAACGCCGTTCTCGGGCAAAAGGCGGGCTAGGCGGGGCATCAGCGCTTCGTGATCCGGCAGCCAATGCAGCGCCGCGTTGGAATAGATCACGGCGGGCGGCGTCTCGGGCGTCCACTCACCCATGTCGGCCTCGACCAGCCGGTCATACCCGCGCGCCTTGGCAAGCATCGCCGCCGAGTTGTCGATCCCGACAATCTCGCGCTTGGGAAACCGTGCACGAAGCCCACCGGCAACCGCTCCGTCACCACAACCGAGATCAATTACCGGCCCGGCGCAGGGCGTGCCGATCTGCATCAAGAGGTCAAGCGCGGGGCGCAAACGCAAACCCCGAAACCTTGCATAGGTTTCGGGGTTCCAGTCGTTCAATTTGGCCGAACTCATGCGGTCGGTTCGGGGTTCAAACCGCTGTCGGGTGCCTTGGGCTTGCGTTTGATCGCCTTGGGCACCGCCGTCACCGAGGCACCGTCACTCGGCGGCGTGGCATCCGAACCGTCATCAGAGCGCGGACGCTCACCCTTCATGACGCGCTGGATCTCGGCACCAGTCAGGGTTTCGTATTCGAGAAGGCCCTCGGCCAGGTTCTCCCACTCCTTGCGCTTTTCGGTCAGGACGCGTTTGGCGGTGGCATAGCCCTCGTCGATGATCTCTTTCACCTTCTGGTCGATGAGCTTCTGGGTTTCCTGGCTGTGGTTGGTGCCGCCGCCATATGCCCCAAGATAGGATTGCTGCTCGTTGGCATAGTCGACATGGCCCAACTCTTCCGCAAAGCCGAACTGCGTGACCATCGCACGGGCGATTTTCGAGACCTGCTGAATATCCGAGGTCGCGCCCGAGGTGACGTTTTCTTTGCCGAACTTGAGCTCTTCAGCCACCTTGCCACCCATCGCCATCGCGATCTTGGACTTATACTTGGTGTAGCTCACCGAGAGCTGGTCGCGCTCGGGCAGGCTCATGACAAGGCCAAGCGCACGGCCGCGCGGGATGATCGTCGCCTTGTGGATCGGATCGTGCTGCGGGACGTTGAGGCCGACGATGGCGTGGCCGGCCTCGTGATAGGCGGTCAGCCTCTTTTCGTCCTCTGTCATGACCATCGAGCGGCGCTCGGCACCCATCATCACCTTGTCCTTGGCATTCTCGAAATCCGCCATGGTGACAAAGCGGCGGTCGACGCGGGCCGCCATCAGAGCCGCTTCGTTGACGAGGTTGGCAAGGTCAGCACCGGAAAAGCCAGGCGTGCCGCGGGCGATGATCCGTAGGTCGACGTCCGGCCCCAGAGGGATTTTGCGGGCATGAACGCCAAGGATCTTTTCGCGGCCCTTGATATCGGGGTTTGGAACCTGAATTTGCCGGTCGAAACGGCCGGGACGCAAAAGCGCGGGGTCGAGAACGTCGGGACGGTTGGTCGCGGCGACGATGATGATGCCTTCGTTGGCCTCGAAACCGTCCATCTCGACGAGAAGCTGGTTCAACGTCTGCTCGCGCTCGTCATTGCCGCCGCCATAGCCCACGCCACGCGAGCGGCCCACGGCGTCGATCTCGTCGATGAAGACGATGCAGGGCGCGTTCTTTTTGGCTTGCTCGAACATATCGCGCACGCGGCTTGCGCCGACGCCGACAAACATCTCAACGAAATCGGAACCCGAGATAGTGAAGAACGGCACGCCCGCCTCGCCAGCGATCGCACGGGCGAGAAGGGTTTTACCGGTGCCCGGCGGGCCAACCAGAAGCGCGCCTTTGGGGATCTTGCCGCCAAGACGCGAGAATTTCTGCGGGTTGCGGAGGAATTCGACGATTTCCTCAAGCTCTTCCTTGGCCTCGTCGATGCCCGCCACATCGTCAAAGGTCACGCGGCCATGCTTTTCGGTCAAAAGCTTGGCGCGGCTCTTGCCAAAGCCCATCGCCCCGCCTTTGCCGCCGCCCTGCATCCGGTTCATGAAATAGATCCAGACGCCGATCAGGAGAAGGAAGGGCAGAAGGCCGATCAGGAAGGTCTGTAGGCCAGATTGCTCCTGCGCCTCGGCTTTGACAGGTATGTTCTTGTCGATAAGCAGCGAGGTCACTTCCGCATCATCCGGGATGATCGCCACATAATCCTTGCCGTCCGCCCCGCGGAACAGGGCGCGCTCGCCGTCGAGGGTCACGGACGAGACCGCGCCGTTTTCAACAGCGGCGACGAAATCGGAATAGCTCCGGGTCTGGCTTTGCATCGTGCCCGAGTTGCCGCTGAAGACGTTGAACAACGCCAGAACCAGCAAAAACAACACGACCCAGAAAACGATATTGCGCGCGTTACCCAAAGGGAGCTCCTCTTATTCCTCTGGCGCAGCCGGTGCCGCACCGTGCCCTTAAAATAGAGACGAAAGGGGAAGGTTCAATGCGTTACCAGACATGACAAGAAATCTTGAGCAATTATTGCACTCCAACCGTTCAAAAATCCGGCCATTGGGGCGGATTCCAGCCGATTGTCGCTCCAGATTGCGGGGGTGGCGGCCAGAGAAGCCCGGGGGAGGCCCGAAGCGCGCCAGTCAGGACAGCTTAGGACACCAGTGCCTAGCGCTCGGATCTTCAGCCCTGCGGGTAGATGTCGGCGAGGCGTGGACGGCAGCAGTCGCCAGCGCCCATCCCAAGCATATCCGGTTTCCGGCATGGTTTCCGGGTCAATCTCTGTCTCAAGCCCAGTCACCGCGGCGGCTTCGCGCGTCAGCCTGACCTTACCGCCGGCCTGTGGAGAGAGAATCACACCGCCGATTGTGCGCGTCTGCCCGGCAAGAACGGCTGCGGCGGCATCTTTCAGGCTGGCAAATCGCGGTTTGTAGACCGCCTCTCCCCCGACCCAACCGATCGCGGCCGCCAGAACGCGGGGTTCAGTGTCGGAATCCCCCAGTTCGAGCAGGGATCGCGCAAGCACGAGATCGCCGCCTTCGGTCGTCACATCCAGCTTTGCCCGCCTCAGGGCTTCGGCCTTCAAAACCTTTTGCGCGGCCCGCATATGCTCGGCTGTTTGTAACAGCCGCTCTTGGGTCAGCCCCAGATCGGCCAAGACGCCCCCCATCTTGCGTGCACGCACCCGATCAAACGCGTCATCGTCGTTGGAGGGATCGTCGGCCCAAGCGATGCCTTCCGCGATCAGATGGTCGCGCAACTCGGCGCGACCAAAGCCCAAGAGCGGGCGCAGAAAGGGGATAACGCCGCCCATACGGTTCGGAATACCCGCAAGCCCATCAACCCCTGACCCACGTGCAAGCCGCATCAAGACGGTTTCGGCCTGATCGTCGGCCGTGTGCCCGACTAGGACAGCCTTGAGACCTTTCGACACGGCCCAGCCCGCCAATAGGTCGCGCCGCGCCTCTCTGGCAGCCGCTTGAAGATTGCCTTTGCCATCCCACCCGGACCAGCGGAGAGTGTCGTGCGGAATCTTTCGGGAAGCGCAAAAGGCAGCAACCATCCCGGCCTCGCCCGCCGCTTCGGGGCGCAGGCCGTGATCCACGGTCGCCGAGGCGACCACAACCCCTCGGCCTCGGCACCACGTCTCGGCAAGATCCAGAAGCGCCATGCTGTCGCCGCCGCCGGATACAGCCACGCCGATCGCATCGCCGGATTTGAGGGGGATCAGTTTCTCAAGTGCTGCGGCAAATTTGGCCGACAGGCTCATCGGCAGGCCAGGTTGGCCATCGCGCTTTGCGCGTCAGCCACAGCCGCATGGCCGGGGAAACGATTACCGACCTCTGCCAAAGTGATGCAGGCATCCTGCGTCTGGCCGATGACGCCCAGCGACCAGCCCAGCTTGAACAGGGCGTCGGGCGCCGTAGGGCCGACCTGATCGGCAGAGAAGGCATCGAGATAGGCACGGGCAGCATTGGTCATTTCGCCAAGCGCTTCAAACGCCTCGCCACGCAGATAATGGGCCCGCGGGCTTAGTGGGCCGCCGGGATAGGTCTGGGTGAAAGTGGCAAAGCTGTCAGCCGCACCGCGATAATCACCGTTATCGAGCATTGACTGCGCGCGATCGAAATCCGCCTGCTCGCCTATCGCCAGCGAAGGGTTCGTGGGGGCAATTCCTGAAATAGGGAGAGGAACGACAGCTGCATTATCGACACCGCCCAACGAGGGCGTATCGCCGAGCGCGCCAATATCGCAGCCCGGTTCAAGCTCGCACAGGCGGAACTCCAGATCGCCGATCCGGTTGGTTCCATCCGTTGTGATCCGGTTCACCCGATGCTCGATCTCCTCAGTCTTTGATGTCAGCCGCTGAAGCTCGGCCTCGATGGCATTGAGGCGCTCAAGCGGGGTCGAACCGGTGATGGTCGTTGTCGCAAGACCGGTCGTCGAAAGCTCGCGCTTCAGCTCCTGAATCTGGACATAGAGCATGGTGAGCTGCTGGCGGATGTCCGCCAGCGTCTGATCTTGCGCGAAAGAAGGAAGCGGAGCGGCGCTTCCGAGCGCTACCGCCAAAGCGATCGACTTGAGAATTCCGATCCGCATTTCCCTCTCCGTTTCTTAAAGGCTGCCGAGTGAGATCACCGTTACGGCACGGCGGTTTTGCGAATAGCATGTCTCGTCCGAGCAAATCGCGAGCGGGCGTTCTTTGCCATAGGAGACAGTCTGCAGGCGCGAGGTCGGAACGCCACGCGACACAAGGTATTCGCGGACGGCATTGGCGCGGCGTGCGCCGAGCGCGAGGTTGTATTCGCGGGTGCCCTGCTCGTCGGCATGGCCTTCGATCAGCGCCATATACTGCGAGTTGTCGAGCAACCAACGGGCCTGACCATCGAGGACCGACATGGCCTCGGGCGTCAGCGTAGATTGATCCACCTGGAACAGAACACGGTCGCCGATGGTCTGGTTGAAATAGGCCGGGCTCGTGGGATCGCTGATGCTGCCATCCGCGCCGTAACCGGCACCGGCGCCAGCGCCATCGGCACCAGTTCCGAAGCGATCAGGCCGCGTACAGGCGGCGGTCGAAAGGGCCAGAACGATCAGAGCCGCTTTGGTGAGGGTTTTCATGGGAGGGTCCTGCTTTTTTGAATGCTCGTTGAAGTCACAGTAGCACGCGCCGCGCGCCTTGGGAATGCGGAGGGCCTAGCGTTGCAGCGGGCCCCAGGAGGGGTCGGAGGCGAAGGTCACGGTCGGCACCTGCCGCAGGTTGCGGCCAGAAATATCGACCGAATAGAGCGACGGGGCACCAGCAGCGCCTTGGGTTTCACGAAAGAACATGATGACGCGGCCGTTGGGCGACCATGTCGGGCCCTCATCGAGGAAGGAGGCGGTCAGAAGCCGCTCCTCGCTGCCGTCGGTCCGCATCACGCCAATGTGAAAGCGGCCAGCGTTCTGTTTGGTGAACGCCACCAGATCACCGCGCGGCGACCAGACGGGCGTGCCATAGCGCCCTTCGCCAAAGGAAATGCGCCGCGCTTCGCCACCGGTCGCCGACATGATATAGAGCTGCGGGCTGCCGGAGCGGTCGCTTTCAAAGACGATCTGGCTGCCGTCGGGCGAGAAGGACGGGGCCGTTTCGATCGAGGGGGCCGAGGTCAGGCGCGTGTGCTGGCCGGTCAGAAGATCGGTCCGCCAGATGTCGGTGTTGCCACCGCTTGAGAGGCTGTAGATCACCTGATTGCCATCGCGCGAAAAGCGCGGGCTGAAGGCCATCTCGCCGGCAGCGGTCGTCACCTGCTGGCGGCCCACGGTCGCCACATCGATCATATTGATCCGCGGAAAGCCGCTTTCGAAGGTGGTATAGAGCACGCGGTCGCCCGAAGGCGAGAAGCGCGGCGCGATCACAAGGGTGCCGCTGTCGGTCAGGTACTGAACACCTGCGCCATCATAGTCCATGATCGCAAGGCGCTTTTGGCGGGCATCCTTGGGGCCGGTCTCGGCCACGAAGACCACGCGGCTGTCGAAATAGCCGCCCTCGCCGGTGACGCGGGAATAGACCGTGTCGGCCACCTTGTGCGCCATCCGCCGCCAGCCATCGACCGAGCCGACGAACCGCAGGCCATCGCCCAACTCGCCGCCCGAGAACACGTCATAGAGCCGGAACTTGACCTCGACCTGACCGCCCGAAACCGCCACAGCGCCGGTGATCAGCGCCTGCGCGTTGATCGCCCGCCAATCTGCATAGGCGATCGGCTGGGAAAATCCGGTATAGGGGCTGATGAAGGCCGAGGCCGGGATCTGGCGGAAAAGGCCGGTGCCGATCAGGTCGCTGGCGATCACCTGCGAGAGGTTGGCCGCCATTTCCTCGGCGCCAGTGCCTTCGGGCTGGAAGTTTGGCAAGGCAAAGGGCAAGGGCTCGATCACGCCATCGGTGATGGTCAGGCGCAAGGGCCCCGATTGCGCCAGCGCGACATCCGCCCAGACGAACATCGCCAGAACTGCGAGTAGTTTCCTGATCATCTTTGTCCTCGTTGCCCGCGTTCGGGTCTGGTTCGTTGACGGCCCGCGGCTATGCAATAGCACATCTTGGCAAAGGCCAAATTCAAATTGCGCGAAACCCCGCTCATCGCAGCCTCATGCCGCTGGGGTCGAAGGTGATCTCGACGTTTTGCCACTGGTCGTATTTCTCGGGCGGCAGCTTGTAACCCGATGAGCCGCAGCGCAGGATTGCCCGCCGCGCGGCTTGAAAGGCGGTCGAGGTCTGGGCGTCGTTGCCGCCCGATGCGCTGATCATCCGCACGTCGCCGACAACGCGGCCATCCTGACCCAGTGAGAACCCGACCGTCACCGTCACCCGCGCCCATTCGGCGCCGGGATCGACGTTCCAGCAGGCATTGACCGCGAGGCGGAAGGCATCCTTTTCGCCGCCCGTCATCGGCGGGCCAGCCTGAGCCGACGAGGCAGCAGGCGCAGATGCCGCGGCCGCGGCGACAGCGGCGGCCACGGCGTCGTCGGTGGCGCTCGCCGCAGGGGATTGCGGTTTGGCCGGTGTCTCGGCGGGCTTCTGCTCGGCGGTCTGGGTTCGCGGGCGTGCTGTCGGGCGGATCGAGCTTTCAACCGCGCCCGAAGGCTTCTCGGCCTCGGTGACGATCTCGGTCGTCGCCTCTTCCGGCGCAGCGGCGTCTTGCTGTTCGGCCACGACCTCGGCTTCTGCACTGGCATCGGGCGTGACCGCCGCCTGCTCGACAGGGGCCACAGCCATATCGGGACTTGGAAGAGAAGGCGTATCCGCGACGCGGGTTGCCGGGCGCGGTGTTGGCGTGGTGCTGTTTGTGTCGACAGCCGCCGAGGGCGGGATGAGCGCCGTCGGCTGGGCCGGTGCCACCTCAGCCAAGGCTGCGGGAGGCTCGGGGGCGGGCTGAACCTCTTCGGGGGCCGCGTCCGGTTCGGGCGCGGGGGCGGCCTCGGGCTGGGGCTGGGCGGGGGCGACCTCTTCGGCGGGCGTTGGCGTGTCGGGAGCGGCTTCAGGCTCGGGCAACGCCGGGGTGATCGGCGCATCGGCCACGGGGTTCGGTGTGCGTGCGGCGACGATCGCCTCATATTCCTCGCCCGAAACCACCGAGACCTCGGTCACCTCGAAGGGCAACGGATCATGGCTCAGCCCCCACCCGGCCAGAAGCCAGATGATGAGGGCCGCGTGTCCTACGGCAGAGATATAGCCGCCCGGGCTCACCGTCTGCCCGCCCTACTGGCCCGCGCCATCGAGTGCCGGCCCGCCGATATCGGTGACAAGTCCGATATTGGAGAATCCGCCCGCGTTGAGCGCGCCCATGATTTCGGCCACGCGGTTCCACTCGTTGGCCCCGTCGGCGCGCAGATAGACACGGTCGCCCGTCCGTTCGGCGGCGATGGCCTGTAGCTTCGCGACCAGCTCGGCCTCGGGCACCTCGGTGTTTTGGATCATCACAAGGCCCTCGGCGGTGATCGTCACCGTCAGCGGCTCTTCGTCGTCAGTGGGCAGTGCATTCGCTGCCGTTTTCGGCAACTCGACCGGAACGCCAACGGTCATCAGGGGCGCGGCGACCATGAAGATGATGAGAAGCACAAGCATCACATCCACGAAGGGCGTGACGTTGATCTCGGCCATCGGCTGGGCGCGGCGGCGGCGGCGGCGGTGGTTGCCACCTGTCTCCGCCGCCTGTTTGATCACACCTGCGCCCATGTCAGCTGTCCAACTGGCGCGACAGGATGGTGGCGAACTCGTCGGCGAAGGCCTCGTAGCCGGAAACGATCCGGTCGGCATCGGCGCTGAGCTTGTTGTAGAAAACCACCGCCGGGATCGCGGCGAGGAGGCCAAGGCCCGTGGCCAGAAGCGCCTCGGAAATGCCGGGGGCCACGACCGCGAGGTTGGTATTCTGCGATTCAGCGATTTCGATGAAGGAGTTCATGATGCCCCAGACCGTGCCAAAAAGGCCGACGAAAGGCGCCGTGGAACCAACAGTCGCCAGAACCGGCAGGCCCTTCTGAAGGTTCCCCGCTTCCTTGGCGATGGCCACGTCCATCGAGCGGTCGATCCGCCCCTGCGCGCCGGCGATCAGATCGCCATCGTCACGGTGGCTGCGCCGCCATTCGAGCATACCGGCGGCAAAGATCTTTTCGCTCTGCCCTTTGGGCGAGGTGCCAATCTTGTCGAAGAGCGCGTCCAGCGGCTCGCCAGACCAGAAGGCGTGATCAAAAACGTCCGCCTCGGCGCGGGCCTTTCGGTATTGCCGGTGCTTGTCGATCACCACGGCCCAGCACCAGACCGATGCGGCGACCAGCATCAGCATCACCAGTTTGACCAGAAGCGTCGCGCGGGCAAAGAGCGCCCACATCGTGTAGTCGGTTGCTATGTCCATCTGCCTGCTCGTTCATGCGGCCGTTTCGGCCTGTTTGGTCCGATTTACCGCATTTCGAAGCACAAAGCCAATAGAGCCTGCATGGGCAGGCAGAGGGTCGCCGATCACCTTGTCGGGAGTTAGTGCAGCGGGCGCCGAAGGATCGCGGGGATACGGGCGGGCGCGCCGCTGGCGGAGAGGGCCACAAGGGTCACATTCGCGGTGAAAAGCGCCTTGCCGTCTCGTTTGACCTCTTGCTTCAAGACAATCCGCGCGCCTCCCATTTGCTCAAGCGTTGTCTCGACGACCAACTCGTCGTCAAACTTGGCGGGCTGGAGGTAATCGGCTTCGACGCGGCGTACCGCGAAAACGATCCCTTCCTCGGCCTTGAGCCGCCCCTGATCGACGCCCAGCGAGCGGACCCATTCGGTCCGCGCCCGCTCGATGAACCGCAGATAGTTGGCGTAATAGACGATGCCGGCAAGGTCGGTGTCTTCGTAATAGACGCGCAAGGAGAAGCGGTGGGTCATGGGCCAAGCCTTTCAGTATTGGGCCGACCCTAGGCAGCGAAGGGATAGAGGGCAAGCGGCTCGTAGCGGACACCATCGGGATGGAGGTGCGAGCCGAAAAGGCCAAAGGAGATGGCAGGTTCGGGCTCGGTGTCGGATGGGCCATAGCGTTCGAGAAAGCGGGCCAGACGCGCATGGGCGGCGGTATCGGTGGGCGTCATGCGGGCCAGCGTGATGTGGGGATGATAGCGCTCGTGCGGCAGATCGATCCCCGCCGCCCGCACCGCCCGCCTTACCGCATCGCGCAGGGCAATGAGGCGCGGCTCGGGGTCGATGTCGGCATAGAGGATGCGGGGCCTGTCTCCGCCGAAGACGCCGACCTCTCGCACCTTCACCAGCGGCGCGGGGAGCCGGATCGTCGAGAGTTCCTCGCCAACCGCCGCCAAAGCCGCATCGGTCTGATCATCGAGAAACGCCAAGGTGATGTGCAGGTTCTCAGGCTTGGTCGGCCGCCCGAAATCGACCCGCCGCGTCAGCCCTTCTGCCAGCTGCGCCGCGCCTGCCGGAAGGGTCAGGGCGACGAAGGAGCGCATCAGGCCCGCCCTGTCCGCGCGAAGAGCCGCAATCCGTGGGAGGGATCACGCGACGAGGACGAAAGAACGGGATCATAGGCCGCGCGGATCACCGAGGCGATCTCGGGGCGGACCACTGCGGCACCATCGAGCAGGGCCAAGGGCGAGGTGCTGGCAAAGGCTGCGTCCGACCAGCTGAGGATCATCTGCACCGCTTGGGTGAGCGCGATGGTCTCGGCCGAGAGCTCGGCCAGCGCCGGGCTCATGCGGACGAAAACGAAACAGGCCTTGATCGCGCCGCCCTCATCGAAGCGGAAGTGGCGGTAGTGGTGGGCGTCGCTCGCTTCAAGTTGCGGGATCAGCCCGTCGATCCCCGGCACCATGCGGCCAAGGTCGGTCAGATCGCGCAACTCCGCCCAGTCGCGGAAGAAGAACATCATCAGGTTGGCGCCCAGCTCGGGATCGGTCTCGGCCATTCTGTGGCCGGCCATCGCCACCACCGCCTCGATTGCGCCCTTCAGCACGCCGAGCGTCTGCGCCTCGACGCCGAAGATCACCGGCACGATAGGGCGGCCCCAGCGGGCGCAGAGAAAGCTTCCGTCGGGGCGGGTGAAGAGCGGGGTGATATCGTCGGGCGTCATGGCGCGGGCCTAGCGGCTTTTGTGGGCAATCTCAATCGAAGAGGTCGGTGCCGCTTTTCGGCGCCTCGAGGCCCAGATGCCGCCACGCCGCGGCGGCAAGCATCCGCCCCCGCGGGGTCCGCTGGATAAGGCCCTGCTGGAGAAGATAGGGCTCGATCACCTCTTCAAGCGCATCGCGGCTTTCCGAAAGCGCGGCTGATAGCGTCTCGATCCCCACCGGCCCACCGCCGTAGCTCTCGGCGATGAGGCTCAGATAGCGCCGGTCGGCCCCATCGAGGCCAAGGTGATCGACGCCGAGCCGCGTCAGGGCCATGTCGGCAAGTGCGCGGGTCACGCGGCCATCGCCTTCGACCAGCGCGAAATCGACCACGCGCCGCAAGAGCCGCCCGGCGATGCGCGGCGTGCCACGGGCGCGGCGGGCGATCTCGCGCGCGCCCTCATCCTCTGCAGGCGTGCCCATCAGGCGGGCGCCGCGCGTGACGATTTCGTGCAGCTCGTCAACGTTGTAGAACTGAAGCCGCGTCGGAATGCCGAACCGGTCGCGCAGGGGCGTGGTCAGAAGGCCGAGGCGGGTGGTCGCGCCGACGAGGGTGAAGGGCTGCAATTCGATCCGCACGGTCCGCGCCGCCGGCCCCTCGCCGATGACGAGATCCAGCTCGAAATCCTCGAGCGCGGGATAAAGCACCTCTTCCACCGCCGGATTGAGCCGGTGGATCTCGTCGATGAACAGAACGTCACGCGCCTCGAGGTTCGTCAGGATCGCCGCCAGATCGCCCGCCTTGGCCAGCACTGGCCCCGAGGTCATTCGGAAATTCACGCCTAATTCACGCGCCATGATCTGCGCCAGCGTCGTTTTGCCAAGGCCGGGGGGGCCGTGGAACAGCGTGTGATCCATCGCCTCGCCACGCATCTTCGCGCTGTCGATGAACACCCGCAGGTTCGCCCGTGCCTCGGCCTGCCCGATAAACTCCTCAAGGCTCTGCGGCCTCAGGGCGCGGTCGGCATCCTCGGGGCGGCGGTCAGGGCGCAGGGTGGGATCGGGTTCGCTCATGCCCTACCCCTACCCTTTCGGCGCCAGTAGCTTCAAGGCGGCACGGATCAGGCGCGAGGTATCGGCTTGCGGGTCTTGGCCCAGGGCTTCGGCCACGGCGCTTGCGGCTTCGCCGGGGGCGTAGCCGAGGTTGGCAAGCGCCGAGAGAGCCTCGGGCTGGGCCATGCTGGCCTTCGGTGCGGGGGCGCGCT
>CAKZOU010000051.1 GCA_937138255.1 uncultured Paracoccaceae bacterium
TACGACCAATTGATTAACAGTCAACTGCTCTACCGCTGAGCTACGCCGGAACACGGGGGGTCGTATAGCAATGGGTCGGTGCGGCGTCCAGAGGGTTAGGGGGAAAAATGTGCGGTGCGGCGCGTTTTTCTTCAAGTCCTTGAAAATGTGGCATTAACAGAGAGCTCCGGGGCTGCGGTGACGGCCCCCCGACCCACCATATCGACGAGATGGGCAAAGACGTTGCGGGCCGCGGCGGGCAGGAGTGCCGGGGCGACATCGGTATAGATCGCGGCGGTCAGCGTCTCGCAGGTGGCGGGGGCCGAGGCGAGCGCCGCGAGGATCTGCGCCTCGCGGCCGAGCCGGTGGTCGATCAGCCAGCGCAGGCGGGCGTCGAGCGCGTCAACCGGATCGCCATGACCGGGCAGGGCGCGGGCGGCGCCGATCTCGGTCAGGCGGCGGGTCGAGGCCATGAAATCGGTCAAATCGCCATCGGGGGGCGAGACCAGTGAGGTGGCCCAGCCCATCACGTGATCGCCGGAAAACAGGTCGTCGCCATGACGCAGGCAGAGGTGGTTGCCGAAATGGCCGGGGGTGTGGAGGGCCTCGAGCCGCCATTCTTCGCCCTCGAGCACCGCGCCATCGGCCAGAAGGATATCGGGGGCGAAATCGGGATCGACACCCTCGCCGCCGCCCGCAAGCCCTTGATCTGCAAGACGATCCATCGCCGGGGCGCGGCCGGCGCGGCTGTCGCCGAAGGCGAGGACCGGCGCGCCGGTGGCTTCCGCCAGCGGGCGGGCGAGGGGGGAGTGATCGACATGGCTGTGGGTGACGAGGATATGGGTGACGGTCCGGCCGCCAATCGCCGCAAGAAGCGCCTGAAGATGTGCGGGGCTTGCGGGGCCGGGGTCGATCACCGCAACGGTCCGGTCGCCCAAGAGATAGCTGTTGGTGCCCCAGAAGGTCATGGGCGAGGGGTTCGGGGCCAGAACCCGGGCAATACCGTTGCCAAGGTCTTGCAGAATTCCGGCTTCCGGGCGTTTGCCGTCAGTCATGGCGCTTTCTTCCGTTCCGTTCCGCGGCTAGCTTTAGGTATGTTTTTCGTCTGGCTCAAACAATACATGCCGCGCAGCCTTTATGGGCGGGCGACGCTTATCTTGCTGATGCCGGTGGTGGCGGTGCAGATCATTGTTTCGGTGGTGTTTATCCAGCGGCACTATGATTGGGTCACGCGGCAGATGACGCAGACGGTCGCCGAAGAGCTTGCCTATCTGGCCGAAGGTATCGCCGAGGCAGTCGATACGGAGGCCGCCGTGGCCTTTGCCGAAGGCTTCGGGCGCGCCATGAACATGACGGTCGATTTCGGCGCGGATGCGGCCTCGGTCAGGCCTGTCGTCCAGTGGTATGACCTGTCGGGCCACGCGATGCGGCGCCTGCTGGAGGCGGTGCCCGAGGTCACGGTTGTCGATCTGGAGGTGGGTTGGCGCGTCAAGGTCTGGCTCGAGACGGCCCGCGGCGGCGTTGCGGTGAATTTCGCCCGGACCCGCGTGGCGGCCAGCAATCCCCATCAGCTGATCGTCATCATGTTGGTGCTGGGCGCTTTCCTGACGCTGATTTCCTTTTTCTTCCTGCGCAACCAGTTGCGTCCGATCAAGCGCATGGCCGAAGCAGCCACTGAATTTGGCAAAGGCCGTGTGGTGCCATTTAATCCGACTGGGGCAACCGAAGTGCGGGCTGCGGGAACGGCCTTCCTCGAGATGCGGGCGCGGATCGACCGGCAGGTGCAGACACGGAGCCTGATGCTGTCGGGCGTAGGTCATGATCTGAGAACACCTCTGACCCGGCTTCGGCTCGCCCTGTCCATGATGGATGAAAAAGAGGCGGCGCCTCTGATCTCGGATGTGGAGGATATGCATCATCTGGTTGAGGCATTCCTTGAGTTTGGTCGGCAGGATGCATCGGACAAGCCAGAAGAGACGGATCCCGCGGCGCTCTTGACGCAGGTAATTAAGGATGCCGAAAGGGCCGGGCAAGCGGTGGCTTTGGCAGAGGGAAGTCTTGCCGAGGGCGCGATTTCCTTGCCGCTCCGGCCAATGGCGCTGCGCCGGGCGCTCGATAATCTGATAGGCAACGGGCTGCGCTATGGCAGTGCGGTGCGGGTGGGCGTGCGGGTGACCGAGCGGACGGTGGTTTTCAGTGTCGAGGATGACGGCCCCGGTATTCCCGAGGCGCGGCAAGATGAAGCGATGCGGCCTTTCACCCGGCTTGATCCCGCGCGCAACCAGAACCGCGGCTCGGGTGTGGGCCTTGGGCTGGCCATCGTGGCGGACGTTGCCCGCCTGCATGGGGGCAGTTTGCGGCTGGGGCAGAGCGAGGCATTGGGCGGGCTTTTGGCGGAGATTGTCATCCCGCGTTGAGGGGGCTCCGCCCCCGCCGCCCTTGCGGGCGACTCCCCCGGGAGTATTTTCGGCCAAAAGAAGGGGTGGTAGGCCCGGAGGGACTTGAACCCCCAACCAAAGCGTTATGAGCGCTCTGCTCTAACCATTGAGCTACAGGCCCGCCTGACGTTTGCCTATCCGGGCGGCGGGGGAGGGTCAAGTTGTCACTGGCACGCGGGCCTCGGTTGCGGTATCGGGGCGGCAACAGACGAAGGGGATTTAGATGAGCGCCAAGACCGGGATGACCTACGCGGATGCGGGTGTCGATATCGATGCGGGCAACGCGCTTGTGGAGCGGATCAAACCGGCGGCAAAACGGACGGCGCGGCCGGGGGTCATGTCGGGGCTGGGCGGGTTTGGTGCGCTCTTTGATCTCAAGGGCGCGGGTTATGTCGATCCGATCCTCGTGGCGGCGACGGACGGGGTTGGCACCAAGCTTCGGATCGCGATTGATACCGGGAACGTCGATACGATCGGCATCGACCTTGTTGCCATGTGCGTGAACGATCTGGTGTGTCAGGGCGCCGAGCCGCTGTTTTTCCTCGATTATTTTGCCACGGGAAAGCTCGATGTCTCGTCCGCCGCGCGGATCATCGAGGGCATTGCCGAGGGCTGCGCCCAGTCGGGCTGTGCGCTGATTGGTGGCGAGACGGCCGAGATGCCGGGGATGTATCACGCGGGCGATTTCGATCTTGCGGGTTTTGCCGTAGGCGCGATGGAGCGCGGGGCGGATCTGCCGGCGGGGGTTGAAGAGGGCGATGTGCTTTTGGGGCTGTCCTCGTCGGGCGTGCATTCCAACGGCTATTCCTTCGTGCGCAAGGTGGTCGAGCTTTCGGGGCTTGGCTGGGATGCCGCCTCGCCGTTTGGTAAGGGCAACCTTGGGGCGGCGCTTTTGACGCCGACGCGGCTTTATGTGAAGCAGGCTTTGGCGGCGGTCAGGGCCGGCGGCGTTCATGCGCTCGCGCATATCACTGGCGGTGGCCTAACCGAGAACCTGCCGCGGGTTTTGCCCGAGGGGCTGGGGGCCGAGATTGATCTGGGCGCTTGGGAGCTTCCGGGCGTGTTTCGCTGGTTGGCGGAAACGGCCAACATGGAAGAGGCCGAGCTTCTGAAGACCTTCAACTCTGGCATCGGCATGATCGCCGTGGTGGCCGCGGATCGGGCCGAGGCCTTGGCCGATGTGCTGAAGGCCGAGGGAGAGGATGTGCGCCCGATCGGTCGCGTGGTGAAGGGGCAGGGGGTCGCCTATACGGGGCGGCTTTTGTGAGCCGCCGCGTCGGTATTCTGATTTCCGGGGGCGGTTCCAACATGGTCGCCCTCGTGAAATCAATGACCGGCGATCATCCGGCGCGGCCTGTGCTGGTTCTGTCGAACGATCCCGAGGCGGGCGGACTTGCCAAGGCCGAGGCGCTTGGCGTGCCGACCGCCGTGGTGGATCATCGCCCGTTTGGCAAGGATCGGGCCGATTTCGAGGCCGAGCTTGATCGCGTGTTGCGCGCGGCGGGGGTCGAGATCGTCTGCCTTGCCGGCTTTATGCGGATCCTGACGCCCGGCTTCACCGGCAAATGGGCGGGGCGGATGCTGAATATCCATCCCTCGCTTCTGCCGCTTTACAAGGGGCTGCATACCCATGCCCGTGCGCTCGAGGCGGGCGATGCGGAACATGGCTGCTCTGTGCATGAGGTGACGGCCGAGCTTGATGGCGGGCCGATCCTCGGGCAGGCGCGGATCAGGATCGAGGCAGGCGATACGCCCGAAAGCCTTGCCGCGCGGCTCTTGCCGATGGAGCACGCGCTTTATCCGGCCGTGTTGCGCCGCTATGCGGCCGATGACCGGAGGCCGGTTCTCATCGGGGCAGGGACCAGCGCAGTCTCGTAGGCCCGCAGGCAGGGGCGGGCGGTTTCTGAGTCCCGATAGGCGGCTTCGGGAAACAGCGCCAAAATCTCGGCCCGCGACCTGGCGTCGATCCGTCCCAGCGCCTCGGCCCCCAAATGCAGGCTCTCGGTGCGGATACCTTCGGCGAAAATGATCTCGTGCTGGTCAAAGACCATGTGGAAATAGGTAATCTTCGGTTGGGGCTGTTGGCGGATCGTCGTTCCGTTGGCGAGATGGACCGCGGCGACAAGCACTTCGGGCGAGCCGAAATACATCTCGGCGCGCCAGTCGGTCATGAGCATCCGGTGCTGAGGCGAGACCATCAGGCGCCTGTAGTTGCCAAGGGCGCCGGCCTCGAAAACGATGGGGGCGTCACCACCCAAACCGCAAACCTCGCGTTTGCCGATCCACCGGATGCGTTGGAGCCCATTGTCTAATGTCGCGACCTTGTCTCCGGCGCGGAGCGTTTCGACGGGCAGGGGGCCGATATCGGTCTCGATCAGAGTGCCTTTGGCAAAGCAGGGGAAGGTCGGTGGAGTTGGCGGCAGGCTGGTGAAAGGTAGTTCGACACCAAGAGGGAGCTTTGCTCCCGGGCCAAGTTGCATCGAGCCGTCAGATACGCCGTTGAGATTGATGACAACGCCGGTGCCATCTCCGTTGTCGAGCATCAAGTGCGTGTCGGACGAGGCGCGGCCGTTGTAAAGCGAGGTGTCCGGGTAGAGCCCTGCATAGATCAGTTCGCCGGTCTGGTTGTCATAGATGGATACGGTTTGGCCAGTGCTCAGGCCAGTATCGCCGGGGTCCACATCGTCAACGACAATCCTGTAGACATCGGTCGAGGTGCCGAAGGCCGTCACGCCATCGAGCGTCACCTTCGTGCCGAAACTTCTCCCTGTAACGCCTACAGAAGAATAAAATCCTAGCTGATCGCCGGTGAGATAGAATTCGAGTGTCGCCATCGGGCGGAAACTCTCTGCAACAGGGCCCCCCCAGGCGCGTGCGCAGCATTGTCTTGATTCTAGTGTGAAATCCGTCTTGAGGCAAGTCTTCCTAGTCCTGTCTGGCGCTGTTCTTGCCTTGCGGGAGCAGGTCTTTCCAATTTGGGCATCTTGTCCTAAGAACGCTCAACCCTTGAGGCGCGAGCAAAGACCGATCCGATGAAGATGATAACCACCACCGAAGCTCTGGCCGCCTTCTGCACCGAAGCCGCCAAGCACCCCTATGTAACCGTCGATACCGAGTTCCTGCGCGAACGCACCTATTGGTCAAAGCTTTGCCTTCTGCAGATGGCCTATTCCGATCCCGAGGGTGGCGATGCGGTTCTGGTCGATCCCTTGGCCGAGGGCCTCTCGCTCGAGCCGGTCTATGACCTCTTCCGCAACAAGGCGGTGGTGAAGGTCTTTCACGCCGCGCGGCAGGATCTTGAGATTTTCTTCGTCGATGCGGGCGTCATTCCCGATCCGATGTTCGACACGCAGGTGGCGGCGATGGTCTGCGGCTATGGCGAGCAGGTGGGCTACGAGACCCTCGTGCGCAAGATCGCCAAGGCCGAGCTCGACAAATCGCACCGCTTCACCGACTGGTCGCGCCGCCCGCTGACCGAGGCGCAGGCCACCTATGCGCTGGCGGACGTAACGCACCTGCGCCAGATCTACGAAGTGTTGGCGGCCCGCCTTGCCAAAACCGGCCGCGAGCGCTGGGTCGCCGAAGAGCTCGCGGTTCTGACCGATCCTTCGACCTATGAATCCCATCCCGAAGAGGCCTGGCAACGGGTCAAGACGCGCAACCATTCGGGGCGCTTCATGGCGCTGGTGAAAGAGCTGGCCGCGTTCCGCGAAAGCTATGCCCAATCGAAGAACATTCCCCGCTCGCGGGTCTACAAGGATGATGCGCTGGTCGAGTTGGCCTCGACCAAGCCGCAGAACGAGGCCGAACTTGGCCGTTCCCGTCTGCTCCTGCGCGAGGCCCGCAAGGGGGATATCGCCGAGGGCATTCTGAGGGCCGTGAAGGCCGGGATCGAGATGCCGGCCGACAAGTTGCCCAAGGTCGACAAGAACCACGAGAAGATGCAGGTCAATCCGGCGCTTGCCGATCTTCTGCGCGTGCTTCTCAAGGCCAAGTCCGACAACGAAGGCGTGGCAGCCAAGCTCATCGCCACCTCGGCCGAGCTGGATGCCATCGCCGCGGGCGAACGCGATCTGCCGGCGCTGCACGGCTGGCGCGCCGAGGTCTTTGGCGATGAGGCCCTGATGCTCTGTGATGGGAAAGTGGGCCTTGCGACCAAGGGCCAAAAGGTCGTGACCGTTCGGCTCTAGCCCCTAGCGCGACAGGCGCTTCGAGCCGTTTGCGCCACGAACAACGACCCCGCGAACCCCGCGCAGTGAGGCCGCGTCAATCACCGTCGCCACGGTGATCTGGCGGGATGAAGCACTGCCGACAGCCTCATAGCCAGTGGGGCGCTCCACCCGGAAATCATAGGTCAGAACGCCACTTGTGATATCGACGAGGACGAGTTCGGCGTTGAAATAGCCTTGGCTGGCCGCGATGCCGGTCGCCCGCAAGATCGCGCCGTTGGCGGAAGGCTCAAGTGAAGCGGAAGAGAGAGTTTCGACAAGAACGCGGGCATCGACGAGTGTGACCTCGGCCTGCGCAGGAACCAGCGGCTTGCGCAGGATCGCGCCTTCGGCTGTTACCTCGGGCGCCCGATCGAACCAGTTGAGCGGATTGAACTTCGATTCGGAGACCCGGGCGCACCCCGACAGCGCCGCCATGATCCCCACTATCAGCGCAAGATTTCTCAGCATGACTTCCCCCCAACTTTCCCTAGGGCTAGCCGAAAGCTGCGACCTTGGGAAGCGGGCACTGGACCTTTGGGGCCATCAACCTTAAGTCGGGCGGGCAACGACGAGGACGCATCATGGCCACCGAAGCCTTTGAAGAGATTGCCGAGACCTTCGAGTTTCTCGACGACTGGGAAGACCGGTATCGCCATGTGATCGACCTCGGCAAAGCGATGGAGCCTTTGGACGATGGCCTCAAGACGCCCACTTTCAAGGTCGAGGGCTGCGCCAGTCAGGTCTGGCTTGTGCCGCAGATCGAAGGCGGCATCTTTGATTTCAAGGGCGAAAGCGACGCGATGATCGTGCGTGGCCTGATCGCCGTGTTGCACGCGCTCTATGCGGGCGTGCCTGTGAGGGATTTGGCCGCGATCGACGCCAAGGCCGAGCTTGGCCGCCTTGGCCTCAACGATCACCTCTCGGCGCAACGGTCGAACGGCCTGCGGGCCATGGTCGAGCGCATCCGCGCCACTGCTGCGGCTGCCGCCTAGCCCAGCTTTCCAAGCGCCACCGCCAGATCGCCGTAGCCGGTGAACCGCCGCTCGAAGGCGAGGCCGAGCCGTGCGGCGCAAGCCTTGGCCTTTTCCGTCAGCGCCGGATCGTCGATCTGGGCCTGATAGACGAGCTTGGTGTAATTGCCGAAATATGCGCTGCGAAGCTCAGGATGCCGGTCGAGCCCCAAGGGCTTCCAGACAAAGGCATCGAACTGGCGCACGAGGAAATCGGTCAGGTAGAAGGCCGTGATCTCGTCCCGCGCGGCAAAGGCCGCGTTGCCCTCGTAGAAACTATAGCAATGCGGCCCTTCAAGCATCTCGACGCCAAGCCGCTTGCAGGCCGCTTCCAGAAGGCCGCCGGTGCCGCAATCGGCATAGACCACGAAAATCTCGTCATAGTCCTTGCGATGCGCGGCCACCGCCGCTTCGATGCCGGGGGTGATCTTTTCGGGGCTGTTGTGAAAGATTGCCGGAAGGCATTGCAGATCGAGGTGATCCCAGCCGTTCACCGCCTTGAGCGCCACGATCTCATGTGCCAGCGCCCCGCAGGCCAGAAGCAGGATGCGCCCCTTGCCTCGGGGCCCGAGGCCCTGTTCGGTCAGTTCGCTGTCGTCGAGGTTCATTTCAGCCGCACAGCCGTGCCATAGGCGAGGATTTCTGACGCGCCGCCCATGATCGTCGAAGTCTCCATGCGAAAACCAATTACAGCATTTGCGCCCACCCGGCGCGCCTCGTCTTTCATCCGATCGATCGCCTGTTCGCGCGCCCCGGCGAGCAATGAGGAATAGCCTGTGATCTCGCCGCCGACGAGGTTGCGCAAGGAGGCGACGATATCGGTGCCAATATGCTTGGCGCGAACGGTCGAGCCGCGAACAATCCCGAAAGTCTCGGCAACCTCATGGCCGGAAATCGTGTCGGTTGTGGCGATCAGCATACTATTTCTCGATCCTGTCATAATGGTCATCCTCTCGGTTCGAAAGCCGTTCGGATATCACCCGCCAGACCACATAGAGGCCAAGCGCGACAGGCAGCGCGGTCAGAACGGCGACTAAGGGAGAAATTTGAGACGATGCGAAAAAAAGCATCGCGATCCAGATCGTGCCGCCAGCGGCGGCAAGAACGATCACAAGGATAAGAACAAGACGGTCAAGCGGCATGGCACACCTCCTGAACGGAATATGGGAAAGGGACAGGCAAAAAGAAAGCCCCGCGCGCCGGTCTGGCCACGGGGCTTTGCTTCAAAACTCTCGCCTGCGTCAGGCGCGGGCGCCCTGATTGTGCTTGCGGGCAACGAGGGTCTTGGCGGTTTCGACAGCGACCGCCGCATCGCGGCAGTAGGCGTCGGCGCCAATCGCGCGTCCAAATTCTTCGTTGAGCGGCGCGCCGCCAACAAGAACGATGTAATCCTCGCGCATCCCCTTTTCGACGAGCGTGTCGATGACGACCTTCATATAGGGCATGGTGGTGGTCAGAAGCGCCGACATGCCGAGGATATCGGCGCCTTCACGCTCCAGCGCCTCGAGGTATTTCTCGACGGCGTTGTTGATGCCGAGGTCGACAACCTCGAAGCCTGCGCCTTCCATCATCATGCCGACAAGATTCTTGCCGATGTCGTGGATGTCGCCCTTGACGGTGCCGATGACCATCTTGCCGACGCGCGGCGCACCGGTTTCGGCCAGAAGCGGCTTGAGGATCGCCATGCCGCCCTTCATCGCGTTGGCGGCGAGAAGAACCTCGGGGACAAAGAGGATGCCATCGCGAAAGTCGGCGCCGACGATGGTCATGCCGCCGACGAGCGCTTCAGTCAGAACGCGATAGGGCGCCCAGCCGCGCTCGATGAGGATATTCACGCCTTCTTCGATCTCTTCGCGCAGGCCATCGTAAAGATCGTCGAACATCTGCGCGACGAGGTCTTCGTCGTTGAGTTCGGAGAGGATGATGTCGTCTTCGTCTGACATTGGGCAACTCACTTGAAAAGCGGCGGGATTTAAACCGGATGTGATTGGATATCGCGCGTCGGTCTGAGCGGATTGCGACACTGCCTGCCCCTGAACCGACGCGAGGTCAATGGAATAGTCGCCGCAAGGTGCTGTGACGGTTTTCTATGTCGTCTCAAGGGTCGGAAATCGCTGGCAACCGCTTGAGTGTTCGCTGTATGTTCTCATTTATGGCGCGCCCGACGACACACCACGATCATGCCAACGGCGTCCGAACCCCCGGGCGGGCGGCCGGATCGAACGCGCCGAACCGGTTTGAACCCTACCAGCGCGAGAGGCTGGATGACGGATGGGAGAATGACGACGACCTTCCCGTTCTGCGGACCGAGGTTCGGGATGAGCGGCCGCGTAAGGTCATTACCCGGAACACCTCACCCGACATTTCCTTTGACCGCTCTATCAATCCCTATCGCGGCTGTGAGCATGGCTGCATCTATTGCTTTGCCCGCCCAAGCCACGCCTACCTCGGCCTTTCGCCGGGGCTCGACTTCGAGACCCGACTGGTCGCACGACCCGAAGCAGCCGACGTCTTGCGGGCGGAGCTTTCGGCGAAAGGCTATTGTCCGAAGACGATTGCGATCGGAACCAATACCGATCCCTATCAGCCGATCGAGAAAGACCGGCGGATCATGCGCAGCATCCTCGCGGTTCTTGCCGAGTTCAATCACCCGGTGGCGATTGTCACAAAGGGCGCTTTGATCGAGCGAGACATCGATATCCTGGCGCCGATGGCGACGAAGGGCCTTGTGCGAGTTGGAATTTCCGTGACGACGCTAGATCCGAGGCTATGCCGTTTGCTGGAGCCTCGGGCTCCGGCACCCGCGCGGCGACTGGACACGATCCGCAGGCTTTCGGAGGCGGGGATCGGCGTGCGGATCATGGTGTCGCCGGTGATCCCCGCGTTGACCGACCATGAGCTTGAAGCACTCGTTGCGGCCGGAGCCGATGCAGGAGCGCAGGCAGCATCTTCGATTGTTCTGCGTCTCCCTCGTGAGGTCGCGCCCTTGTTTCGCGATTGGCTCGCGACACATATGCCGGACCGTGCCGAACGGGTCATGGGGAGAGTGCGCGAATTGCACGGCGGGCGGGACTATGATCCTGAGTGGGGTCAGAGGATGCGCGGTCAGGGGCCTTGGGCGGAACTGACGCGGGCGCGGTTCGATCTGGCGCTCCGGCGCCATGGCCTCGACCGGAGGTTGCCATCTTTGAGGACAGATCTCTTTTGCCCGCCACCGCGGCTGGGAGATCAGTTGCCACTTTTCTGAATGGCAGGAGGGGGCGCTGCCCCCCGGCACTTCGTGCCGTCCCCCGGGATATTTCTGGGCCTCCGAGAAACTGTCTGGTCTCTCAGAGGCCTATAAATATCCTCGGGGGGAAGGCCGCGAAGCGGACTGGGGGGCGGAAAGCCCCCCGCTACAAACGACGGCGGCGCCCGCTGCGCTCGCGGGTGGGGCCTGCATCGTCGCCGGTGCCATCGCTGGCCGAGGAGAAGGGGCCGATCTTATCGGCAATAATCTCAAGAGAGGGACGCGGGCCAGGCGGTGTCGATTCCAGTGCATCGCGCATATATTTGAGGTGTTCGGGGGTCGTTCCGCAGCAGCCGCCGATGATCTTCGCACCGGCATCGCGCGCCAGAATAGCATAGTCTGCCATGAGGTCGGGTGTGCCGTCATAGTGGATATGACCGTCGTGATATTTGGGTATTCCGGCGTTGCCCTTGGCGATGAGCGGTAACTCGGGAGCTGCGGCCGCAAATCCCAGAAGCGTGCGCAGCAGATCCGAGGCACCGACGCCGCAATTTGCCCCGAAGGCGAGGGGCTGGTAGGGCAGCTTCGATATCATCTTGGCCATGTCGGCCGAGGTCAGGCCCATCATTGTCCGGCCCGAGGTGTCAAAGCTCATTGTTCCGCACCAGGGCATTTTGGCGCGGGAAAAGGCTTCGGCCGCCGCGCGAAATTCGTCGGCGGATGAAATTGTCTCGACCCAGAGGACGTCCGCGCCGCCTTCCTTGAGGCCCTCGGCCTGTTCGTGGAAGATCTCGACTGCGCTGTCGTAAGTGAGGCTGCCCATCGGTTCCATGATCTCGCCAGTCGGGCCGACGGAACCAGCAACGATCACGGGGCGTCCGGCGGCGTCGGCTACCTCTCGGCCCAACTCCGCGGCAACGCGGTTCAACTCGCGGACGCGGCCCTCGGCGCCGTGCAGTTTCAGCCGTGAGGCATTGGCGCCGAAGCTGTTGGTCAGGAACAGGTCGCTGCCGGCCTGAACGGCGCCTTCGTAAAGTGCCCGGATCCGGTCGGGGTGGTCGATGTTCCACATTTCCGGCGCATCGCCCGAGCTCAGCCCCATATTGAAGAGGTTGGTCCCGGTTGCACCATCGGCCAAAAGCCAGTCACGGTTGTCAAGAAGGCGGGAGAGGGCGTCGGTCATGAGCGGGGCCTGTGATCTGGGGCAGGGCGGACGCCTGCCCGGGCTGGGGGTTCCACTCGTCGGCATCGCATGATGTGACCGGCAATTCAAATCGAATTTCCGTTTTCGTGCTGTGAGGACGCACACGCGGAGGGAGCGGCCCTGGATAATGAATAGCTGCTGCAATGGTCACGGCCGCGCGTGCCTGGGGGATCGACCCTTTGACACAGAGGTAGCGCGGCTCCCATCTCGGGGCAAAGCTCTGCTTGAACCGCCGTAGCCCCGGCAAGAGCGCTTTGCTCGGGACAAGCCGCGCAAGATTGCCTCCCGCTGCCGGCACCGCGGCCAGGGACAGGCGATCAACGTCTTCGGCGCGGCAGGCTTCGATGGCCGAGGCCAACAGAAGATGCATTGTCCCGTCGGGTATACCGTCGATATGCCGGACCAGATCAAGAGACCAATCCTGCGCGCCGGTATGGAAGCTGGCAAAGGCAATGAGGCGATCGGACGAATAGGCCAGAAATACACGCTGCCGATACAGCAGTTCAGGCGCAAAACGTCCCATGCTGAAGCCGCGCTCGCGTCGGTTCTTCCTTGTCCAGTCGGCGTTGACCTCCGCCATATCGGAGAGCGGCAACGCATGTCTCGGGGTCTTGATACGGATGCCTGCCTGCTCGGCGTGCCGCAGGTGGCGCCTGAGTTGGCGTCGTGAGGGCCCGTCCACGTTCCAGTGCCGAGGTTCGATGACCGCCTCTTCCGCAACCTTCAAGACCTGCCAGCCAAGGGAGCGGGCAGCCGATGCTTCGGCTTTTCCGGCTTTGTAGAGAACCGGGGTCAGGCCGGCGCGGCGCATGAGCTTTGAAAATGCCCTGAGGTCCACGGGCCCTATCGCGGGACCGATGGCTATGCCCAGGCCCAGCCGTTCACGGCACAGCCACTGAGTGGATCCTGCGCGCAGGATCGAGGCGCCTTGGGCGACGAGCCCCCATTCGGCGGGTGCGTCAGGATTGCGAGGCTCATGCACAAGAGGGACTGCGGAACGCAACAGACCTGCAAGCCCAAGAAAGGCCGGAAACAGGTAATAGATGATCCGAAAAGCCAATATCGCGCCGATCAAAGCTGCTTGGTCGGGGTGTGGCAGAAGGGCGAGAAGGACGAGTTCAAATGCTCCGAGCCCGCCCGGTGCGCCGGTCGCGAGGGCTGCGCCCAGGGCGAGCAGATAGATCGGATAGATCGCCAGCCCGACGTCAGAAGTGCCGGGCAATAGGCAGGCGAGGGCGACCGCGGCAAAAACCGTGTCGACAAGCGCCGCGGTAAAGAGTGGTAAGAAAGCCCCTTCCGGGATCAGCTTAAAGACAAACCCGCGAAGGGGCGGTGCGCCGGCGACGACCCCGAATACGATCAGCGCCCCAGCCGCGGCCCAAACGGCCGTCTTTGGTGCGTCGGCCCAAAACGCGACGGCAAGTGCCGCCAACAAAGACCAAAGGAACAAAAACGAGAGGCTGACCCGTAGTGAAAACCGCGCCGCTTCCCAAAGCGACCAATTGGGCAAGGAACGCCATCTGACCAGCGCCGAGACCAGCGTCCCGAAGCCGGCCGTTTGGGCGATCGAGATCGCGATCAGTCCGGTTCGTCGGGCAATCCTTGGTGAAACACCGGTTTTCAAAACACGGTGCAGGATGGCATCGTACTGTCCGACTGCCGCCAAGCTGAGCCATGTTGCCGCAATCGCGCCCATCCAGCCGAGCGGCGAGACAGCGACGACGGCATCAAGAACATGGGAGATTTCGACACCCTCAAGCCGTTTTGCGAGAATCCAGATACCGGCGCCCAAGGCGGCAACCGGCCAAAGATGCCAAATGCGTGCGCCAAAGACGCGTCGGTTCCCGATTTCCATCCAATACTCCCCTTTCACCACCGGGGGTAAGGCTAGCCGGCTCGGGTGAAGCTCGGGTTAAGGGGCAAAAAAATCGGCGCCCGGCTTGTGCCGAGCGCCGCGAATTGCTCCAGAAGTCGGGCTAATGCGTTGCGATCAGCCAACTTCCTTCATGATCTGATCCTTGGCAACGAGGTGAAGCTCTTTCATCTTGCCACGAATGGTTGCCTCGTCTGCAAGGCCGCCAAGATCGGCCGCCAGCTTTTCGTAGACGTCCTCGTCGCCCGCGTGCTTGAGGTCTTCGCGCACGACATCGGCGGCATAGGCCTTTGCGTCCTCTTCCGACTTGCCCATCAGGCCAGCCGCCCAAAGGCCCACCAGCTTGTCGCGCCGGGCGGCGGCTTTGAACTGCATCTCGGCGTCGAGTGCGTATTTGGCTTCGAAGGCGTGTTCGCGATCGTCGAAAGTGGACATGGGGCTTTGGTCCTTACTCTGAAATTGCTGTTAGTCCTGATATGCCCGCGGATGCGCTTGCCCGCAAGGGGGGCTTGGACTATGAGGCCCTCATGACGCACGTCTGTGAGGCTCTATGGCGGAGCCGCGCGTGTGGGCGAGAGGTAGGCATGGCCCGTCGCAAGAAGATCTACGAAGGCAAGGCGAAGGTTCTTTATGAAGGCCCCGAGCCGGGAACGCTTGTTCAGTATTTCAAGGATGATGCCACCGCCGGGAACGGCGCCAAGAAGGCGACGATCGACGGCAAGGGCGTTTTGAACAACCGTCTGTCCGAGTTCTTCATGACCGGCCTTCAGGGAATCGGTGTGCCGACCCACTTCATCAAGCGCCTGAATATGCGCGAGCAGCTGATCCGTCAGGTCGAGATCATCCCGCTCGAGGTGATCGTGCGAAACTATGCCGCGGGGTCGATGGCCAAGCGTTTGGGCATGGAAGAGGGCACGCAACTGCCACGTCCGATCGTCGAGTTCAGCTACAAGAACGATGCGCTCGGCGACCCGCTGGTGCCCGAGGAATATGTCGTCGCCTTTGGCTGGGCCAGCCAGCAGGACCTTGACGACATCGTTTCCATCGCCCTGCGGGTCAACGATTTCATGTCTGGCGTCATGCATGGTGTCGGCATCCGTCTGATCGACTTCAAGATCGAGATCGGCCGGATCTGGGACAACGATTATCACCGCCTCGTCGTCGCCGACGAGATCAGCCCCGACAGCTGCCGCCTGTGGGATATCGAGACCGGCCAAAAGCTCGACAAAGACGTGTTCCGCCGTGACCTTGGCAATCTGACCGACGCCTATACCGAAGTGGCGCGGCGCTTGGGCGTCCTGCCGTCGAACGTCACCCACCCGCGCAGCAAACCGACCCTGATCAACTAAGACCCGAAGGATACCACCGATGAAAGCCCGTGTTCATGTCATGCTGAAAAACGGTGTTCTCGACCCTCAGGGCGAGGCTGTGCGCCATGCGCTTGGCGCGCTCGGGTTTGGCGGTGTCGAGGGCGTGCGGCAGGGCAAGGTGATCGAGCTCGATCTGGCCGATACTGATGCGGCGGGTGCCAAGGCGCGCGTCACCGAGATGTGCGAGAAGCTTCTCGCGAATACGGTCATCGAAAGCTACACGATCGACATCGCCTGATTGCCCACAGGGTTCTTTGGAAACTCGGCAATCTGATGTAGCCTGACGCCGTTAGGTAGCGGTGTGGGTTGGTATGTGCCATGTCCTTGAACGGTTCGCCTGCCCCTCGGGCCAGGCGGTTGGGGCTGATCGTTTTGATGCTTGGCGCCGTTTGCATCGGCATCATGCCCAATGCTGCGAAACTCGCCTACGGTGAAGGTGTCAGCCCGCTGGGCCTTTTGGTGCTTCGGTCTGCTATCGGTGCGATCGGCCTTGCTCTTTTCCTATGGGCGAGGCGAGAGAAACTGCTGGTGCCGCGAAAGCTCGTCCCCAAGACCGCCGCGGCGGGCGTCGCGCTCTTGATGGCGGCAGGAGGCGGGATGGGCGCGGTGGCCTATATCGACGTGACTGTCGCCAGTGTCATTTTCTTCACCTATCCCATCTTTGTTGCAGTCGTGAATCACGTTCGGGGGACGACCCGGCTCAGTCTTGCCGAAATCATCCTGATCGCGCTTGCATTCGTCGGAGTGGCCTTGGCGCTCGGGTTGCGGCGAGAGAGCCTCGATCAACTGAATTATACGGGCCTTGGGCTCGCGCTCCTATCTTCTGTCGGGATCACCACCGTGATCTTGACGACGACCGCGACAACAGCCGCCTTGGGCACGGTCAGGGCCAATCTGCACATGAACCTTTGGGGAGTGGTCTATTTCATCGCATTGGCCTTGGCCCTGCCGGCACTGGGGCTGGCCGGCGAGTCGGTCTATCCTCAGAGTGCCTTTGCGTGGCTTTACGTTCTTATCGCGGCGCTTGGCTTCACCTTGGGGTATCTCTTGTTCTTCGTCGCGGCAAAGATCCTCGGGGCGACCGAGGCTTCGGTGCTTTCCATTCTCGAACTGGTCTTCATGATCGTCTTTGCGGTGACAATTGTAGGTGAGCGGTTGACTGTGCTGCAAACATCGGGTTTCGTGGTCGTGGTGGTCGCGCTTGTCGGTTTTGAGCTGGTTTCCGCCCGCAAGGGCTAGCGTTTCGTCATCTTGCGGCTAGGGTTGCAGCGATCTGCACAACCGGAAGTCCCTCATGCGCGCCGCCGTTCTGACTGAGTTCAACGCCCCTTTGAAAATTCAGGAGCTTCCCGATCCTGAATGCCCGCAGGATGGTGTTGTGTTGCGCGTTCTGGCCTGTGGCGTGTGCCGGTCGGACTGGCACGCTTGGAACGGTTCGGATCCGATGCCATTGCCGCATATTCCCGGCCATGAATATTGCGGTGAGGTGATTGCCACGGGCGCGCGGGTGGGCCGCTGGAAAGTGGGCGACCGGGTGATCGCGCCTTTCATCCTGGCGTGCGGGCAGTGCCCCGATTGTGCCGCTGGGCATCAAACAATCTGTGCCGATCAGGCGATACCGGGCTTCACGCAGGCGGGCAGCTTTGCCGAAAAAATCGCCGTGCCGCACGCCGATCACAACCTGACGGCTCTTCCCGAAGGCATGGACCCCGCCCATGCCGCGGCCCTTGGCTGCCGCGCGACAACCGCGTGGCACGCGCTGACGGGGCGGGCGGCCCTTGCCGCGGGCGAATGGCTTGCGGTGTTTGGCGGCGGCGGGGTTGGAGCTTCGGCGCTGATCCTCGGGCGGGCGCTTGGGGCGCGAGTGGTCGTTGTGGATGTGGTGCGGGAGAAGCTCGATTTCGCGCTGTCGCTCGGCGCGGATGCGGTTGTCGATGCTTCTCGGGAAGACCCAGCGGTAGCGGTTCGCAGGCTTACCGGAGGTGGCGCGGATGTGGCCTTGGAAGCGCTCGGCATTCCGGCCACAACGGTTCCCGCACTGAAATCGCTGAGAAAACTCGGGCGGATGGTGCAGGTGGGCATGCCCGCGGGCGAACACCTGACCATGCCGATCCCGATGGATGCGGTCTATTCCGGCCAGCTGGCGCTTTTCGGAACCCGGGGGATGCCCGCATGGCGTTACCCGAGCCTACTGGCGCTCATTTCATCGGGACGGGTTGATCTGACGCCCCTTGTCACCCGCCGCATCGCACTCTCCGAAGCCTCGCGCGAATTGGAGGCGTTCAACGGGCCGACCCCGCCGGGTGTCGCTGTGATTACCGATTTCAGCCGCTAGGCTTTAGGCGGCGAGGCGGAGAGCGGTGCTGGCCCGAACTGTGTCGGTTCGCGGCAGGATATGAGCCATGAGGAGCGCGGACTCATGGGCCTTGAGGCTCGGCGCCGCCGCAATCTCGGAGAGACCGAGAAGGGCAGGATCAAGCTGTTCAAGCTCCTCGCGCGCGGCCTCGTCAAGGGCGCAAAGGCCGACCGGTCCGGGCTGGAAGCTCTCACTCGCGAGGCCGTTGGCAACGAGCAAGTCATGTTGGTCAAGCAGGATGTGATAATAGGTGATCGCCTCTTTTGGCAAAACCGACCGGATGCCTGCTCCGTCCAGATGGCCGGCGCGAACCAGAGCCCTTTCCGTTCCGAACAGCATCTCAACCTGCCAGCCTTCGACAGCGAGCCGGTGCTGACGCGACAGCCGCAGATCACTGTGAGGCAGGTTGGGCCCAAAGGCGCCGGCAGGAATCACGACAGGGCGGAGCTCTTTCTTCAGAAGCATTTCCGAAACGGTCGCCGACCGCGCACCGATCCAACGGATGGGCTTTATGTCGCCGTCAGCCGTTATCACGAGATCGCCGACCTTCAACGTTTCAACGCGGCGCTCCCCTGCCGGAGTCGCGATCTGGGTGCCGCCTGCAAAGCAGACCACGACCGTATGTGTCGAGACGCCGGAAATCGGTATCGAACCAGACGGGAGCGCTTCCATGACTTCAAAGGTTCCGCTGCCATCGGTGAGGAAATAGTAGCGCTCGCCACCGGCCGAAATCACAACCACTTCTTTGTCTCCGACCGCGAGGTCGGTGAACTTCTTGCTCATGGGCAGATTGCCCGAAAACTCGACGGTAAAGTCCATCTGAACGCCGTTGATGATCACCTGCGTGTCGGGATCAACGCTGCCATTGTTAGGATCGAGCAGGATGTCGCCATAAGGATCATTTGGGGCGCTGGCGCCGGGGACCGCAACGAATGTCAGTTCGGTTACCGGAACCTGAGAGGTGTTGAGCGAGTTGATAGAAGCGTTGTTGGCCGTAGAATTGTCGCCGCGCGCCCATAAACTAATCGAAATCATTCTCGCACCCTTGATCCGTTGGTCGCCACCTTCGGTGGGAAAGCCGGTTTTCCAAGGGCGCGCCTCGGGCCGTGTCGAGGATTCATTGTGGTGAGATTTTGTTCTATCGGACCGAAGTCGGGCGTTTTGCCGCGCGGAAAGGCAACTTACCTCAGTCAATCGGCCTTTGCCTCGGGGTGGATTCGGTTTATGGGCGGGGCAGGCCACATCATCCGGAGCGCGCCATGAAAGCTGCCGTCATCGTCTTCCCCGGTTCCAACTGTGATCGCGACATGGCTGTGGCCCTGCGTCAGGCGGGCGCGGATGTGACCATGGTCTGGCACAAGGACGCGAAGCTTCCGGCAGGTGTTGATTTGGTGGCGGTGCCGGGTGGGTTTTCGTTTGGCGATTACCTGCGCTGCGGAGCGATCGCCGCGCAGTCTCCCGTCTCGCAAGCGGTGATCGCGCACGCCAATCGTGGCGGATTCGTACTCGGCGTCTGCAATGGCTTTCAGGTGTTGACCGAAACCGGCCTTCTCCCCGGCGCGCTCATGCGGAACGCGGGCCTGAAGTTCGTTTGCAAGTCTTTGAAGCTGAAGGTCGCAACCACCGACAGTGCCTTCACCAGCGGCTATGCCAAGGGCGCCGAGATCGACGTGCCGATCGCCCACCATGACGGCAACTATTTCGTCGATCAGGATACGCTCGCGCGTTTGAAGGGCGAGGACCGCATCGCTTTCACCTATGTCGATAACCCCAACGGTGCGATTGCCGATATTGCCGGTGTCTTGTCAGACAACCGCCGCGTTCTTGGGATGATGCCGCACCCCGAAAGAGCGGTTGATCCTGCGCAAGGCAGCACCGATGGCAGAGCCCTGTTCAAGAGCCTCCTTGCGCAAATGACCGCCGCCTGAGGCCGGCTGTCCTTCGCCGCGCTTGTGGGTTCCAGAGGGCGGCCCTAGTCTGACACCATGAGCGATATCGACGCCACTTCGCCCCAGCAGGGCGGTTGGGGCCGCTGGATCTGGCGGCTTTTGAATTTCGTCATCATCGTGATGGCGATTGGCGTGATAGTTCTGACCAATCAGCTGTTGACCGAGCGTTATACCGAGACGACACGCAGCCGCGCCGAGGTCAGGATGACGCTCTATGTGGGCAACCTGATCAGCGAGTTGCAGCGCAACTCCATCGTGCCACAACTATTGGCGCGGGATGCCGAGTTGATCGGGGCTCTCAAGAACAACGAGTTTACCGCGTCTAGCCAGCGACTTCTGAGCTATGTCGATGAAATCGGCGCCGCCTCTCTGATGCTGCTCGACAGCGGCGGACGCACCGTTGCCGCGACCGACCGGAGCCACATCGGCGAATTGCATCGTGGAGATCCGTATTTCATCAATGCGCTTCGCTCCAATGTGACGGTATTCACGCTGTTTCAGACCGAGACGGGCGCCTTTTCCTTCGTCTATTCCCGCCGGATCGACGAGGGCGGCACGCCCTTAGGCGTGCTGACGGTCGAGGTCGATTTGCAGCGGCTGGTTTCGGGCTGGGCGGGTGTTTCCGACGCGGTATTCGTCACCGACAGCACCGGAGCGATTGTTCTGTCGACCGAGCCGCGTTGGAACGGGCTTGAGGAGGCTGCCGCGCTGTCGCGCCAGTCGGCCCCTTCGGCAATCGAACGAGCGATCCGCGCCACACAGGATTGGACCACGGTTTCTGCCGATGCCTATCTGCAGGGTGAAGCGGTCTTGCGACAGGAAACCCGCGTGCCGTTCCAAGGCTGGCGGATGGTGACATTCACCACCTACACGTCGATCCGCGAGAAAGTGAATGGCGTTCTGGCGCTCGAGATCATGGGTTTTGCGCTGTTGCTGGCTCTGGTTTTCTGGGTTTCGTCGCGAAAGGCAACGACCCGCCTTCTTTTCTCACAGCAGGAATCGGCGCAGCTTCGAGCTCTAAATCTCAGGCTTCAAAGGGAAATCGCCGAGCGTGAGCGCGTTGAAAGGACGCTTCAGGTGGCCGAGCAGAGCCTTGCTCAATCCTCCAAGCTCGCCGCACTTGGCGAGATGTCGGCGGCCGTCAGCCATGAATTGAACCAGCCTTTGGCTGCCATGAAGACCTATCTGGCGGGTGCGCGGCTTCTGGTGCAGCGGCGGCGGATGGATGAGGCGGTGTCGTCCTTCCAGCGGATCGACGACCTGATCGAGCGAATGGGCGCGATCACCCGCCAGCTCAAATCCTATGCCCGCAAAGGCGCCGACAGTTTCGCGCCGGTCGATACCCGCGAGGCGGTGACCTCGGCGCTGGCCATGATGGAACCGCAACTCAGGACGCGGGATGTGGCGATCACCCGCACCCTGCCGACCGAACCGGCGATGATCCTCGGCGATCGGATGCGGCTTGAGCAGGTGATCATCAACCTCCTGAGAAATGCCCTTGATGCGACGAAAGGCGAGGATGATCCGAGCGTCGATGTTCTCCTGACCGTGGGCGACACCGTTCGTCTCAGTGTTCGCGACAACGGCCCCGGTATTGACGATCTCGATGCGCTGTTCGAGCCCTTCTACACGACCAAACAGCCCGGCGACGGGGTTGGCCTTGGCTTGGCGATTTCGTCGGGGATCGTGAATGACCTCGGTGGGCGGCTTACCGCCCATAACGCGCCTGAAGGGGGGGCTGTATTTGAAGTCCAGCTCCCTATTTATAAAGAAGACGTCGAGGCAGCGGAGTAGGGCGATGAGCAAAGCGATGAAGATCGCAATCGTCGATGACGAAAAGGATATGCGGCAGTCGATCAGCCAGTGGCTGGCGCTGTCAGGGTTTGACACGGAAACCTTTGCCAGCGCCGAGGACGCGCTCAAGGGTCTCAGCCCCGATTATCCCGGCATTGTCGTTTCCGACATCAAGATGCCCGGCATGGACGGGATGCAGTTTCTGCGGAAACTCAAGGGCGTGGATTCGACCCTGCCGGTCATCATGATCACCGGCCACGGCGATGTGCCGATGGCGGTCGAGGCGATGCGGATCGGCGCCTATGATTTCCTTGAAAAGCCGTTCAATCCCGACCGGATGACAGAGCTTGCCAAGAAGGCCACGCAGGCCCGCCGCCTGACGCTCGACAGCCGCGCCTTGCGGAAGGAATTGTCGGACGGCTCGTCACTGATGAAAAAGCTCATCGGTTCGAGCGCCGCGATGGAGCGGCTGCGCGAGGATATTCTCGATATCGGGCAGGCCGATGGCCATGTGCTGATCGAGGGCGAGACGGGCACCGGCAAGACGCTGGTGGCCCATGCCCTGCACGCGGTAGGTGCGCGGGCTTCCAAAAAATTCGTGCTGATCGCCTGTTCGGCCTTCGACGAGGACGCCCTCAATCGCCGCCTCTTTGGCCCCGCCCATGACGACGAGCCGATCCCCGCCATCGAAGAGGCGCGGGGGGGCACGCTGGTGCTGGAAGATATCGAGGCGCTGAGCCCGGTGCTTCAGGCCCGCCTGATGACCGCGATCAACGACCAGGGCAACCCGCCCGAAACCCGCATCGTGGCGATCTGCAACCTTCAGGAACAGGACAAGACCTGCGAAAGCGTGCTGCGCCCCGATCTCTTCTATCGCCTCGCCGCCATGCGGATCATCGTGCCGCCTTTGCGCCAGCGGGGCGAGGATGTGTTGACGCTTTTTGCCGCGCTCAGCGATCAGTTCGCCGAGGAATATGGCTGCGATGCGCCGCAGGTCAGCGCTCAGGAAGCGGCGCAGCTCTTGCAGGCCCCGTGGCCGGGCAATGTGCGCCAGCTGATCAATGTGGCCGAACGCGCTGTGCTGCAAAGCCGCCGTGGCACCGGCACGATTGCCTCGCTCCTTATGGCCGATTCCGATGACGCGCGGCCCGCGATGACAACCGAGGGCAAGCCTCTCAAGGAATTTGTCGAAGCCTTCGAACGGATGCTGATCGACAACACCATGCGCCGCCACAAGGGCTCGATCGTGGCGGTGATGGACGAGCTGTGCCTGCCGCGCCGGACACTGAACGAGAAGATGGCCAAGTATAACCTGCAGCGGTCGGATTATCTGTGATCAACGCAATCTGCGGTTGATTTGCCCTTCGACAACCCCACGCGAAACTTGCCCATTGTCTCCGCCCCCCATTCCCCCTTATGTAGGGACTACGGGCGTTCGCACGATGGCGTGCGGGATCGTCCGGTGAGTTTCACTGTTTCGGAGAAGGACCGGCCATAGCGCGCCGGGCACTGAAACAGAGGATTTGGCCCCTCGGGGCCGGAGAATTGCCCTGGGCTGCGCGAGGTTTCAGACGCGTCCGGGCAGATGAACGGGCCCCGTTCGCGGGGTCGGAGTGCAAACGCGATGAGAAGCGCTTTGGCGACAGGATGGACGCAAGAGGCCCCTTCGGGCCTCGCCCCTGCCCATACGCATCACGCTCAGATAAATCACGCCGTATCCACAGCCGCTCCACCGGGGCGCGCTGGGGCTAGGTGTGTGAATGGACAAAATGGCAAAGAAAATGCTGATCGACGCCACGCACGCGGAAGAAACCCGCGTTGTTGTGGCGGACGGAAACAAAGTCGAAGAATTTGATTTCGAAAGCCAGTCGAAGCGCCAGCTCGCTGGCAATATCTACCTCGCCAAGGTTACGCGCGTAGAGCCGTCGCTGCAGGCCGCCTTCGTTGATTACGGTGGCAACCGGCACGGCTTTCTGGCTTTCTCGGAAATCCATCCCGATTACTATCAGATCCCGGTCGCTGACCGCGAGGCGCTGATCGCTGAAGAACGCGCCTATGCGGAAAGCCTGCGCGACGAGAGCGATGCCGAGGACGAGGAAAGCGACAAACCCCGCAAGGTGAGCCGTTCGCGCCGCTCGCGCTCGCGCTCGAAGTCGACCGCTGCAAGCCGCGAGTCGGGCGATATTGTCGCCACCGCAGACGTTGACCGCGATGATGTGAGCATCTCGGGCATGGAGGTTGTCGATTTCGACGACGATGCCGAAGAGATCAACGGCGCGGAAGATGCGGGCGAGGGCGAGGCCCTGAGCCCGATGGAGACCGTGGCGGAAACGCCGGTTGAAACTCCGGCGGGCGAAGACGACGAAGACGACGGCATCGTCGAGACCGTTGAAAAGGACGACACCATCGAAAGCGTCGCCGAAGAGGACGACAGCGAAGAGGTGCGCCCGGTCCGCAAGCCGCGCGCCAAGCGCTACAAGATTCAGGAAGTCGTCAAGGTTCGCCAGATCATGCTGGTGCAGGTCGTCAAGGAAGAGCGCGGCAACAAAGGCGCGGCCCTGACCACCTATCTCTCTCTCGCTGGCCGCTACTGCGTCTTGATGCCCAACACCGCCCGCGGCGGCGGCATCAGCCGCAAGATCACCAACGCCGCCGACCGCAAGAAGCTCAAGGAAATCGCCGCCGAGATCGAGGTGCCCGATGGCGCGGGCCTGATTATCCGCACCGCCGGAAGCCAGCGCACCAAGGCCGAGATCAAGCGCGACTATGAATACCTCCAGCGCCTCTGGGAGCAGATCCGCGAACTGACGCTGAAATCCACCGCGCCGGCCAAGATCTATGAAGAGGGCGACCTCATCAAACGCACGATCCGCGATCTTTATTCCAAAGAGATCGACGAAGTGATCGTCGCGGGCGAGGCCGGATATCGGTCGGCCAAGGACTTCATGAAGATGATCATGCCGTCCCACGCCAAGAACGTGAAACCCTATGCCGAGCAGTTGCCGCTTTTCGCGCGCTATCAGGTCGAGGGCTATCTCTCGGGAATGTTCAACCCGACCGTTCAGCTCCCCTCGGGCGGCTATATCGTCATCGGCGTGACCGAGGCGCTTGTGGCGATCGACGTGAACTCAGGCCGCGCCACCAAGGAAGGCTCGATCGAGCAGACCGCGCTCAAGACCAACCTCGAAGCCGCCGACGAGGTGGCCCGCCAGCTGCGCCTGCGCGATCTGGCCGGTCTGATTGTCATCGACTTCATCGACATGGACGAGCGCAAGAACAACACCGCCGTCGAGAAGCGCCTGAAAGACAAGCTCAAGACCGACCGCGCCCGCATTCAGGTGGGCCGTATTTCGGGCTTTGGCCTTCTGGAGATGAGCCGCCAGCGCCTGCGCCCCGGTATGCTCGAGGCCACGACCCAGCCTTGCCCGCATTGCCATGGCACGGGCCTTCTGCGGTCGGACGACAACGTGGCCCTCTCGATCCTGCGCCAGCTTGAGGAAGAAGGCGTGCGCGGACGTTCGAAAGAGGTCCTGGTGCGGGCGCCTGTCGGCATCGCCAACTTCCTGATGAACCAGAAGCGCGAGCATATCGCCGCCATCGAGGCCCGCTACGGCATGGCCGTTCGGATCGAATGCGACGTGACGTTGGTCTCGCCCGATTTCGCCATCGAGAAGTTCAAGACCGCGACCCGCGTTGTGCCCGAAGCCGCGCCGATCACTGCATCGACCATCGTGATCGAAGAGGACGAGGACGATCTGGTCGTCGAGGACGAAGCCGATGAAGCCGAAGAGGCCGAGGCGGCCACGCCTGCTGCTTCCGATGAGGGGGGCGATAAGCCCAAGAAGCGCCGCCGCCGCCGTCGTCGTCGTCGGGGCGGGAACGGATCTGCCGAAGGGCAAGAGGGCGCTGCCGATCAGGGCGATGACAGCGACGAGGCCGAAGGCGAGGATGCTGAAGGTGACGAGACCGAAGAGGCTGCGGCTCCGGCAGTAGCCGCCGCCGAGGAAGCTCCCGCCGCCGAGGCAGAAGCTCCCGCCAAGGCCAAGTCGACCCGCTCGCGCAGCCGTAGCCGCAAGCCCAAGGCCGAGGAGGCTCCGGTGGCGGAGGCCGCCGTTGAAGCCGAGGCCTCGCCAGAACCGACCGTCGAGGAGAAGGCCCCCGCCAAGCCCAAGTCGACCCGGACCCGCAAGGCACCGGCCAAGAAGGCCAAAGACGCCGAGGTGAAGGCCGAAGAAGCGCCCGCCGCCGAGCCCGCTGCTGAGGAAGCCGCCGAGAAAGCCCCTGCCAAGCCCAAGACCACGCGGGCCCGCAAGACTCCGGCCAAGAAGGCGGCCGAGGTCGAGGTTCCGACCGAGGCCCCCGCGGACGCTCCGGCTGCCGAACCCGCACCGGAACCCAAGGCAAAGCCCAAGGCCGAACCGGCCCCCGAGGCGCCGGAAGATCCCTCGAAGCCCAAGCGCAAAGGCTGGTGGTCGCTCGGCCGCTAAGGAACCGACACAATATTCACGCCGCCCTCGCGAAAACGGGGGCGGCGTTTTCTATTGCCTCACCCTCTCGTGAGGCCGGCATTTCCGGCGTGACCTTGTGCAATCCCTCGCATATGTGAGGCGCAAAGGATTTGCCCATGCTCGACACCGCGACCCTTCTCGACGCCTCTCTCTTGCCGGCCATGCTGATTGCCCTGACGGCGGGGCTCTTGTCCTTCCTCTCGCCCTGCGTCCTGCCCATCGTGCCGCCCTATCTGGCCTATATGGGCGGGGTAAGCATCGCGGAGATGGACCATTCGGGCCGCGCACGGCGGCGGGCGCTTTTGTCGGCGTCCTTCTTCGTTCTGGGCCTGTCGACCGTTTTCCTGCTGTTGGGCTTTGCTTTCTCGGCGGTGGGCCGGCTCTTCCTGCAATGGCAGGACTGGTTCCTTTTTGGTGCGGGCATCCTCATCATGGTGTTCGGCGCGCATTTCCTTGGGGTCTTCCGCATCCGATTCCTCGACCGCGAGGCACGGCTCGACGCAGGCAACCAAGGCGGTTCAGCTTTCGGCGCCTATCTCCTAGGCCTTGCCTTTGCTTTCGGCTGGACGCCGTGCCTTGGCCCGATCCTTGGGGCGATCCTTGGCCTTGCCGCTTCCGAGGGCAGCGTGACACGGGGGACCGTGCTTCTGGCCGCCTATGCTGCCGGCCTTGGCATTCCCTTCCTCGCGGTCGCGGCCTTCTTCCCCAGCCTCAAGGGGGTCATGGGATGGATGAAGCGGCATATGGACCGGATCGAGAAGGTCTCGGGCCTCCTTTTATGGACCGTTGGCCTTCTGATGATCACCGGCCAGTTCAGCGCGCTGAGCTACTGGCTTCTCGAAACGCTCCCCGGTCTGGCCGCGCTCGGCTAGGGGCTGGCCTTTCGCCGCTTCCGCGCTAGTCTTGCCAGCAATAGGACAAGGCGGGCATCGGGCGTGAGTGAGACAGCAGGGCAGGTGAGGCGCAGGCGGGTGATCTATATCCCCGGCTACGATCCGATTCCCCCGCGCCGCTATCGCGAGCTTTACCGCAAGGAAGGCGCCGCGCAGGGGGCGATCAGCGGCTATGATCTGGCGCTGCGCCCGCGCGAGGCGGGTGGCACCTATGGCTGGAGCGTTCAGGCGCGGATTGAGGGGGGCGAGGTTGAAGCCGAGGTCGATGTGCTCGTCTGGTCCGACATCGTTCAGTCCAGCATGGCCCAGTCCATTCCCGCGACCTATCTTCAGCTCATACGGACCCTGTGGATCTATATCTCGACTGGTGCGCTCCGCCGGCTCATGCGCCTGCGGAAAGGGCCGGTGATCGCGGCGCTTTATCCGGTGGGGATGCTCTTGGGGCAGCTGGCCCTCTCCGGTTTCGCGGGATGGCTGGCGGCGCGGGCTCTGTTTTGGATCTTGCGCCTCGCGGGGTTGGACGGGCTTGTCATTGGCTGGCTGTCGGTGGGCGTGGGCGTGATCGCCGCCGTCTCTCTTCTGCGCCTCTTCAAGCGCCTCGATCACCGAATTTTCGCCTATTACCTGATGCACGACTATGCCTTCTCGGCCCGCTGGCGCGGCGCGCATCCGCCCAAGCAGTGCGCCCGGATATCCGAGTTTGCCAATCACATCCTTTTGGCCCTGACCGAGGGCGATGCGGACGAGGTTCTGGTCGTCGGTCATTCCTCGGGCGCCCATCTGGCCATCTCGGCGCTGGCGCAGCTTTTTCGGGAGGGGCGACTGCCTGCGGCACAACCGCCTTTGGCGCTCCTCACCCTCGGTCAGGTTGTTCCGATGGTATCCTTCCTTCCAGACGCTCACGAACTTCGTGCCGACCTTCACCTCCTCTCGGCGCAGGAGGGGATCTCTTGGGTCGATGTAACAGCCCCCGGCGATGGCTGCGCCTTTGCGCTTTGCGATCCGGTGGCGGTTTCGGGCGTTGCTCCTGACGATCAGCGTTGGCCACTCGTTCTTTCGGCGGCCTTTACCCAGACCCTCAGCCCCTCACGCTGGCGGGCGTTGCGCTGGCGCTTTTTCCGGCTGCATTTCCAGTATCTCTGCGCCTTCGATCGACCCGGCGACTATGATTACTTCCGGATCACAGCCGGGCCACAAACTTTGGCTGATCGGTTCAAGGGGCGCCTGCCGTCAAAAAGCCGTATCGTAACGCCGACATCGGGCTATCGAGAGATGACGCCATGATCCCGCCCAAACCTGCCGCCCGTGCACGCCGTGTTTCGCTTTGGCGGTATCTGCGCCTCTTCCGGCAAGACATCCTGTCGGCACAGCCCGAGCACCTCTACCGCGCCTGGATGGCCGAGTTTCGCACGCCGTTCTTTCGCTCATACATGATCAACGATCCGGCGTTGATCCGGCAGGTTTTGAACGAGCGGCCGGATGATTTTCCCAAGTCCAAGCGAGTGACGGAAGGGTTGCGGCTTTTGCTCGGGCAATCGGTCTTTGTGACCAATGGCGCGCAATGGAAGCGTCAGCGGCGGATCATCGACCCGGCCTTCGAAGGTGGGCGGCTTCGGGATACCTATCCGGCGATGCTGGCGGCTGCCGATGCGGCGGTCGTGCGTCTTGGCGCGATAGGAAATGGGACGGTCGAGATCGAGGCCGAGGCCAGCCACGCCGCCGCCGACATCATCTTCCGAACGCTCTTTTCCATACCTATAGAACATCAGACCGCGAGCGAGGTCTTCGCCGCCTTTCGCGCCCATCAACGCGCTCAGCCGATCCTCAATCTTGGGGCGTTTTTACCGCTGCCGAGGTGGATTCCGAGACTTTTCCGGCGGGACGCCAAGATGACTGCGGCGCGGATTCGCAGCCTTATCTATGAGTTGACGGCCGCGCGCCTTGCCGAGATTGCGAGGGGCACCGCTCCGAACGACCTTGCCACAAAGATCATGACCACAGCAGATCCTGAAACGGGCGAGCGTTTTGATTTGCGGGAGATGGTCGATCAGGTCGCGATCTTCTTTCTTGCGGGTCACGAGACCAGTGCATCGGCCCTGTCTTGGGCGCTCTATCTTCTGGCGACCCATCCCGAGTGGCAAGAGAAGGTTGCCAGCGAGGCGGCGGGCCTGGGCCCCAAGTTTTCCTCATTGTCCAACCTGAAGGTCACTCGCGATGTCTTTCGCGAAGCCCTTCGGCTGTATCCGCCGGTGCCGATGATGGTGCGTGAAACGGTCAAGCCCGAAGAATTCCGGGCACGCCATGTCGCTGCGGGGGCTCAGATCGTTTTGTCGCCTTGGCATCTGCAGCGGCATGAGAGGCTTTGGGACAATCCAGACGCCTTCGATCCGGCCCGTTGGCAGAGCGAGGCTGGCCGCACATCGGCCCGCGATGCCTATATGCCATTTTCCAGCGGTCCCCGTGTCTGCACCGGCGCTGGCTTTGCGATGGTCGAGGGGGTCGTCATGCTGTCGAAACTGGTTGGAGCCTTCTCGTTCGCACCGGTGGAGGGCCGGGTGCCTCAGCCGGTCGCGCATCTGACAGTTCGTGCGAAAGAGGGGATATGGCTGACCATGACACCACGCGATTCGAACCGCGCCTAGTGTCTCGCCAGAACAATTGGATGCTCATTTTCTGATTGTCGCGAATATTTCTGCAATCGCGGCGGCCTCCGGCGGGCACGTTTCCCAAAATGTGGACGAAATGTGGCGCGCAATTTTTGCAAAAGTGAACATTTACAGATCGTTAAGGATCGCACCCCAAGAAAGACTTGTCAGAATGGGGCAATTTTGAGGCGCAATCGGAGCCAAATTTTGTATCAATCCCAATTGCGGTGGGGGCCGCCAAGTTGGATTGATGTTATGTCGTACATTCGTAAACGTCGCACCCAGGTGGGGTATTGGCGCAGAGTTCATTACACGGCCGCGAATTGGCTTTTCAAACTCGGGCTGCGTCGGACCTATTATGGCCTCGACGAACTCTTTGATTACCATCTGACGCCGAAGCCGGTTCAGGCCTTTCCGAGTCTCCTTGATTCCAAGCTTGAACGCATCGATATGCGGACGATCCGCGAGTCGATCTATCCCAGCGAGCGCCGCTGAAGCCGCTGCAAGACCCAGACGCGGATCGCCGAGGCAAGGCCAATATCGCCTCGGCCCGCGTCGATCTCGGCAGCGAGGGAGTTGAGGGTCCGGCCCTCTTCCTCGGCCGCCGCGCGGAACGCCTTCCAGAATTCGTCTTCGAGCGAGACAGAGGTGCGGTGCCCCTTGAGCGTCAGAGAGCGCTTGACAGGGCGGCCGCTCATTCGTCGTCGAATTTCAACTGATCGAGCCGCCGCGCCGCGAGGTCTTCGCGGGCGGTCTCGAGAAGGCGCTGCGCCTTGGTGCGGCCGAACTTGGCCGCATTGGCATCGGCCTGAGCCTTGGCCTCGGCGCGGCTTTTCTCCTTGCGAACCTTGTTGAGGTTGATCGGCGTCGTCACGAGAAGTGTCCTTCGAGCCAGTCGGCGGTTTCAGCGGAAACGCCCGCAGTCTTGTTTGTCGCCTGACGGTAGAATTTGAAAGCGATTTCCGGTGCGCCGGGTGCTTCGAGATCGGGCATGATCCGGCGTAGGTCGTCGCGGCCGATCTGGGCCTTCGCCAGAGCATCGACCTTGAAGGCCAACTGCCACACAATTCCTTCGACGTGCCGGACGCTTGTCACCCGCGCCCGTGCGGTAAGGCCCGACCCTCCAAAATGCTCGGACGCGATGACATACAGCCGGTCTCCAGCAGCAATAGTCTTGCCGCCGTACATCACCCTTTCTTGCGCCACATAGGAGCGACCTGCCGCAAACCCCTGTGGCGGGGTCTTGAGAACGTAGGCGGCAGGGCGCGGCGGCACTACCGCGGGCCGATCATGTCTTCGGGGCGGACGATTTTGTCGAAGGTCTCGCCATCGACAAAGCCCAGCGCAATCGCCTCTTCGCGCAGCGTGGTGCCGTTCTTGTGCGCGGTCTTGGCAACCTTGGTGGCATTGTCATAGCCGATGGTCGGGGCCAGTGCCGTCACCAGCATCAGGCTTTCCTTCATCAGCTTGTCGATCCGCGCGGTGTTGGCCTGCGTGCCGACCACCATGTTGTCGGTAAACGACGAGGCCGCATCGCCCAGAAGCTGCATGGATTGCAGGACGTTATAGCTCATCATCGGGTTATAGACATTGAGCTCGAAATGGCCCTGCGAGCCGGCAAAGCCCACCGCGGCGTCGTTGCCCATCACATGGGCGCAGACCATGGTCAGCGCCTCGGCCTGCGTCGGGTTGACCTTGCCCGGCATGATCGACGAGCCGGGTTCGTTTTCCGGCAGGATCAGCTCGCCAAGGCCCGAGCGCGGGCCAGAGCCCAGAAGGCGCATATCGTTGGCGATCTTGAAGAGGGCGGCGGCAACAGTCTTGAGCGCGCCCGAGAACATCACCATCGCGTCATGCGCTGCCAGCGCCTCGAACTTGTTGGGCGCGGTGACGAAGGGCAGGCCGGTGATCTCGGCAATCGCCGCGGCGACGCGGACGTCAAAGCCTTTCTTGGTATTCAGGCCGGTGCCAACGGCGGTCCCGCCTTGGGCCAGCTCGTAGATATCGCCGAGGCAGGCGTCGATCCGGCGGATGCCCTTGTCGACCTGCGTGGCATAGCCCGAAAACTCCTGCCCAAGGGTCAGAGGGGTCGCGTCTTGAGTATGGGTGCGGCCGATCTTGATGATGTCCCTGAACTCGGCCGATTTGGCCCAGAGCGCGCCGGCGAGCTTCTCAAGGCCGGGGATCAGAACGTCGCGGGCGTGCATGGCGATGGCCACGTGCATCGCGGTCGGGAAGGTGTCGTTCGACGACTGGCCCATGTTGCAATGGTCGTTCGGGTGGACCGGCTTTTTCGAGCCCATCACGCCGCCCAGCATCTCGATCGCGCGGTTCGAGATCACCTCGTTGGCGTTCATGTTCGATTGCGTGCCCGAGCCGGTCTGCCAGACGACAAGGGGGAAGTTGTCGTCGAACTTGCCGTCGATCACTTCGGTCGCGGCGGCACAGATCGCATCCGCCAGCGTCGCGTCGAGATCGCCCTGCGCCTTGTTGACCTGCGCGCAGGCTTTCTTGATGACGCCAAGGGCGCGGATGATCGGCACCGGCTGGCGCTCCCAGCCGATCGGGAAGTTGATGATCGAGCGCTGGGTCTGGGCGCCCCAATACTTGTCGGCGGGAACCTCGAGGGGGCCAAAGCTGTCGGTCTCGGTGCGGGTCTGGGTCATGGTCCGATCCTGTGGTATGCAATTGTATGCCGTTTAGCGCCCAGCTGGACGCAGCGCAACGGGTCTGGCGCAGCCTGCGGCTATTTGCGGAAGCTGTCGAGCCGGACGACCTCGGCCTCGCGCGGCTTGTCGGCCTCGTCCTCGGCCATCTCCTCCATCGGAGCCTCATCTACCTCGGCGGCTTCGTCTTCGTCCTCTTCCTCGTCGCCGGCTTCGTCCTGCGTTTCAAAGCGCAGGCCGAATTCGACCGAGGGATCAACGAAGGTCTTGATCGCGTCGTAGGGGATATACATCGGCTCGGGGTTGTTGCCGAAGTTCAGAGTGATGGCAAAGCCTTCGTCCGTCACCTCGAGATTGTCGAACCAGTGCTGGATGACGATGGTCATCTCGGTGGGATAGCGGTCGGCCAGCCAGTCGGCGAGCTCGACGTCCGGGTGCAGCGTGTCGAAGGTGATGAAAAAATGGTGCTTGCCGGGCAGGCCGGTTTTGGCAACGCCGGCGAGGACCTCCTGAATGAGGCCGCGCATGGCCCGGTGCATCAGGTTTCCGTAGTCGATCGAGCGGTTCAAGGCGGGCCTCCCAGTGGCTGCCCTCACAATAAGAGATTCGTCCCCGGATGAAAGGGGCGATGGGGGGGATCAGGCGAGTCCGCCCCAGCCGCCGAGCACGAGGCCAAGGGCCGCGGAGAGGGCCAGCACTTTTCCAAGGCCCCAATGGCGCAGGAGGAGCAGGTAGCTTGCCAGCACCGCCAGAAGGATCGCCAGCCTATCGGCGCTGGCGGGATCGGGCAGGGGAAGGTGAATTGGGCCGAGGGTGGCTTCTCCCACGGAACGGAAGCCCACATGGAGTGCGAACCAGAGCGAGAGGTTGAGGATCACCCCGACCACGGCGGCGGTGATGCCTGAAAGCGCGGCCGAAAGGCGCGGCTTGCCCGCAAGCCAGTCGATGTAGGGGGCGCCCGCGAATATCCAGAGGAAGCAGGGGACGAAGGTGACCCAGAGGGTCATGGCTCCGGCCAAGAGGGCAAGCGGGATGCCGCCCTGCGCGTCACCTGCCAGCATGGCGACGAACTGGGTGACAAGGATCAGGGGGCCGGGGGTTGTCTCGGCAAGGCCGAGCGCATCGACCATTTGAAGGGGCGTGAGCCAGCCACGGCCTGTGACCACGTCCTGCGCCATATAGGCGAGGACCGCGTAGGCGCCGCCGAAGGTGACTACGGCGAGTTTGGAGAAGAAGACGCCGATCTCGGTGAGGAAGGTTGCGCCCGTGGCTTTGGCGGCGAGCAGGGGGGCAGCCCAAAGCGCACCGGCGATGGCGGCGACCCGGAGCGCTCGGCCCGGCGCGGGGGCGGGCAGGGCCGCGGCGTCTGTCTGTGGAGCGGCGAGGGCACCGATCAGGCCGGCAATTACGATCACCAGAGGGAAGGGCAGGTGAAACATGGCCAGCGCGACGAAGGCTGCGGCGGCCAGCACGGTGTGAAGCCGCCCCTTGAGCGCGCGTTTCGAAATCCGCAAGAGCGCCTCGAGGACGATGGCGATGACCGCCGCTTTGACGCCAACAAAGGCGGCGCGGACAAGCGGTTGATCCCCGAAGGAGAGGTAGAGGAGCGCCAACGCGGCGATGACCGCAGCCCCCGGCAAGACGAAGAGCAGCCCCGCGATAATCCCGCCCACAACCCCGCGCAGTTTCCATCCAGCATAGGTGGCAAGCTGCATCGCCTCGGGGCCGGGGAGCATCATGCAGAAGGACAGCGCGCGCAGGAATTCGGCCTCGGTCAACCATTTCCGCTCGTCCACCAACTCACGGTGCATGAGCGCGATCTGCGCCGCAGGCCCACCGAAAGACAGAAGGCCGATACGCGCGAATGCGCGAAAGAACTCGGAGAAACTCATGCCGCCATTGGGCACGAGGTCGGCGGCTAATCAAGGGTGATGGTGCAAAAGTGCAGGCTTCTGTTGCCAGGTGCCTGCGAACCCCGCCTTACGCTGCTAGGCGCAAGGGCTTAGATTTCGGCTTTTCGCACCGCATTAAGCGGCGAGAGCGACCGGAGCACGGTTGTCATTGGCAACTGTACGTTTTGCACCGATAACGGTGGTAGCTCACCGGGACAAAGCCATCCTCTTTACACGTTCGTCGATCCTGTTTCGGCCCCCTCTGCCCCCAATGAAGGGTTTTTGGTGGAGCCGCCGGGTACCGCCCCCGGGTCCGATCCGCTTATTACAGGCGCGTTTATGTCCATAGTCTCTTGCGAGACATCTCCTAGATAGGCGCGCGGCGCGGCGGGAGCAAGAGGGGTGCAAGGGGGGCTCTGCCCCCGCCGCCCGTTCCGGGCGTCTCCCCCGGAGTATTTTGAGCCAAAAGAAGGGCTGAGGGCCGGAATTTGTCGGGTGAAGGTAGTTTGACATTTTTCGGGGCAGATAAGAGGGTTTGGGCGAACGGGTTGCAGGGAGGGAGCATGGACCGCGCTATCGCCATATTGGGCCGACCGCTTTCGCGGCGGGGCTTGGCGTGGTTGGGGTTCTATCTCGTGATCCTGCTGAGCTGGGTTGCTGTGGCCTTGATGGCGGCGTCGATGCCGGGGGCGGAGCTTCGCGATATGCCGGCGAGTTATTGGGAGACCTTGTGTCTTTCAGCGGCCGAGGCGAGCCCGGTGGCGTTGTTTCTGATGTGGGCGCTGATGTCGTCGGCAATGATGCTGCCGACTTTTGTGCCTGCGGCGCGGACCTATGATGATTTGCGGTCTGCCGGGGCGGGGGATGCGCGCGGATTGGCGGCGCTCGTTGGCGGCTATCTCGTGGTCTGGGGCGGCGCCTCGGTTCTGGGGACGGGGCTTCAGTGGTTTCTGGCGACGCGGGGGCTTTTGTCGCCGGTTGGCGCGAGCCTGTCGCCCATTCTGACGGCATGTTTGCTGGCGGGGGCGGGGCTATACCAGTTTTCAGTTCTGAAGGCTGCGTGCCTGTCGAAATGCCGGATGCCGATGACCTTTTTCATGGAACGCTGGCGGCCCGGCGCGGGGCCCGCGTTCAAGATGGGGCTCGAGCTCGGGGCGGTCTGCCTTGGCTGCTGCTGGGCGCTGATGCTTCTGGGCTTTGTCGGCGGCACCATGAACCTTTTGTGGATGGGGGCGGCGACGCTTTTCATGACGCTTGAGAAACTTCCCGATCTGGGGCGCCCGTTGACGCGGCCTGCGGGCTTTGCGCTTCTGGCGGCTGCCGCCTATACACTGATCTTCTGAACGAAAGGACATTCCATGGCTTCCGACAAGATTGCCGCTCCGGCCAAGATATCGAGCCGCCATCCGGCCGCAGCGCCAACCACGGGCACCGTGCCTTGGGCGATCAAGGGCGAATTGATCCTCAACTGCAATTGCACCGTCTTTTGCCCTTGTGTGATCAGCCTTGGCGATCACCCGCCGACCGAGGGCTATTGCATGGGCTGGGCGGGCATCCGTATCGACAGCGGCCATTATGGCGATGAGGATCTGAGCGGTCTGAATGTGGGCCTTCTTCTCGAGATCCCCGGCAAGATGGGGCGCGGCAACTGGAAGGCGGCCGCCTATATCGACGAGCGGGCGAGCTATGCGGCCTATGAGGGGCTCATCAACATCTTCTCGGGCAAAGCGCGCGGGACCACGGGCCTCTTCAAGGTCTTGGTCAGCGAGTTTCTGGGTGCCGAGCGTGCGCCGGTGATCTTCGAGACCGAAGGCAAGACCCGCCGTCTGATGGTGGGCAAGGCCATTCAGGGCGAGATCACCCCGGTGCCGGGCCATGGCGGGCAGGATATCGTTGTGACCAACACCGAATACTGGATGGGCCCGGATATCACCGTGGCCAAGGCTGGCAAAGGCAAGGTGCGCGCCTATGGCCGTGTCTGGGATTTTGACGGGCGCAGCGCCGAGATCTGCCAGATCGACTGGCGCGGACCGAAATAGAGAGGACAGGACATGAGCTTCAACGCATTGGTCGTTCGCAAGGACGACGAGGGGAAAACCAGCGCGGCGGTGGAACAGGTTGGCGTTGCCGATCTGCCCGAGGGCGAGGTTCTGGTCGCGGTCGATTATTCGACGGTGAACTACAAGGACGGGCTTTGCATCGGGCCGGGCGGGGGGCTTGTCCGCAATTACCCGCACGTTCCGGGCATTGATTTCGCGGGCACGGTCGAGGCCTCGGAAGATCCCCGCTACAAGGCGGGCGACAAGGTTGTGCTGACCGGCTGGCGCGTGGGCGAGAACCGCTGGGGCGGCTATGCCCAGAAGGCGCGGGTGAAGGCCGATATGCTGGTGCCGCTGCCCGAGGGGCTGAGCACGCGGCAGGCGATGGCGGTGGGGACCGCCGGTCTGACGGCGATGCTGGCGGTGATCGGGCTTGAGGATCACGGGCTGACGCCGGGTGACGGGCCGGTTCTGGTGACGGGTGCCGCCGGTGGTGTGGGTTCGGTGGCCACTGCCATTCTGGCCAAGCTCGGCCACGAGGTCGCCGCTGTGACGGGGCGGCCGGATACGGCGGATTATCTGAGGAGCCTTGGCGCGACCCAGATCGTTGCGCGGGACGAGTTGACCGAGGTGACGAAGAAGCCGCTCGAGGCCGAGGTCTGGGCCGGTTGCGTCGATGCTGTCGCGGGTGCGATGCTGGGCCGTGTGCTCAAGCAGATGAAATATGGCACCTCCGTTGCCGCCATCGGCCTCGCGGGCGGAGCGGCGATCGACGGGGCGCTCATCACGCCGTTCATCCTGCGCGGGGTCAACCTACTGGGCATCGACTCGGTGATGCAGCCCTATGCAAACCGCGTTCGCGCCTGGGAGCGGATCGCCTCCGATCTGCCGATGGACAAGCTCGAAGCGATGATCCAGCCCGCGACCCTCGGTGATTTGCCGGGGCTTGGCCGCGCGATCCTCAAAGGTCAGGTCAAGGGCCGCGTGGTCGTTGACGTCAACGCCTGAGGCGATTGACTTGGGGGCGGCTGCCCCCTAACCAAAGAGCGTTCGGGGCGGCCTTTGCCGGCCCGGGCTGCCGGAGCCTTTGTGGCGTCGGCTCGGCTGGAAGACCTGCCAGGTTGGGATTGCCCCGGTCTGTGCTGGGCTTTCCCGAGGCGATGACTGAAACGAGGCTCTGATGACCAAATCTCTCGATATCGACTGGGTGCGTTCCCAGTTCCCCGCATTCTCGGCCGCGCCCTTGCAGGGGCAGGCGTTTTTCGAGAATGCCGGTGGCTCCTATACCTGCCGCCAAGTGATCGACCGGCTGACGCGCTATTACACCGAGCGCAAGGTGCAGCCCTATGCGCCCTATACGGCAAGCCGCCTTGCGGGCGAGGAGATGGACGAAGCGCGGCGCAGGCTCGCGGCGATGCTGGGGGTGAAGACCCACGAGCTGTCGTTCGGCCCTTCCACGAGCCAGAACACCTATGTCCTTGCCAATGCCGTGCGCCGTTGGCTCAAGCCGGGTGAGGCGATCGTTGTCACCAATCAGGACCACGAGGCCAACAGCGGCGTGTGGCGGCGGTTGGCGGAGGAGGGGATCGAGGTCCGCGAATGGCAGATCGACACCGAGACCGGCAGTCTTGATCCCGAAAGGTTGGGCGAGCTTCTGGCCGATGGCGCGGTGCGGCTGGTCTGCTTCCCGCATTGTTCGAACGTGGTGGCCGAGATCAACGATGTGCAGGCGATTACCGCCCGCGCCCATGCGGCGGGGGCTTTCGTGGTGGTCGATGGCGTCAGCTACGCGCCGCACGGGTTTCCCAACGTGGGCGACCTTGGTTGCGACGTCTATCTTTTCTCGGCCTACAAGACCTATGGGCCGCATCAGGGGATCATGGTGATCCGCGAGGGCTTTGGCGCCGAGCTTCCCAATCAGGGGCACTATTTCAACGGTGGCACGCTTTACAAACGCTTCACCCCTGCCGGCCCCGACCACGCCCAGATTGCCGCGAGCGCCGGCATGGCCGATTATTTCGAGGCGCTCAGCGCCCATCACGGCGGCCCTGCCAGCGGCGCGGCAGCGGGTGGCTTTGCCCATGATCTGATGCGGGCGCATGAGGTGAAACTCCTTCAGCCGCTTCTGGATTACCTTGCTTCCAAGAACTCGGTCCGGCTCCTCGGCCCCCGCGAAGCCGAAGGGCGAGCACCGACCGTGGCTGTTGCGTTGGATGGCGATAGGGATGCCGAAGCCACAGCGGCCGCGCTTGGGCCGCATGGAATCATGGCCGGTGGTGGGGATTTCTATGCCGTCCGCCCGCTGACCGCTCTGGGCGTCGATCTGGAGCGGGGTGTCTTGCGGATGAGTTTCGTCCATTACACCTCGGAAGGCGAAATTGGCAAACTTATCAAGGTAATCGACAGCGTTCTTTGATCCGTCTTTCGGGTGTCACCGTATACTTTTGGACACCCGCAAACAGGCGCCACAGACGAGGAAACGGGTGACAGGCAAAATTGAGCCGTTAATATTTCCTTAATTTGGCTGCTGCGGGAGTAGGGATGATCCTGACGACTACGAAGGGGCAAAAGGACCTGCCTCGTTATTTCGGTCCTGTGTTTGATGTAGTGTGCAATCTTCGTCGTGGGCGAATGGATTTCGTTCTTGAAGACGGCCGCACGTTTCGTGCCGAAGGCGCGGAACCCGGCTATCAGGCCGTTCTGGAAGTGAAACATCCCGAAACCTTTACCCGTTTGATTCGAGAAGGAGACCTCGGGTTCAGCGAGGCCTATCTCGATGGCTGGTGGACAACACCAGACCTTCAGGCGTTCATGGATTTCGTCCACGATCAAAACGACACGGTGTCAGACAATTTCGTCGGGTATGCCCTTGTTCGCGCTTGGGAAAACCTGCGGTTCTGGCTTCAGTCCAACTCCAAGAAACAGGCGAAGAAGAACATCAGCTATCACTATGATCTGGGTAATGATTTCTACCGGCTCTGGCTTGACGACACGATGACCTATTCGAGCGCGCTCTTTAAAACCGGACAGGAGAGCCTCGAGAAAGCCCAAACCCAGAAATACGAGGCGATGGTCGATCAGATGGGGGTCAAGGAGGGCGACCATGTGCTTGAGATCGGCTGCGGCTGGGGCGGCTTTGCCGAATATGCGGCAGGGACGCGGGGGCTGAATGTGACCTGCCTGACGATCAGTCAGGAGCAGTATAAGTATGCTGTGGAACGCATTGAAAAGGCGGGTTTATCCGAGAAAGTGACATTCAAGCTTCAGGATTACCGCGACGAAACCGGCCGCTATGACGGCATCGCCTCGATCGAGATGTTCGAGGCGGTGGGCGAGAAATACTGGCCGGTCTATTTCGACAAGGTCCGCGAGTGCCTCAAGCCCGGCGCGCAGGCAACGCTGCAGGTGATTACACTCGCCGACAAGCGGTGGGAGGCCTACCGCAAAGGCGTCGATTTCATCCAGAAATACATATTTCCGGGCGGTATGCTCCCGAGCCCGACGATCCTGCGCGAGCAGGCCAAGGGGCGGGGCCTCGAAGTGGTGGGCTCGATGGAGTTTGGCGAGAGCTACAGCCAGACGCTGCGGCGTTGGCATGAGACTTTCAACGAAAAATGGGAACAGATCAGCGCCATGGGTTTTGACCCGCGGTTCAAGCGGATGTGGGATTTCTATCTCACCACTTGCGCAGGCACCTTCCATGCCGGAAACTGTGACGTAACGCAGATCACCGTGCGCCGGCCCGCCTAGGCTGGTCCCGCCGTAAAGGAGGACAGATGCCCACAGCCGGAAAACTCGTTGCGGCCATCCTGTTTGCGGGGCTGGGGGCGCTGGTTACCTATCTGATCATCCCCCGCTTTCCGGAGGGCACCAATTTTGGCTGGTTCATGCCGGGGAATGCCTTGATCGGCCTTCTTGCAGGCTGGGTCGTTGCCGGAAGCCGGTCGGGCAATGGCTATCGCAACGCGATTGGTTACAGCCTGACAGCGATGGTTTCGATGGTGGTTTGGGGGCTATTCATCTATTCCTCGATCGAGATGGTCGAAAGATCAATTCGCAAGATGTATGATGGTCCGGTCGACGCCGTAGTTTCCGTTTTCGAATTGGCTGTTGAATATCTCAGAACGATAGCGTCGTTCGAGGTAATCGCCTTTCTTGTGATTGGCAGCCTTATCTGCGGGCTGGTGACCGATTTCTTTGCCCAAAGATACCCGTAGATGGGCCTGTTTCTCTACGGAACACTCCTTCACCCGCGCGTGTTCGAGCTTGTCGCAGGCCCCGGCGGCGGGTCGATGCAGGAAGCGACCTTGGCCGATCACGCCGTCTTGCGGGTGAAAGACAGCGAATTGCCGATGCTGGTGCAGCAAGAGGGCGGAATAGCGAAAGGGCAATTCTGGAGCGGCCTGACCGCCGCCCAGATCGCGCGGCTCGACGCTTATGAAATTCCCTTCGGCTATCATCCCAAAACCCTTGTGGTGCGTCTGTCCGACGGGCGCGTGGTCGAGGCGCAGGTGTATGAGCCGCCCGCCGATCAACATCCCACCCAAGAGCCGTGGAGCATCCACCGATGGGAAGCTGCATGGGGCGAGATGACCATCGAGGCGAATACCGAGCTGGCCTCCTATTACCCACCGCTTTCTGCCGAGGCGCTGTCGGCGCGCTGGGAAATGATCTGGCATCGGGCCGAGGCGCGGGTGCGCGGCCGTCACAGTCCGGCACCGGCAGATGTAAGGGCAGGCCACCTCAGTAGTGAAATCAGCGGCAAGGCCATGTCGGGCGATTTCTTTCGCTTTCGGCAGGTCGAGGTGAACCACCGCCGCTACGACGGTGCCATGACTGGCCCCCTCAGTCGCGAGGCTTTTATCGGCGTCGATGCGGCGCTCGTCCTGCCCTACGATCCGCTGACGGATCGGGTTCTTCTGGTCGAGCAGGTTCGGGTCGGCCCGCTCCTGCGCTCCGATGCCAATCCGCATATGCTCGAGCCCGTGGCAGGGATAATCGACGTTCTGGAAACCCCTGTCGAAGCGGCGCTGCGCGAGACCGAGGAAGAAGCGGGGCTGACGGAGATCGAGCTTCAGCCGATGTTTGGCTTCTACCCCTCGCCGGGAGCCAGCACCGACTTTTTCCATTGTTTCATAGGTCTGGCCGATCTGGGTGGTGAGCGCAGCTATACGGGCGGCGTGGCCGATGAACATGAGGATCTGCGCGTTCATGTCCTGTCGCGCGAGCGGGCGCTGGCATTGATCGACAGCGGAGAGATCGCGACCGGCCCCCTGATCACGATGCTGCTATGGCTCGACAGAAACCGCCTGTCGCTGGGCCGGATGGGTTGAGTTCCCCAAGGCGCGACCCTACACAGTAGGCAAAGCGAAAGGCCCTTGAATGACCATCCACTCCGACCTCGCCGCCGCCATCGCCAACACGCCTCTGATCAAGCTCCGGGCTGCGTCCGAGGCGACCGGATGCACGATCCTTGGCAAGGCCGAGTTCATGAGCCCCGGCCAGTCGGTCAAGGACCGCGCGGCGCTGTTCATCATCCGCGATGCCATTGCGCGGGGGGATCTGAAGCCCGGTGGCACCATCGTCGAAGGTACCGCCGGGAACACCGGCATCGGCCTTGCGCTGGTGGGGGCGTCGATGGGATTTCGGACGGTGATCGTCATCCCCGAGACGCAAAGCCAGGAAAAGAAAGACATGATCCGGCTGGCAGGGGCCGAGCTTGTCGAGGTTCCGGCCGCGCCCTATCGCAATCCGAACAACTATGTCCGCTATTCCGGCCGCCTCGCCGCCGCGCTTGCCAAGACCGAGCCCAACGGCGCGATCTGGGCCAACCAGTTCGATAACGTGGCGAACCGTCAGGCGCATATCGAGACTACGGGGCCGGAAATCTGGGAACAGACCGGCGGCAGGGTCGATGGCTTTATTTGCGCGGTCGGATCGGGCGGGACGCTCGCAGGCGTCGGCATGGCGCTTCAGCCCAAGGGCGTGAAGGTCGCGCTGGCCGATCCAGACGGCGCGACGCTCTACAACTATTACACCGCGGGCGAGCACAAGGCGCAGGGCGGGTCGATCACCGAAGGCATCGGGCAGGGGCGGATCACCGCCAACCTCGAAGGCTTTGCCCCGGACATGTGCTTCAACATCCCCGATGCCGAAGCTCTGCCAGTAATTTTCGATCTGGCCGCACAGGAAGGCCTCTGCCTTGGCGGCTCTTCTGGTGTCAATATCGCCGGGGCGATACGGATGGCCCGCGAGATGGGGCCTGGGCACACGATCGTCACGGTGCTCTGCGACTATGGCACGCGCTATCAGTCCAAGCTCTACAATCCCGAATTCCTCAAATCCAAAGGTCTGCCGGTTCCCGATTGGCTCGACCGGCGACCGGCGGATCTGCCTAAGGTCTTTGAGGATATGGCATGAAGGAGGTGCGCCGCCTATTCCTCGCGCTCGTGTTGGCTCTTCTGCCCGCACTACCGGTCGCGCAGGGGATCGGGCCGCAACTCCCCGGTACTGCTACGACTTCAAACAGCATTGATTTCGAGGAATGGCACCGGGTCGCCACCCGCACCGAACGCGCGGCAGAAAGCGGCGTGGCGTCGATCTTCGCGCTTGAACGGATGCGGGCCGAGCTTGTCGGCTGGCGGGATCAGTTCCTTGCGGGCGAGAGCGTGAATGCCCAGCGGATCGCCACCGTGCGCGCTCAGATCACGGCCCTTGGCGCCAAGCCCGAGAACGGCCTCGAAGACCCTTCGATTACCGCCCGCCGGTCGGAGCTTGAAGCCCAGCTCATGCGCCTGCGCGCGCCGGTGGTCCTTGCCACCGAAGCCTATGCGCAGGCAAGCGGCCTCATCAGCGAGATCGACCGCCTGATCCGCGAGCGCGAGACGGCGCGGATGACCACCCGTGGACCATCGCCCCTGAACCCCGACAACTGGATGCCCGGCGTCATGGCCGTCTGGACCGGCGTCAAGGCGATGTGGTCGGAAACGACGACCTCGTTCCGCTCCGATCTGGCGCGGGGCGATATCTGGCATAACCTGCCACTGACCCTCGGCTATGCGGCGGTCGCAATTGCGCTTCTGTGGCGAGAAGAGAAGTGGATCACAGCACTTCAGAGCGCGATCAAGCGCCGCGAGCGCCGTGGCGCACAGATCTGGACGTTTCTCGTCTCACTGGGCGAGATCGTGCTGCCCTACCTCGGTATCCTGGCGGTCGTCGCCAGCGCCAAGGCCTTCGATGTGCTGGGCTTCCGCACCACGATGCTGATCGAGGCGCTGCCCGAGGCGAGCCTTTTCGTGATCGTCGGGCGCTGGATGGGCTGGCAGTTCTTCAGCGGCAGCTCGAGTTTCGGCGAAATCCTGTCCTTTGACGAACAGGCCGGCCCCAAGGGGCGGCGCGCGCTCTTGGGCCTTGGCTGGTCGCTGGCGGCGGCCACGCTTCTGCAGGTGCTGATCTCGGTGGCGGACAATACCTCGGTTGCCGGCCCGGTCGTTCTCTTGCCGGTCAATATCCTTGTCGGCTGGTTCCTGTTCCGGATTGGCGGGGTTTTCGTGCGCAACCGGAGCGTAGGCGAGGAAGGGCAAACCTTCCGCGACAGGGCGCTTTCGGTCGTCGGGCGGATTTGCATGGTGCTGGCCGTGGCTGGGCCGGCCCTTTCGGCGGCGGGCTATTCGGCGGCTTCCGGTTCGCTTCTGATGCCGGCCGTCATGTCGCTGGCACTGCTGGCACTGGTCCTGTTGCTGCACCGCCTCTTCACCGAGGCTTTCGCGGTGATGACCCGCGCCGAGGAGAAGGCCGGCGAGGCGTTGACGCCGGTTCTTGTGGGCATCGGCCTTCTCCTCCTGTCTCTGCCGGTGATTGCGCTTATCTGGGGCGCGAAGGTGGTCGATCTGGTCGAGGTTTGGCAGAAGTTCCGCGAAGGCTTCTCGGTGGGCGAGTCGCGGATTTCGCCCACGGATTTCATCACTTTCGCGATTGTCTTTGCCATCGGCTATATGGCGACGCGGCTGGTGCAAGGGACGCTTCGCACCACAGTCCTGCCGCGCACGCGAATGGATATCGGCGCGCAGAACGCCATCGTTTCGGGCTTTGGCTATATCGGTATCTTTCTGGCCGGGCTGGCCGCGATCACCTCGGCGGGGATCGACCTGTCGAACCTCGCCATCGTTGCCGGTGCGCTTTCGGTGGGCATCGGTTTTGGCCTGCAGAACATCGTGTCGAACTTTGTCTCGGGGATCATCCTTTTGATCGAGCGCCCGATTTCGGAGGGCGACTGGATCGAGGTCGGCGGGCAGATGGGCTATGTGCGCGATATCTCGGTACGCTCGACCCGGATCGAAACCTTCGATCGGTCTGACGTGATCGTGCCGAACGCCGATCTGGTCAGCGGTCAGGTGATCAACTGGACGCGCGGCAATCTGATCGGACGGGTGATTGTGCCGGTGGGTGTGGCCTATGGGACCGATACCGAGAAGGTGACGCAAATCCTGCGCGAGATCGCCGAGGCGCATCCGATGGTTCTGGCGACACCTGCGCCCAATGTCATGTTCCAGACCTTCGGGGCGGACAGCCTCAATTTCGAGATCCGCGCCATCTTGCGGGATGTGAACTATGTCGGGCAGGTTCGGTCGGAGATGAACCACCAGATCGCCAGGCGCTTTGCCGAGGAAGGGATCGAGATCCCGTTTGCACAGCGGGATATCTGGCTGCGCAATCCCGAGGCGCTCAAGGGCGCCTTTGGCAAGGATGAGACATGACCGAGACGCTTTTTATCGAAGATGCCTATGCCCGCGAGGCGGAAGGGCGCGTCGTTGCTTTGACCGACGAGGGCGGGATGGTTCTGGACCGGAGCATCTTTTACGCGACCTCGGGCGGGCAGCCGGGCGACGCGGGCCGGATCGCGTGGGATGGCGGCTCTGCGGAGATTTCGACGGCGGTGAAGGGCGAAGGGGGTGCGATCGTTTTGGTCCCTGTCGAGGGGGCGAGCCTGCCACCGGTTGGCGCGGGTGTCCGTCAGGAGATCGACTGGGAGATCCGGCATCGGCATATGCGCGTCCATACCGCGCTGCATCTCTTGTCAGTGGTGATCCCGCTTCCTGTCACCGGTGGCTCGATCGCGGCCGACAAGGGGCGGCTCGATTTCGATATGCCGGAAAGCCCCGAGGACAAGGAGGCGCTTGAGGCGGAGCTGAACGCTCTGATCGCGCGTGATCTCGCGGTGACGACCGAGTGGATCACCGATGCCGATCTGGATGCCAATCCCGGGCTGGTGAAAACCATGTCGGTCCAGCCGCCGCGCGGAGCGGGGCGGGTGCGGCTTGTGCGGATCGCGGATGCGGCGGGCACGGTCGATCTTCAGCCCTGCGGCGGCACCCATGTGGCCCGGACCGGCGAGATTGGCCGGGTGAGCCTTGGCAAGATCGAGAAGAAGGGCAAGCAGAACCGGCGGGTCTATCTGCATCTTGAGGGGTAGGGGGCTCTGCCCCCGCGCCTGGGCGGCGCTCCCCCGGAGTATTTACAGCCAAAAGAAGCGGCTATTTTGTCTTGAGAGTCTCGTTGTCAGGCAGGCCCTCGCGCGAGAGCAGGATAGCGATGGGGCGGAGCGCGGGGATGTGGCTGCAGACCACGAGCAGCATCACCATGATGGGCACCGACAGGAACATTCCCGGGATGCCCCAGACCGCGCCCCAGAAGGCGAGCGAGATGATGATGCCGAAGGACGACAGGCGCAGGGCGCGCCCCATCATCATCGGGTCGATGACGTTGCCGTTGACGAACTGGATCACGCCGCAGAGGAGGAAGATGATCGTGGTCGTCGTCGGATCGCCGGTTTGGACGAAAGCCACGAGGGCGACAAGGCCGGTGGCGACGATGGAGCCGACGTTGGGGATATAATTCAGGACGAAGGTCAAGACGCCGATGGCGACGGCGAGGTTGAGGTCGAAGAAGATGGCCACGAGATAGACCATCAGGCCGGTGATGATGCTGACGACCGTCTTGACGAGCAGGTAGTAGTTCACCCGGTGGATAATCGAGGCGACGATTTTTCCGGCCCTGTCGGCCCTTTCGTGATCGGGGAAGAGGGCGCGGAGCTTGGTCGAGAACCAGATGCGTTCGGCGAAGAGGAAGCCCACGAAGAGGATCACCAGAACTGTGGCTTGTGTCAGGTTGCTCGCCTGACCGGCGGCGCCACGGATATAAGCCGAGACGTCGATCGTTCTGAGTGAGTTCAGGATGGCCTGCTCGGTGTCTTCACCCATCCAGCTGAAGAGGGATGCCAGGGCGGAGGGTGCGCGTTCCGCGTAGGAAAGCGAGGTCACTAGGACGGTGTTGATCTGTGCCAGCAGGATCGATGTGGCGCTCAGGAGTGCGGTGGATATGAGGGCAAGCGCGACGATCGAGGCCAGCCAGTTGGGGATGCGGAAGGGGCCGATCCTTTGGCGGGCGATGAAATTGATAACGTCCGAGGTGAGCGAGAAGAGGACAATCGCGGTGGCGAGCGAGATGAGCATGAACCGAGCCTGCACCAGCAGGAAAAGCACCACTGCGAAGGCGATGATGATCAGGGCGCCGGTTTGAACGCGCGTGTAGGGTGTCGAAGGTGTCGGGTTGGGTTTGGTCATTTGCTGCTCATCCTTTGCGCCAGTATGAGACGGATTCGCGCCTGGTGACAACGGATCACAACTGAGGCGAACCAGCCCTTGCAATACCCTGCGCAATATGAGTAAACGGCGCCGGAACGGACAGTTGGCCGAGTGGTCGAAGGCGCACGCCTGGAAAGTGTGTAGGCGG
>CAKZOU010000052.1 GCA_937138255.1 uncultured Paracoccaceae bacterium
GACCAATTGACGCAGTTGCAGCATAATAATGCTGCACCACAGCGCCCGCATCGGACCCTGTTGGCTGGGGCAGTTCCCTGCTCGCAACGTCGTGTTCGGGATAACCGATGGTAAACTAATGGAAAAAAGCCGACGCCGCGGAGATGCCGTCAATGAAAGTGGCCCCTTGGCTGCCGTCCTCGCCGATGAGATGGCAGACCCAGTGCACAGCTTCGTCGCAGAAAACCTGCCGCAACCTGAAATTCCCTATTTTCAAGCAGGTTACTTGGACACTAGGCTCTACCCACTAGAAACGATCTGCCCACCGGCAAGGTGGGGACAAATTCTATGGGAGGAAAACAGTGGATCGTCGTTCATTTCTTAAGACCTCGGCTCTCGGTGGTACCGCCGCGGCCGCAACCACTCTCGCTGCCCCGGCCATCGCGCAGGGCAACCGCACGCTGAACATGGTGACTTCGGTCCCCGAGGGCTTCGCCGTGTTTGATGACGCGGCTCAGCGTCTTGCAGACCTCGTCACTGCCATGACCGATGGCGCCCTGACCGTCGAGAAAAAGCCGGCAGGCTCGCTCGTGGGTCCGTTCGAAGTCTTCGACGCGGTGAGCTCGGGCCAGGCTGATATGTATCACTCGGCCGACTACTACTTCATGAACCAGCATCCGGCTTACGCCTACTTCACCGCCGTGCCCTTCGGCATGACCGGCCCGGAGATGATGAGCTGGTATAACCACCAGGGCGGCAAAGAGCTGCACGACGAGCTGGGCCAGATCTTCGGCCTCAAGTCGTTCCTTGCTGGCAACACCGGCCACCAGCCGGGCGGTTGGTTCAACAAAGAGATAAACTCGGCGTCCGACCTTCAGGGTCTCAAGTTCCGTATGCCGGGCTTTGGCGGTCTTGCTCTTGGCCGCACCGGCGCCTCGGTTCAGACCATCGCCGGCGGCGAGATCTATCAGGCTCTGTCGTCGGGTGCGATCGACGGTGCCGAGTGGATCGGTCCCTTCGCCGACGAGCGGATGGGCTTCCAGGAAGTCTGCAAGTTCTACTACACCTCGGGCTTCCACGAGCCGGGTTCGGCGCTTGCCACCGCGATGAACCGCGATGTGTTCGACTCGCTGACCCCGTCGCAGCAGAAGATCTTCGAAATCGCCGCCGGCGAGGTTCACAGCTGGTCGCTTGCTCAGTCGAACGCCAACAACGCCGTCGCTCTCGAGCGTCTCAAGGCAGGTGGTGTGAAGGTTCTCGAGTTCTCTGACGAGATCTGGGATGCCTTCGGCAAGGCGTCGAAAGAGGCGCTCGACGAGTTCATGGGCGACGAGCTCTTTGCCCGTGTCCGCGCCAGCGCGGAATCGGCGATGGCCGCAACCCACGAGTGGCTCGATCTGTCGGACAACGTGTTCACCCGTCAGCGGACGCGCGTCAACAACGGCTAGGTCCGGGGCGACCCGAACTTCGTCGGGCCGGGAAACTCCCGGCCCGACTTCTATCGCTGCGTCGGACGCAGCTCCGTGTCTTCGGGAGAGGCACGGACATCTAGCGGAGATAAGTCATGGGGCTGGTCGAGGCATGGGGGGGCAATCCGGTTGGATGGATCGCCGCGCACCTGATCGAGGGATTCTACAATCTGGTCTATGCGCTGACGCATGCGCGTTCGTGGCTGGATTGGCTGAGTTGGGAAAACACCGTCGAGGACAAGGAATCCTTGATGCGATTCATCTACTTCGGCGCGTCACGGGAATTCCTCTTCGTTTTCATCGACCTCTTCCTCGTGTTGACCATCGCGGGGATGTTCTATCGCCCGCTTCTGTGGAGCATCGTCCGGGGCCTCGAGGCCTTTGCCAACCGGATTGGCAGAACCGCCGCCTGGGCGGGCCTGGCCATGGTGATCCTTCAGATCCTGATCATCTTCTTGCAGCGCGTCTTCGCGGTCAGCCAGATTTCCTTCGGCTTCGGCTTCAGCTTTGCCTTCGATGTGAGCTGGTGGTCCGAAAGCCTCAAGTTCTACAACGCCATCATCGTTGCCCTTTGCGCCACCTACACCTTCGTGCAGGGCGGCCATGTGCGCGTCGACCTGATCTATTCGGGCGTCAGCTACCGCACCAAGAAGGGAATCGACATGTTCGGCTCGATTGTCTTCATGCTGCCGGCGGCTTTCATCGTCTGGCTTTATGGCTGGTTCTTCATGTGGCGGCACCTCATCGTGCCCAACCCATCGGCCTCGAACTCGCTTGATCAGCTTGTGATGAAAGCCCGCGCGCTGCGCTGGAACGTCGAGACCATCGGCTTCAGCCCCAACGGGTTCAACGCCTACTTCCTCTTCAAGATGCTGCTTCTGGCCTATACCGGAACCGTCATCATTCACGCCGTGGCTTTCTTCTACCGCTCCTTCCTCGAGCGGAAGGAAGGCGAGGCGAGGGACGGGCGTTATCACGACAAAGATGTGCTGGGTGACGCGCAAGCGGAACTCGTGGCCGAAATCCACTAATCGAGGACCAGACCCATGCTATTCGGACTTGATGGCGTCGAGATCGGCCTAATCATCGTGTTCATGACGCTCTTCGGGGCGATCCTCTCGGGCTTCCCGGTGGCCTTCGCCATCGGCGGGGCTGCGATGATCTCTTTCGCGATCGTCGCCGGCCTCGATAGTGCGGGCCTTTTGATCCACCAGGCGATCGATACCTCGTCTGAGGCCTATCACGCGCTGACCGGCAGCGGCATAAGGCCCGACGCGATATCGGTCTTTACCTATCCAGACCTTCCACGGCTGGCCGTGCCCGTCTTTCCGCAGGGCTGGGAAGTGGCGATGGACCGCAACGTGAGCTTCATCGTCAACCGGATGAACGAGCGTGTGCTCGCCGGTCAGTCGATCGAGACGCTGCTTGCGGTTGTGATGTTCGTCATGATGGGGATCACGCTTGAACGCTCGCGCATCGCCGACGAGCTTCTGACCAAGATGGCCAATGTCTTTGGCCCGCTTCCGGGCGGCCTTGCGGTGTCAATCGTTGTCGTCGGCGCCTTCCTCGCCGCTTCGACCGGGATCGTCGGCGCGACCGTCGTGACCATGGGCCTTCTCGCGCTGCCGACCATGCTGCGGAACAACTATTCGCCCGAGTTGGCGACCGGCGTCATCGCCGCCTCGGGGACGCTCGGCCAGATCATCCCGCCGTCGATAGTGATCGTGCTTCTCGGCACGCTTGCGGGCGACCTCTATTCCGCCGCCCAGGAAGACCGGGCGACGCTTGCCGGCTGCACCGACGCGCTGACCTATCTGGGCGAACCCGCCGTGGTTTCGATCGGAACGCTGTTTCAGGCGGCGTTGCTGCCGGGCATCCTTCTGGCCTTTCTCTACGGCGGCTATGCCTTTGGCTATGCGCTTTTGAACCCGTCAAAGGCGCCTGCGGTGCAGATGGAAGGGCATTTCGGCGTCCCGACCACGCGCAACGAAAAGCTGACCTGGTTTCTCGCGGCGCCCGCCGCGATCCTTGTGGGGACATTCCTGCTCATTCAAGGTGGGGTCGTCGGCAGCCAATCGATCATCGTTGACAGCTATTCCGATGCGACCCGTTCGGCGTCGCTGCGCACAAATGTCGGCGCTGAATGCCAGGCCTCGATGATCGCGCTCCATGGTCAGGAAGCCTGGGATCAGGCGGTGGCCGAGCAGGCGGCAATCGAGGCAGGCGGTGGCGTTCAGGAATCGCGCGCCCTGTCCGATGAAGAGCGCGCCACCGCGCTGGCCGACAAGATCGCCAACGCGCCGGTGATCGGCTCCGGCATCGCCACGATGGCGGTGATGATGGCGCTGATCCTGACGTCCGGCCGTGGCATCAATCCGGGCGCCTCCAGCCGGCCCTTGGTGATTGGGGCGATTGGCGTTGGCTTGATGCTTCTGGCCGATGCGCTCTTTGTTGCGCCGACCACGACGCCTGGCATCACCTTCCTCTGGATCGCGATCCCGCTCCTGATCTCGGTGCATGGCCTGAAGGCCGCGGCGTCCGAACTTGGCAAGAACGAGATCATCAAGGTCGTGTTCCCGCCGCTTGTTCTGATCGTCGCGGTTCTGGGCTCAATCCTCGGCGGCATCACCAACCCGACACCGGCGGCGGCGCTGGGTGCGGGTGGCGCGATCCTTCTCGCCGCGGCGCGCAAGCTCGCCGACAACGGCAAGTCGCCCCAGATCGTCATCCGGACCGCGCTGGCGATCATGGTGATGCTGCTGGTTGGCGTGAATTTCGATATGCGCTTGGGGCAGCCGGACCTCGCCCTTGAAGATATGCTGGCCTTCATGGTCGCCTTCGGCGCCTTCCTCTATGCGATGTTCGGCATCTTCTGGAGCTGCTGGTATCTCTATCGGGAAAGCGTTCTGGCGCCCGTGGTGCGCGAGACGGCCAAGGTCACCTCGATGGTTTTCACCATCCTGATCGGCTCGCAGCTTCTGAACCTCGTGCTCATTTCCTTTGGCGGCGAGCACTATATTCAGGACTTCCTGCGCAGCTTCTCGAACGAGTGGACGGCTTTCCTTATCGTCATGCTGGTTCTGTTCGTTCTGGGCTTCGTGCTCGACTTCCTCGAGATCATCTACATCGTGATCCCGATTGTCGGCCCGGTGATCTATGGCGGATCCTTCGATCCCAAATGGGTCACGATCATGGTCGCGGTGAACCTGCAGACCTCGTTCCTGACCCCGCCTTTCGGCTTTGCCCTCTTCTATCTGCGGGGCGTGGCACCGAAGGAAGTCACCACCGCGCATATCTATCGCGGGATCGTGCCCTTCGTGCTCATTCAGGTGCTGGGGCTCGTGCTTTTGGCGCTGGTGCCGCAGGTCGTGACGATTGTCCCGGCGCTTCTGAACTAGGCCCATGGCACATCAAACAAAGCCCCGGTCGTTCAGCGGCCGGGGCTTTTTGTTATTCAGGCGCGCGTTGCGGGCCTGATGTCGGGCAGGACGATCTTGGCCACCTGTTCGGCAATAGGCTCTACCGAGAGGGGATGCACATCGTCCTCGAAATCCGCCGGATTATACATAGGACGCCAGCGCCCGCGCGAATAGACCTCGAGCGCATCGAACTTGGCCTTGTAGCCCATCTTCGGGCTGCCCGGCACCCAGTAGCCCAGATAGACGTAGGGTAGCCCCAGCTCGCGGGCGATCTCGATGTGATCGAGAATGATATGGGTGCCAAGGCTGTCGCCCTCGCGGTCGGGGTCGAAGAAGGAATAGACCATCGACAGCCCGTCATCGAGGATATCGGTCAGGCAGACGGCCTTGAGGACGCTGCCGAAGTCCGGATCAGGCGCGAGATACTCGATCAGCCGCGAGCGGACCGGCGTTTCTTCGACCATCGCGGCGAATTCGAAAAGGTCCATGTCGGCCATGCCACCCGTCGCGTGGCGGTGGTCGAGATAGCGGCGGAAAAGCGTATATTGATCTTCGGTGGCCCAAGGCGAGGTCGGTCGGCGCAAGAGATCGCTGTTGCGCTTCATCACCCGCCGCTGGCTGCGGCTTGGCGTGAAATCGGCCACCCGGATTCGGGCTGAGAGGCAGGCGGCACAGTCGGCGCAGGACGGCCGGTAGAGCACGTTTTGCGACCGGCGGAAGCCCTGTTTGGACAGAGAGTCGTTTAAGGTCTCGGCTTGTTCTCCTTGCAGGGCGGTGAACAATTTGCGCTCGATCCGGCCCTCGAGATAGGGGCAGGGCTGCGGTGCCGTCACGTAGAACTGGGGCGCTATCGGCAGGGTATGGCGCATGGACTTCCAAATGCTGAACGACGGCAGGTTAGCAACCCGCCGCCGTTCCGCCAAGTGATGGTTTAGAGAAGATTAACGGCCTAGCGCAGAGGCCGGTTGATCGCCGCTGTGCCGAGAACGTGGTCGGTCAGACCTTGGCCCCGCGCGGTGACCAGCATCAAGAGTACCGAGATCAGCTGCAAAGGCGCCACGAGGATCGAGAAGGTATATCCCGCCGTATGCCAGAAGGCGCTGCTGCCGGAAAAGCGGCCGCCATCGGCCTCGCGCAGTTCGATCGACATCAGGCGCATTCCCCAAGTGCTCGATCCGCCCGCCAGCGTGAACCAGCGATAGAAGAAGCCCATGACCAGCATCAGTCCCGGAAAGAAGAAGATGCCGGTGAAGGCCGTGAAGGGCAGGACAAGGGCCGAGAGGATCGCGATCAGGATCGCATCGAAAACCCAGGCCAAGCCGCGCTTGAGAACGACGCCCTGATAAAACTCGGGCTGGCTGGCCGGATCGGGGAGGGAAAAGGTTTGGGCAGAAGAGGCATACATGGGCGTCTTGCGTCCTTGAAAAGGGCCGCGCCCGTTCAAGGGGCGCGGCTGGGGAAAATCAGGCTTCGGTCGTCGGGCCAGCCACGGGCTTGCCGGCGCGGTCTTCCATGAACTGGTCGAACTCGGCCTTGTCCTTGGCGTCGCGCAACCGGTCGAGGAAGGCTTCAAAGCTCTTCTGCTCGTCTTCAAGGCGGCGCAGGGTTTCGGTCTTGTAGGCGTCGAAGGCGCTGTTGCCCGAGCTGGTGAAGGCGGTGTGGGCATAGCGGCGCGCAGCGAAGCGGGCGTGGGAACGATGACGGCTGAACATGCGTTTACTCCAAATCATATAGGCCAGAAGCGCGAGGCCAGCGGGCCAGAAGAAGATAAAGCCAAGGACCATTGCAGCGATCCAGGCCCCTTTGCCGCGGGCATCGAGCCACTCCTCGGCGCGGGTTAGAAAGCCCGTCTGGGCATAGCCTTCGCGGGAGGGAGGGTGCAGTGTGGCGTCGGTCATTTGGGTCTCCGTTTGAGATAGCGGGTCACAGTATATGTGAATGTCTTTCACATTGCACATATCGGCGGGACAAGCCTGTGCTTCAAGAGGTGATGTTAATGTTTTTCACATCCTGCAGTGCAGCATCGGCCCAAGCCTTTGACGATGGCCGAGATTCTCTCAGAAAAAATCTGCGATCACGCGGTGAAAACCGAAACCTGGGCGCCTGTGATCCGCTGCAATGTTTCAGGTTCCACCGGAAAGATATGCCGGGGCGTGCCCGCAGCGGCGTATATCGTGCCGAACTCAAGCAGTCTGGGATCCATGAAAGACCGAACCGGATTGAGATGGCCGACCGGCGAAACGCCACCTATGGCAAAGCCTGTATGTGCCCGCACCGCGTCGGCGTCTGCCCGCCCGAGCGCCTCGCCGGCAAGGGCGCTGGCCTTCGCAGGATCGACCTGATTGCCACCGGCGGTCAGGAACAGGACGATCTCGCCCGAGACCGCGCCCTGAAAGATGATCGACTTGGCGATCTGGTCGAGCGCGCAGCCTGCCGCATCGGCGGCCTGCTGGGCGGTGCGGGTTTCGGCGGCCATCTCCATTGGAGCGGCCTCGACGCCGGCGGCCTCCAATGCCGCGATCACGCGCTTGAGGCTCTTGCTCATGTCGCTCTCCTATGTTCGCCGCGCGAGAGTGGCAAACCGAGGGGCAATTGACCATCCCTCATGAGGCTGCACAGATGGGCGCATGAGCTTCGAATCCCGCATCACCCGCAGCCCCCGCCCGTTTGCTCCCGACAGGGGGGCCGAAGGCCTGTTGAAGCTGCCGAACTTGCCGCCGCGAACGCGCGAGGTTGTCGAAGGCGCCGCGGGGTCTAGCCCGTTTCTTGCCGGGCTGATTGCCCGCGAGGCGGACTGGCTGGCGGGTGCCCTGAACGATCCCGACGCGGCGCTGGCGGCCGTGATCACCGGCGCGACCGAGTTGCCGCTCGACAAGCTCTCCGATGGTTTGCGGCAGGCCAAACGGCGGGTAGCCCTTCTGACAGGGCTCGCCGATCTCGGCGGTGTCTGGCCTCTCGAGACGGTCACGCAGGCCCTGACCGATTTCGCCGATGCCGCAGTTGATACCTGCCTGCGTCGCCTCGTCGGCGCCGAGATCGCCCGCGGCAAGATACCGGGTCTCGGGCCGGAAGATGCCGAGACCGCTGGCGGGATGGTCGCGCTGGCGATGGGCAAGATGGGGGCAGGGGAGCTTAATTACTCCTCCGACATCGACCTCATCATGCTGTTCGACGAAAGCCGGTTCGACGATGACGGCTATGACGATGCCCGCGCCTCCTTTGTCCGCGTCACGCGGCGGATGGCGGGTTTGCTGTCGGACCTGACCGGCGAGGGCTATGTCTTCCGCACCGACCTGCGCCTGCGCCCCGATGCGGCGGTCACGCCGGTCTGCATCTCGATGGGGGCGGCGGAGGGCTATTACGAGAGCGTTGGCCGCACATGGGAGCGGGCAGCCTACATCAAGGCGCGGCCCTGCGCGGGCGACCGCGAGGCCGGAGCGAAGTTTCTTACCTCGATGCGCCCCTTCGTCTGGCGCAAGCATCTCGATTTTGCGGCGATTCAGGACGCTCACGATATGCGGCTGCGCATCCGCGATCACAAAGGGCTGCACGGGCCATTGGTGCTCGACGGGCACAACATGAAGCTTGGCCGAGGCGGCATCCGCGAAATCGAGTTCTTCACCCAAACCCGCCAGCTCATCGCCGGAGGGCGGGATCCCTCGCTCCGCGTGCGCGGCACGCGCGAGGGGCTCGAACGGCTCGCCCATGCAGGCTGGGTGCCGCTCGATCATGCCGATCGGCTCTATGAACATTACCGGCTTCACCGCGAGGTCGAGCATCGCGTGCAGATGATCGCCGACCAGCAGACCCATCTCTTGCCCGCAACACCCGAGGCTTGGGATCGACTGGCGGCTCTGATGGGCACGGATGCGGGGGCGCTGCGGCAGGATATCTCGGTGCGGGTCGAGGAAGTGCACGAGCTGACCGAGGGGTTCTTTGCGCCGTCCGCTCCGGCCAACGGCGGAGACGATTTCGGCCGCGAGATCACCCAGCGCTGGCAGAACTATCCGGCCCTGCGAACCGCCCGCGCCGCCGAGATCTTCAAGCGGGTGCTGCCGCAGGTGATCGAGAGCCTGAAGGACGCGGCCCAGCCCGAGGAAGCGCTGCGCCAGTTCGACACCTTCCTTGCAGGCCTGCCTGCCGGGGTGCAGCTCTTCTCGCTTTTTGACGCCAACCCGCAACTGACGCGCCTCGTTGTTGATATCTGCGGGACCGCCCCTGCGCTCGCCCAATATCTGTCGCGCAATTCCGATGTGTTCGACATGGTGATCGGCGGTTCATTCTTTTCGCCCTGGCCGGAGACGGATGACCTTGTAAAGCGCCTTGCGCGGGCCATGTCCGAGGCGCCCGACTACGAGGCCCGGCTCAATATGGCGCGGCGCTGGATGAAGGAATGGCATTTCCGCATCGGCGTGCACCATCTGCGCGGGCTGATCAGCGCCGAAGAGGCCGGGCAGGAATATGCCGATCTGGCCGAGGCGGTGATCGCGGGTCTCTGGCCCGTGGTGGTCGAGGAGTTTGCCCGCAAGCACGGGCCGATGCCGGGCCATGGCGCGGTGGTTCTGGGGATGGGATCGCTTGGATCGCAGCGGCTCAACGCGGGCTCCGACCTCGATCTGATCGTAATCTACGACGCGGACGGAGCGGAAAGCTCGGAAGGCCCGCGCCCCCTGGCGACGCGCCCCTATTTCGCGCGCCTGACGCAGGCGCTGGTGACGGCGGTCACGGCGCCGATGTCGGACGGGCGGCTTTACGAGGTGGATATGCGCTTGCGCCCCTCGGGGCGGCAGGGGCCGGTGGCCACCTCGATCACCGCGTTCCGCGATTATCAAAGCGGCGAGGCCTGGACATGGGAGCATCTTGCCCTGACCCGCGCGCGGCCACTTGCGGGCAATATCGGACTGGCCGAACAGGTCGAGGCGTTCCGCCAAGACCTGCTGAATGAGAAATCTGCCGGCACAGCGATTCTGGCCGACGTGGCTGAAATGCGCGGCCGGATCGCTGCTGCCAAGCAACCCTCCGGCGTGTTCGATGCCAAGATCGGGCGCGGGCGGCTTCAGGATATCGAGCTCTTGTCGCAGACAGCGGCGCTTCTTGCCGGCTCGCCGTTGCGCCTGACCGGGGCGCAACTGGCCGCTGGTGTCGCTTCCGGCTGGCTCGATGCCGCAGATGCGGCGGCGCTTTCCGACGCGGAAGAGCTTTTGTGGCAGGTGCAGGCCGCCGCGCGGCTTCTGACGGGGGGCGAGCTTGAGGCGGATGCCCTTGGCGAGGCAGGGCGGCGGTTTATTTTGCGGGAGACGGGCTTTGAGACGATCGAGGATCTGCGCCGGGCGCTCGAGACGCGGAGCGCCGAGGCGGCCGGGATCATCGACTGGCAGCTCGGGGCCAGCGGTTCGAAGGGTATGGACTAGAATGAAGGATGAACTCGACCCCAAGGGGCTGATCCAAGAGGCCTATCGCATCGAGGGCATCAGCGCGCCGGAATGCCGGTCGATCTTTCTCGACTGGGCGCTCGGGGTGCCGCTTGGCGCCGACCCGCGCGAGACGGTGCGGGCGCTTCTGGCGCGTCATGCAGGCGAGCCGGCTGATCATCCAATGACGCTGACGCTGAGGGCCGCGCTCGAGGAAGGCTCCGGTCCGCGCCGCCGGGGTGGTCGTGCGGGGCGGATGCAGGCCTAGTCGCCCATTGCCGCGGCCTCGAGGGCAGCGGCATCGAGTTTGCTCATTGCAAGCATCGCTTGGGTGACGCGCTGAGCCGCCGCACTGTCCTTCGACGCCATGAGGCGCGGCAGCGCCTCGGGGATGATCTGCCAGCTGATTCCGAACCGGTCGGTCAGCCAACCGCAGCGACCCGGCTTGCCGCCCTCGGCCGTAAGCGCATCCCAGAGGCGATCGACCTCAGCCTGCGTTTCCACATGGACCTCGATCGAGGCGGCGGCACTGTGCGGGAAGCCGGGGCCGCCGTTCATGGCGGAGAACTTCTGGCCGAGCATCGTCCATTGGACGAGGAAGGCGCGCCCCTCGGGATCGCCACGCATCGGGAAACGGTGGGTGATTTCGGCATCCTCAAAAAGCGAGACATAGAGACGCGCCGCGTCTTCTGCATCGCGCTCGAACCAGAGGCAGGTGCGGATCGTTTGAACTTTGCTCATCAGCTTCTCCGAAAACTATTGCCGCACCTTCTGCGCTGCCAACGATTCCGACAAGGGCTCAGAGCATCGCGGCCTCGGCCGCCAGTGCGGTGATCGCCGCCCAGTCGCCCGCGCGGACGAGACCCGACGGCGCAACCCAGCTGCCACCGACGCAGATCGTATTTGACAGGCTCAGGTAATCGTGGGCGTTTTCAAGCGTGATGCCGCCCGTGGGGCAGAATTTCACCTGCGGTAGCGGCGCGCCGATGGCTTTGAGTGCCTTTGCGCCGCCATTGGCCTCGGCGGGGAAGAATTTCTGCATGGTATAGCCGCGCTCGAGAAGCCGCATCACTTCGGTCGAGGTGGCCGCACCCGGCAAAAGCGGCAGGTCGTTCGCTTCGCAGGCGTCGAGAAGCCGGTCGGTCGCGCCGGGGGAAACCCCGAAGACCGCGCCGGCGAGTTTGGCGGCCTCGACGTCCTCGGCGGTCAGGAGCGTTCCGGCGCCGACAACCCCGCCCGCAACCTTGGCCATCTCGGCAATCGCCTCGAGCGCGGCAGGGGTGCGCAGCGTCACCTCGAGCGCCGGAAGGCCGCCCGCGATCAGCGCTTTGGCAAGGCCCTCGGCCCTGGAGGCATCGTCGATCACGAGGACCGGGACGACAGGGGCAAGCTCGCAAACCTGACGGGCGAGATCTGAGGCGTGTTCGGGGGTCATGCGGGTTCTCTCAGGTTAGACAACAACGGCCGCGCCGGTCGAGGCGAGGCCAACATTCTTGCGGAACACGTCAAACAGCTCGCGGCCAACGCCGGTGCCGTTGCCGGTCAGATCGGCCTCGGCAGGCGCACGAGCCGACAGATCGACGCCGACGGCCTCAAGCGTGCCTTTATCCGCATCGAGCCGAACCATATCGCCATCGCGCAACCGCGCAAGGGGGCCGCCATCGGCGGCCTCGGGGCTGACGTGGATCGCCGCAGGCACCTTGCCCGAAGCGCCCGACATCCGGCCATCGGTGACAAGCGCCACGCGCAGGCCACGGTCTTGCAGGACCGAGAGGATTGGCGTCAGGCCGTGCAACTCGGGCATCCCGTTGGATTTCGGCCCTTGGAAACGGACGACGACCACGGTGTCAGAAGCAAATTCGCCCTTCTGGAAGGCGGACTTTACCGCGTCTTGATCGTGGAAGATGCGGGCGGGGGCTTCGATCACATGGCGGTCGGCCGCGACAGCCGAGACCTTGATGACCCCATGCCCGAGGTTGCCATCAAGCTGGACGACGCCACCTGTCGGGCTGAAGGGATCGGAGGCGGGGCGCAGGATGCGGTCGTTGGCGCTTTGGCGCGGGCCATCGACATAGGTGAGGCCAGTCAGCCCAAGCTTCGGCTCGCGGGTGTAATGGGCAAGGCCATCGCCCGCGACCGTCACCGTATCGTCGTGCAAGAGGCCGTCCGCGAGAAGCTCGCCGATCATATAGGCAAGGCCGCCCGCGGCATGGAAATGGTTCACGTCGGCAAGGCCGTTGGGATAGACCTTTGCCATCAGTGGTGTCACATGCGAGATATCGGCGAAATCCTCGAGCGTCAGGGCGATCCCCGCCGCCCGCGCCATGGCGGGCAGGTGCAGGACGAGGTTGGTCGAGCCTCCGGTCGCCATCAGCCCGACGATGCCGTTGACGAAGCTGCGTTCGTCAAGGATGGCGCTGGCGGGGCGGTAATCGTTGCCAAGCGCGGTAATCTCGAGCGCCCGCTCGGCGCCGGCGATGGTTAGCGCCTCTCGCAGGGGCGTGCCGGGATTGACGAAACTCGCGCCCGGAAGGTGCAGGCCCATGAACTCCATGAGCATCTGGTTGGAGTTGGCGGTGCCATAGAAGGTGCAGGTGCCGGGGCCGTGATAGGAGGCCATTTCCGAGGCCATCAGCTCGTCGCGTGTGGCTTCGCCCACGGCGAATTTCTGGCGCACCTTGGCCTTCTCGTCGTTCGGAATGCCCGAGGTCATCGGACCCGCAGGCAGGAAGACCGCCGGAAGATAGCCGAAGGTCGCTGCCGCCATGACGAGGCCGGGAACGATCTTGTCGCAGACGCCGAGATAGAGGGTCGCGTCAAATGTGTTGTGCGACAGGCCCACGCCCGCAGCGAGCGCGATCACGTCGCGGCTGAAGAGCGACAGCTCCATGCCCGTCTGGCCTTGGGTCACGCCATCGCACATCGCCGGAACCCCGCCAGCGACCTGCGCCGTGGCACCCGCCTTGCGGGCCGCCTCGCGGATCAGGGCAGGGTAGGTCTCATAGGGCTGATGCGCCGAAAGCATATCGTTGTAGGCGGTGATGATGCCGATATTTGGGGTGCGGCCAGCCGCGAGCGCCGTCTTGTCCGCACCCATCGCCGCATAGGCGTGGGCCTGATTTCCGCAGGTCAGATGCGCTCGACGCGGGCCAGACTCGGCCGCGGCTGCCATCCGCGCAAGATAGTTGGACCGCGATGCCGCGCTGCGGCGGCGAATCCGCTCTGTCACGTCTGCGATTGTCGGATTTAAGGTCATCCTTGGCCCCGCTCGGTTTTGTCGGCCCCTCCTAGCACCGTTCGTTAGCGCTAACAACCAGCAAACTCGCGAAATTTGATTGTAGACTGTTGAAGGAATCCATCTATTCCAGTGATAATGCCAGAATTGTTGGAAAATTTTCCTCATTCTGGCCACAAAGGCTGGGTAATCGAATTCTGCTTTGCTGCGCGCATTGCCAATTGGGACATTGAACTATGAGATTGTTGCGCTTCGTTTTGGTTCTGGCCGCCGGACTTGTGCTGTCCGGCTGTAGCGTTTTGGACCAGATGACATCGTTCTTCCGGCCAAGCCCCTTTACCGTGGCGCCGGTCGTGAATGTCTCGCGAAATTATACGCTCACAGATGCAATCGTGGATATTCCCGCCGATCTGATCGTTTCTGAAGCCAACAGATACTACCCGTTCGCTGATATTGTGTGGCGCGGTGATCCGCCGGGTGATCGCCACGCTCAGGTGGCCAGCCTTTTCAACAACGCGGTCGAGCTTGCCAAGCCGGGTCTCACCGGCGAGGTTCCGGTCATCGCCGAGATCACGCTGGTCCGGTTTCACGGCGTGACAGAAAAGACCCGCGCCACTGTCGGCGGTGTCTATAACATTGTCTTTACGCTCGCGGTTCGTGATGCTGAAACGGGTGCTGTTCTTGAGGCCGCCCGCGAAATCGAGGCCGACCTCGCCGCCCCAGGCGGCACTGCGGCACTTCTGCTCGAGCGTGAGGGACAGACCGAGGTCGTGCGCGTGACCGATTTCCTCAGCTATGTTCTCGTCCAAGAACTTGGCGGTCTGGCACGGTAAACCGGGCCTTCCGCCCGAGCCCGAAAACGACTAGGAGGAGGGCATGACGCTCTCCTCTTCTCATTTCGATCTTCCGACCGTTCGCCTGATGCCCAAGGCCGATGCCCGCGCCGTCCGGCACGGGTTCCCGTGGGTTTATGCCAATGAGCTGGTCACCGACCGGCGCACCAAGGCCATTCCGGCGGGTGGGGTGGCGGTTCTTGAGGATGCCGAGCGGCGGCCGATGGGGCTTGTCGCGGTCAATCCCGCCTCGAAGATCATCTGCCGGATGCTGGACGCCGATCCTGCGGCGGTGATCGACAAGGCGTGGTTCGCGGGTCGGATCGCGCGGGCGCTGGCGCATCGCGAGCGGCTTTATGCCGAACCCTTCTACCGGCTGATCCATGCCGAGGCCGATGGCCTTCCCGGCGTGGTGATTGACCGGTTCGGAGATGTGGCTGTGGTTCAGCCCAACGCCGCCTGGGCCGACGCGCGGATCGACGATCTGGGCGCGGCTTTGGCCGAAGTGACGGGTGTCTCGACAATCATCATGAACGGCACGGGCCGCGCGCGGGGGCTTGAGGGCCTGCCCGAGGAAACTCGCCTGCTCATGGGCAAGGCTCCGACAGCGCCGATCCCCGTGCCGATGAACGGCGCCACCTATATGGCCGATGTCATGGGCGGGCAGAAAACCGGCCTCTTCTATGACCAGCGGCCCAACCACGCCTTTGCGGCAAGCCTCGCCAAAGGGGCCAAGGTGCTCGACGTTTTCTCCCATGTCGGCGGCTTCGGCCTTGCCATGCTCGCCGGTGGGGCAGCCTCCGCGCTTGCGGTGGATGGCTCTGCTCCGGCTCTTGCGCATGCAGGGCAAGGCGCGGCGGCGATGGACGTGGCGGACCGCTTCGCCACCCGCCAAGGCGACGCCTTCGACGTGTTGACCGCGCTTGCCGCCGAGGGCGAGACATTCGACGTGGTGGTTTGCGACCCGCCCGCTTTCGCACCGAACAAGCAGGCTCTCGAAGCCGGTCTGCGCGCCTATGAACGGGTGGCCCGTCTGGCGGCACCTCTGGTGAAAGAGGGCGGCTATCTCGGCCTGTGCTCCTGCAGCCACGCCGCCGACCTCTCGCGCTTCCGCGCCGCCTCGGCTCGCGGTATCGGTCGGGCAGGGCGGCGCAGCCAGATTGTCTACACGGGCTTTGCCGGCCCTGATCATCCGCTCATGCCGCAGCTTGCCGAGAGCGGCTATCTCAAGGCCGTGTTCTTCCGCCTATGAGGGTGGTGATCGACGCCTGCGTGCTGTTCCCGACCGTGATGCGCGAGGTCGTCATGGCCGTGGCGGCGCAAGGCCTCTTCGAGCCGAAATGGAGCGAGCGCATCCTCGAGGAATGGGCGCGGGCAGCGGCCAAGCTTGGCCCCGAGGGCGAGATGCAGGCGCGGGGCGAGGTGGCGCTCTTGAAGGCGCGGTTTCCCAAGGCAATCGTGCCGCCGCACGCAGGCCTTGAGGCAAGGCTCTGGCTGCCCGATCCGGCGGATATCCATGTGCTGGCGGCGGCGGTTTCGTCGAGCGCAGACGCCATCTTGACCTCCAACGCTATGGATTTCCCCAAGAACATCCTTGCCGAAGAGGGGCTCGAGCGGCTTGATCCCGATGCTTTCCTGCTTTCGCTCCACGAAGCTCACCCCGCAAAAGTCCGCACCGCCGCGCGAGGGGTTCTTGACGAGGCGATCCGCCTTTCCGGCGAGGACTGGACCTTTCGCAGCCTGATGAAGAAGGCCCGTCTGCCACGTTTGGGCAAGGCGCTCGAGCGGGGCTAGGCCAGTTCCCATTTCTTGGCATTGGCCTCGATCGCGGCGATGCGGTCGTCGGTGACGGGGTGGCTCAGCATCCACGCGATCTGCCCTTGCCCGCCCGCGCCGGTGAGCGTGTCGAGCTTGCGGAAAAGGCTCACCTGCGGCGCCGATCCGATGCCGGCCTTGATGAGGAGCGCGGTGGCATAGGCATCCGCCTCGTATTCGTCTTTACGGGAAAGCCTGGCCGTCAAGAGCGACATGAGCGCGTTGGCGACGATCATGCCAAGTCCGGGAAGAAAGCGGCCAAGGATCATGGCAATCGCCGTCCGAAGCGCGTTTTGGCCCGAGAAATCAATCATCCGGCGGCGGGTATGGCCCAAAGCCACATGGCCAAGCTCATGGGCGATGACCGAAGCCATTTCCGGAGCCGTGACTTCGCCTGAGTGAAGCTTTTGCAGGAAGCCGCGGGTGATATAGATCCGCCCGTCCGGTCCCGCGAGGCCGTTGACCACGGGGTTCTCGTAGAGAAACACCCGCACCTTCGGCAGATCGAGCGCCTTTGCCAACTTGTCTGTCACCCCGCGCAAGGCGGGATCCATCAGTTCGCTCGAGCGCGCATTGAGGTCCTTGACCGTTCGCCACACCGAAAACCGCCAGAAGGCGTAGCCGTAGATGACAGCAAGAAGGATAGGGACGAAGCGAAGCATGGGCTAGATATGGGGGCAAGCCAGTGCAGGAGCAAGGCACCGATCGCTAGCGATTGCCAATCCGCTCCGTATAGCGCGGCGCAAGAAAATCTGCAAAAGCACGGACCTCGCGCCGTTTGTTTGCCTCCGGCCCGATCACCAGCCATGTCCTTGCCAACCCTTCCGCAGGAGGATCGAAGCACTGCACCAGTTCCGGCGCGTCCTCAGCCATCGCCACAGGGAGGGCCCCAAGCCCCAGCCCGCTTCGGACCGCGACGATCATCGAAGGAATATCAGGGAGCGTTGCGGCCACCTGATCGCGCGCGATGCGCTCATTGAGCCAAGCATTGAAGCGCCGCGCGCCGCGCCCCGGCTCATAGAGCAGAAAGCTGTGGCCCGCGAAATCATCCGGTCCCTTTGGCAATCCGTGTTTCGCCGCATAGCGTTGACTGCCATAGAGCGTTGTGCGGGTCACCGAGATTTGCCGCGCGACAAGGCGGGGATCGTCGACCGACAGGACGTGCCGGATCGCGATGTCGGCCTCTCCGGCGCAGAGATCGAGCACCTTTTCGCTTGGGACAAACTCGAACCGCACATCAGGAAAAGCCTCGTTAAACTCATCGAGGATCGCCGCAAGGCGGGGGCTGAAGGCGATACCAATAGCCGTAATGCGGATGGTCGAGGTTGTGCTGCGGGTGCGGCCGTCCACTGTCGCCTCAAAGGCAAGAACGGCGGCTTCCACGGCTTCCGCCTGCGGCAAGAGTGCGAGCGCGTGTTCGGTAGGCTTCAGGCCTTGAGTGCTGCGCTCAAAGAGCGTCAGGCCGGTCACGTGCTCTAAAACGTCGATGCGCCGGGCGACAGTTGGTTGCGACTGGCGAAGCTGCTTCGAGGCGGCAAGGGTGGACCCCGCGCGCATGACCGCGAGGAAGACGCGGAGATCGGACCATGAGTCGAACACGCTCTTCATTTCTGAATAACAGCACAATTTTGCGGCGGATACCACTCTGGCCTGCGCCCGTCCTAGCCTCGGTTCACAAACAAGCCAATGTGGAGGCCGGAATGACCCTCGTTTCTGATTTTCCCGTGACCGCTCCCGCTTCGGGGTCCTTCTTCAAATGGCTCGGTCGTTTCTTTTCGATCCCCGAATTTGACCCGCTCACAGAGGCAGAGCGCAGCACGCATCTGAGGGATCTGATGGACCGACACCCCGAGGCATTCGAAAGCGAGATCTCGGTGCAGGGCCTGATGTCGCTCTATCCGAACAGTTTCTAGGATTTCGCAGCGCGTTTCTTTTTGGGGATCTCAGCCCCCATCTTCCAGAGATAGGCGCCGAGGCCCGCCACCACCGCCGCCGCGGCGAGAAATCCCGCGGCGTTGCCTGCGATTTCGGCCACGGCGGTCATC
>CAKZOU010000053.1 GCA_937138255.1 uncultured Paracoccaceae bacterium
TCAACCCAAATCGTCACCGGCCCGTCATTGACGAGGCTCACCGCCATATCCGCGCCGAACCGGCCGGTCTCCACCGCAACCCCGAGCTTCGCCACCTCCTTCGCAAACGCCTCATAGAGCCGCTCTCCATCCACCGGCGCCGCTGCTGCGGAAAAGCCGGGGCGGTTGCCGCGCGAGGTGTCGGCGGCGAGGGTGAACTGGCTGACCACCAGCGCCGAGCCGCCGGTATCGACGATCGAGCGGTTCATCTTGCCCGCTTCGTCCTTGAAAATCCGCAGCTTGGAGATCTTGGCGGCCAATTGCGCGGGTTTGTCGTCGGTATCGCCCTGCATCGCGCAGACGAGGATCAGAAGGCCGGGGCCAGATCGGCCAATGATCTCGCCATCTACCGACACGCTGGCTTCGCGGATGCGCTGGATCAGGGCTCTCATAATTCTCTTTCCCAAGGCGGGTTGGCGCCCGCGCGGCTGACGGTGACGGCGGCGGCCTGCGCGCCGAGGTCCAAAGCGTGGCGCAGCGAGGCTTCGCTCAGGGTCTCAACGCCGGTCTTGCTCAGGCAGCCTTGCCGCCAGAGCGAGGCGAGCACGCCCGCGTTGAACGTATCGCCCGCGCCGACCGTATCGACGACCGCGACCTTGCGGGCCGGCTCAAAAACCTCGACGCCCGCCATGAACCCATGCGCCCCCTTGGCGCCCTCGGTGATGAGGACAACCCTTGCCCCCTTCGCCAGAACCTGCCGCGCGCCCTCTTCGATGCTCACAGCGCCCAAGAGCCAGCGCAGGTCTTCGTCCGACAGCTTGACGATATCCGCCATCGCCAGCATCCGGTCGAGCCTTGCGCGGAAGGCCGGTTCGTCGGTGATGAACGTCGGCCGGATGTTGGGATCGACCATGATCACCCGCCGAGGCGCCTCGCGGGCCATGAGCGCCTCATAAGCGCTGCCGCAGGGCTCGCCCACAAGGCTGATGCCGCCGAAGAACAGCGCATCGGCGTGGGTCTCGGGAAGGTCGCCCTCGGTCAGCATCCGCCCGGCGGTGTTCTCGTCATAGAAGGCATAGGTGGCGTGGCCGTCGACGAGCCGGACAAAGGCAAGCGTGGTTGGGCGGTCCGAGACATGGGCGCTTGAGGCATCGACGTTCGAGGCTTCAAGCGCCTCGCGCAGCAACTGGCCGAAGAGGTCGTTCGAGAGGCCCGAGAAGAACCCGACAGTCGCGCCGAGCCGGCCCAGAGCGATGGCGGTGTTGAAGACCGCGCCGCCGGGGTAGGGGGCAAAGGCCGCCTCGCCCGCCTCGGTCTGGCGCGGCAGCATATCGATCAGGGCTTCTCCGCAGGCGAGGATCATGGGCGGCTCCGATAGCGCAAACACCTGTCCGACCTGCCCGCAATTTGGCAGCCCGTCAAGGTGGCGCCGGTCAATACGTCCCTTGGTTCTGCGCGGCGAAGTAGCCTATCACGCCCGCGATGATGAGGCCGATCACCACAGCAAAGGCGATCTTCCACGCCGACCACGGCCTTTCGCCCTGAACCCGACCCGAGCGGCCGTTGACGACGAAACGGTAGGTCTTGCCGCGATACTTGTAGGCGGCGACCCAGATCGGCAGGAGGATGTGCTTGAAGGTCACGTCCTTGATCGCCGTATCGACCGTCGTCACCCGCTGGTGATCGCCGCCGATGTCGAACTTGATGTCGCGCAGGATGATCCGGTCCATCTGGTCGCGGGCATCGTCATAAGCATCCTCGAGGCCCACCTGATAGGCCTCGGCGCGGAAACCGGCGAGGTAGGAGGGGCTGTAGGGGACCATGGCGCCCAGATCCCACGGCTGAAGCCCGTCGGTGTATTTCCGCGGGAGCGCCTTGGAGGCCAAGACCAGCACATCGTCGAAGAACCGCGCCACGCGCCCCGCGGCGGGCCGCCAGCGGGTTTTGCGGACCTGCACCTGTTGCGGCTTGCCATCGCGCATGACGGTGCGGGTCTCGTAATAATCGTCGCCGCGCATCCCCGTATAGCTCGACTTGGTGTCGGCATCGAAGGTCCAGTAGGGGACATAGACCCCCGCCATGGCGCGGCCCTTGCGGGCGTATTGCTGAAGCCCGTTCGGGGCAAACCACAGCCGCCCGAGCCAGTCGGTCATGGCCTTGCGCGCCTGCGCCTCATCGAGGGCAAAGGGCAGAAGGCCGCGCGGCTTGATGTGGCGGTTGACGCCGGTGTCGGTGACGACCGGCGTCGCGCAGAACGGGCATTCGGCGGCGTGGATGGCGGGGTTGAGCTCGGTCTCGGCGCCGCAGTTGGGGCAGGCGACGACGCGCGTCTCCTCCATCTCGGCCTGCGGCAGGCGCTGGTCGAGTGCGGCGCGGAAATCCAGCTCGCGGATCGCCGAGGCCGCGTCATCACGCTCGCCCACGGCTTGGGTCGCGCCGCAGTGATCGCAGTGCATCTCGTTCCGCGCCGGATCATAGCGCATATCCGCGCCACATTGATCGCAGGGAAAGCGGTGCTCTTCGAGCACGCCGTTCGAGGGCCGGTCGTCCATCTCAGGCGGCTGGCGGCGGGGGCGGAGGCATCACGGTGAAGAGCTGTGCGAGCTCGGCCACGTCCTCGGCCTTCTTCCAGCCGTCCTGCCCTTGGGTCCAGACCAGCGTATCGCGGGTCAGGGCGCCATCGGCGGCCATCCGGCCCATCGTCGCGCGCGAATAGGGCCCCTTGGCCGCGCCATTTTCGGCAACGTGCCAGACGTGCTCGACCGGCAGGGGCGGCGGCGCGGCGGGTGCGGCGGCGGGCATCGCCCCCCACGGCCCCTGCTGGGCCATGGCGAGGCCCATCCCCGCGCCAAGGCCAGCCGCCATGCCACCACCCGCGGGGTTCGCCGCGGCACTGGTCATGGCTTCGGCGGCGGAGAACTGGGCATAGCGGCCCAGATCCCCCACGATGCCAAGCGAGGTGCGCTTGTCGAGGGCGGCCTCGACCGCAGGCGGCAGGCTCACGTTTTCCACATAAAGCTCGGGCAGCGTCAGGCCATATTGGCCGATCACCGGATCAATCGCCTTGGCGACGATCTTGCCGAGGTCGGCGGCATTGGCGGCCATGTCGAGGACGGGGATGTTCGACACCGCAATCGCGCGGCTGAATTCCTGCACGATGATGTTGCGGATCTGATAGCTGATCTCGTCCATCGTGAACTCGCCGTCGGTGCCGACGATCTCGGTCATGAACTTGGCCGGATCGCCAACCTTAACCGTATAGGAGCCGAAGGCGCGCAGACGGGTCGGGCCGAACTCGGGGTCGCGCACGATCACCGGGTTCTTGGTGCCCCATTTGAGGTCAGAGAACCTCGTGGTGTTGATGAAATAGATCTCGGACTTGAAGGGCGATTTGAAGCCGTGATCCCAGTGCTGGAGCGTGGTGAGGATCGGCATGTTGTTGGTCTCGAGCATATAGAGCCCGGGCTTGAACACATCCGCCAGTTGCCCCTCGTGAACGAACACGGCCGCCTGCCCCTCGCGCACGGTGAGCTTGGCGCCGTATTTGATCTCGTGCCCCTCGCGCTCAAAGCGCCAGACCATCGTGTCGCGCGTGTCATCGGTCCATTCGATGACGTCGATGAATTCGCCGGTCAGAAAATCGAGAATACCCATGGGGTGCTCCTTTCACTCAAATATCTGTGTCTTTCGCCATCAGTTCCTTGGCGATAACTCGGGCGATCGGCGCGGCCTCTGCGGCGGTCATGCCGGGCGTCAGGCGCGGATCGTAAAGCATTTTCAGCATCAACTCGTCCTGCGTGGTCAGCAGGCCGAACTCTTCGTCGTCGTTGAAGATCGAGGGCCGCGCACGCGGGCTGTCGTTGGCAAGGCCCATCCCTTGCGCCAGTTCCTCGTGGATGCACGACAGGCGCAAGAGGTCGGGATGCTCGCCGCGAATGAGGGCCACGGCCTTGTCGTAGCGGACGCCATCTGCGCCAAAGGTGCCGATGACGATGCAAAGCTGGTCTTTTGGAAGGTCGATCACGGCGCGGATCGCGTTGTCTTCGATCCCCGGCAGAATCTCGCGCAGGCGCGTTTCATAGCCCTGCCGGTCAAGCTCGTTGAGGACCAGAACCACATAGTTGGGGTTATAGCCGCTTTGCCGGATCTGAACGCCGGTCAGGACTGACAGGCGATCCGCAAAATTTTCTATGGCCGCGAAATCCTTCAGGCGCTGGGCGCGGGGCACGCTCGCGCCAAACTCGACCGCAATCCGGATCGGCTGTTCCCAGCGGCGCAGGCGCGAAATGGTCGTCTGAGCGCGCAGCGTTCCGCCATGGGCGACGTATTCGTCGAAAAGCGCGATGCGGACAAAGTTCTGCGCCAGCATTTGGTCGGTGAAGGGGGTATCCGGTCCGCCGCCATCGGTGCGGATCAGGCCTTGGGCCAAGAGGCGGTCTTGCAGGCGCAAGTAATAGGCGGCCAGAACGGCGCTTTCCGCAGAGATCACGGGTTCAGGCTCGGGGGCAGGGGCGCTTGCGGGCGTGATCTGGCAGGCGGCGAGGAAGGCCGCCGCCGCCAGCGCCGCGAAGGATCTGCTATGGTGCCCCCAAGCCCGCATTATTCGCCCGTGGCCGTCCCGATCGTGTCGCCGGTGCCAGTGGCACGGGCCTTGGCGGAGGCGAGCGTGTCGCGCAGATCGGCCTCGAGCTTCTTGAGGTCTTCCTCGGCGGCGGCGCGTTTGCGCTTGCCCTCATCGGCAATGGCGAGGCTTTCGTTGATCGTCTCGATCAGGTTGGCGTTGGCCGACTTGATCGCCTCGATATCGAAAACGCCGCGCTCCATCTCGGTGCGGATCGCCTTGTTGGCCATGCGCAGGTTCTCGGCATTTGATTTCAACAGATCGTTCGTGAGGTCATTCGCTTCGCGCACCGCGCCCGCCGCCTCGGCGCTGCGCTGGATGGTGACGGCTTGGGCCAGTTGGGTCTCCCAAAGCGGAACCGTATTGACGAGGGTTGAGTTGATCTTGGTGACAAGCGACTTGTCGTTTTCCTGCACCAGACGGATCGACGGGAGCGACTGCATCGTGACCTGACGGGTCAGCTTGAGGTCATGCACCCGCCGCTCGAGATCATCGCGGGCCGCGCGCAAATCGCGCAGCTCCTGCGCCTCCATCACGGCCTTGTCGTCCTTGGCCTTGGCAACCTTGGCTTCCTTGGCGGGGATGGTCTTGCCATCAAGCTCCTCAAGCTTGGCCTCACCGGCGGCGATATAGAGCGCCAGTTCGTCATAGAAAGCGAGGGTCTTGTCATAGAGTTGGTCAAGGCTCTCGATATCTTTGAGAAGCGTGTGTTCGTGGCGCAGGAGATCGTCGGTAACCTTGTCGATTTGGCTCTGCACATTCTCATAGCGGGCGACGAACTTGGCCATCGGCGCGGCGCTGCCGGTCAGGCGTTCCCACCAGCTGCGCTTGCGGCGCACGTCAAGCTCGCTGACCGAGAAGCCGCGGATCGTGGTGACGATCTCGCGCAAGCTGTCGCCCGCGGGGCCGACATCCTTGTTGCGGACGCCCTGCAGCATCGACTGGCTGATCTCCTGAAGGCCCGATTGCGCCCGCGAACCGAAGCCGACGATCGAACCGGTGTTGTCCATGTCGATTTCGGCCATGCGCTTCTTGATCTCCGCGCCGGTCGCCTTGTCGGCGGTTTCGAGCGGCACGAGAGCGTTCACCGGCTCTGGCAAGATCGCCTGCGTTACCTTTTCAACCTCGGCCAAAGCGGCCTGAGCCTTCTTGCGAACATCATCCGACATGGGAATTCCTCCTGAAAATTACTCGGGCCGAACGCCCTCGCGCTGCAAACGATCGCGCAGCACCTTGATTTCAATATCCATATCCGTCCGGTCATCGAGCAGCATATGGCTGGTTTGCGCGGCGAACTGGGCTTCGAGATCGCCAAGAAGCGTCTCGAAGGCGGCCCGCGCCGCCTCGTCGCGGCTGTGGCGGTAGAAATCGGCGAACTTGACCGAGGCATCGCGGGCGCCGATCAGATAGACGCTGAGATACTTGCGCGCGCCGGTCAGATCGCGCGGGTCTTCCTCGACCTTGCGGATCAGCCGCCGGACCGAGGCGACAAAGGCCGCGACGCGGGTGTCGAGCCTGCGATCCTTGAGTGCTGCGATATGGTCGGTCATGGCGTTGAGATAGTCCTCGGCCTCGTCCACCACCCGCGCCACGCGGTCTTGCTGGAAGAGGTCGACGCCCTCGAGCCGCTTGTCGGAAAGGGGATCGAAGCCGAAGGCCGCAAGATGCAGAACGGCGGTCGCCAAACCATAGAGCGAAGCCCCGAAAACCTCGACCCCGCTCGCCGAGGCGGCAAGGCCGATACCGATGCCGGCAAGTGCTGCGGCAAAGATCTTGCGGGGAAAGGTGGGGCGGCGGGCGACCTTGCGGTTGTGATAGGCGGCCTCGGCCCGCAGCCCCTCGCGCAAGAGCCAAGCGCCAAGCGTCAGGGTGCCGCCAGCGGCAATCGAGGTGACAAGCCGCTCGGGCCCCGCGCCGAGATGGGCAAGGACCACCAGAACCGGCGGCACAAACATCAGGTTGGACCGAAAGCCGGCCGCATCCACGCGCCGTCCATCGGCAGGCTCGAGCCCAGAGCCCTTGTCGTTTCCGGGGCTAAATCGGCCTTGATAGCGCTCGGCCATCAGGCGGCTCCGATCCAGCCGATTGTGATGCCAAGCATCAGGATCATCAGAAGAATAAAGGAAACGGATTTGAGAACGGTCGGCATCGGTGCCCCTTTGGCAACAGGAGGCAGATCGCCCACGGCCCGTGTCAGCGTCGCAAGCGACGACAGGGCGATGGCGACCGCCGCAATCAGAAAAAGAAACAGGATCAGACGCGTCATTGGCCCGGCTCCATTAATACATACAAAAGATATGTAAACGCCCCCGAAAATGCGAGGGTTTGAGCGCGGATTTTTCCAAAGCAGCCGTCCGGGCCGCCCTTAGTCGCGCGGCGGGCGCTGAGGCTTCCGGTCAGACTTGGCTCCAGTGGGCTTGGGCCCCGGCTTTCGCTGCCGCTGCGGCTTGAGGCGCGCCGTCTGCTCGCCCGACCCGTCAAGGCCCAACTGCTCGCGCAGCACACGCCGCTTGATCTCTTCGACCTCGCCTGCCTTGAGCTTGCCCAGCTGAAATGGGCCATAGGAGACCCGGATCAACCGTGTCACCACCGCGCCCACCGCTTCCATCGCACGGCGGATCTCGCGGTTCTTGCCTTCGCGCAAGCTGATAGTCAGCCAGGTGTTCGAGCCCTGTTCGCGGTCGAACGTGACCTGCATCGGCTGGTATCGCACACCATCGACCTCGATGCCCGAACGCAGTTTGTCGAGCGCGGCATCGCCGATCGGGCCATAGACCCGCACGCGATAGCGGCGCAGCCAGCCGGTCGAGGGCAGCTCGAGCTTGCGCTTCAACTCGCCGTCATTGGTGAGGAGCAACAGCCCCTCGGAGGTCAGGTCGAGCCGACCCACCGCCATAACCCGCGGCATATCGGCGGGCAGGGTGTCAAACACGGTCTCGCGGTCTTTTTCGTCGCGGGTCGTGGTCACGAGGCCCGAGGGCTTGTGATAGAGCCAAAGCCGCGCCGGTTCCGGCTCGGCCACCTGCTTGCCATCGACAACGATCCGGTCTTTCTCGGTCACGTTGAGCGCGGGGCTCACGATCACCTTGCCGTTCACGCTGACCCGCCCTTCGGCGATCATGCGTTCGGCATCGCGGCGCGAGGCGATGCCCGCGCGGGAAAGGACTTTGGCGATCCGGTCGCCGGGTTTGGCTGTCTCTGTCATGGCTTCCGCCTACGCCCTGCGGCGGCGCGAAGCAAGGGGCTTGCCGGGGCAGGCGCAAGGGGGGAGAAAGGGCCATGACATTTCGCAGTTTCATGGATCAGGCGCTGGAAGAGGCGCGGGCCGCCGCCGCGCGAGGCGAGGTGCCTGTCGGCGCGGTGATCGTCGCGCCCTCGGGCGAGGTGGTGGCGCGGGCGGGCAACCGCACCCGCGAGATGAACGATCCCACCGCCCACGCCGAAATCCTCGCCATCCGCGCGGCCTGCGCCGCCTTGGGCGACGAGCGGCTTGTCGGACACGATCTCTATGTCACGCTCGAGCCTTGCCCGATGTGCGCGGCAGCGATTTCCTTTGCCCGCATCGGCCGCCTCTATTTCGGCGCCTCCGATCCCAAGTCGGGCGGCGTCCTGCAAGGTTCGCGGGTTTTTGATCAGGCTCAATGTCACCACAGGCCCGAGGTTTATGATGGGCTACAGGAGCGCGACTCAGAGGCGCTCCTGAAGTCATTCTTTCAAGAGAGGCGCATGCCTCCCGATTAGAGGACAGATCATGGCAAATCGCGAAGACCTTGCAGAATTTGTGAAAGAAGCGCTGGCCGCAGGCCACAGCCGCAGCAAGATCGAAGCCGAGCTGACGGGCGCGGGCTGGTCGGGCGGCGAGGTGCGCGAGGCGCTGGCCGCTTATGCCGACACAGGCTTCCTGCCGCCGGTGCCGCGGCCGCGCCGGATCGTCTCGGCGCGGGATTTCCTTGTCTACGCGCTGATCTTCGGCTCACTCCTGATGTTCGCCTTCGCGCTCGGCGGCATGATCTTCATCGCCATCGACCTCGCCTTCGGGGAGATCGACGTCGATATGTACGACACCCTCACCAAGGCCGAGGCGATCGAGAACGCCAACCGCGGTATGCGCGAGTTTCTGGCGGCGGTGATCGTTGCCGGGCCGGTCTATTTCTGGATGTCGTTCCGCGAATTGCGCCGCCGCCGCGCCGATCCGGGCGTGGCGCGGTCGGCGATCCGCAAGTGGCTGACCTCGGTCGCCATGCTCGTCGCGGCCGGTGTCTTGGCGGGCGATCTGGTCTCGGCGCTGGGTGGGCTTCTGAACGGCGACGCCTCGGCCGCCTTCATCCTCAAATGCGCGACTGTCGCGGTGATCTCGGGCGGCGTCCTTCTCGTCTACATCCGCGATTTCCGCAACGACGGCGCCTAGATCACGATCGGCTCGAGCACCTCGGGCTCGATCACCTCGACCCCCGGAAGGCCGGCGCGCAGGGCGTCGGCCTTTTGCTCGAGAAGCGGGAAGGTGCGGTAATGGCAGGGGATCACGGTCTTGAAGTTGAAGTATTTCTTCGCCGCAAAGGCCGCCCGCTTCATGTCCATCGTGAAATGCCCACCCGCGGCAAGGATGCCGATGTCGGGCTTGTGGTATTCGCCCATCCAGCCCATGTCGGCCATGATGTCGGTATCGCCCGAGACATAGATCGTATGGCCTTCGCCCGCGATCATGTAGCCCGCCTCGGCCCCTGCATAGACCGGCCCGTGCGGCCCCGGCATCGACGAGGAATGCACCGCGTTGACCATCGTCACCGTGACATTGCCAAGCCGGATCGTCCCGCCCTTGTTGAAGCCGGTGACGTTGGTGCCATGCTTTTCGGCCCAGTGGCTCATCAGATCGTAAATTCCGCAGACCGGCACGCCGAGATCGGCGGCAAGGGCCGGCACCTCGGAGGCATGGTCGCCGTGGCCGTGGGTCACGAGAATAGCGGTTGCGCCGTTGGTCGCCTCACCCTCGCGGTCTTCGGGGAAGAGGGGGTTGCCGCTCAGCCAAGGGTCGACCAGCAAGACCTGATCCTCGATCTCGATGCGGAAGCTCGCGTGTCCAAGCCAGGTGATTTTCATGCCGTCCTCCTGTAGAGCGTTGTGCCAAGGATAACTGCAAAGAGAGCACAGGCAATGGATTGGATGCAGCAGTTCGACGACTATTGCGAGAGGACGGATTTCACCTTCTGGTCCGAGCCGCTCAATGCCGTCACCAACCTTGCCTTCCTGATCGCCGCCATCGTCATGTGGCGGCGGACCGAAGGCCTCCGGTTGGGGCGGCTTCTGAGCGCTCTCGTCGCCGTCATCAGCGTGGGCAGCTTCCTCAACCATACCTTCGCCACCGTCTGGGCCGGGGCCGCCGACACCATTCCCATCGCCATCTTCATCCTCGCCGTTCTCTTCGCCACCAATCTCCACCTTGTCGGCCTGAAGGCCTGGCAGGCCGCATTGGCAACTTTGGGCTTCTTCCCCTTCGCCGCCGTGGCTCTGCCGGTCCTTGGCCGCATCCCCTTTGTCGAGATCTCCGGCTTCTACTGGACCGTGCCGATCCTGCTTGCAGGTTACGGGCTTTTCCTGCGGGGCAGGGCGCCCGCGACGGCCAGAGGATACTTCCTCTGTGCGGGCCTCCTGAGCCTGTCGATCATCGTCCGTTCGCTCGACATGATCCTCTGCGAGATCTGGCCCTCGGGCACCCATTTCCTCTGGCACCTCGTCAACGGGCTCATGCTGGCCTCGATGATCGAGGTTTATCGGCGGCATATGCTTGCAGCAGCGGGGCCGGAGCGCTAAACGCGGGTCCGACCCATTTGACGGAGAGACGTATGTCGATCGACGTAGATACCGCGCGGCGGGTGGCCAAGCTGGCCCGCATCAAGGTTGAGGACGAGGCGCTGCCCGCGCTCGCGGCCGAGTTCAGCTCGATCCTCGGTTTCATCGAGCAGCTGAACGAGGTCGATGTCGAGGGCGTCGAGCCCATGACCTCGGTCACGCCGATGCGCCTCAAGCGCCGCGACGACGTGGTGACCGACGGCAACCAGCAGGCCGCCGTTCTGAAGAATGCCCCCGACGCCCGCGAGGGCTTTTTCGCCGTGCCGAAGGTGGTGGAATAATGTCCGATCTCACGAAACTCACCATCGCCGCCGCCCGCGACGCCATGCGCAAGGGCGAGCTGACCTCGGCCGATCTGACCGAGGCTTGCCTTGGGGCCATCGACGAGGCCGGCGCGCTCAACGCCTTCGTCCACAAGACCCCCGAAATTGCCCGCGAACAGGCCAAGGCCGCCGACGCGCGGCGCGGCGCGGATGCGCCCTCGCTCAACGGCATTCCGCTCGGCATCAAAGACCTGTTCTGCACCAAGGGCGTGCCCTCGCAGGCAGCGTCGAACATCCTCGAAGGCTTCAAGCCTGAGTATGAATCGACCGTCACCACCCAGCTTTTCGCGGGCGGCGCGGTGATGCTCGGCAAGCTCAACATGGACGAGTTTGCCATGGGCAGCAGCAACGAGACATCCTGCTATGGCGATGTGGTCAACCCCTGGAAGATCGACGACCGCAATCTGACCCCCGGCGGCTCTTCCGGCGGTTCGGCCTCTGCCGTGGCGGCCGACCTCTGCCTTGGCGCGACCGGCACCGATACGGGCGGATCGATTCGCCAGCCCGCGGCTTTCGTGGGCATCACCGGCATCAAGCCGACCTATGGCCGCTGCTCGCGCTGGGGCATCGTCGCCTTTGCCTCTTCGCTCGATCAGGCAGGGCCGATGACCAAGGACGTGCGCGACGCGGCGATCATGCTGCAGGCCATGGCGGGGCATGACCCGAAGGATTCCACCAGCGCCGATATTCCGGTGCCGGATTTCGAGGCGGCGCTCACCGGCGATATCCGTGGCAAGACCATCGGTATCCCCAAGGAATACCGCATGGACGGGATGCCCGCCGAGATCGAAAAGCTCTGGGCCGATGGCACGGCGATGCTGCGCGATGCGGGGGCCAAGATCGTCGATATCTCGCTGCCGCACACGAAATACGCGCTGCCCGCCTATTACGTCATCGCGCCGGCTGAGGCTTCGTCGAACCTCGCCCGCTATGATGGCGTCCGCTTCGGCCACCGCGCCAAGCTGGCTCATGGTGACGGCATCACCGAGATGTATGAAAAGACCCGCGCCGAAGGCTTCGGCCACGAGGTCCAGCGGCGGGTGATGATCGGCACCTACGTCCTCTCCGCCGGTTTCTATGACGCCTACTACAACCGCGCCCGCCGCGTCCGCGCGCTCATCAAGCGCGATTTCGACCAGGTGTTCGAGGCAGGGGTCGACGCGATCCTGACGCCCGCCACCCCATCCTCGGCCTTCGGTTTGGGCGAGATGGCCGAGGCCGACCCGATCCAGATGTATCTCAACGACGTCTTTACCGTGACGGTCAACCTCGCGGGCCTTCCCGGCATCGCGGTCCCGACCGGGCTCGACGCGAAGGGTCTGCCGATGGGCCTCCAGCTGATCGGCCGCCCGTGGGAAGAGGCGGACCTGCTGAATGTCGCCTACTCACTGGAACGTGCGGCGGGATTTGTAGCCAAGCCCGCGCGGTGGTGGTAATAGGCCGCTCAAAACCCGAGGTTCGGAGTGGCAGCAGTGAAAAAGGTTCTGGTGATCGGCGCGGCCATAGCGGCCCTTTCTGCCTGCGTTCAGGAGATTCCTGATAGCGGCGAGGGTGTCGGCTTTGGCGACTACGTCACCTATCAGGAGCAGATGGCGCGTCAGGAAGCGGCCCTGGCGGCGGCTGCCTTGAGCGACCAAAACGCATCGACCGGCACGATTTCGAGCGAGGAACTGGCCGCGCTTGGGATCGGTCAGGCCGCAGAGCCAACAACCTCGACTTCCAGTACGTCGGCCACCACGGCAGAGGCCAGTAGCGAGCCGGAGCAGACAGAGCCTGTTTCAAATGGCGGAATTTCCGACGAACAGGATTTCTCGGCAGTGGCCGAGCGCGAGACGATCGAATCTGACGCAGCTCGGCTCGCCGCCAATGCCGCTCAGTATCAGGTGGCCGAAGTCTCGGCCCTACCTGTTCGCGATGGCGATGAAGGCCCGAACATCGTCGAATACGCGCTCAACGCGCCCAACAAGCTGGGCCAGGCTTGGTATAGCCGGATCCAGCTCTTCAGCCAGTCCCGCTTCGAGACCAACTGCGCCAAATACAACACGCCGGATGACGCGCAGCGGGATTTCCTGCTGAATGGCGGCCCCGAGCGCGACCCGATGGGCCTTGATCCCGATGGCGACGGCTTTGCCTGCGGCTGGGATCCCGAGCCGTTCCGGCTGGCCTTCGGCCAGTAGGCAGGCAACTAGGGGGGCATTGACCCGCGCCCTTTTCGCCCCTACCTAAGCGCTCGCGCGGATGGCTGGATGACCGCGGGCCCCTCGGGGCGCGAGGAAAGTCCGGACTCCAAGAAGGCAAGGGTGCCGGGTAACGCCCGGCGGGGGCAACCCCAGGGAAAGCGCCACAGAGATCAGACGGCCGTGCCTGCACGGTCACGGTGAAAAGGTGGGGTAAGAGCCCACCGCGGGACTGGTAACAGGACCGGCAAGGCAAGCCCCACCCGGAGCAATGCCGAATAGGGGCCTCGCGCGGGCGTGATCGGAAGCGGCAACGTGCCCGATATCCCCGCAAGGACGCCTGAACCCGAGAGGCCCGGGTTGGCAGCTAGAGGCGCGGTGGCAACATCGCGCCTAGACGAATGGTCATCCAAGGGGGCAACCCCGGGACAGAATCCGGCTTACAGGCCATCCGCGCAATTCTTTCACCTTTGGCGGTTGACTCCGCCACAGCGGCGGGTAAAAGGCGGCTTCGATACGAGATTTACGCGCTGCGCCATGATTGGCCCGCGATCAGGAGACAAGAGCCATGGCGAAGCCGACCACCATCAAAATCCGCCTGAACTCCACCGCGGGGACCGGGCACTTCTACGTCACCAAGAAAAACGCTCGCACCATGACCGAGAAGATGACCGTACGAAAGTTCGATCCGGTCGTGCGCAAGCATGTCGAATACAAGGAAGGCAAGATCAAGTAAGATCGCCCAAATTGAAACCGACAAGGCCGCGCACCGAGACCGGAGCGCGGCCTTTCTCTTTGGCGGCTCCGGTATCCTTCCCCACGACGAGAGGAGCCACCCATGCCCCTGACCCATTTCACCCTCACCCGCCAGAGCGACGGCAAGGCTTGCGCCTTCGCCGCCGAGGGAACTCGCTTTGGCTGTATCTCCTACCGCTTCGCGGGCGGAGATCTGGCGATCCACTGGCACCCGCGCTGGGGCTGGTGTGCGGCCGATTCTGCGGGCGAGGTCGTGGGTCTGCCAATGTCGGTCCCCAAACCCGAGCAGCGCAACCGCCCGCCCGAGGGCCTTTGGGTGAGCCGCAAGGGGCAGGTCTCGCATGTCTATGAGCTGCGTTGGGGGCAGGGGGTCGTGGCTGCGGCTGCCTGAGCGCCGATTTCGGTGGGCTGGTTCTTGAAACTGGCCCCCGCCTTCCCATGTTTAGTCTATTAACATTTGGAGGGTGCTTCCATGACTGAAGAGAATTCCGAACGCCGCCGCAGCTGGATTGACGAAATTGAGGTCGCCAGTGAAAAGCTCATCGAGCGGATCAAAGAGCTTGCCTCAGACGCCAGCGTCCAGCGTCTGCGCGTGAAGGACAAGGACGGCGATATCGCCGTCGATATCCCGCTGACACTTGGCGCCGTCACCGGCGGCGCCGTGGTGCTCGCCGCCCCGACCCTCGCGGTTCTGGGTGTGCTTGCGGCCTTCGCCGCCCGCGTCAAGGTCGAGGTGATCCGCGATCCCGATGCGGCCGAGGCTGCGAAGGACGAGCCGAAAGCCGAGGATAAACCCGAATAGGCGTTCCAAAGATCTGAAAAGAAGGGCCGGTCCAGCGACCGGCCCTGTTCTATTGCGCCTTGCTTTCGACGTGAGCCTTGAAGCGATCAAGAATGGCCTGCCAACCCTGACGCTGCATCTCGGCGGGGTTGGTCTCTTCGGCATCGAACACTTCCCGCACCGTCACACCGTGGGCGGTCTCGGCAAAGGTCACGGTCAGGATGCGTCCGCCAAACTCCGACTCGATGAGCGCCATCGGCTCGACGCGCCGATAGGTGCCGGCAAAGTCAAAGCCGCCGCTCCCGTCCCTGGCCTCCATTCGTGAGCTGAAAGCCCCACCGACGCGAAGATCGACAGTCGAGGCGGTGGTGTGCCAGTCGTCCGAGGCGGCGTTCCAGGCCATGATGTCGGCAGGAGTGACCCAGGCACTCCAGACCGTTTCAAGCGGGGCCTTCACGACCGCCTCAACCGTGATCTTCATTTCCATCTCCTGTTCGCACTTTGCCTCAATCGCTACGCCGCAGATTTGTCCGGAGCAAATGAAAAGGGCCGGTCGATTGACCGGCCCTTTCTGTTTGATCTGCCTGCGCGCTTATTCGCGATTGCCGAAGAGCTGCAGCAGGAACATGAACATGTTGATGAAGTCGAGATAGAGGTTCAACGCCCCCATGATCCCCGCCTTCGCCAGCCATTCCTGGTCGCCGTGATGGGCATGGGCCAGGTAGGTGGTCTTGATCTTCTGTGTGTCATAGGCGGTCAGGCCCGCGAAGATCAGAACGCCGATCGCCGAAACCGCGAACATGATGGCGGGCGAGGCCAGCCAGATGTTGACGATCGAAGCCACCAGAAGGCCGATCACACCCATGATCAGGAACGCGCCCCAACCCGAGATGTCTTTCTTCGTGGTATAGCCCCAGAGCGACAGGCCCGCGAAGGCGATCGCGGTGACAAGGAAGACCTGCACGATCGAGAAGCCGGTGAAGACGGTGAATATCCAGCTGATCGACACGCCCATCGCAGCGGCGAAGGTATAGAAGAACAGCTGCGCACCAGCGGCCGAGAGGCGGTTGATCATCGCGCCGAAGGCAAAGACCATCACGAGCGGCAGGAACATGACCAGCCACTTGAGCGGCGAGGCATAGAGCGCATAGCCGAAGTCGGTCAGGTATTTGTCGGCGCCGATCTGATACATCGTCGCGGTGTCGGTCACAGCGAGGCCGGCAATGGCCCACGAGGCCAGAGCGGTGATGACCATCCCCACCGACATCGTGCCGTAAACCTTGTTCATATGGGTGCGAAGACCGGCGTCGATCTGGGCGGTGCGAACACCGGAACCTGCGCGGGCCGTCTGATAGTCAGCCATGTTTTCCTCCAGTTTAGTTGCGTCGCGACAGGATAGCCGCGCACTTGCGCTGAATATTGGGGTTTTGCGGAGCCATTTCAAGACGAAGAGGGTAGCAAACGCAGTTGTTACGTCGGAACGACGACGACCTTACCGGTCGCCTTCCTGTCCGCCAGAAGCGCAAGCGCCTCGCTGGCCCGTTCCAAGGGCAAAACGTGGCTGATGTGGGGCCTCAGGCGCCCGTCGGCATACCAGTCCATGGCCTCGGAGAGGCTGTCGAGCAGGGCATCGGGCGCGAATTTCATATATCCGCCCCAATAGAAGCCGATCACCGTGATGTTCTTGACCATCAGGATATTGGCGGGAATTTTCGGCACGTCGCCGCTGGCAAAGCCGATCGAGAGGATTCGCGCCTCGCGGTTGCAGGCGCGAAAGGCCGCGTCGAAGGCCGCGCCGCCCACCGGGTCATAGACCACATCCGCGCCGCCGAGCGCCTTGATCTCGGCTGTCAGGTCGGCCCCGGCGTCGATCAGATGATCGGCGCCGGCCTCTTTCGCAATGGCAAGCTTCTCAGGCCCCCGCGCAACAGCCACCACTTCGGCCCCCAGCGCCTTGCCGATCTCGACCGCGGTGAGGCCAACGCCTCCCGCTGCTCCGAGAACGACGAGCCGCTCACCGGGCCGGAGCTGCGCCCGCCGAGTGAGGGCAAGGTGCGATGTCCCGTAGGCAATCTGAAATCCGGCGGCGACCTCATCGGGCATGGCATCTGGGACGATGCTGCAGGCCGAAGCCGCAAATTTGCCGCGCTCGGCCAGCCCGCCAGAGCCCCCGACAACTGCAACGCGCGCGCCGACGGGGGGAAAGACAACGCCTTCTCCCTGCTCTAGAACCCTGCCACAGACCTCTAGGCCCAAGGTAAACGGCGCAGGCGGTGTTTCCTGATAGCTGCCCTTCGCCATCAAAAGATCGGCAAAGTTCAAGCCGCAGGCTAGTATCTCGAGCAAGACCTCGCCTGGATTGGGCTTCGGCACATCAATTTCGGTGAGCCAAGGGGCGACATCGTGTGTTGATACTTGAAAGGCGCGCATGATGGTTCCGTGGGATAGCCGAGCCAGTTTATCTTTTGCTGAAATGTGGGCAACAGCAAAGCCCGTCCATTTGCAACCTTAACGGGATAGGTCGCCCCTATCCTAAAGGTCAGGTAGAGATTCATGCCGAGACGTGTTTTTCTTCAACGATGATAGGCCAACTCAGAAAACAAGTTCAGTGGGCCGGTTTGGGGTTGCCCCAAAACTAATTATTGCGAACGTAGTGGAGTGGAAAATGGCGCATCCTGTAGATGTACACGTCGGCAAGCGGATTCGGCATCGCCGTTGGATGATCGGAACAACGCAGCAGCAGTTGGCCGATGCAGTCGGCATCAAATTTCAGCAAATTCAAAAATACGAAACCGGTATGAACCGAGTTAGCGCATCACGTCTGTGGGATATCGCTCACGCGCTGGATGTTTCGGTGCCGTTCTTCTTTGAAGGAATGGATCAGGCGGCACCTGTCTCGGACACAGAATCGGCTATGCCCAAAGATATTCTGGGTGACAAAGAAGCTCTCGAGCTTCTGCGCTCCTACTACGCTATCCCGGAAAATCAGCGCCGCCGCCTGTTCGATCTGGCACGCGTTCTGAGCGACGTCGCCTGACCTCGGACGCTTGACCGGTCCGGTTTGAGCCTTTACCCGCAAGGGAAACCTTTTGGAAGGCGGGCTCATGCGGCGCGATCTTGATGATAAGACAAAGGGCGATCTGGTAAGGGTCGCCCATTTGCTTGCAGATGCGGCGCGGCCTGTCACGCTTGAACACTTTCGCTCGGCTTCCCTGAGCGCCGACGACAAGAGCGCCCTCGATAGCCATTTTGATCCGGTGACCGTGGCCGACAGAGGCGCGGAAGAAGCCATGCGCGCAATCCTTGCCGCTGAGCGACCGCAGGACGGTGTCTTTGGCGAAGAGTACGGCCGTAGCGAGGGAACAAGCGGCCTGACTTGGGTTCTCGATCCTATCGACGGCACCCGTGCATATATCTCTGGTGCGCCGACCTGGGGGGTCTTGATTGCTGTGGCAGACGCCCACGGCCCGCTTTTCGGGATCGTTGATCAGCCGTTTATCCGCGAGCGTTTTTCCGGTGGCTTCGGGATATCAGAGGCTGTTGGCCCCTCGGGAAATTTCGCGCTGCGAACCCGTGCTGCGCGCCCACTCGCGGCCGCGACTGTTTTCACCACATTTCCCGAGGTCGGAACTCTGGAAGAAGGCCGGGCCTTTGCGGCCGTTTCGCGCGCCGCAAGGCTGACGCGCTACGGGATGGATTGTTACGCATATGCTCTTGTAGCGGCCGGGCAGGTTGATCTGGTGATCGAGGCGGGGCTGAACGCCTACGATATCCAAGGCCCGCAGGCGGTCATCGAGGCCGCGGGCGGGATCGTGACAAGCTGGGACGGTGGACCGGCGCACAACGGCGGGCGGGTGATCGCAGCGGCCAATCCAGGCATTCACACGGAGGCTCTGGCAATCCTGCAAGAAAGCCTTTCAAGCGCTTGATTCCAAGTTGAAAATGGCCCGTTGTTCGCGTAGCCTGTGACGAGGTCGCGTCCTTATCCCCCTTCTGGCGGCCGTCTCCCGATCCACCGAAGGGGGTGGCTAGAGGGAGACACCGTGCCTGACATTCTGATCCGCAATGCCCAAACCGTCCTGACGATGGACGACAACCGCCGCGAGCTTTCCGGCGCGGATATCCACATCAGGGGCGGGGTGATCCACGCCATCGGGCAGAGGCTTCATGCGCCCGGCGCCGAGATGATCGAGGCGGGGGGTTGCGTGGTGACGCCGGGCCTCGTGAACACTCACCACCACCTCTACCAAACCCTGACCCGCGCGGTTCCCGGCGGTCAGGACGCGCTTCTCTTCGGCTGGCTCAAGACGCTCTATCCGATCTGGGCGAAATTCGGCCCCGAGGAGATGTTTGTCTCCGCACAGATCGGTTTGGCCGAGCTTGCGCTGTCGGGTTGCACGCTGACTTCTGACCACCTCTACCTTTTCCCCAATGGCTCGCGCCTTGATGACACGATCGCCGCCGCCTCCGAGGTTGGTCTGCGCTTCCACCCGACCCGCGGCGCCATGAGCATCGGCGAAAGCGCCGGTGGCCTGCCGCCCGATAGTCTCGTGGAGCGCGAGGCTGCGATCCTTGAGGATTGCATCCGCGTGATCGACGCCCATCACGATGCCCGCGAAGGCGCGATGGTGCGGGTGGGCGTGGCGCCCTGTTCGCCCTTCTCGGTCAGCCGCGACCTGATGCGCGATGCGGCGATCCTTGCCCGCGACAAGGGCGTGATGCTGCACACCCATCTGGCCGAGAACGACGAGGACATCGCCTATTCCGAGGCGATGTTCGGCTGTCGCCCCGGCCAGTATGCCGAGGATCTCGGCTGGACCGGCGCTGACGTCTGGCACGCGCATTGCGTCAAGCTCGACGAGGCGGAGATGGTCCTCTTTGCCCAAAGCCACACAGGCGTTGCCCATTGCCCTTGCTCGAACTGCCGCCTTGGCAGCGGCATCGCCCCGGTGCGGCGGATGCGCGATCTGGGGGTAAAAGTCGGGCTTGGGGTCGATGGCTCGGCCTCGAACGACGCCGGCAACCTCATTGCCGAGGCGCGGCAGGCGATGCTTCTTCAGCGGGTCGCGCGCGGGGCCGATGCGATGAGCGCCCGCGAGGCGCTCGAGATTGCAACGCGCGGCGGGGCGGATGTGCTGGGCCGCCCGGATTGCGGGCGGATCGCCGTGGGCAAGCGGGCCGATATTGCCCTTTGGGACGTGAGTGGCGTCGAGAGTGCAGGAAGCTGGGATCCGGCGGCGCTTCTCCTTGCGGGTCCGACGCGGGTGAAGCACCTGATCGTCGAGGGCCGCCAGATCGTTCGCGACGGGCAGGTGACGAGCTTTGATCTCGATACAGCGATCAGCCGCCAGAACGCCCTCGCACACCGACTGGCCGAACGTGTGTGACGCCGTTGACGGGTATCAAAGGGCTGGGGCATCATCGATAGAGGGCGGGGCAGAGCCATAGTGGGAGGTAGTCGTGTTTAGAGCCATTTCCAGAGTCATCTTCACCAGCGCGGCGCTTGCAGTTCTTGCCGCTTGCCAGCCCGCTCCTGATCCACTCGTAGGCTCGCCCTCTGCCGCGCTCAACGTGGCGGCCGCGCAGATGAAAAGCGCCGGAACCCTGCCTGAGCAGATCAATCTTCAACGGGTGAACGCCGGCTTGCCCCTTCTCACACGCGACAGCCGCCTCACCGCCGCCGCCGAGGCCCATGCGCTCGATATGGCGACGATGGGCACGCTGACCCATATTGGGTCAACTGGCTATACCGTCGGCACGCGCGTTCGCCTGCAGGGCTATTGCTATAATGTTGTCAGCGAAAACATAGCGTCTGGTTGGAAAACCGTGGCACTTGTCGTGAGGGGCTGGATGGACTCGCCAGGGCACCGCGCCAATATTCTAAATTCGCAAGTCTCGGAATACGGGGTCGGGCGGGCAGGGGATTACTGGGTAATGATCTACGGTGACCCGCGCCCCGGCGATTGCAGCCTGTTCTAGCGCAGGGCGCGCTTTCCGGCGATCCAGACATCGCGCACCGCGCGGTCGTCGCCCATCATGATG